>PMFN01000049.1:0-18555 GCA_003155135.1 Acidimicrobiaceae bacterium | reverse complement strand
AACCCGAATCGGCGATCTGGCGCTCGACGAGAAACCGTGACGGGCGCCGGTTGAGCCATCCCCTTTCGGACCGTCATTCGGGCCTTGCGGGTGCCCCTAAATACTCGGCGACCGGTACGCCAGGGGTCGCCCCGCCGATCGGGGATACCCTCAACTGTGTCTGGCAAGGCACTAGCCGAGCGTATTGCGCAGGGTCGGGAGAAGCCGCTTGGCATCTCTCTCCGCATCCAGGATCGAAAGCATCTGCGACAGCACGCCGGGTTGCTCGGATGTCCGATTCTGCCGCTCCTCGGGATCTGCGGTGAGGTTGTGCAGCTCGTAGAACGGCTCGGCAGCCGCACCGAGGAACGGGTTGGGCGCCACGCCATGTTCGGCATACCAATCGTCGAGACGCTCGTAGTAGTGGTTGAGCTTCCACAGTTCCTGTGCGCCGGCCTCACCGGTCGGGAGCGTGCCGAGGGCCGACTCGATGCTGATCGGAGGCGCGACGGCGTCGAACGGCGCTCCGGACAGGATGTTCACTTGTGTGGACCCACGGGTCACGTCGTCTTCAGTCATGAAGTAAATCGGCGAGGAGATCGACGCCTGGGACGACTTCCCCTGGAGGACGGCGCTCAGGTCCCTGCCGGGGAGCGGCTGTGCCTCATCGTGATGGGCGGCGACACCGGCCGCCGCCTGCTCTCTGTCTATGCCGGCGAGCCCGAGCAACGTCGGGATGAGGTCGACGTGGCTGGTGTGCATCGTGATCCCGTCCGGCGCCGGCTCGAGGCCAGGTCCGGCGATGAGCAGCGGGACGCGAGTGGCCTCGTCGAATGCGTTGCACCACTTCTGGACGAGTCCACCGTGCGCACCCAGGAGGTCGCCGTGGTCCGACGTGAAAACCACGATGGTGTCGTCGGCCATGCCGGAGCGTTCCAGGGACTCGAGGATCCGCCCGATCGCCCGATCGACGAGCTTGTGCAGGTAGTAATAGAGCCGCCGGTAGGCGAGATCCGTTGCCGTCTCGAAGGTCATCTTCGGCCAGATCGCCTTGAATGCCTCCTGGCACGCCGGGCGTCCAGCGAACGAGTCGGACTGTGACGGAGGTTCGGGCACGTCGGGGACGGTGTCGTCTGGCGGACCGAATTGCAGCAGCTGCTCCCACCCGAAGCCCGAGAAGGCGATGTCGTGGGGGTTCACGAAGGACGCCACCGTCAGCCACGGGCCGTCCGCACGGGCGGCGGCCAACTCGTCGAACAACTCGACCACCTGCTCGGCGAAGAGCCCGTCGCGTACCGTGCCGCAATCGGACTTGGCCGCCCCGTGGGGTTCGCGCCCGATCCACCCCGAGAACCCGAATGGGTCGAGCCGGTCGGCCTTGCGATAGGCCTCCACTGCTTTGGGTATCGGGCGGCCGGCGTCGTCGGATGCCATCAGTCCCTCATGCGTACCCGGGATCATCAACTCGGCATGAGAGACATGCCACTTGCCCCGATAGTGGGTCTGGTAGCCACCGGCACGGAACCAGTCACCGAGCGTCGGGACGGAGTTGGGGTCGAGCCACCCCATTGCCGGGTCGTTCGACTGCTTGGCGATGCCGGCGGTGCCGGTGACGCCGTGGAGGGACGGGTACTGCCCGGTGAAGAGGGTGGCACGGCTCGGCGTGCACGCGGTGGAACCCGCGTAGTGCCGGTGGAACTCCACCCCCCGAGAGCGGATCGACTCTCGGGCGCTCAGCTGTGAGCTTCGAAACGAGCGGACGGCGTCGGACTCGTAGGGGGGCGGATACCGTTCCTCATCGGTCATGATGAACAGGATGTTTGGTCGGTTCATGCGCAAACCGTAGGGCCACGGGGAAAAGAATGCAGGCCACCNNTGCCGGCTACGGCATGTTGTCGCGCTTTTTGAATCCCCGAACGAAGAGGTAGACGAGCCCTACCACGATGGCAGCGGGGACGACCAGCAGGCCAAGCCCTCCACCACCGAAGACCTCTGCGCCCACTGAGCACCGTCCTTCTCCGAACCGCACGCTACGCGCATCTCCCCTGGCCTGCCCCCATCACCCGAGCGGCACGCCTCGCCCGGGGTGCGGTCGGCTCAGCTCATCGCCGCGATCGGCTGGCGGGGCGGGTACTTCCCGAAGGACATCAGGTGGTCCCGCAGCCCTCCGGTGAACGAGTCGATGTAGGCGAGCTTTCGGATCATGTAGCTGTGGCTCTCCTTCGGGTCGAGGTAGAGGTTGTACAGCCGGCCGTGGGAGTACTTCTGGGTGACGCCGGTGAAGCCGCCCAAGTTGAGGCAGTCGCGGTCGTCGTCGGACGTCGACGCCACCATGAACTTCCACTCCCCCACCCGCAGCGCCGAGAACACGTTGGTGAGCCAGTAGTAGACGAACTTGCGATTCGACTCGCCCGCCTCGTCCAAGAGGAACGAAGTCTGGTCGACCCCGTCGATGTAGCGGTCGAAGGGGATGGACCCCTCGGCCCCGCCGAGGCGCAGCAGCGTGTTGAAGAGGTCCATCTGGGAGAAGAGCCCGTCGGTGGCCCGGTCGGCGGCGACCATACCCGGCCACGCCACGATGCCCGGCACCCGTTGGCCACCCTCCCACGTCGAGCCCTTGGCGCTGCGGAACGGCGAGTAGGCGGCATCGGGCCATGTCTCCATCTCGGGCCCGTTGTCCGAGGACAAGAAGATGAAGGTGTCCTCCGCCTGCCCGGTCGCCTCGAGCTCGGCCACGAGGCGCCCCACGATGTCGTCGAGCTCGATGATGGTGTCCTTGTAGGGGTGCTTGGCCGGCGAGGAGCCGAGGAAGCGCTCGAGGGGGTAATTGTCGAAGTGGGCGCCGCGGGTGCAGTGGTAGAGGAACCACGGCTGGCGCTCGTCACGCGCCGGCTCGGCCATGCGCCGGATGAAGTCGAGCGAGTAGGCGGCCCACTTGTCGTCGAGCGTGGAGAGGACGGGGATGGTCACCTCTTCGACGTCCTCGGTCTCCCCTCCGCGCGTGGCGTGGACGAAGCACTTGTTGAAGGCGAGGTTCTCCACCCACTTCGTCCGCTCCTCGCTGTAGACGATCTCGGGGAAGAAGTACGGGTCGCGCCACTCGGTGTACATGTCCGACACCGACAAGAACCCGTAGAAGTCGTCGAATCCGACGTTCTGGGGTTGGGACTCGACGTTCTCGCCCATGTGCCACTTCCCGACGGCCTGGGTGACGTAGCCGGCCTCGGAGAGCAGCGAGGGGAACGTCACCTCGCCCTGCAGGCCGCCGGGCTGGCCGTACATCGGGGGCCGCAGCAGGCCGTGGCGCATCGGCAGGCGCCCCGTCATGAGCGAGGCGCGCGAGGGGGTGCAGGAGGGCTCGGAGTAGCACGAGGTGAGGAGCGTCCCCCGCCGGGCCAGGCGGTCGATGTTGGGCGTGGGGGCGCCGACCGCCACCCCGCCGCCGTAGCAGCCGAAGTCGCCCCAGCCGACGTCGTCGAAGAGGATCACGACGATATTGGGCCGCCCCCCGGCGGCCCGGTACTCGGCGAGCCGGGCCGCGGCACGCCCTTCTTGTTCGGCGAAGACGAAGTGGGGCTCGAGACTGTCGCGGTCGCGCACTCGCTCGGTGACGATCGGGTCATGTGCCACGTCTGCCTCCTGGCCTCGGACTGCGCCGAGTGTAACGAGCAGCGCCCGGGGGCGGCGGGGCTCCCGGAGCCCCGCAGCACTCCGGTTTAGCGGTCGACGCCCAGGATCAGCCCGCTGGTCGGCACGCCCGTGCCGGCGGTCACCACCACGTGCTCGAGCTCGGGCACCTGATTGACCGACGAGCCACGCACGAGGCGCACGCCCTCGGCGATGCCGTTCATGCCGTGGAGGTAGGCCTCGCCGAGCTGGCCGCCGTGGGTGTTGATGGGGAGCGCACCGCCGAGCTCGATCCGGCCGTCGGCGACGAAGTCCTTGGCCTCGCCCTTGGCGCAGAAGCCGAGCTCTTCGAGCTGGTAGAGCACGTAGGGGGTGAAGTGGTCGTAGAGGATCGCCGCCTGCATGTCGTCGGGGCCGAGTCCCGACGTCGCCCAGAGCTGGCGGGCCACGACGGACATCTCGGGCAGGCCGCACAGGTCGTCGCGGTAGTAGCTGGTCATCATGTCCTGGCCCTCGCCCGAGCCCTGCGCGGCGGCGGCCACCACGGCCGGCGGGTTGGGCAGGTCCCGGGCCCGCTCGAGCGAGGTGACCACGATGGCCTGGGCCCCGTCGGTCTCCTGGCAGCAGTCGAGGAGGTGCAGGGGCTCGACGATGAAGCGGCTCTCCTGGTGCTCGGCCAGGGTGATGGGCTGGCCGTAGAACCAGGCCTTCGGGTTGGTGGCGGCGTGTCGGCGGTCGGCGACGGCCACCCTGCCGAGGTCCTCACTCGTCGCCCCCGAGACATGCAGGTAGCGCTGGGCGGCCATGGCCACCCACTGGGCGGGGGTCAGCAGGCCGACCGGCATGTAGAAGGCGAAGTGGGCGCTCTCGGCGTTGGCCATCGGTGCGCGGTCCTGCACACCGGCCCCGAAGCGGTTCCCCGAGCGCTCGTTGAACGCCCGGTAGCAGACGACCACGTCGGCCACGCCCGATGCGACGGCCAGGGCGGCCTGCTGGATGGTCGCGCACGCCGCCCCGCCGCCGTAGTGGATGCGGCTGAAGAAGGTGAGCTCGCCAATGCCGAGGCTGCGGGCGATGTCGACGTCGGGGTTGGTCTCCGAGCTGTAGGTGACCATGCCGCCCACCTCTGTGGGCGCGATACCGGCGTCGGCGAGGGCGCCAGCCACCGCTTCGACCGCCAGGCGCAGTTCCGAGCGGCCCGAGTCCTTCGAGAACTCGGTCGCCCCGATGCCGGCGATCGCCACCTTGCCGGCGAAGCTGTGCTGGCTCACCGCCGCACGCCCTCGCGGGGAAGCGACACGGTGACCGTGCCGGTGACGTGGTCACCGAGCGAGTTCGCACCGCGCACGGTCACCTCGACGTCCCCGCGCCGCCCGTCGGCGTCGGGATCGGCCTTGGCGGTCACGATCCCGGTCAGGGTCATGGTGTCGTCGGGGTAGTTGGGTGCGCCGAGCCGGATCACCACGTCGCGCAGCACCGCAGCGGGGCCGCTCCAGTCGGTGACGAAGCGCCCGACCAGGCCGTTGGTGGTGAGGATGTTCATGAAGATGTCCGGAGAACCGCGCAGCTGTGCGAGGGTGCGGTCGTGGTGGACGTCTTGGTAGTCGCGGCTGGCGATCGCCCCGGCCACGATGAGGGTGGGGGTGATGGGCAGGACCAGTCGCTCGAGCTCGTCGCCGACGGCGACCGAGTCGTAGGTACGCGTGCCGAGACCACCGCTGCTCACCGCTGGCCTCCGGCTGCGGCCCGCTCGGCAATGAGGGTGCCGAGGCGGGCCAGCTGGACGCTCGGTCCACCGAGCTGGAGCTCCAACTGCTTGCCCCAGAGGAAGTAGCGGTGGATGGGGTAGGAGATGTCGGCCCCGGTGCCGCCGTGGAGGTGCTGGGTGGCGTGGACGACGCCCTGGCCCCGCTCGGCGGCCTGCCACTTGGCGACGGCGACGGCCTCGCGGGCGTCGAGCCCCGAGTCGAGCCGCCACGCCGCCTCCCACAGGGTGACCCGCATGGCCTCGATGTCGATGGCCGCGTCAGCGGCGCGCAGCATGGTGCCCTGGAAGCTCGAGAGCGGCTTGCCGAACTGCTCGCGCTCGTTCAGGTGCGCTGCGGTCTGGCGGAGGGCCGCCTCGCAGATCCCCACTTGGAGGGCGCACAGCCCGGTGGCGGCGACGCCCACGACCCACTCGAGCGCCTCTGCCCCACCCTCGGCGCCGACCAGGACGTCGCGCGCGGGCACAACGT
Source organism: Acidimicrobiaceae bacterium (assembly GCA_003155135.1). GTDB lineage: Bacteria > Actinomycetota > Acidimicrobiia > Acidimicrobiales > RAAP-2 > Bog-515. The sequence goes on along the minus strand of PMFN01000049.1, from coordinate 12,712 downwards.
GCTCGTCGAACTGCAGATGGGGGTGGATCTCTCGATTGGTGGTCACCGTGCGCTCGGCCTCGACGCCCTCGGCGTGGGGGTCGACCACCACCAGGATGATCTCGCCGCCGGCGGTCCGGGCCGGCACGAGGACCCCCTGCGCGATGTGGGCGGACGGGACGGCGTGGGCGACGCCATTCAAGCGCCAGCCGTCCCCGTCGGGCCGGGCGGCGATGCGAGGGCGCGTGGATGAGCCGGCGGTGACATCGCTGAGGGCGGCGCTGAGCACGATCTCACCCCGGGCGACCGCACTGAGCAGCGGGGACCAGCGCTCGGGGTCGCCGAAGCGGGCGATGGGAAGGGCGGCGGCCACGAGCGCGGCCCACAGCGGCACGGGGGCCACGACTGCACCCTGGGCCTCCAGTACGAGGCAGAGCTCGAGAAGCCCGAGTCCCGCTCCTCCGCTGCGCTCGGGCACGGCCAGCCCGAGCAGGTCGGAGGCGGCGAGCGCCGACCACAGCTCGCGGTCGATCCGCTCGTCACCGGCTTCGACTTCAGCCACCCTTGCGGGGGTGACCATGCCGGCGAAGACGCCGCTCGCCGCGTCGCGCACGGCGCGCTGCTCCTCATTGAACGTGAAGTCCATCTACCCGCCCTCGTCTCTCTCGGCTGGCAGCCCGTGGAAGACCGGCAGGGTCAGCTCGTCGTCGAAGCTGACGAGTTCGGCCTCGACGGGCATGCCGATGCGCAGCTCGGCCGGATCGATCGCCAGGTCGGCCACCAACCGCGTGCCCTCCTCCAGTGCGACGAGCCCAATGGGGAGGGGGTAGTCGAAGGACGGCACCTTCGGGTAGTGCACGACGACGAAGCTGTAGAGCTCCCCGCGCCCCGACGCCTGCACGGTGTCCCAGTCGAGCGACCCGCAGACCGCGCAGGCCGGCAGCGGCGGGTGGCGCAGCGTGTGGCACGACACGCAGCGCTGAATGAGGAGCTTCCCGGCCCGAGTCCCCTCGAAGAAGAAGGCGTTGTCCTGGGTGAGGGCGGGCCTCGGGCGGCGCGGGCGCGCCGGGCCGCCATCCCCGTCGCGCACCTCCGCGCCCTTGGCGGTGCCCGGTCGGTACTTGAGTATGCGAAAGCGCATGGTCGCGACCGGCTCGCCGGCGGCGACGACCTCTTCGCTCACACTCGCGTGCTCGCCGAGGTCGGGGAGCGACACGAAGTCGATGCGGGTGGTGACGAAGCGCCCCTCACCGAGTCCGGTCTTCTTCTCGGCCGTGATGTCCTCGATGGTCGACGTGGTGACGAGCCGTTCGCCGAGGCGCAGCGGGCGCACGTAGTGCTGGTCGCAATTGGTGGCAACGACCGACGTGCGCCCCTCGTCGTCGAGGAGGGCCATCATCCGGTCGTTGTCCGAGCCGGCGGTCGTCTCGGGTTCCGCACGCCGGGACTCGGCCTCGAGCGAGGCCTTGAGACCGCGCATGATCCAGGCCTGCAGCATGGTCGGCGGGGCGACGATGCCTCCGAAGCCCGCGTCGGTCGCCGCCTCCTCGGAAAGGTAGACGGGGTTCTCGTCCCCCATGGCCTCGACCCAGTGGCGGATCATGGCCAGGTTCACGGCGTCGGGGGCGACCTGGGGGGCACCGCTGCGCCGGCCGACGAGTGCGGCGAGCTCTTCGGAGTGGTCGGCGCTCACCGGGCGTTCATCGCTGGGCTCGCCGCATGCCGAGCCCGGCCATGGCCACGATCTCGCGCTGGACCTCGTTCACGCCGCCCCCGAAGGTGTTGATCTGGGCCTGGCGGGCCAGCGCCTCGAGCTGGCCGCCCAACAGCGCGCCCGGCGACCCCGAGCGAAGGTAGCCACCCGCACCGACGATGCCGAGCAGCAGCCGGTAGATCTCGATGGTGCGCTCGGTCCCGAACACCTTGATGGAGGAGGACTCGGCCGCCGTCACCTCATCGGCGGCCACCGCTGCGGCCATCCGCCAGTTGAGCAGCCACATGGCGCTCAGTTCAGCCTCTGCGCGCGCCAGGTCGAGCTGCACCCACGGCTGGTCGAGCACCACGGTGCCACCGTCACCAGGCGTGGTGGCCGCCCAGTGGAGCACCTCGTCGAAGACCTGGCGGGCGATCCCCGCCCAGGCGGCGAGCCCCACCCGCTCGTGGTTGAGCTGCAGGGTGATCATGCGCCATCCCTCGTTCTCGGCGCCGATCAGGCTGTCGAGCGGAACCCGGACGTCCTCGTAATAGGTGGCGGTCGTCGTGAAGCCGCCGACGGTGGTGATCAGGCTCCAGTCGAAGCCGGCCGCGCTCGTCGGCACCGAGATGATCGAGATGCCCTTGTGCTTGGGCGCTTCGGGGTCGGTGCGGGCGGCCAGCCAGATGTAGTCGGCCATGTCCGCCCCACTCGTGTAGATCTTGTTCCCGTTGATGACGTACTCGTCCCCGTCGCGCTCGGCCCGGGTCCGCAGGCTGGCGAGGTCGGTGCCAGCTTGGGGCTCGGTGTAGCCGATGGCGAAGTTGAGCTCGCCCGAGAGGATCTTCGGCAAGTAGAAGGACTTCTGCTCCGCGGTGCCGAAGCGCATGAGGGTCGGGCCCACCGTGTTGATGGTCACGAAGGGGAACGGCGCGCCAGCCCGGCGTGTCTCGTCGAAGAAGATGAACTGGTCGGTGGCCGGGCGGCCCTGGCCACCGAACTCCGTCGGCCAGCCGATGCCGAGCCAGCCGTCCTTGCCGATGCGCCGAACGGTGTCGCGCCACGCCTCGCCCGACTCCCCGGCCTCTTCGAGGGCGGCCTTCACCTCAGGGGTCAGCAGCTCGGCGTAGTAGGCGCGCAACTCTTCTCGGAGCTCGCCCTGCTCGGGCGTTTCCTCGAGGAACATCGCAGAGTCCCCCTCCTCGCGCGCCTGGTCCATCCAGGCTGCAAAAGCCGCAAAACTGTAACACGTTCTCTTTCGCGAGCCCCTGCCCGGGAGCAGTCGCGACCTTGGTCCGGCTGACCGTCATGAGGTCTTCGGTGGTGTCGGCGGCCACGTCGGTCACGAGTCCTTTCCCGACCATCATCCTCCACAGGACCAGCCGCCTTCTTCGCGTTGCTCAGGACTCCAGCATGCGGCCCTGCCGATATTGGCGTCCTTTGTGGATCCGACGACGCACCTCGAGGCCGACGGATTCTTGCGGCAGCTGGTTCCAACTCGTGCGCAACAGGTCGAGTCCGAAGCGCGGGTGCGCCACTGGAGCGAGTGGCCCTCCAGGGCGAGCTGCACCACGATCCGGGCCCCTCGCTCGGATGAGCGCACTCATCTTCTCCTCGCCGGCCCACCAGGCCATTCGGTGAAACGCGTTCTAGTATCAGCAGCCACGGTGCCCGATCCGGGCGTCGCCCGAGTGCCGAGGAGATGCGAGCCCGATGCGATTCCACCACGCGCTCACCTTCGTGCCGGTGGAGGAGTTCACCACCCTGGCACGAACCTGCGACGAGCTCGGCTACGCCGGCCTCTACCTCTCCGACCACCTCTTCAACCCGGCCGAGCTCGAGAGCCACTACACCTACGCCAAAGACGACGACGGGGCCCCGAGCTGGGAGAAGTCGACGGCGTGGCCCGACCCCATGTGCACCATCGCGTCGCTGGCGGCCATCACCTCGCAGCTCACCTTCACGACCGGCGTCTACATCGCCCCGGTGCGCGACCTCATCACGGTGGCCAAGACCGTCGGCACCACCGCCGCCTTCTCGGCCAACCGGGTCCGGCTCGGGGTGGGCGTCGGGTGGTGCAAGGAGGAGTTCGACCAGACCGGCCAGGACTTCGCGACGCGCGGCAAGCGCCTCGACGAGATGATCCCGGCCCTGCGGGCGCTGTGGTCGGGCGGGTGGGTCGAGTACCACGGCACGTACTACGACGTGCCGCCCTGCCAGATGAACCCCTCGCCGAGCGAGCCCGTCCCGATACTCGGGGGCGGGCACTCGGCGCCGGCATTCCGCCGGGCGGCCCAGCTGTGCGACGGGTGGATCGCCGCGGGCGCCTACAGCGAGGTGGAGGCGCTCGGGCACCTCGACACCCTGGCCGAGTACCGTCGGGCGGCCGGCCGGGAGCACGAGCCCTACGCCATCTACCTGTCGCTCCGCGAGCGCCCGAGCGTGGACCTGTACCGGCGGATGGAAGAGCGTGGCGTCACCGACATGATCTGCGCGCCGTGGTGGTTCGCGCGCATCGCCCCCGGCGCCACCGCCGAGCAGGCCATCGCCGCGCGCATACAAAGTGCGACGGTCTTCGCCGAGCACTACGTGGCGAAGATGACAGACAACTAACTTGGGCGTTGCGGCCACACGGCCGAAAAAGGGGGCGGTGCGATGAAGGACATGGTGCTCGGGCTCCAGCTCGGCTATTGGGGGTCGGGGCCGCCGGCCGGGGCCGCCGAGATGATCGCTGCGGCCGAGCGCCTCGGCTACGACTCGGTCTGGACGGCGGAGTCCTACGGCTCCGACGCCCTCACGCCCCTCGCCTGGTGGGGCTCGCAGACCACGTCGGTGCGTCTCGGGACCTCGCTCTGCCAGCTGTCGGCCCGCACCCCAACGGCGATGGGCATGGCGGCGATCACCATGGACCATCTCTCCGGTGGGCGCTTCGTGCTCGGGCTCGGGGTCTCGGGGCCCCAGGTGGTCGAGGGCTGGTACGGCCAGTCCTTCGAGAAGCCCCTGGCCCGCACCCGCGAGTACGTCGACATCGTCCGCCAGGTGGTCGCCCGCCAGTCCGCGGTCACGAGCAGCGGCCCGCACTACCCGCTCCCCTATCCCGGCGGCACCGGCCTCGGGAAGGCGCTCAAGCCGATCGTGCACCCCCTGCGCCCCGAGATCCCGATCATCCTCGGCGCCGAGGGCCCGAAGAACGTCGCACTCGCCGCCGAGATCGCCGACGGCTGGTTCCCCATCTTCTTCTCCCCGAAGGCCATGAAGTCCTTCGAGGCGTCGCTCGCCGAGGGCTTCGCCCGACCCGGGGCGCGGCATAGTGCCGCGGACTTCGAGGTCATCGCCTTCGCGCCGACGGTCATCGCCGACGACGTGGAGCGAGCCGCCGACGCCTTCCGCCCGTTCCTCGCCCTCTATGTCGGGGGCATGGGGGCACGCGAGATGAACTTCCATTTCGACGTCTTCGCCCGCATGGGCTACGAGGAGGAGGCCGTCAAGATCCAGGACCTCTACCTCGACGGCCACAAGGACGAGGCGGCCGCGGCGGTGCCCACCTCGATGGTGGAGGACATCGCCCTCATCGGCCCGAAGGAGAAGATCCGCGACGACCTCGAGGCCTGGCGCGAGTCCATCGCCACCTCGCTGCTCGTGAGCGGTGACCCGGCAACGCTCGAGACCATGGCCGAGCTGGTCAGCTGAGTCAGCCCGTCGACCCGTCCCCGCTCGGCCGGCGCCGCTGGTCGCTGCGGGCCGGGTCGATCTCGCGGTCTTTCATCTCTGACTCGTAGACGTGGCGGCGACCCGCCATCAGCTGGTCGCGCACCGAGCGCTCGTGGTGGCGGAACGACGCGTAGTAGCCGTCGTCGAACTCCTCGACGACCTGGAAGGTCCAGCGCCCGTCGAGCACGTTGCACCCGATGAGCCCCTTGCGCAGACGCACGGCCACCTCGGGGTGGCCCGCGTCCTCCAAGGCGTCGGCCGCTTCGCCGAGGATCAGGTCCGCGTGGCCCATCTCCTGATGGAAGGAGTAGAGGTGCCCGCGCGCCCGCTCCACCCACTCGAGGGCCTCGCTCACCTTGCCCACCGCTTCGACGGTCTTGTCGTCGACGCCGTCGGGCCGGGCGTGGGAGGTGTCCCGCCCGGACGCCGACGCCCCGACGGAGGCCCGGGTGTCGGTCCGCGGTCTGCTCATCTCGATGCTCCTCGCTCGCGCCGCAGTTGCCGCTTCGCGCGGCGCACAGTGGGTACCCCGAGCGGCCGGCCACAAACCGACGGAGGTCCCGTGGCACCGGGCCTCGCGCTCAGGCGCGCAGCTCGGCGGAAGCCAGCACGTCACCGTGGGCATCGAGGACGACGGCCCGGCTGATCTCGCTCGGGGCAACCGGGAGGCGCACACCCCAGACGCTCGGGCCCGAGCCGACCCAGAAGCTGCCGACGACGACGTGGCGGCCGTCGGTCAGCACCGCCTCGCAGGTCACCTGCTGGTCCCAGCCGGTGCCCGAAAGGGACATCAGCAGCCACGGCTCGTCCCCGCCCGAGACGGTCACGTGCCCGACCCGGGTGCCGTCGTAGTCGAGCGAGGCCACGTGGATGGACCCGCTCGCCTCGGCCGGGCGCGGTGCCGGGCCGCCGCTCATCACCCCTGCGCCGATGGCGCCACCGGCGACGACCAGCACCACCGCGGCGGCCACGGCGAGCGCCCGCCGACGCCACCGGCGACCGATGGGCACCACCGTCTCGTTCACGCCCATGCGCTCGAGGGCGCGCACCTCGAAGCCGGCCGGGGGCTCGACGCCACCGCTCAGGCCGAGGAGCGCGTCGGCGGTCTCCGCGTACTGCTCGAGGTCGATCCGGCAATTGGGGCAGGCGGCCAGGTGCTCGAGGAGTTCGGTGCGCGCCGGACCGCTCAGCGTGCCCGTGGCGAAGAGCACAAGGTCCTCGCCGAACGGCTCGCAGTCCGGACGCGTGCCGTGCTCACTCATCTCGTCACCTGTCCGCCGACCCACGCCGTGCGCAGCTTGGCCATCCCGGCACGGATACGGGTCTTGGCCGTGCCGAGGGGGATGCCCTCCTCCTCGCTCACCTCGGCTGCGCTGTGCCCGTGGACCACCGCCAGCACGAGGGCCCGGCGCTGGTCGGGCGGCAATGTGGCGAGCGCGCGGCGGAGGCCCGGCGCCGCATCGGCCGTCACCGCCGCCTCTTCGGGGGAGCGGTCATCCGAGACGAGTGCGGTGCGGGCGAAGTCGTCGGGGTCAACCGGGACGCTGCGGCGCATGCGGATGGCGTCGACCGCGAGATTGCGGGTGATGGTGAGGACCCACGAGGCGACGGCCCCGCGGCGAGCGTCGTAGACCGCAGCGTGGCGCCACACGCGCAGGAACGCCTCCTGGGCGATCTCCTCGGCGAGGGCCGGATCGCCCACCATGCCCACCGCCAGGCCGAAGATGCGTCGCTGGTAGCGGCGGACGAAGGCCGTCGCCGCCAGCTCGTCACCGGCGGCAAGGCCGGCGAGGAGGGCCTCGTCGGTCGGGCCGTCTCGTTCCATGCGCGATGTTGGCACCTCTGTTGTACGCATGAGGCCCGACTTCGGATTCGACACATTCGTTTCCCGGTTCGCAATCCCGCGGGCCGCTCCGGCCGTACTACCTCTGACGCGCCGCGTGGGCCGTCGGAGAACGGAAGGATCACCATGCTGCGCACTCCCACCTCCACCACCGAGCGGGTCAGACGTGGCCATCGGGGCGACCCATTCCCGGGTCAGGCGCCGGAGCACCCGAGGCGTCGGCACGCCGGGCTCGCGCTGCTCGGCGTCGGCGTGGCGCTCGGTGCCGCAGTGCTGCTGGTGTCAGCCGGTGTGGCCGGCGCCAAGGGCTCACCCGTGGTGCTGGCGACTGCTCGCGGGTCGCTCGGCAAGGTGCTCGTCACCTCGTCGGGGGCGACGCTCTACCGCTACACGCCCGACGGCACCGCCGGAAAGGCGACCTGTACCGGTGGCTGCGCATCGCTCTGGCCGCCGCTCACCGTGCCCGCGGGCACGACCGCGCCGAAGGGGGGGCCAGGCGTGGGCAAGCTCGGCACCACGGCGGCGGCACACGGCGTTCGGGTGGTCACCTACCACGGCATGCCGCTCTACCGCTACGCGCCGGACTCGGGCACCAGCACCCAGGGCCAGGGCATCGGCGGTATCTGGTTCGTGGTCCACCCGTCGTCGGCGGCGACGACCACGCCGACCACCGCAAAGGCGCCGTCGTCGGGCTACTGAGCCACGGCGAGGCCTCAGGCGGGCTCGGAGGCCAGGAGGCCGCCGAGCACGAGCAGGCTCTCGGTGGCGCCACCGAGGGTCAGCTCGATCTGCTCGGTGAGGAGGAAGAAGCGGTGCAGCGGGTAGTCCCGGTCGACTCCCACGCCGCCATGCACGTGAGCGGCGGCGTGGACCACGCGCTGGCCGCCGTCGGCCGCCCAGAACTTGGCCATGGCCACCTCGGCGGTGGCCGGCAGGCCGGCCGACAGGCGCCAGGCCGCCTGCCAGGCGGTGAGGCGCACCGCCTCGGCGTCGACGTAGGCGTCCGCCACCCGCTGGCCCACCGCCTGGAACGTGGCGATGGGCTTGCCGAACTGCTCCCTCGTCTTCGTGTACTCGGCGGCGAGCGTCAGTGCCGAGGCGCAGGCGCCTCCCTCTTCGATGCACAGCGCGGCGGTCGCGTGCTCGGCGATCCAGGTGGCGACGGCCGCGCCGTCGCCACCGAGGCGGTCGCCGTCGGCGACCTCGACCCCGTCGAGCTCGATGATGGCCTCGGGCCGTGCCGCACCTTGCTGGGCGGTGCGGCGCACCCCGGTGGCGTCGGTGGCGACCACGAACACCGCCGAGCCGGCCGGCTGGCCCTCGGCGTCTCGGAGACTCGCCGGGACGAGCACGAAGTCCGCCAGCAGGCCGGCGGGGACGCAGGCCTTGGTGCCGTTGAGGCGCCAGCCACCATCGGGGGTCAGCGCGGCCGTGGTGAGGGGGGCGGTGACTGCGGGCACGACGACGTCGCCCGCCGCCTCGGCCAGGGCGGCGGTCAGCACGGTGGTGCCGGCGGCAGCGCCAGGGAGCAGGAGCGCGCGCTGCTCGGGGGTGCCGAACCGATCGATCGCCGCCGCGCCGTAGACGAGGTGCTCGACCACCGGCACGTGGGCGGCGGTGCGCCCGGCGGCCTCGACCACGAGGCAGGCGGCGACGAAGTCGAGGCCCGAGCCGCCGACATCCTCACCGAGGGCGATGCCGAGCAGGCCGGCGCCGGCCAGCTCCCCCCAGAGCTGGCGATCGAAGGGCCCGTGCTCATCGGCGTCCGCTTCGAGCTCCTTTAGCCGCTCGTGGGTCGCCTGGTCGGTGAAGATGCGCACCGAGAGCTCGCGCACCGCCTCTTGCTCTTCGCTGTAGGAGAAGTCCATGTCCGTCCTCGTCTCGTCGTAGGGCTCAGCGCAGCGAGCGCGGCATGCCGAGCCCGAAGATGGCGATCAGGTCCCGCTGGATCTCGTTGGTCCCCCCACCAAAGGTGAGGATGATCATCGAGCGGGCGTACATCTCGAGGCGTCCGGCGAGCACGGCCCCCGGCGAGTCCCGCTGGAGGTAGGCGGCCTGTCCGATGACCTCCATGAGCAGGCGGAAGGCCCGCAGGTAGAACTCGGTGCCGAAGACCTTGATGGAGGACGCGTCCGCCACGTCGAGACGGCCCTGGGTGGCCTGCCAGGCAACCTTCCAGTTGATGAGGCGCAGGTATTCGAGCTCGGCGCGCACCCGGGCGAGGTGCTCTTGGACCCACTGCTGGTCGATGACCCGGCGCCCGTCGGGCAGCTTGGTCGACTGCGCCCACGCCCGCACGTCGGCGAGGGAGCGGTCGATGATGCCCGGCGAGCACAGGGTGACCCGCTCGTGGTTGAGCTGGTTCGTGATGAGCGTCCAACCATTGTTCTCGCCACCGACGAGGTTCGCGGCCGGGACCCGCACGTCCTCGTAGAAGGTGTAGTTGATGTTGTGCGTGCCCATGAGGTGCATGGGCACGACCCGGATGCCCGGTGTGTCCATCGGCACGATGAACATCGAGATGCCCTTGTGCTTGGAGACCTCGGGATCGGTGCGCGTGGCCAGCCAGATGTAGTCCGCACCGCCGGCCAGGCTCGTGTAGATCTTGGCCCCGTTGATCACGTACTCGTCGCCGTCACGCACCGCCTTGGTGGTGAGCGACGCCAGGTCGGTGCCGGCGTTCGGCTCGGTGTAGCCGATGCAGAAGTGGATCTCCCCCGCCAGGATCCTGGGCAGGAACTCGGCTTTCTGCTCCTCGGTGCCGAAGTCCATCAACGTGGGTCCGACGGTGTTGATGGTGAGCATCGGCACGGGAGCGCCGGCGCGCATCGACTCGTCGAAGAAGATGAACTGCTCCATCGCCGACCTGCCCTGCCCCCCGTACTGGGTCGGCCACCCGATCCCGAGCCAGCCGTCGGCGGCCATCTGCCGGACGAGCCTGCGCACCGTCGGGCCGATGCCCGAACTGGTGGCGAGGTCCGCCTCCACGTCGGGCGTGAGCATTTCGGCGTAGTAGCGCCGGAGCTCCTGGCGGAGCGCCTCTTGCTCTTCGGTGTAGCCGATCCGCATCCGGTCCCCTCCCCGGTCAGGCGCGGCGATCCGCCCCGACATCGCACCACTGTCGACGGCCAGGCCGCAGCCCGTCAATAGAACACGTTACAGTTCTGCGTCCCCGCCGGCCACCGCAATCGACGCTGTGCGGTGACACGATTACTCTTAGGCCGACGCCACGTTCATTACCAGTGGGTAACCGCGGCGACCGTCGAGCCATCCAGCATCCACCAAGGCCTCAAAGGAGCACTCCATGCCCGAAGCAGTCATCGTCGCCACCGGCCGCACCCCCATCGGCCGTGCCGTGAAGGGCTCGCTCGTCGAGTGCCGTCCCGACGACCTCGCCGCCCTGGCGGTCAAGGTCGTGCTGGCCAAGCTCCCCCAACTCGACCCGAACAACGTCGAGGACCTCATCCTCGGCAGCGGCCAGCCCGGCGGTGAGGCGGGCTACAACATGGCGCGCGTCGTCGCCCTGCTCGCCGGGCTCGACGACGTCCCCGGTGTCACGGTCAACCGCTACTGCTCCTCGTCGCTGCAGACGATCCGCATGGCCGCCCACGCCATCCGGGCGGGCGAGGGTGACGTCTTCGTGGCTGCCGGTGTCGAGGCGGTCAGCCGCTACATGAACGGTGCATCGGACACCGGCCCCCACAACACCCTCTTCGCTGAGGCCGAGGCGCGCACCGCCTCCCGCTCGTCGACGTTCACCGAGCCGTGGAGCCCCCAGCGGGGCCTGCCCGACGTCTACATCGCCATGGGCCAGACCGCCGAGAACGTGGCCGAGTTCGAGGGCGTGAGCCGCGAGGAGCAGGACGAGTTCGCCCTGCTGTCGCAGACCCGGTCCGTGCGTTCGGAGAACAACGGCTTCTTCGAGCGAGAGATCATCCCGGTGACGCTCTCCGACGGGACCGTGGTGACCAAGGACGACGGGCCCCGCCCGAGCACCACGCTCGAGGGGCTCTCGCAGCTGAAGCCCGTGTTCCGCGAGGGCGGCACCATCACGGCGGGCAACGCCTGTCCCCTGAACGACGGTGCCGCGGCCGTGGTCGTCATGAGCGACACCAAGGCAGCCCAGCTCGGGATCACCCCACTTGCACGCATCGTGGCGAGCGGCGTGACCGGGCTCAACCCCGAGATCATGGGCCTCGGCCCGGTCGAGGCCATCCGCCAGACCCTCAAGCGCGCCGGCATGACGATCGACGACATCGACCTGGTCGAGATCAACGAGGCCTTCGCCGCCCAGGTGATCCCCTCCGCCCGCCACCTCGGCATCGAGTGGGACAAGCTGAACGTGAACGGGGGCGCCATCGCCTTGGGTCACCCGTTCGGCCAGACCGGTGCGCGCATCATGACCACGCTGTTGAACGGCCTCGAGGACGCCGACAAGACCTTCGGGCTCGAGTCGATGTGNNCCGGGGCGTGCCTTGTAGTCTCGTCGTGGCCCGCTGCCTTGCCCGGTGCCGAGTCGGCGGCTCCGGTCGGGCTCGGGCCAGGCCGTTGGCCTCCACCACCGACAGCGAAGCGGTCGAGACGATGCATGCTCACAATGTTGGGCCACCGAGAGGCCAGCCCGCACCGCAGCAGGCCCCGCCGCGCCAAGCGGTGGCCCCCAAGGCGCCTCGCAAGCCGTTCTGGTGGATCGGCATCGCGGCGGTCCTGGCCGGCCTCGCCATCGCCGCCGACGTCGGCTGGTTCTTCTACCACTCGCAACAGACGGGCGACAGCCTCCTCTCGGCCGAGAACGCGGCGATCGCCGCCGCCGGGCGGATCTCTCGCTTCGACCCGGTGGTCCCAACCGCGGTGTGCCCGCCGTTCATCAACGGCGGGAGCCAGGCCCAAGGTGTCGTCTCGGCGAGCGAGATCGGCATGGCAGCTCCCGTCCTCGCCGGCGACGGTGACTCGCAGATCAATGTGGCCGTCGGCCACGCAGATGGCAGCTCGTGGCCGGGCCAGCCCGGCACCACCCTGTTCGCCGCCCACGACGTCACCTATTTCAGCCACATCAACCAGTTGGCCGTGCACTCGGAGATCGACTTCGTCACGCCGTGCCAGACGTTCACCTACCAGGTGACCGGGCACCAGGTCGTCCAGAAGGGCTCACCCGTCTACTCCCCGTCCACGGAGTCCCTCCTGGTGCTCGAGACCTGCTACCCGACCAATGCGCTCTTCCTCACGGACCAGCGCTATCTCGTCACGGCCCAGCTCGTCTCGGTGCGCCTCAACGACAAGGCGCTGCCCGCGGTCGCCAGCCCACCCGAGCCCAACCTGCCCATCCCCGCCGCGCTGAGCGCCGAAGGTCTCACACTCGCGACCAACGACCTCCCCCTCGGGACGCTCTCGCTCGCCGGCACGCCCAGCACGTCCTGGGAGCAGACGATGGCCCCGTACGACTCGGAGGGCGATGTGCTGAGCGAGTACTTCGGTGCCCTCCGCTC
>PMFN01000030.1:7771-157521 GCA_003155135.1 Acidimicrobiaceae bacterium | reverse complement strand
CCACCAACCAACCACCACCAACCACCACCAACCACCACCAACCAACCACTCAACTCACTCACTCACTCACTCACCGCCACTCAGCTCAACAGCTGCTTGCTCATCCAAAAATTCAGCGCTTCACGGGTACGAACAGTGTCGGGGTGCGCTGGCCCGAGCACTCGACCCTGGTCGGCGAGGAGCAACCGTGACTCGTCGATGGCTGCATCGACGTACCCGGACTCGGCCGTTGTGACTGCGAGATTGAAGTGGGTAGTAAGCGTGACGTGCGCGTCCGCTCCAAGGACCTTCTGCTGATCGGTAAACAGGAGCCGATACTCCTCAGAAGCCGCCGTGAAATCTCCCGACTGCACAAGCCAGTAGGCGAGGGCGCCGCGAGTCTCCATAATGTCGGGCGCATCCAATCCAAGCGTGCGGACCTGGTCATCCAGAAGGTGTCGCAGCTCCTCGACGGCCCCATTCAACGAGCCAGCACGCCCGACACCGACGGCAAGGTTTAGCCGGGTCAGGTAAGTCGTAGGGTGGTTCGGCCCGAGCATTCGGGCTTGATCATCGAGTAGACGCCCGAACTCTTCGATAGCTTCGTCCAGGTGTCCCGCTTGACCGAGCGCGGCGGCCAGCGTTCCCCGGGTGTCGAGGAGATCCGGATGGTCGGACCCGAGCACTCGGACTTGGTCATCCACCAGGCGACGAAGGTCCCCTAGGGCTGCTTCTGCTTGCCCATTCTCTATGGTCCAGCGGGCAAGAACTTGGCGCGTCCGAAGGGTCTTTGGGTGGTTGGGCCCGAACAAGCGGGTCCTGTCGTTGAGCAGTCCTCGAGACTCCTCAACTGCCTGATCGCGGTTACCTGCTTTGCCGATCGCATTTACGAGGTCTCGCCTCGTGTCGAGCACGTCGCTATGGTCAGGACCGAGCACTCTCGTTTGGTCCGACTGGACCTGACGGAGCTGCTCAACGGCCTCCTCCATCCGTCCGGAGTGCCCGACCCAGATAGCGAGGTTGCCCCGCGCCCTCAAGGTCTCACGATTATCAGGTCCCAACACTCGGATCTGATCGTCGATGAGGTTCTGGAACTCTTCGACGACCTCCGCCGTCCTTCCTAGGCGGCCGAGCCAAATGCTCACGTTGTTGCGGGTGATGAGCGTGCTGGGGTGATCGGATCCAAGGACTCGAATTTCGTCATCGAGGAGCTTCCGGGATTCTTCGATGGCCTCCTTGACCTGCCCGGACTCCGCAAGCACCGTGGCGAGGGTGCCCCGAGTGGCGAAGGTGTCCTGGTGGTCGGGCCCTAGCACCCGGATTTCGTCGTCAAGAAGACCTTCTAACTCAACAGTCGCGGCATCGAGCTGCCCCGACTGATTGAGCCAGTGTGCGAGTTCGAGGCGACACCGAAAAGTGTCGTGGTGATCGGGCCCAAGGTCCCGGTCACAGATCGCTTTAGCTCGGTCCAGGAGTGGGCGAGCACTGTCCAGCTGGCCGGCATCGAGGAGAGCTGACACTGTCCCGAGGAGAATCTTGACGGTGCTCTCCGGCGCGACACCCCGTTCGGCAGCGAACGTGGTCACCGCCCGGACGTGCGGGAAGAGCTGCGAGACGAAGGACCCAGACTGGTGCCCAGCCCGCAGGGCGCCTCGAAGACCGAGAACCGCCGACTCGATACAGGCCTCGTGGCGACCGGTGTTGGCCAGATGCAGACGCATGAGCGTCTGGACAAGTCGATGGACGGAGATCGCCTCCTCGGAGCGGTGAAGCAACGAGTAGTCCTCGAGTTCGGCCAGCCCCAGATCGACGTCGAGGGGGTCGAGGTCGGCGAAGAGAGGGACGTTCGCAACGACGTCGGCATCGAAGAGGGTGCCCGGGATGTCGTCGGCGGCCAGGTAGGCCAGCACCCCGAGCACGATCGCAGCGCGGTGGTCGTCGTCTCCGCCCGTCACATGGTCGAGCGACTGCTGGAAGACGAGGGCCACGGTCGAGTCCACTTTGGCAAGGTCTTCGCCATGGAGACGGAGCGGCTCCTGGTCGAGCATCTCTCGGTAGCGGTGGGGGGACCAGCGGGCCTTGCTGATGAAGGCACCGGCCTGCTCGACCGATAGCGCTAAGCGGCCCAGATCCTCCACCAGGGCCTGTGCCTCCTCGTCGTCGGGCTGGCCGGACTTGGTGGCGAGCAGGGCGGAGGCGTCTTCTGGGGAGAGAACCCCGAGCTCCCTGACGCCGAAGCCGTCGGGCCAGCCGGTCTGCCGGGAGGTCAGCACGACCTGGCCGTTGTCAGCGGAGGGGAGGATGTCCCGGATCCACCCCGGTTCGGCGTCGTCCAAGACCACCAGCCAGCGGTAGGGGCAGCGTTCCAGCCAGTTGCGCATCTGGACGGCCGCCGTCTCGGCGTCGGTTCCCTCAATCCCGGTCACCTGGCGGTGGTAGGCGGCCATACGTGCGAGCAGGGAGCCGCGGTTCCCGGCCGGGAACCACCAAGCCAGCTCGACAGCCCCCGATGCCAATCGGCGGTGAGCGTGCTCAAGGGCGACCGAGGACTTCCCGACACCGCCCAGCCCGACGACAACCAGCGGGTCGTTGCCCCCCCTCGTCTCCAGGGCAGCCAGGTCCTCGTCGCGGCCGGTAAAGGTCGGGTTGCGCGCCGGCAGAGTGCTCCACAGGTCTGCGAGTCCGGGCTCACGAGAGCCACCTGAGACCTCCTCGATGCGGGGCTGGTGCCCAAGGGCAGCGAGGTACCCCGGCACCGCGATGAACGCCTCGGCCCGCCGGCCTTCCAGACTCGTGCCATAGCGCTCGGGGTCGGCGAGCACGACCCCCACCAGTACTTCGCCGCTGAAAATGGCCGCACCCGAGATCCCGGCCCACAGCGAGGTCCCGTCATTGCCCTCGAGCGGCGAACGAGACTCGACGGTCAGGGCAAGGCGACCCTCGAGCTTCTGACCGAGCGGGCCGACCCGACCGAATGATTGCTCGGCACGCCGGGCGTGATCCTCGAGGGAGGCCAAAGGAAAGCCCGTCGCCTTCCAGTCGAGCGGCTCGGAGCCGACGAGCCGGCCCCAGCGCACGTCGCCGACCGGCGCGGGTAGGTCGCAGCGCAAGGTCGCCACGTCGAAACCGGAATCGGCCCAGGTGACCTCCGCACCTTGCCAGTCCTCCGACCCCCAGGCCAGAACTTCGGCCACATCGCCAACCGAGGCCGCCTGGTCCTTCGTTCGCTCGAGGACATGCGCTGCGGTCAGGACGACGCCGGATGCGACGACGTATCCCGAGCCGAATGCGTAGCCACCGCTCGCCGGATCCCGACGGACCCGGGTGCGCACGAGGCGGGCCTCATCCACTTCTCCACCTCCGACGATCGAGGGCTACTCCCAGCCGACGTCACCCACCAGGATCTCATTGCCCCCGTCGCCCACGGGGGTCAGTGTCACCATCACCCGGTTGGTGTCAGTCCGATCGCGCCGTCCCTGAGCGCCGAGGGAGATAACCGAGACCTTGACGCCGCCACTAGCGCCTTTGCTACGGGTGACATCGACCTGAAATTCAAGCTCAATCGGCCCAGGTCGGAACTTGACCGGGGAGCCCGCACCTTCCTGGATGGCCGCCACCAACTCGGCGCGAATCTGGGCGATCGCCTCCGCCAGACCGACCGGTTCGACGTCCTCGCCCATTGCCCTCTCCTCGCACGCGGCGCCAGCCAGTCTGGCACAGAGAGGCAAGTTCCCCGCATGACGTCGCCCAGCGGGTGGAAACCGGTCCCGTGTGACGACTTTCATACAATGCAGTGCCGACGGTGATATTCGGCGGTGTGCTTCGCCCAGGGTGACCAGCTGAGCCTGAAGTCCCTTGGTACGGAAAAGTGGCCTGATTAGGAGTGTGCGAATTCTGGAGCGATGGCGTGGGAAACGCACCTTGCTGGCACCGCGTTCCAGGTGGCCACGGAGTTGTGTCGGTAGCCCACCAAACAACCAACCAACCAAGGGGTGTCGACAGAACTGGGCGGGGGCACGTCGACAGGTGTCCGTCCAGCTCGAGAGGGTTGGTCGGCGCAAGTGCCCCGGCGGGTTGCCCCGCCCGTTATTGACGTCCATGGCGGGAACACTCCTCCACCGCGTCGTCTCGACGGGCGCGTCAGGGCCCCTTAGGTCAACAATGCGGGGGACGATCGCCTTTCGTAGGCGGCGTTCGGCCAGTCCGGGTCGGAATCGCCCCTGAACGGTGATGCCGGAGGCGGGAGCCTCGAGGACCCATTGGCCGAGGGCCCGGTGCGCGGTGCCTGGTGCCTGGTACCTGGTGCCTGGTGCCTGGTGCCTGGTGCCTGGTGCTTGGTCTTGCTGCCTGGATAGTGCAGTATCCTGCACGAATGGACGAGGCCACTGCCAGCTTGGCGTCGGCAATCGGCGAGCGTGTGCGGGCTGAACGGCTCTCGAGACGGTGGACACTCGACGAGTTGGCCAATGCGGCAGGCGTCAGTCGCCGGATGGTCGTGAGCGTCGAGCAGGGAGCCGTGAACCCGAGCGTCGGCACGCTCCTGCGACTCAGTGCCGCGCTCGGCGTTGGGCTCCCAGCGTTGGTCGAGGCGCCAGAATCGAGGCCGGTCAAGGTCGCCCGTTTAGGCCAGGGCGCCGTCTTGTGGAACGGCGAGAACGGCGGGAGCGGCATCCTGATGGCCAGCACTGATCCTCCGGATGTGGTCGAGCTCTGGGACTGGCTGCTCGGTCCTGGTGATCGACATGCGAGCGAGGCTCACACGTCCGGCACCAAGGAGCTGGTGCACGTGCTCGATGGGGAACTCACGATCGAGGTCGCCGACCAGGTGATCACCCTGGCAACTGGTGACGCAGCCTCGTTTGCTGGTGACTCCCCGCACTCCTACGCGAATGCAACCCCGAAGCCGGCGAGGTTCTCGCTCGCGGTCTTCGACCCCGGCGCGTCATCGCCGACCCGCGGTGGGTTGCCCAATGTCTGATCCCGGCACATGAGCGAACGGATTCCTCGTGCGGGCTCCGTTCCGCCGTGGACCCTCGCGATCGGAGCCATGTTCTCGGTCCAGCTGGGCTCCGCCCTGTCGGTGCACCTGATCGCGACGGTTGGCCCCGGTGGCATCGCGTGGCTGAGGCTGACGGCGGGAGCGGTCATCTTCCTGGTCATCGCCCGTCCTCCGCTGGGATCCCTTCACTGGCGCGATGCGCCGGTGCTCCTTGGCTTGGGGATCACGACGGGCCTCCAGACCGTGGCCTTCCTGGCAGCGATCGAGCACATCCCGTTGGGGACAGCGGTCGCCATCGAGTTCCTCGGCCCGATGACCGTCGCCGCGGTGCACAGCCAAGGCCGCAGAGTTCTGTTCTGGGTGGGTGCTGCGGGCGTCGGGGTCGTTCTCGTCACCCAACCCTGGCACGGCGACATCAGCGTTGTCGGCGTCGGGTACGCAGGCCTGGCTGCAGTCGGCTGGGCCGCATACATCCTCCTCACCCGGCGAGTCGGTGCCCGATTTTCCGGCATCAGCGGCCTCGCCCTCACAATTCCCGTAGCTGCATGCACGGCAGCGATCATCGGCATCCCACAGGCCGCAGGCCACCTGACTCTCGCTGTCGTGGCAGCAGGCGTCGGATTGGCCATCCTGCTGCCCGTCGTGCCCTATTCGTTCGAGCTGCTTGCCCTCCGGCAGATGACCCCCACGGCCTTCGGCACCCTCATGGCCCTCGAACCGGCCATCGGCGTGGTGCTTGGCCTGCTCGTGCTCCACCAGAAGCTGTCGGCCTCACAGCTGGCCGGCGTCCTGCTGGTCGTCCTTGCCGGGGCAGCAGCGCAGCGCGGCGGGCAGCACCCCCCTCCCGTGGTCGAAGACACCGGCGCTCAACCCAGCACTGGCCCGGTGCCATTCTGAGGGCGCCGGGCCTTTGCTGGTCGATGCGCGACGCATTTTGCGCTGCCACCGATGTGTGTGTGTCGGGAGGGGCAGGCGATAACCGCTGGTAGCGGCCCGTGGCGGGTCTGACCAGGCTCGTGGGAAATCGGGGCCCTTAGCGTGGGAAATGGGCTGCGCCACGCAAGCCCCCACCCTGGTCTTGCGGGTTTTGTCTCTACCCCACCAAACCAAAGCACTTCGCGGTTGGACAGGCGATGCAGCGCTCGATCGAGTGGTTGCCGGCGGTTGAATGCCTCGGTTCGGACGGGTAGTCAGCGTCGACGTCGTGACCTACTTCTCTGAGGGTGGCGCCGGATAGCAGTTGGCCCTGCCTGGAGAAGGCCCTGCAAGCCGCGTTCGACCTCGTGGGCGAGGATGATCCCGGCTGCCTCTCGCGCAATAGGGCGAAGAGCACGGAGGGACGCTGCCAGATCCTCCGTTGAGGCCCATCCGGCGACTCCGGTGGCGGTTCGTCCAGCGAACAAAACGATCAGGTCATCCACGACTCGAGCAAGCCTTCGACGAAGCAGATCCGTCGCCTGGCCGGTCAGCTCGACGTCGATACCGGCGTCTTGGAGCTGGAGAGCGAGGTCGAGCAGTGCCGGGCTGCGAACCAACCACGACCCGTCTGGTTGACGCTCCAGATAGCGTGACCGTTCGAGCTTGCTTCGCAACCCTGCGGGTCGGGTCCCGAGAACATCGACGAGCTCGTCGTCGCCGACCACTTTCGGCCGGTCCTCGGACCAGGGTCCTCGCAGCGTCTCGTCCAGGCCGAGCCAGTCGCCAACCGACATGCCCGGGCTGGCCCGTCTGCCAAGTAAATGCCGGATGGCGCTGAGTGTGAGTCCCCGGTCCTGGAGTTCAGCGATGAGGCGGAGTCGTTCCAGGTGGTGCTCGCGATAGATGGCTGATCGTCCGTGCCGCTCGGGCCTCGCCAGCACGTCGGCGGACTGGTAAAAGCGGATCGTCCGCGCCGACAGGCCCGAGCGGGTGGCCAACTCGGCCAGCCCGTATGCGGCGACATCGTCGGGAACGTCCACTAATTCAGTCAACCACAGGCTGGGCAACGGTGACAGTAACCACTGTAACCATACCTTGACAGTTAACACTGTCACGATCATGATGGACAAATGCTCAGGAGATCGCGANNAGCCGTGAAAGCCAGTCTGTTCCATTCACGCACGGTGCGGATTCATGGACACGACGTCAGCTACCGGATGGCCGGCGAAGGACCGACCGTTCTGCTGATCCACGGGATCGCCGGAAGTTCGACGACTTGGCGGGCGGTGATGCCCGCCCTGGCCGAGCACTACACGGTGATCGCCCCCGACCTGCTCGGGCACGGGCAGTCGGCCAAGCCCCGTGGCGACTACTCGTTGGGCGCCTATGCGAGCGGGATCCGAGACTTGCTCACCGTGCTGGAGAAGGAGCGGGTCACCCTGGTCGGCCATTCCCTCGGTGGTGGTGTCGCCATGCAGTTCGCTTATCAGTTTCCGGAGTGGGCTGAGCGGTTGGTACTCGTCGCCTCCGGTGGGCTTGGCAAGGAAGTCAGCCCGCTGCTAAAGGCAGTGACCCTGCCCGGGGCCGAGTACGTGCTCCCCCTGCTGCTTCACCCGCGGATCCGCGAGGCAGCTGAGTGGCCCGGCACAGTGGCCAAGCGTGTGGGCTGGCACCCGGGCGTCAACCTGACCGAGGTGTGGCGCAGCTACACCACCCTGACCGACCGGCATGCACAGATGGCGTTCGTGAACACGGTGCGCTCTGTGATCGACGTCGCCGGTCAGCGGGTCAGTGCCCACGACCGGCTCTACCTGGCTTCGGCAGTTCCGACCCTCATCGTCTGGGGTGATCACGACCGCATCATCCCCGTGGCCCACGCCTACCGGGCCGCCGAGGCCATCCCCGGCGCACGGCTCGAAATCCTCGAAGGCGCCGGGCACTTTCTGCCATGGCGGGACGCCGACCGATTTTTGGCCGTCCTCGAGGACTTCCTCAAGTCGACCAAGCCGGCCCACGTGCCCGAAGAGCGTTGGCGGAAGCTCCTGACGAGTGCCCCGGCCGATGACGAGTTGGAGTAGCCGGGGGCGGACCCAGCAGGAGGTAGCAGGCCCCCCCTCTGACCTTTGGGTGCCGAGAATCCCATCCGAATGGCGTGGGGAATGGTCTCGGCCTGGTCACCGTGGGCCCAGTTCACCGGCGTTCCGTCGATAGCCCACCAGCTCAGGAGTGTCGACAGAACTGGGCAGGGCACGTCGACAAAACTGCCACAGTCAGGGGCGTCCGTCCGGCTCAAGGCGGTGGATCGGGGCTGGTGCCCAGGCAGATCGCCTCGGCGCCCGTATTCGGCGTGCATGGTGGGAGCGCTCCTTCAACCCTCAGGTCGCGACGGGCGTTCGGGGCCGGTCAGTAATGCAGAGGGACGACCCCCTCTCCCAGGCGGCGGTCGCCGGGTCCGCGTCGGAACGCCACTGAATGGTGATATCCGTGGCGGCAGCTTCGGAAGCCACTGGTCGCCGCCCGAGGGCGCCTGCGGGACGTGCCGGCAGCCTCTGAACAGTGGCCGGTGCCGTCACCGAGCCGACCGGAGTGGGGACGAATGACCCTGTTGGCGCTGTGTTACGTGACCCAGGATGGGATCATGGCCAAGCGGATCGTGATCCTCGGCGGGGGGACGGGCGGGACGCTCAGCGCCAACAGGCTGCGGCGTCTCTGTCCCGGCAACGACGTCGAGATCGTGGTCGTCGATCAGAACGACGATCACGTCTACCAGCCGGGATTGCTCTTCGTGCCGTTCGGGTTGACGCACAGCACCGAGATCGTCCGTTCTCGGCGGCACCAACTCCACAAGGGAATCGAGTTCCGCCTGGTCCCAGTTGAGCGCGTCGACATCCAGTCGGACATCGTGCATCTGGGAGACGGCACCGAACTGAGCTACGACGCCCTGGTCGTCGCATCCGGCTCTGTCCTGGTCGAAGAGGAAACCGAGGGACTCACCGGGCCTGGGTGGATGGAGAAGGTCTTCACCTTCTACGACGTCGGGGGAGCGGCGGCGCTCCATGATGCACTCGAGGGATTCGACGGAGGCCGGCTGGTGGTCAACGTGGTCGATATGCCCATCAAGTGCCCGGTTGCCCCCCTGGAATTCTGTTTTCTGGCCGACTGGTTCTTCCAGCGGGTCGGCATTCGCGATCGGGTGGAACTGACGTACGTCACCCCGCTCGACGGCGCCTTCACCAAGCCGGTGGCGGCGAAAGCTCTGGCCGGGTTGCTTGAGGAGAAGGGCGTTGCCCTGGTGACCGAATTCAATACGGGCGAGGTGGACGGATCTGCAGGGCGCCTGATCTCCTATGACGGACGCGAGGTCGGCTTCGACCTGGCCGTGGTCGTGCCACTTCACGGGGGGGCCAGCTACGTGGCAAGGTCTCCCGGCCTCGGTGATGAGTTGGGCTTCGTACCGGTGGATGAGCACACGCTGCAGTCGATGGCCAAGCCGAACGTCTTCGCCATCGGCGATGCTGCCGGCGTGCCGACGTCCAAAGCAGGCTCGGTCACTCATTTCGAGGGGGAGATCCTGGTCGAGAACGTCAGGCGCTTCCTGGCAGGCGAGCCGCTCGACGGGAGTTTTGACGGGCATACCAACTGCTTCATCGAGACCGGGTTCGGCAAGGCACTGCTCATCGACTTCAACTACGACACGGAGCCGTTGCCCGGGCACTTCCCCACCTCGGTCGGTTTGCCGTTGCTCAAGGAGTCTCGACTCAACCACCTGGGCAAGCTGATGTTCCAACCGCTCTATTGGCACAGCCTCCTGCCGGGCCATGACCTTCCCGGCGTCGGTACTGCAATGCCCACCCAGGGCAAGCACATCCAGAGCGTCCCATGACCCCAGCACCATCCATCGGATCAACGGCAAAGGAGCCGACCATGTCCAGCGCCATCTATGGCGGCACAACAGTTGAGGTCAACGATGAGGGCTTCTTCGAGGACCCGGGCAAGTGGACCGAAGCCATGGCACCGGAGATCGCCAAGGCACAGGGCATCGACGTGCTTACCGAGCACCACTGGCAGGTCATCAAGTTCATGCGGGCCGAGTACATAGAGAAGGGAAGCGGCCCGACCGTTCGGGTCCTCGGCAAGACCTCTGGCGTCTCGATCAAGGAGCTCTACCAGCTGTTTCCGAAGGGTCCAGCCAAGACAGCTGCCAAGATCGCCGGAATTCCCAAGCCGCGTGGCTGCATCTAGGCGGGCCAGCGGCATCCGATCGAACAGAAAGGTACCCCATGAGTGATCCGATCGAAAAGGTATCGATCATCGTCTCCAAGGGCTCACTGGAGGGCGTGTATCCCGCGCTCATCATGGCCAACGGTGCCCGCGCCGAAGGGATCGAAGCCAATCTGTTCTTCACGTTCTTCGGACTTGATGTCATCCATCGCTCGACAATCGACCACATCAAGGTGGCCACCGTCGGCAATCCCGGGCTGCACCTTGCCACGATCGCCGGAGGCTTACCCGGCATGTCGTCGGTGATGACCCACTACCTCGAGAAGAAGATGGAGAAGCTCGACATTCCCCCAATCCCCGAGTTCGTCGAGATGATTGCAGACACGGGGGCGGGCATCTACGCGTGCAAGGCGTCGACGGACCTGTTCGAGCTAGGCGAAGAGGACCTGATCGACCAGGTCATGGACATCATCACCGTCGGGGAGTTCTTCGCCATGGCCGCCGGTGGTGAGATCATCTTCACGTAGGGCTCGGTGGAGCGCCGTGCGAGACGGGTGGTCGACCGGTGGCCGGACTTGCTCAGATCCAAGGCGCATGCTCGAGCTACCTTCAATGTCGTTGCTTGCACACGAGAGGGGAAGCTTGACATTCGACCCGCGGGCTCGTCGCTCCCACCTCGCAACCGATGCCGCGCCGCTGTGACCGGTCGATCGGCGTCGCCGCCGTCATCAGCGGATCCAAGGGGTGAACTGCCCCATTCGGAGTTCGAGGAGATCTATTCCAAGGTTCCACGACTCACCGTGGAGGTCGTCGTACAGAGTCCGCTTGGCATCCTCCTTACGAAGCGGGCATCGGGGCCGTGTTCGGGCCTCTGGCACATCCCCGGCGGCACGGTCCGCTTCGGAGAGCCAATAAGGGCCGCTGTCAGCAGGGTCGCAGCCATGGAGATCGGACTGGAGCTCCATGCGGGGCCGCTCCTCGGCTACATCGAGTACCCGAGCCACTACCTCCATGGAATGGACTCGCCCGTCGGACTCGCATTCCTCTGCCAAATCGAGGGCGAGCAGTTCATCAACGCGGGCGTGGAACATGGGTGGTTCACGGAACCGCCCGAGCCGATGCATGCGGAGCAGGTTGCCTTCCTAGCGGAACACGGACTGCTGATCTCCAAGAGGTAGCACCGGCAGGACCACCGGCTGGCATCAGGGTCTTCAGCCCGAGGTTCGCGTAGAACCGAACGAGATCCGGTACCACTCGCCCTGGGATGAGCCGCTAGAAATCGTGCGAGCGCTGACACCCAACCTGAGTGAGCGTGGCGGAGCGACACGCGCCTGCTCACAAGGGATTGCGCCCTTTCCTCCTGGTGCGATCGATCCCTTACAAACCTCGCTCTCAGCGGTTCGCTGCACGCCGACTTCCACCACTTCGAATTGAGCCACGGCGTCGTCTGCGGTGCACGACACCCGCGTTGCGCCGAAGTCGCTTGATACCCAGGGGGGTATCCTGTTAGGGTTCCCGATACCCACCCAGGTATCCGAGCACGCGTTCCACCCGAATGGGTGCGACCGCAGGCGACACAGGAGGATTGCTCCCCATGACAGCAAGGCCAGCAACCGGTCTCGATGCACCAGAGGCGTCAGCCAGGGCCGTGGGCTCGGACCCCTCCGCCGAATCAGCGAAGGGCGCCCAAGAGATCGGGGGTACGGATCACGCGAGCCACACCAGCCGATTCGCTCGGCTCGGTACCTGGACGGCCACCCACTTCCGTCGGATCCTCATTGCCTGGCTGCTCGTGCTCATGATCTTCGGTTTCTTCGCGGTCCACGTCGAGAGCGCGCTGGCCGGTGCCGGGTGGCAGGCATCCAACAGCCAGTCCGTGGCAGCCCGGGCCATCATCGAAAAGGACTTCGCCGGTCTCGGGGCCACCGCGCTGCAGGTGGTCGTGGTCGACCACCAAGGCCCGATTGCGTCGGACCCGAAAGCTTTGGCCGCCGTGGCCCGGGCGACCATGTTGTTGCGCAACGACCCGCAGGTGTCCACGGTGGTGGCCCCGCAGGCCGGCGTCTCGCTTTCCCGGGACGGTCGCACCGCGGTGATCACCGCCGGATCCGCCGCCGACTCCAACAAGATGGTGCAGGCCGCCGACTCACTGGCGAACCCGCTCGGCGCGCTGTCCACTTCCGGCGTCTCGGTGACCCTGACGGGAAGCAGTGCGCTCTGGGCTGACTTCAACAACGCCAACCGGTCCGCCATGCTCCGATCGGAGCTGCTGTCCTGGCCAGTGACGATCATCATCCTCGTCATCGCATTCGGCAGTCTGGTGGCCGCGGGGCTCCCCCTCCTCCTCACCATGGCGGGGCTGCTGGTCGCCGCGGGAGCACTGGTGATCACCACGAAGTTCACGCCGGTCTCGATCTGGGCACTCAACTTCGCCCTCATGTTCGCCCTCGCCTTGGGCATCGACTACGCGCTCTTCCTGGTCATGCGGTTCCGGTCGGCCCTCGAACGCCGCAACGCGCAACCGGGTGACCGAGAAGCGATCGTCGCCGCGGTGGCCGAGACGGTCGACACCGCCGGCAAGGCCGTCGCCTTCAGCGCGCTGACCGTCCTCGCCTCGCTCGCCGCCATCCTCATCGTGCCGAGCCCGGCGTTCCGATCGATGGCCTTCGGGATCATGCTGTCGGTCATCGCGGTGCTGGCTGCCACCCTGACCCTTCTGCCGGCGGTGCTCGGCAAGCTCGGCACCAATATCAACAAGGGCAGGATCCGGCTGCGCCGGGGGCCTCGACCCGAGGGCGAGGGCCCCCTCGACCGGATGCTGCACCGTTGGGGCCGGTTCCTGTGGCGCCATCCGTTCCCGGCCGGCGCGGCGGCACTCATCGTGCTGCTCCTTGCCGCAGCTCCGGTCATCGGCTTGCGGACCAATATGCCCTCGATCACCATCGTGCCGGCCAGCGCCAACGCTAGGGTCGGCTATTACCAGGTCACCGGGGCCTTCGGACCCGGTGCGCCCGGCACCCTCCAGGTCCTGGTTCCCGAAGGGAAGCAGGACCTGGCCCTGACCACCTTGGCCCACACCTCGGGCGTGGCCGGCGTCGTCCCGGGGCCGACCAAGGCCGGATGGACGCTCGACCAGGTGGTCCCGACCTCCGGTCCATCCACCACCACGACCGGGGCGACCATTGACCACTTGCGCCAGGTCCTTCCCGCCGGGACCCTGGTCGGAGGCGCTGCGGCCGAGAACCACGACCTCCAACAGTCGCTGTCCTCTGACACGCCGCTGGTGCTCGGCATCCTCGGGGTGCTCGGGTTCCTGCTGCTCCTCATCGCGCTCGGGGCCCCGTTGATCGCCGCCCTCGGCGTGCTCATCACCGCCCTGTCGGTTGCGGGCGCCTTCGGGATCGGTCGCCTCATCTTTCAGAACGGGTTCCTCGCCGGCCCGCTTAATTTCCAACCCCAGGGCTTCATCGATGCCTGGGCGCCATTGTTCTTCGGAGCCATGGTCTTCGGGGTGGCCATGGACTACACGCTGTTCATGCTGTCGGCGGCCAAGGAGCGCTATGAGACCCACCCGGACCCCGAGCACGCCATGGTTGGGTCGATGCGCACGTCCGGGAGGGTGGTGCTGTCGGCAGCCGCCGTCATGATCGCCGTCTTCCTCACCTTCGCCCTGTCGGGACCTCTGGCCCCCAAGGAGATGGGCGTGATCCTGGCCATCGCCGTGGCCCTCGACGCGCTCGTTGTCCGCCTCGTCCTGCTCCCGGTGATCCTCCGCCTGGGAGGACACAGCAACTGGCACCAACCGAAGTGGCTCGGGCGGATCCTCCCGAAAGTGACGTTCTCCCACTGACCCCGGAGCGACCGAGCAGATGACATCCCCTCGATGAAGGAGGAGCAGTCGTGGAACTACCTGACGAGGTCGTCGAAGACCTCCGCAAGCGATTGCGGCGTGCCGGAGGGCAGGTGCAGGCCGTAGAGACGATGCTGGCCGAAGGGCGCGAGTGCCGTGAAGTTGTCATCCAGCTGAGTGCTGCCACCAAGGCGCTCGAACAAGTCGGCTTTCGGCTGATCGCGAGTGGCCTGACCTACTGCATCGAGCATCCCGACGAGGCGGCCGAGTCGGGGTATCCCCTCGAGGAGGTGCAACGACTGTTCACCAAGTTGGCGTGAATAGCGAGGCGCAACAGCAACGGAGAGAAGGGGTGCTGATCATGGGATTCTCAAGGTTCATGGCATCGAATACGGGACGGGCGGTGCGGGTCATCGCCGGTGTGGCGCTGATTGTCATCGGCGGGCTCCTCGGCGGAGGATGGTGGGCCCTCGCTGTCGTCGGCCTCGTGTCACTTGCCGCCGGAGCACTCGACATCTGCATGTTCAACGCGCTTTTCGGACATCCGCTCAACGGCAAGGCTGCTCGAGCGAGTTGACGGCCCACCGAGAGGACGCGACGGGTCCGGTTCACCAGGACCGTCGGTCATCCGCCGACGCGAAAGACGGCAGCTCGAGCACCTCGACGAGCGCGGTCATCGGAGTTTTCGCCGACATCTGGTGTCCCTTCACCCACGTCGGCCTGCGGGCGATCGAGAAGCAGCGAGCGCGGGCCGGGCGCAGGATGTCGCCATCCGGGTGCGGGCATAGCCGCTCGAGCAGGTGAGCGGCGCGCCACTGGACCCTACGGTCACGAAGGAACATGTCGACGACTTCCGCCAGCAGGTTGCCCCGGGCCTGTTCCAACAACTCGATGTCGACCGGTTCCCCAACTCGACGCTCGATGCCCTGGCGCTGGCCAATCAGGCCTACCGAACCGATCTCCAGGTGGGGAGCGGGTGGGCTTCGCGCTCCGGGACGCGCTCTTCGAGGACGGCCGCGACATCTCGGAGTGGGTCACGCTGGAGTAGCTCGCCCGTGGCCTCGGTCGTCATGCCTGACCAGTCCCACCGTGCCGCAGTAGTGGCGGACCGACACGAGCCAGCGGCGCGGCGTGTTGGGCTCGCCGCACTTCGTCTGTAACGACACCGACGTGTTCTGCCCATCGCTCGA
The DNA here is from genome assembly GCA_003155135.1 of Acidimicrobiaceae bacterium. Classification (GTDB taxonomy): domain Bacteria; phylum Actinomycetota; class Acidimicrobiia; order Acidimicrobiales; family RAAP-2; genus Bog-515. Next base: position 142,364 of record PMFN01000030.1, on the reverse strand, counting down.
CATCACCAAGGATCCCCGACGAGGAGTGTCGATCGTCAAGGATGCGTCATGCCTGACGGCATTCCTGGAGCTGTGCTTCGCCCATCCCGAGCCCCCCATGAAGAGACCCTCCGAGGGCGCCACTCATCGAGACAGATACCCCTATGGGTATATGGTATGCTGATTCCAGGTAGAGGCATGGAGGTCTGATATGGCACGAGTGGTTGTCTTGGGCGGAGGGATCGCCGGGCACACGGCGGCACTCCACCTCACCCGGATGCTCACGCGTTCCGACGAGGTCGTGGTGGTTACGCCGAACTCCAAGTGGAACTGGATCCCGTCGAACATCTGGGTCGGGGTCGGCAAGATGAAGCCCGACCAGGTGACCTTCGATCTTGCACCGATCTACAAGCGCAAGGGCATCGAGTACCACCAGGCACTGGCGACGGCGATCCACCCGGAAGGGGACGGAACGCGAGTGCGACCGTTCGTCGACATCACCTACACCGACCCGGCACGAGCCGGGAAACAAGGAATGCTCGAGTACGACTACTTGATCAACGCGACAGGGCCGAAGCTGAACTTCGGTGCCACGCCCGGGCTGGGCCCAGACGGGTTCTCCAGGTCCGTGTGCACATCCGGGCACGCGGTCAGCGCGTCGGCGGCCCTGCAGGCATCGATCGAGCAGATGAAGCATGGCCATCGCCAGGTCATCATCGTCGGCATGGGGCACGGGACCTGCACCTGCGAAGGGGCGGCGTTCGAGTACGCGTTCAATGTCGAGCATGAGGTCCGCCAGGCCGGCGTCCGGGACCTGGCCGACATCATCTATCTCACCAACGAGTACGAGCTCGGGGACTTCGGCGTCGGCGGTCTAACGTTCACCCAGCAGGGATTTCAGACGACCTCCAAGTTGTGGACCGAGTCACTCTTCCGCGAGCGCGGGATCCGGGCCATCACCGGTGCCCACGTCGAACGTGTCGAGGAGGGTGTCGTCCACTACGAGCAGCTGGACGGGTCGAAGAACTCGCAGGCCTTCGATTTCGCCATGCTGCTCCCACCCTTCCGGGGGGTCGATCTCCAGGCGTACGACGCGAGCGGAGTGGACATCACCAACGAACTGTTCGCGCCGAACGGGTTCATGAAGGTAGACGCCGATTACTCAGCCAAGCCCTTTGACGAGTGGCGTGCGGAGGACTGGCCCAGCACCTACCAGGTCCCCCGATTCCCCACCATCTTCGCGGTGGGTATCGCCTTCGCCCCGCCCCACCAGATCTCGAAGCCCCGGAAGTCGCCCAACGGCACCGTCATCACCCCGTCCCCCCCGCGCACCGGCATGCCGTCGGGGATCATGGGGAAGCTGGCGGCAACCAACATTTCGGCCATGATCAGAGATGGTGCCTCGGCGCCCGTCCGATCGGCGTCGATGGCCGACATGGGTGCCGCCTGCGTGGCCTCAGCCGGATCGGGCCTGCGTCAGGGCAGCGCGGCCTCGATGACGATGTACCCGGTCGTCCCCGACCTCGTGAAGTATCCAGCGACCGGACGGAGCCTCAACGACACGTTCGGGGAGATTGGCCTCGCCGGACACTGGATCAAGCTGCTGCTCCACTACATGTTCATCTACAAGGCGAAGGCCCTTCCGGGCTGGTCGCTGATCCCCGAGTAGGAGAGGAGACGGGCGATGGACGAGACCGATGCCAGCATCGAGAGTGCTCCGCTCCCGACCGACAAGACGTTGCGGGCCCGAAAGAACGTGGTCATCCAATTCGGGCGGTTCGCCGCCATCAATCTGAAAATGGCGAAGATCATCCGCAAAGAATGGCGCTGAGCCTTCGAGTCCCACGCTCCCTTGGAATCTGATCTCCCCTAGTCGGTAGTACGGACAGCTTTTCGCTGGTTCGAGTTCCCCGCAGACCGTGGCGCCGTGATCTGGGCGAGCAGGCGCGAGGCGCGTCGCGAGAGTGGCTGGGACCTCAGCCACACCGCCCGGATGGATCGAGAAAGGTCCATGCCTTCGATCGGCACCACTATGAGGCGCCCGGCGTCGACATCTGCGCTGACGGCCAGACGGCTCAGCACGGCGGGGCCGAGCCCCGATTCGACGGCTGCCTTGATCGCCGTCGTGGAGCCCAGCTCAACGGCTGGAGTTACGGCGAGTCCGAGACGCTGCAAGGACCGCTCCAGCACTTCACGGGTGCCGGACCCCATTTCGCGCAAGACGAGCGGTGTCTCGGCCAGTTCCTGCGCCGATACCCGACGCCCGCCCTTCGCCCACGCGTGCAAGGGCTCGACGACGACGAGGAGTTCGTCGTCGAGCACCACCTGGCTCCGAAGTCCAGCAAGAGTGGAGTGCCCCTCGACGAATCCGAGCTCGGCTCGTCGATCCCTGACCAGGTCGATCACGTGTTCGGAGTTGCCCATCTCCAACGACACGCGCATGTCGCGGTCTGTCGTCCTCAGCCGGATGAGCCACTGGGGCACCAGGTACTCAGCGACCGTCATCGACGCGGCCACATGGAGTTGGCCCTTGGCCTCCGACCGCAGGGCCGCCGCACCCTCGAGGAGTCCCCTCATGTCTTCGATAATCCGAGTCGACCACTCGACTATGGCGCGCCCATTCGGCGTCAGCTGCGCCCGACCGGAGGACCGGTCGAGGAGATCGAGTCCGATGTTCGCCTCGAGGTTCCGAAGTCGGGTGCTCGCAGCCGGCTGCGTGATCCCATGCGCCAGCGCAGCCTGACGGATCGACCCGAAGTCAGCGACGCTCTGGAGGAGGTCCAGCGAGACCAGGTCTGGCTGCGGCTGCGGCAGGGGCATAGTGAAACCTTATAGAGAGATCACCAACCTCGGCCTATCCGTACACCAGGTGCGACCTCATGCTTGATGCATGATCCCGCAACAACCCGTCGAGCACAGTCGGGTCGGAGTGGCCAACGCCGGTGCAGGGCGACCAATGGTTCGTCGCCTCCAGCTGTTGATGCCAGGGGTTGGTGTAGCGATCCTCCTCGCTGGCTTCGCCACGGCACTCGGGCACGCGGTCCCCGTCGTGGGCGCTCCCGTGTTCGCGATCGTGGGCGGGGTCACCGTCTCTCTGCTCCGTCCGGTCCCTGCGGCAGTTCGCCCTGGCCTCGGTTTCGCCAGCAAAGCGGTGCTCCAGGGGTCGATTGTGGTGCTCGGAACGGCGCTCTCGTTCCGGCAGGTCGTCACGACGGGGTCCGCATCGGTACCGATCATGATCGGCTCGCTGGCCATCGCCTTGGTTGGTGCTGCACTGATTGGTCGACTCATGGGTATCGGACGCGACTTGCGGACCCTCATCGGTGTGGGGACAGCGATCTGCGGAGCTTCCGCTATTGCCGCGACCGATGCCGTCATCTCGGCAACCGAGGCGGACGTCTCTTACTCAATCGCAACGATCTTCACGTTCAACATCGCCGCTGTCCTGACGTTTCCCAGCCTGGGCCACATCCTCGGGATGACCCCTCACGGTTTCGGTCAGTGGGCGGGGACCGCCATCAACGACATGTCGTCCGTCGTAGCGGCCGGGTCCGTCTTCGGCCATGGAGCGGCATCCACCGCCATCGTGGTGAAGCTCACCCGGACACTGATGATCATCCCCATCACGCTGGGCATTTCCTTCTGGCGTTCTCGCCAGGGGCCGGTGGGGCCCGACGAGGCCCCACGTCGTTCGCTCGGCGCCCACGTGCTCGGAACCTTCCCCGTTTTTATTGTGTGGTTCCTCGTTGCGGTCTCTTTGAACACCGTCGGACTGATCCCGCAGAGTTGGCACCCGGGCCTGTCGGTTCTTGCCCAGTTCATGATCGCGACCGCATTGGCGGCGATCGGTCTCTCGACCAAGATGACCGACATCCGTCGGACTGGCATGAGGCCCCTTGCCCTGGGTGGAGTCCTGTGGGTACTCGTGGGCACCGCGTCCCTGTGCCTTCAGTCGCTGTCAGGCGGAGTCCGGTAGTGGGGCTCCTCAACGCATGACGCCGATGGAGTGCGCAGCGACCGCGTGGCCATGCGGTCCCCGAACGGAACACGAGGCAGTTTGCCCCCCATGTTGCACTGCCGAGTCAGACTCGTCGATGGGATGACGACAATGGCCCGGTAATAGGCGAATCCAGGATTGCAGGCACCGAGAATCTCGAGCGGAGCGCGCTCGACGCCGAGCTTCTTTTGAACGTTGCGGCGACGTCGCGATCTCGGTCACGGACACCGGCGCCGTCATCCTGAAGGGCCGCACAACATCTTCCTCGTCCCCCGACTTCGAATGATGTCATCTGCTACACCTCACGCCAACTTCATGAACATCCGCTGGACCTCGTCGATGGCGTACCCGTCGGCTGCCGCCTCCTCAGGGTTCTCCAGACAGTAGACAAGACCAGAGGAGATCAACTTGAAGCCAGCTTGCTCCAACGCCTTCGAGGCTGCAGACAGTTGAGTCACCACGTCCCGGCACTCCCGGCCCTCGGCCAACATGCGCTCAACACCCTGCACCTGTCCGGCGACACGTCGGAGCCGCTTCCTCACGTCCTCCACCACATCATCGGGCAGCTGCATGTGACCATCCTCTCTCCTGGAGTCCAAGGTGCCGACTACGCGCTACTGGCAACCGGCTCATGACTGGCTCAGTTCGGACTTCTGCTGCCCCGCCAAGCGTCGCACTTCGTCCATGTCTAGCTCCGCGACCTGAGTGATCAAGCTCTCGAGCGCCTCAGCTGGAACCGCACCGGGCTGCGAAAAGACGATGATCTGGTCGCGGTAGACCATCAGCGTGGGAATCGACCGAATCCCGAATGAGCCGGCCAACTCGAACTCAGCCTCCGTGTCCACCTTCCCGAAGACGATCTCCGGGTGCTGCTCGGATGCCGCTTCGAAGATCGGGGCGAAGGCCCGGCAAGGTCCGCACCACGATGCCCAGAAGTCGACGAGGACGGTGGCACTCTCGTTCACGATCCCCTCGAAGTTCTGCTCCGTCAGTTCGACTGTGGCCATCGCCCACTCCTCTCCGAGATCCTCACACGGTAAAACCTTAATACCCTCGGGGGTATTCCCGGCAATTCCATCGCATCCCATGATGCGCCGCCCCCCGAGGACTGATCCAACTCGCTCTGCTCGTCCGAGCGGCCCCGGTCACCAGAATGGTGGTCATGCGGACGGTTGGCTACCGACCATCGCGTGTCCCGGATCCAGCCATCGGAGAACCTCCCGATCGCCTTGAAGCTCCAGTCGGCGCCAGAGCACGGGATTCTCGCTCGACTGACTGGCATGACAACGGATCGCCCGGTGCTGGCGGGACCTGTCTACTTCGACCGACAGGTCGATCTCCTCCCGATGCCTTCCCACGAATGTCGCCGCGAACTCATCGTTGAGCTGTGCCGCAATCGCCTCGGGAAGGGCCCAACCAAGCACCGGTATGCCAATCTCGCCGGCCACTGCCGTGGCGATCTCGGTGGCCCGCACATGATCGGAGTGCCCGGTGATCCCGCCCTCGTCGAATACCAGCAGGAGACTCGCATCGACGAGCTCCACGGCACTGCGGACGTCTGCCGATAGCTTGTCGGACGGCTCTTCGGTGAGTCGACCATCTGGGTACTTGAGAAGGCGCACCGTTTCTACCCCGAGCTCGCCCGCAGCCGTGGCCAGCTCATTCGCTCGGAGCTGATGCAGATTCCCGCGGTTGGCACCCAGCGTGGATGCCTCGCCGTGCGTGAAGCTCAGGACGGAAACGCGTGTGCCCTGGTCTGCCCATGTACTCAGCGCCGCTCCCAGCCCGAAGCTCTCATCGTCGGGATGGGCACAGACGGCGAGAACCGACGCCGTGAACGGCAAATGCTCCTGGATGACATCGTGCATTCCCATGATGGATCCACCCTCGACTGCCGACTGGTTGAAGGAGATCCATTGGACCTCCTCTCTCCTTTTCGGATTTAAAGGCTCTGACGCGAGCCTCACATTGGCCGTTTGGCTCTCACCAGGGTGTCGATTGCGTCCTTCGTCCCTGTATCTGTGTCCACGACCCGGACTACCTGCTCGGCGCGCTCCACAGTCAGACCGGCTCCAACAGCCACCTCGGTGACATCGGCAACGTTGTAGAGAACTTCGGCGTTCGGCGGGCCACCGAAACCCCTGATCAAGTTCTCCTGGTCGTGAGCCACAACCAGGAACGTGCCCCCCGGGGCCACTGCGGACGCGGCCACCTCGAGAGCGATCGAACGCTCAGGTTGCGGCAACTGCAGATACAGCACGGCCACCAGATCGAAACCCTCCGACGGAGGTCTCCACTCCTGCACCGCAGACTCAACCCAGGTGGCCTCTACGTTCCAGAGTGCAGCGAATCGCTGTGCCTTTGCGAGACCCACGGCAGAGAAGTCCACCCCTGTCACCTCCCAGCCCTGCTCGGCAAGCCACACTGCATTGCGGCCCTCGCCGCAGGCCAGGTCGACCGCTCGACCCGGCGGGAGGTCGACTACCTCGGAGACCAGAAACTGGTTCGGGGTACTTGTCCAGACCAAATCATCGCCGCTGTAACGCTCATCCCACTGGTGGCGATCCACCGGTCAAGCTCCCGCCGAGCCGGCTGCACGCAACGGCTGAAGGATGAGCGGCGCGATCAGGCAGAAGCCGAACGCCCCAGCCGCAAGGGGCACGAGACCGACGATCGACAATGCCAACCATCCCCCACCAAGGGCCAACCCCACGCCAAGCATCACCAGTCCGACGACAATGCGGGCCCCTCGACCTACACCACTGCTCATGGAGTTCACCAAGGTCATCTTCGTCTCCTTCACTTATCCCAAGATACCCTGGGGGGTACCTTACCTACAACGGTGAGGTCGCTTCCCTATTCCCGCGTCGACACGATTTCGCATGAAGGTGCCTCGAAGTGCCCGTCGGAACACCCAGAAAGGTCGACGACCAGTCGGCAGATGACGGTGCGACTCCCTTCGTTCCACCCTTGCGTGCCGGAACTCCAGTGGGTACTTCGGATCGGTACTCTCGCTACATGGGCCTCTACCGCGACCACATCCTCCCAGTCCTGGTCGACCGAGCGTGTGGGACCGCCGGACTGAAGAAATGGCGCGCCGAGCTGTCTAGCGGGCTGTCCGGACGGGTCCTCGAGATCGGATTTGGCTCGGGCCTCAATGTGGACCACTATCCTCCGACCGTCGAGAGAGTCTTTGCTGTCGAACCGTCAGCCAAGGCCTTCCGGATTGCACAACGGCGGATTGACCGCTCACCGGTGCCGGTCGAACTCGTCGGGCTCGACGGCCAGTCGATTCCGCTCCCTGGTGACTCCTGCGACGATGCCCTCTGCACCTTCGCCCTGTGCACGATTCCCGACATCAGCACCGCCCTGGCGGAGGTCCGCCGGGTGCTCCGTCCTGGAGGCCGGTTCCACTTCCTCGAACATGGCCTTGCTCCTGATCCGGGCGTGGCGGCATGGCAACGCCGATTGGAACCTCTCCAGCACCGTGTAGCCGATGGCTGTCATCTCACCCGTGACCCCGTCGCCCTGGTTCGGGGCGCCGGCTTCGTCCTCGACGACGTTGACCAGCGCTACGGCGTTGGGCCAAAGCCCTGGAGTTGGTTCACTCGGGGGGTGGCAGTCAATCCCGGGTAGTGCCAACTGTTCGTCCGCTGTCGCACCGGCGACACGAATGCCCTGCGCCGGAGCCCTAAGGGCGGAGGAGGCCGGCTTCACGAAGTCCCGGCAGTTCTCGATCACTTCGCCGGCGTCCGGGCCATCCCTGCCGACGACTCCTTGAATCGACCCGGGCTTCATAGAGACCGTGCCCTGCCCCGGGTCGTCAACAGCGACAATGCCATTACTAATGGCGTTGCCAGCACCAATAGTGGGAAATCGCGAGCGACAACGTCCGAAATGTACTTTCGGGCGCGCCGATCGCCTCTACTTCGAGGTGTACGAGAGACCGATCCGTTCCTCGACATGGCGTACGCCGAGGTGCTCCAGACGAGCGGCGAGCCAGCGGAGGCGGTCGACTAAGGGGATGAGGCTCTGAACCCTAAGTGATCGACGTGCTTGGGACCCGCTCCTTCGCTCTGGTCCAGGCCAACCATGTCTGGTAGCCACCATCGAGATTTCGAGCCACTATTCCAAGCTCTTGCAGCAGTGCCGTAGCAGTGTGTCCTCGCTGACCCACCTGGCAGTAGACCACGACCGGCCCATGACGAAGCGATGCGAGATTGTCACGGAGCGAGTCGATCGGAAGATTGATCGAGCCTTCGATTGCACCAGCTGCGTGCTCCTCAGCAGTTCGCACATCGATGACCGGCCATCCCTTCTCCACGAGTTGGCCCAACTCCTGAGGACCAACGATGTCGCAGTCTCCGCTCAGCACATTCTCCGCCATATAGCCGAGGAGGTTGATGGGATCCTTGGCGGATGAAAAGGGCGGCGCGTAGGCCAGTTCGAGGTCGGCAAGTTGATCGGCGGCGATACCACCGGCCATTGCCGTCGCGATCACATCGATTCGTTTGTCAACACCGTTCCGACCGACGATTTGAGCCCCGAGGATGGTGCCATCGCTCGGGTCGAAGATCAGCTTCGCTGCCATTCGGGTCGCACCCGGGTAGTAGGTCGCGTGGTCGAAGGGATGCGAGTGGATCGCCCGGAAGGGGCGACCGGCGGCCTGCAGCCGTCGTTCGTTCCACCCAACGGTGGCGGCGACGATATCGAAGACCTTGACGATGGCCGTACCTAGGGACGGCACAGTTCGCGAAGGTCGTCCGGCGATGTGGTCTGCCACCCGGCGCCCTTGGCGGTTGGCGACATTGGCCAACGCAATGAGCGATGTGGCGTGTGAGATCGCATCGGGCTTCTCTACGGCATCACCTACGGCATAGATGTCCGGGTCGTTGGTCTGATTTGCGTCGTTCACTGCGATACCGCCGCTCGGCCCGATGTCGAGCCCGGCCAGTTCGGCCAGGTGGATGTCCGGCCTGACTCCGATCGCGCCGACAACAACCTCGGCGCCAAGAACGCGTCCGTCGGCCAAGGTGACTGATCGCTCCTCCACAGAGGCCACGGACACTCCCGTTTCGACCGCCACACCGTGGGTCACCAGTTCGTCGCGCACCAGCACCGCGAGTTCAGGGTCGAGCGGAGGTAGGACCTGAGGGGTGGCCTCGACGATCGTGACCCCAAGACCCTGTCCGACAAGGTTCTCCGCCATCTCCAGGCCGATGAATCCGGCGCCGATCACGACGGCCGTGTCTGGCGCGACATCGACCTCGGTAGCGAGACGGGTGGCGTCCTCGACCGTCCTCAACGTCCGCACTCTTTCGTAGCCCGGGATCGGCGGTCTCACCGGAGCAGCGCCCATGCTCAGAACCAGCTTGTCGTAGGGCACGACGTCCTCTTGGCCGCTGATGGTGGACCGGGTCCGGACCGCGCCTGCTGATCTGTCGATAGCTACAACTTCCTGGTTGACCCTTACATCGAGTCGAAAGCGGTCGAAGAGCTGTTCGGGGGTCTGGAGCGTGAGGTCGCCCTCCTCTTCGATGATGCCGCCAACGAAGTAGGGCAGCCCACAGTTGGCAAACGACACATGCCCTGATCGCTCGAGGACGGTGATGGTGACCTCCGCGTCGAGACGGCGAAGACGAGTGGCGGCGGACATCCCTCCGGCCACCCCACCCACGATCACCACTCGGTTGCTCTGATCGAACTGACGCTTCGTCATCGAGAGAACCATGACTTTCTCTTGGTCGCAGATGCCTCAGTCGTCCGACACTGACAACGCTCATCTCTCGGCACATCGCCAAGTACCTGTTCGACGTGGGCCCCGCACCCCTTCCAGGTCGGCCGGCCGCACTTCTTGCATGTAACAGCTCTACACATACCCCATAGGGTATCAGAACTGGCGATGAACGCAGCGTCCGGGTGATCGGCGCGAACTGGCGGAATCCGGAGATCACCAATTGCATCAGCCGCAGGGAGCATGACCAACTTCCTCAGGCTGCCCGCCGTGTCGGTGTATCGAGCGCCCGGATCCTCTGACGCTGGGAACTCCGATCAGCCAGGATATTGGGCAGTTCTCGGTGGTGGAACTGGTTGCGTGCCTCTGATGGTCAGACCTGCGGCTCCACGAGAATCTCTACGATCCCGGAACGGTTCCTTGCACTGCGACAACCTTGTTCGCGACATAGCCAGCGGAAGAGACCCCCATGAGGGTCAGCAGTGCTGCGGGAACCGGCGGCAGACCGCTTAGCGGATTCGCGATGAGCTGCGCGCAGAAGCTAATGAGCGTGATGACGGTGAATGCCACGTACTGCAGGTCCGGCCACGCAAGCGTTCCGTCGTCGTTGGTCACCAACTCAGCCAATCCGGTCAAGAGCCCGTTCACATCCTCAGGCACCTGATCGCGAGAGTAGAGCCGGGTCGACGTGCCGAGCGTCTTGACAGCTGCAGCCGAGAGCGTTGTGCCGCTGGGCTGGGCTACGGGAGAAGCCTGCACCGCGTTCGCGGCAACTAGTTCGGCATCCTTGGCAGAAACTGGCCCGACTCCGTTGTTGCTCCCTTTCACGGCGCCAGCCGCGATGGTCGCCGCGGCGACCGGCAACCCGATCAGCACCAGGTACTCGGGGCGCCAATTCGTGGTCACGGCGCTTGTGAACAACGTCCCTCCGGGATACGACCGGGCGAGGATCAAGAGGTAGGTGAATCCCGCGATCAGAAACGTTGTCCACACGAAGACTTGCGACTTGCTGGTCGACACTCGACCATCGGCACCGACGAAAGCTGCCTTCAGACCTTGGCGCCTGAACCGGACATTGGCGGCGGAGTCGGTCGCAGCCGCTGCACGGCTCGCAAGACCCGGGGAGAGCGACGATTGGTACCAGAGCAATCCAACGTGAATCACGAGGCCCACGGCGGCGACCAAGAAGAGCGCCACAGCCGCAGCGGCGGCCCGGTGGCTGGCGCTCGCTGAGGTCGACGACGTCACCCATGCCGTCAAGGCGATCGCGATTACCAAGATCACGATTGCGGCGAAGGTGAGAACGCCGCTCGGTTTGGTCGGGATTACCGGTGGGGGCGACATCGGGGCGGGCGCCGGGGTCGGTGCAACGATCAGCGGTGGTGGCGTCCCAGCTGAACCCGCGGTGGTGGCTACTCCTGGCTGACTGCCTGCGACAGGGCCCGGTGCATTCGCTGGATCTGGGGTGGGGGTCGTGTCCGTTGCGGCGTCTCTCGCCGCGTCAGCGGCTGGCGCGGTGACCATTGCCGAATCGGGCGCTCCGGGCGTGTCGACGTTCTCTGAGCCATCCGGAGACATGATCCAGTTATATTCCATTGCCGGAGGCCTGGGAAGCCCAACAGTTCCCTATGTCTGCGAGATAACGACCTCGCCGATTTTCTTTCGTTGACCGCCCGCCCAAGGCCACCGGACAAAGTTGCGATACGCCTCAAATCCCGGTCCCATGTGCGCATAGGCCTGCCCAAACGAAAAGGCACCGAGCGATCGATAGGCGTCGAAGCGGTCCGCCGTATACAGCTGGTCGACCGTCGAATCGCAGGGGAACTTGGCGTTCTGCTCGTAGAAGCTCATGACGTCCTCGGGCGCGTCAGCAGGAACGCCGGTCTTTATGATGACGAGTCGCCCGATGTCGTCTGCGGCATCGCTGTAGTGGATGATGCCGGTGCAAAATGTGCTGCGGACAACCGGCTTTTTGCCGATTTTGACTCGCTCTTGCGTCACGGTCGGGTCGGGTGCCATGTCCGCCTCTGGATCGATGTCGATCCGGATCCCGAGTTCGTTGAAGGCCAAGGCGACAGCGCCGGCGATCGTGGAGAAGCCGTCTTGGGATTCGCCCGAGGCGTCCACGCACCAGATGTAACGACACCTTCTTCGGATCAGTTCGACGAGGCCCAGATTCTCGTAGTGCCCACCGTCGGTGACGTAGAGGAATTTCGACTCCAGCCGATTGCGTCCAATCATCTCGCTCAGGAGGTACTTGACTCTCGGTCTCATCCACAGACGTCTCCACCCGCTGCCATTGCGGAGTTCGAATTCCGCCAACCGATTGGGGTTGGGGATCCAAACCCCGAGTCGGATGTTGAACATGGTGAGAAGGAACCGCAAGGGGGCGCGCGTCATTCGACCCATCTCCGGCGAGAGGGCCGCGCCCGACATGGCAATTGCGGCGGGCAGCGTCACGCTGCGTCGTAGGTGCACCATCTTCGAAAGCACATCCTCGTAGGTGGCCGCTGGCCACGAGCCCACCAGCGGCCCCCCGATGTCGGGTACCGAGAACACGAAACTCGAGACCCGCGACCCGGTTGGGGTCGCGCCGTAACTCGAGATGTTCGCTGCCGCACAGATGACCAGTTCGGGAAAGTCGAAGGCTTTCCCGGTAAGCCCTGAAATCGGGTACTCGTGGTCGTAGGGCCTGCGCGTCGCCGCGATCGTCTCGCCATTGTCGACGGTCGTCGTGGGCGACCATGTGTCGGGGTTGGCCTTGAATCGCTTCAGGACAAACGACGCACTCAGACTCTCCCGGTAGAAGGGATGCATCGACCAGGCGGTGACGTCACCAAAGGACCAGATCACCACCCCCACGACGAGGGCGATAGCCCAGAGGGCGACGGCGAGAAACACCGCTCGCCCGCCGGTTGTGAGCGGATAGAGCGATCCCAGATCGAGGGCAAACACCGCGGTCAACACGACCGTGAGTGGCCCGATGAGTGCAGCGAGAAGGTTCACAAGGGGAACACGTAGACGCAGCAGCAAGTTCTTTGCTCGGGTCGCGAGAGCCGCCTTGGCGCCAGCCGGAACCTCGTCCCATCCTGCCTGGACCGTCCGCGAGACTCTGGTGCCGAACAAGGCTGTCAGCACGGCGGCGCCCATACTGATCCCACTCGCGGCAGCCACGGTCCCGGTCCCTGAGCTCTTGACGGTGCTGCTCGGAGTTTGCGGGGTACTGAAACCTGAGCGGATCCATTCCAAGAGAATCGGAACGACCACGACCGCGAGAAGCCAAAGCACGGCCCCAGCGGCGAGTGCGAGTGAGGCCCCGAGAAGCACGCGCCTGGTGCCTTCGAGTGTCCACTGGCGAAACACGAGCAGCATCCCCGTCAACAGAGCGGCTGCCCCCATGGCGATGGCGACGACGAAGACCCACGCCGGAAATGAGAAGTGGTGAGGCCGCACACAGTCGAGTGCCGTCGAAGCGCAATGGGCCTGGAGCGACGGCAGCCGCAATCCGTAAACCCAGCCAAGTGCCACGAAGATGAGGCCCACCATGAGCACCAGAATCAACAGATTCCACAGGATCCCCATGAACAGGCGCCATATCGCAGCGACTGGTCCGCCCCAACCGTGCGTCAGGTAGCGGGTGTTGTCCCGCAGGTACGTCTCCTCCGGACTACCCGGAGCGAACGCAGGCATCGACGTTGACGGGACGATGGGATCGGGCGGCGGCTTGCTCTCCTTCGGAGTTGGTGCGCGCGTCTTGGGGAACCGGCCACGTTGGACGATTGCCACAGCGCCGGCCATGTAGGACCCTCCGGAAACCGACGAGAGATAATCGGCGCGCTTCGGCCCATGCAACATCCCGTGCTTGTTCATTTCCTGGAGCACACCCAGGCTGAATGCAGCCGAGCGAATGCCACCGCCCGAAAGACAGATGCCGTAAGGGGAGGGGCGACCCACCGTACGTGCATCGACCTCACGGGACGCTTCGGCTTTCAACGCCGCGCTGACCTCGGGCAACCGGTCCCCGTCCAGAGCGTCAATGAGGGGTGCCGTGGTATCTGTTTGGGCATCCTTGCTGCCTATTGAGGTAAGGCCTTTCCGACGCATGAGCCGACTGAAGCGTTTGCTGAGCCGGCTGGGATAGACCGGTACGTGGGTACTTGCGTCGCCGTCGATCACCGGCCCTCCATCGCTTTGGGGGATGCGCAACCTATGGAGGCGCTCCTTGTTCGATGTCTTGAGGGGGGCCTAACTTGTGGTCCACCCCCTCTTCGGCTCTGTTCGCGTTCTGTTGGTCCACGCTTCAGCATGTTCGGTTGGGCTCAAAATCCTCGCACTGTCCCATCGGCCGGCGTTCGGTACCCGCACCAAGGTTCCGGTGTGCCCGCCGACCTCGGTGGCTGGCCGTCGTATGCCAGATCGCGGGCCCTGCGCTTGCTTAGACGGTGCCGGGCGCGTCGATCGATCCGAACACGGTGATCTCAGGTGGTCCGGTCATCCCGATAGAAGCCATGACGTCTGCGACCTTGGGGTTTCCGTCGAAGAAGCTTTGGAATTGCTTGGCGGTCTCCCATTCGTCGATGACCATCAGCTCGCCGTCTCCGGAAACGAACCGGTGATGGAGCATCCCCGCGCCCCTCGTTGACTCGGTGATCTCCTCGAGGAATTGGGCGTTGCCGTGAAGGCCTTCGATGGCCTTGGCGACATCTGAAACCGGAAAGTGAATCGTGACCGTAACGCTCATGGCAAATACCCCCCCCTTATCAATCGCCAGCCCTAACTAGGTCGGCATCTTCAATCTACGGCTCAGCATCGCCAGCTGCCTCGCTGCTGCGGATCTTGACTCGAGCACCGTCGACTCGTCGGAAGAGAAGCCGTCTCAGCCGTGCAGATGAATCCTGTGACACACATCGGCGTCCAGGGATACTCGGGGCCAGAGCCTCCGCCACCGCTGGACCACAGTCGACATTCGGTACGCGCTGCGAGCTACGGTCCGAGTGGGCCAGGTCCAAGGCGGATTGGCTCGAGCATCAACATTGCGTTGAGTACGCAGGAGGACGGTGCGGCATGGCACTTGGCATTTATTTCGTGCACGAAGGATTCACGCCCGAAAAGTACGACAGCGCGATCAAGAAGCTGGAGGCAGCCGGTGGGGGGGCGCCAAAAGGGCGCACCTACCACTGCGCCTTGGAGTCGAACGGCGAGATACAGGTATTCGATACTTGGGAATCACAGGAGGACTTTGACGCCTTCGGACCCACTCTGATGCCAGTCCTCACCGAACTCGGCGTCGGCCTCAAGGAACCGATGGTGGCGACTGTTCACAACGTGATCACAGGTTAGGTACTCGGGCAGGTGGTTGGTTGAAGGGCATGTTGTCGGCACGCCCCCATGGGCCTTGCCGCCAACGAAGTAGGGCAGGCCGCAGTCGGCGAACGACAGATGCCCTGATCGCTCGAGGACGGTGATGGTGACCTCCGCGTCGAGTCGGCGACGACGAGTAGCGGCGGACATCCCTCCGGCCACCCCACCGACGATCACCACTCGGTTGTTCTGATCGGGTCGAACTGACGCTTGGTCATCGAGAGAACCATGACTTTCTTGGTCGCAGGTGCCTCAGTCGTCCGACAATCACAACGCTCATCTCTCGGCACTTCGAGATGAGGGATACGGGCCTACTCCCGTTGCGACGGGGGCAGCCAACTGCTGCCGGCCGGCGGACATCTCGAACGCCGACCCCTGGGCCATTGCTCCGGCTAGGGAGTTGGCATTCCGCTCAGACCACACGCCGCGCCGACGGCGGCGATTCCCGCCTTGTCAGCAAAGGCAAGGCTGAAGATCACTTCGTCGGCTCCGGCATCGATGTGAGCTGCTACCAGATCGGGAATCTCACGGGGTTGGCCGACGGTGAATCCGGCAATCTCTTGGGCGGAGCCGGCCGCAGCCAGAATCTCGCGCATCTCAGCCGTGTTCTGGTCGGACGTGGTCAGGATCAGCGGGGTCATCCATGTGATGGCAATCTCCGCGGGATCCCGGCCGACTTCAGCGCAGTGACGATGGAGCACCTCGATCTTGTGGGCGAGCGTGCCGGCATCGCCGGTCACGTTGCACATGTCGGCGTAGAGGGCCACGAGACGCAGAGTCCGCTTCTCGCCGCCACCACCGATCATGATTTTCGGCCCATCGGTCTGGACGGGCCGGGGCAAATTGCGCGCATGGTCGAGCCGGTAGTGGTTTCCCTCGAAGCTCACGTCATCGCCGGTGAACATTGCCCGGCAGACCTGAACCGCCTCTTCAAGCATGTCGAGGCGCACGCCGTCGCTCGGATACTCGATGCCGAGGCCCTGATGCTCGACGTCGTACCAAGCTCCCCCGATGCCAAGGATGGCCCGGCCCCGAGAGATGATGTCCAGCGTGGTGACGATCTTGGCCAAGATGCCGGGGTTGCGATACGTCACGCCGGTGACGAGGGTCCCGAGCTGCACCCGGTGGGTGCGGGCGGCCAACGCCCCAAGCAACGTGTACGCCTCGAGCATCGGTTCGTTCGGCCCACCCAAGGGCGGCAATTGGAAAAAGTGGTCCATGACCCACACCGAGTCGAACCCGGACTCTTCCGCTGTCGTCGCCAGGCCGGCCACGTGCTCGAAGAGGTCGCCAGACTCAAATCCCGAGAAGTTGGGCAGCTGTATGCCGAATTTCGCCATGGGCCACAGTACTGCTCCGCGCTGAGCGCGGCCTGACCGCGAACCTGCCAGTTCGGTCCGCTTGCCGGCACATTCGGGCGTAGCGGATCGCGCCACCGCCCGTCAGCCATCGGCCACGGCGCCAGTTGGGCATCTGGCAACGGTGACGGTCGGTGGCGGATCGCACATCGTCCGGTGTTGCTTCGTCCTTCGAGACAGCACTGTGGACTCAGACCGAACCGAACCGACAAGACCTGAACAGACGGCCGGAGATCAATCGCCACCGGCTGGGGGGGGATCGGGCACGGCGCAGTGGATCTTCAGGCCCTTGTCGTGGATTGCGGTCAGCGCGAAAATGTCCTTGAAGCAGTGTTTCTGACGGCGACGGACACCGAATCCGCCGTTGGTTCCCAATCTCATCGGGCTGGCTCCGTAACGGTCCGGGCAACCACCCAGGGAGGCCATCGTGGCTGACAGAGGGCCGAAGCTCGCCGTGCTTGGTCTCGGCACCATGGGTCGCGCGATGGCCGGCAGTGCCCTCCGCAATGGACTGCCGACGGTCGTGTGGGATCGGGATGCTGGCGTCGCCAGCCGAATGGCCGATCAAGGCGCTGAGGTCGCCGGATCGGTCGCGGACGCGGTCACGGGGGTCGACATGGTCATCACCATGGTCACCGATGCCCGCGCGGTGATGGCAATCGCCGTCGATCTCGGCATGCTGGCGGCGCTTCCTGCCGGCGTCGTCTGGGCACAAATGAGCACGATCGGCGTCGAGGGGACCGCGGCCATCGGCTCGATCGTCGAGAAGCAGCGCCCCGATGTCCTGTTCCTCGACGCGCCCGTGTCGGGAAGCAAGGTTCCCGCCGAGCAGGGGAAGCTGACCATCTTTGCCTCTGGGACCGAAGAGGCGCGGCCTACTGCCGAGCCTTTCTTCGCGGCAATCGGGCAACGTACGGTCTGGCTGGGCGATGTCGGGCTCGGCTCGCGCATGAAGCTCGTCAACAACACCCTGCTTGCCTTCGGGGCTGAAGGGCTTGCCAACTCGCTGGCCCTGGCACGTCATCTGGGACTCGAGACCCACAGCGTCCTGGACGCCTTTGCGGGCGGTCCGCTCATCTCGCCATGGGCGAACGGAAAAATGGCGCGCATGGCCGAGGGCAACTACTCGCCCGAGTTCCCTTTGGCTCTGGCCTTAAAGGACGTCCACCTTGCCCTCGAAGAAGGCGATCCCGAGCGATTCACGGTCCTTGCTTCGCTTGCGAAGGAGTGGGAAGGCGTCGTGCAACAGGGCCTCGGCAACGAGGACGTCACGGTGGTGGCGCGTGCCCTCGAGAACTGAGCGAACACCAGAGCCTCTTCGGGACCGGACGAGCTGGCGCCCGGGAGTGTGACGACGGGTGTGGCGACGGCACTGCCACGCGTGGCGTGAGCAGGAAGGCCCTCGCCCGGGCCAATTGTGCACGCGGGTGCCATCGGCAAGAGTTGGCCCGTGCCCATCCTCGCTCCCGAGCACGACTTCGCGCACCCCGTCGAGCCCGATTCGGCGTGGAGCGAGTCGTACTACTTCAACGCGTATGACCCTGGTTCGGACAGTGGCTTCTTCACCCGGATCGGCGTCCGACCCAACGAGGGCACCATGGATGTCGGCTTCTCCGCGTGGCTCCCGGGCGGGGAGCTGGCCGAATACCGCCACGTGGTGACGCAGCGCGAGATGGTGGGGCCGCCGCTCGTGGTCGGAGGCGTGCGCTACGAGCTGCTCGACCCGATGAAGAGCTGGCGCATCGTGGCCGACGTCGAAGCGCCGGCCAGAGCGTGCCGGCGGGGGGGCGAACCCACCCACTCCGTCCACTTGGTTGTCGACGTTCGCTTCGACGCCGTCTCACCGGCGGTAGGCACCGACGGGCAGCGATCGGGGGCACCCCACAGCGAGGAGGCCTCGGCAGCCACGGGCACGACCGGCAAGGGCCACCTCGAGCAGGCTGGACGCTGGAGCGGCTCGATGACGATCGACGGCGCCACCCACGCGTGGGGCGACGCATTCGGCAACCGTGATCGGTCGTGGGGCCCTCGCCGCTGGGGCGGCCCGTCGATGTGGCGGTGGTTCAGCATCAACCTCGGCGAGTCCATGCACCTGGGCGGCATCCGTCTCGGCACGTCCGCCGGTGACCTGCACCGCGGCTGGGTGTTGAAGGACGCCCAGGTGACGAGCATCAAGGAGTGGCGGCTGCGCACGGAGCTGGCCGACGACGGGCTCACCCAGCGCGTCGTCCACGCCGTCGTCGTGGACAAACGTGATCGCACCTTTGCTCTGACCGGCGAGGTGCAGCGGGTGGCGGACATCGGAAGGGCCGGGGGCACGGTGGTCAACGAGGGGCTGACGCGATGGACGTACCGGGCCGACGATGGCAGCACGCTCTCGGGCCATGGCATCGCCGAATACCTCCATCAGCTCGACGAGAGCGGGAAGCCCGCCGTCCCGGTGGCGTAGAGCGCGCATGACCAGGGTGCGCCGGTGAGCAGCGGCACGGCGGAGCTGGCCGGCCAGCTGGGGAAGGCACTAGGTGGACGAGTCGCGTCGGTGCGCCGGCTCTCGGGTGGTGCGTCGCGCCTGACCAGCGCGTTCGAGCTCGAGACCGAGGCCGGGGCGGTGCGACGCCTCATCCTCCAACAGGTGCGGGGGGACGGTCTGTCGGAGCGGTCCGGGACCGACGTGGAAGCGAACCTCCTGCGGGCGGCGGCCGCGGCCGGGGTCCCGGTGCCCGGCGTGGTGGCCGCCGGTGCCGCCGACGGGCTGCCCAGCGGCTGGCTGGTGGTCGAGCGCCTCGAGGGGGAGACCATTCCCCGTCGCATCTTTGGCGACGAGTTCGCCGGCGCACGAGCGGCGCTGACCGACCAGGCGGCGACCGCCCTGGCCGCCATCCACACCATCGACCCGGCGTCGGTCCACGGTCTCCCCGGCGCCGATCCGCTGCGCCACCCGCTCGAGTTTCTCGATGCGCTGGGTGCGGCACGGCCGGTCCTCGAACTGGGCGTGCGATGGCTGGACCACCATCGTCCGCACATGGGCCGACCGGTCGTGGTCCACGGAGATTTCCGAATGGGCAACCTCCTCATCGACGACACCGGTCTGCGTGGCGTGCTCGACTGGGAGCTCGCCCACCTGGGGGACCCAGCCGAGGACATCGGATGGCTGTGCGCCCGGTCCTGGCGGTTCGGTGGCCGGGGCCGGGTGGGCGGTTTCGGCGAGCTCGACGCGTTCCTCGACACCTATACGGCCGCCGGCGGCGAGCCGGTGGACCACGAGCGGGTCCGGTGGTGGGAGGCGTACGCCACCATCAAATGGGCGGTGATCTGCCTCCTCCAGGCGTCGGCGCACCTGAGCGGGGCGACCCGCTCGGTGGAGCTCGCCGCCATCGGGCGGCGGGTCTGCGAGAGCGAATGGGACCTCCTCGACCTGATGGGCGTCGACCGGCCGCAGGAAGACGGAACGAGTCATGAGGATGGCCCCGGGACGGTGCCGGTGACGAGCACGGTGTTCGGCCGTCCCACCGTCGCCGAGCTTGTGGAGGCCGTGACCGAGTACCTCGAGGCCTCGGTCATGCCGCAGGCGGAGGGGGCAGCCCGCTTCGAGGCACGGGTGGCGCGCAACGTGCTGGCCATAGTCGGCCGTGAGCTGGCGCTCGCGCCGGGAGCGGTCGCTGCACACTCGGAACGCCTTCGCCGTCTCGGTGCAGCCGACGACGGCGACCTGGCGGCAGGCATCCGCGCCGGCAACTACGACAAGGATCTCCTCGGGGTGGCCACGCTGCTGGCCGACGGCGTGCGCGACCAGCTCCTCGTGGCGAACCCGCCCTACCTCGGCGAGCTCCAGTGACCTGAACCGACAATGGACCCCCTCGCTGATCGAGCCCCTGCGGGGTCTCCGAGCGGTGGGCGGTCGGGGGGCTGGGGTCGCTCAGCGTTTCCAGGTCTGTGGGGACGTCGTGGCCACCACCAAGGGGCTCGAGGTGTACGCCTGCACCAGCCAGTGTGTGCCGGCCTCGGGGTGCGCGGTGCCCCTCGGCGCGTAGATGGTGAGGGTCGCCGACGAGTCGGCACCGATCACGTCGTCCAACCCTGGAGCCGGCAACCAGAACCCGTTGCTGTCGCGGCCGATGAGGACCATGTAGTGCGGGACGACGGGAGCGCCCGAATCGTTGTGTACCGAGATGGTCACGGCGCGCACCGACGAGTCCGCACCGGGCTGGACGGCCACGACCGCGAGGTGCAGCGGGACCGAGGTGAACGCCAGCGCAGCGCTGACCACCACGGCCACTGACACCGAGACGGCGCCCAGGACGGCGGAGCGGCGCAGCGGGGACGGCGCAGGGGTCGGAGGTGGGGGGCGGACCGAGACGGCAGCCACCACCAGCACCACGAAGAGGTCGACCAGGTAGGTCGACAGGCTGCGGGTTGCGAAGAAGAACGAGACAGGGACGAGTGCGGGCCAGATCCGCTTCAGGTGGCCGTACCAGAGGGCGAACGCGGCCACGACGGCTGCCAGGGCGAAGAAGCTCGCCAGCGTCAAGAGGCGCAGGTTCGCCCCGCCCGTGACGCCGTGCAGCGCCAGGGTGACCAACCCCTGGCCGTTCGCCACCAGCGGCTGGGTCAGCGGCGTCAGCGTCCCCCGCACCCAGGCACCGGGGTCCCAGAGGAAGAAGGGCGCGTTGAGCACCGCGAACGTGCCGGCGACCAGCGCCAGGTAGCGGGCAGCCGTGGCGCCTGGCCGCCGCCCGTCGCGCCGTGCCTCGATGACGATCCCGACCAGGAGGAACGGGACGCAGAACCAGGCCAGCTGCTTGAACGAGCAGGCGAGGCCGAGGAACACCGGCCCGCTCCAGCGGGCCATCCCCGCGCCCTCGACGTCGAAGAGGTCCCACCGCCACACCGCCATGGCCAAGAACGGCAGCAGTGCGACGTCGGTGCCGCCCGAGCTGAAACCGCTGGCGAAGATCGGGAGGAGCAGCACGAGGGGCGCCAGCCACCGCACGGTCCTCGGGAGCAGCGCGAAGAGCAGGACGCCGGTGAGCAACCAGAGGGCAAGATCCGTCCAGTCGACGACAAGGTGGTGGAAGCCGAGGACCAGGCCCGGCAGGTCGATCAGGAACGAGCCGGCGGGATAGGAGAACTGCACCACGTGCCCACCGGTGGCGGTGTAGGTCCACATGCCTCTCGGATCGGCGAGCAGCCGTGCCGCCGACGACATCGATGAGGCGTAGGGGTTGCGGCCATGCAGGAGCAGATGGGCCGCGGTCTGGTCGAAGGCCGCCGAGTCGGTCAGGTAGCGGACGCGATCGTGGATCTGGACCGCCTGCTGGGTGGCCACCGCGCACACCGTGGTGCAGAGTCCCGCTGCTTGGAACAGCCGTGCACGGGTGGTGCGGGCCAGCCAGCTCGCCGCGATGCCGGCGATCCCCGCCAGGGCCAGCGCAGGGGCGAGGACCGCGACCCACGGCGAGGACCACCAGTCCCACCACAACGCCACTCCGACCGAGAGGACGCCGACCCACACCAGGCTCCAGCCGCAGGCCTCGGCCAGGTCGGGTCGGGCGAGTCGGGGAAGGGGCGTGGCTCCCCGTGGCTGCGACGGTTCGAACGGGTCGGATCGGACGGGTTCAAGAACGCTCATGAGCAGGCTCCGCAGCGCGGCGTCGGCCACCACTATGGCATCTCCACAGGGGCCCCCGGCCACCGGCCTCTCAGCGGGGACCGCGCCCGGCGGCCACCGTGCAGCTTCGAGGAAGCCCTGAGTGGCGGCCACGTACACTGCGCACACCGGCGAAGCGGAGCAACCGTGTACGGACCCGACATCTACACCGAGCCCCCTGGCGACCCCGACACCTTGGCCAACCTCGGTCCCCTGGGACCGATGGCAGGGGTGTGGGAGGGGATGAAGGGTGCCGACGAGCACCCCGTCGCCGAGGGGACCGAGCGTGATGCGTTCGTCGAGCACTACGAGCTCGAGCCCATCGACCGCCAGACGAACGGGCCGCAGCTCTTCTACGGCATGCGCTACCACACCCACATCACGAAGCCCGGTGAGACCGAGACCTTCCACGACCAGGTCGGCTACTGGCTCTGGGAGCCGGCTGCCAATACGGTGACCTTCACGCTTGGGATACCCCGCGGCCAGGTGCTGCTCGCGGCCGGTCCCGCCGAGCCCGACGCCACCGAGTTCGAGCTCCACGCAACGGTGGGCTCGGAGGTCCACGGGATCCTCTCCAACCCCTTCCTCGACCAGGCTTTCCGGACGCTCAGCTACCGCATCTCGGTGTCCGTGCACGACGACGGGACGTGGTCCTACGAAGAAGAGGGCGTGCTCGAGATCCCCGGCCGTGACCAGCCGTTCCATCACATCGACCGCAACACCTTGACGCGCGTCGCCCCGCCAGAACCGAACCCCCTGGCGGGGTCAGGATCCGCCCTACCCGGGGCGCCGGGCGGCCTCGGGATCGGATCGCTCCTCGCCCGAGGCCCCCGCTAACCGCGTCCGCGCACCCACGGCGCCGGCCGCTTCTCCAAGAAGGCGGCCATGCCCTCTCGGGCCTCGACGCCCGCGAACATGCCGGCAGAGAGCTCCGCTGTCCAGGCGAACGCCGCTTCCTCGTCCAAGGAGGGCACGACGACGGTCAGCTGCTTCGCTGCCGCGATGGCGCCGGGGGCGCCGAGGAGGAGGTCGGCCACGACCGCATCGACCTCGGCGTCGAGATCCTCGTCGGGGACGGCCATGGTGATCAGGCCCAACCGGGCTGCCTCGTCCGCACCGAAGCGGTTGCCGCGCAGGAACGCGGCCTGGGCGTCACCGAGGCGCATCTTGGGCAGGCAGACGACCGAGATCATCGCCGGCGCCACGCCCACGCGGACCTCGGTGAAGCCGAACTTCGCACTCAGCTGCGCCACGGTGATGTCGAGGCCTGCCGCGAGACCCATCCCCCCGGCGACGCAATGGCCGGCGATCCGCCCCACGTAGGGCTTCGGCGAATGGCGGAAACGCCCGAAGAGGGCGAGCGGATTGATGGCGTCCGTCGGCCCGGGGTCCGCAGTGCTCGGCGAGCGCTCGGCGAGGTTTGCCCCCGCGCAGAAGACACCGCCCCGGTTGGTCAGCACCACCACGCGCACCCCAGGGTCCGCATCGGCCGCGTCGAGCGCGGCGACGAGCTCGGTCGTGAGCTCGCGGCTGAGCACGTTGCGGCGCTCCTCGTCGGCCAGCGTGACGGTGAGCACGCCGTCGTCGAGGTCGGTCTCGACCAGGGACATCACTGCCTCCTCGGGGCCGGCGGGTCGGTCGCCCCGCCGGCGAATGCCTGGGCCCGGAGCAACCAGTGGCGTGCCAATCCGGTCGCTTCGAGGGCGGTGTCGTCGAGGTGGCGGCGTTGGGTCACGACGAGGCAGAAGTCCTCCGCCGGCCCGGTCGCCGAGTCGGGGGCGTCGGCGGGGCCCCAGGCCCACACGTCCCCCGACGGGCCGGTGAGCTCGAGGCGGACGTCGCCGGGCGGGGCCGTCTCGCCTCGCACCGCGTAGGACCAGCCCCGGGTGATGAAGCCGAGCTGCGCGATGTGCCGCAGACGGTCGGTCGCCTCCCGGCTCGCACCCACCGCCTCGGCCACATCGGCCCCGTGGGCCCACACCTCCATCAGTCGGGCGGTGAGGAAGGACTTGGCCCCCATGGGCGGCCCGTACCAGATCACCCGCGTGTCCTCGGCCAAGGTCGCCGACGCGGCGGCGAGCAGCTGGCGGTTGGCGCGCCATGCCTGGAGCCTGCCGGCGGACGTGCGCGCCCGGAAGGCCCCGAGCGTGAACTCGTCAGGTCCGACCGTGGTCGCGGCGTCGAAGAGGGCGGCCACACCGGCCGAGAAACCCTCGGGGTCGGTGATGGCCATCGCCGCGGTGCCGTCGAAGTACGTGAGATGGCCGACCTGGTCGGTCACGTCCCACCCCGGGCTCGACGTGGCCAGGCCCCACTGCTCGTCGGAGAGTGCCGAGACGATGTCGTCAAGGGCGCGTTGCTCGGCGGCCAGGTCGGACCGCAGCGCGTCCAGCTCAGCCATCGCCCCCCCTCTCGGTCCGGCGGCGCAGCGCGACGCGCCCCGATCGGGCGCGCATACCGGCGACCATGATCGCCACGAGTGCCTCTGCCGCCTGCCTCGGCGTCGACTGGAGCGTGGGCATCACCTCGGGGCTCGACAAGGTGGTCGCCATGCTGGCCATGATGCGTGCCGTCGCCGGCGTGTCGAGTGGGGCGATGTCGCCACGCTCGACGGCGAGGTCGAGAAGCGTGCGGGTGACGGCTTCGGTGTAGTCCTCGTGCGACGACGCGAGCCGACGCGCCGCGGGCATGAGTGCGAGGTCACGGGCGAACGGGGCGGTCATCCCTTCGACTGCCTCAGTCGCCGCGCCGAGATAGGCCTGAAGGGCGTCGAGGGGCGCCATGGCCGGGGCGATGGCCGCCATGGCCGTGCGACCCACCCGCCAGAGGTTGCGGTCGACGACCACCAGCACCAACTCGTCGCGGCTCGGGGCGAGCGAGTAGAGCGTCCGCAGTGAGCAGTTGGCCCGGGCGGCGATCTCGGCCATGGTCAGGTGGGCGAACCCACCGTCGAACATCTCGACCAGGTGGTCGAGGATGGCGCGCTGGCGCCCGGTCAGCCGCTGCTCGCGCTCTCGGCCGAGCAGGGGCTGGGGGGCGCTCACGGCGCGGAGCCGGTCCACCAGCGCGACGGACGTGGCACCGCTCCCTTCGAGCGCTCTCGTCACGGTCACGGCGAGGCCCTCTCGAGCAGCGCCGCTGGCAGCTCGACCAGCCGGCTGCGGGCCCACTCGCCGAGGCTCTTCGCCTGGGCGTCCTGGCGGGACGAGGCGGCGACACCTTCTTCCAAGAGGCCGTGGATCACGAAGTTGAGGGAGCGCAGCGCCGGGAAGGCGAAACGATCGACCACCAGGGGGGCGGTCTCGGGAAGCAGCTCCTTCAGCCGCGCCACACTCAGAGAGTCGTCGAGCCACGCCCAGGCCTCGTCGGTTCGGGCGAAGAGCCCGAGGTTCGCATGGCCGCCCTTGTCGCCCGAACGGGCGCCGATGATCGTCCCGAGTGCGACGGTGACGCTCGGGCCGCCCGGCACGCGCGCCTGACGCGTGGCGCCGACGATCGGTGCGCAGGGCCGATCGGGTGCGACCGAGTCGACCACGGTCACGTCGCCGTCGAGGACGACGACGTGCTGGGGGACCACGTCGGCGGGGATCGTCGCCGGGCGGTAGACGCCGTAGGGGCCACCGGGCGACGGGCTTCCACTCACGCCGTAGAACCCGGGGATCGTGGCGAGGGCGATCTCGGTCACCGCGTTCACGACCGCCCGGCCGACCTTGCGTTCGTCGGGGTCCTTCAAGGTGATGCGCCAGACGGCGGTGGCCTCCTCGTTGCTGGCGGGGTCGGGCTTGTCGGTGCGCACCAGCCGGGTGGTCACGCTCTGGTAGTCATCGGGCCCGTACGGGCACGCCTCCCAGAAGGCTTCCTCCACCAGCTGCGCCTTGGCCTCGACGTCGAGGCCGGTGAGGGCCACGCCCATGTCCTTTCTGAAGCCCCCGACCTCGTTCATGGCGACCTTCAAGGTGGCGGGCGGCGGCTCGCCCCTGGTGCCGCTGATACGGACCCGGTCGGGGCCGACCTGCTCGAGCGCGATGGTGTCGAACCGGGCCGTCACGTCGGGCCCGTAGTACTCCGGGCCGCCGATCTCGTAGAGGAGCTGGGAGGTGACCGTGCCGACCGAGACCTCGCCCCCGGTGCCGTCGTGCTTGCCGATGACACAGGAACCGTCGCCCGCCACCTCCGCCCAGGGGAACCCGACGTGGGTCATGCCGGCCACCTCGGTGAAGAAGGAGTAGTTGCCCCCCGTCACCTGCGCGCCGCACTCGATGACGTGGCCGGCCACGACCCCGCCGGCGAGCGCGTCCCAATCGTCGCGTGCCCAGCCGTGGTGCCAGGCCGCGGGTCCGCAGACGACAGCCGCGTCGGTCACCCGACCCGTCACCACGATGTCCGCACCCCGGTTGAGTGCCTCGACGATGCCGAAGCACCCGAGGTAGGCGTTGGCGGTGAGGAAGCCCGAAGTGTCACCGAGCGGCTGGCCGGTCTCGAAGTGGGCGAGCTCGATGCCCGCAGCCTTCAGCTCGTCGAGCCTCGGCAAGAGGTTGTCTCCGCTCACGTAGGCGACGCTGGGCTCCAGGCCGAGCCGGGCGCCGAGCGCGCGCACGGCCTCGGCACAGCCGGCCGGGTCGAGGCCCCCGGCGTTGGAGACCACCTTGATGCCGCGCTCGAGGCAGGTGCCCATGACGTGCTCCATCTGGTCGACGAAGCTGCGTGCGTACCCCCCGCCGGGGCGCTTCGCCTGCGTGCGGGCCAGGATCAGCATGGTGAGCTCGGCCAGCCAGTCGCCGGTCAGGACGTCGATCGGGCCGCCTTCGACCATCTCGGCGGCAGCGGCGAGCCGGTCGCCGTAGAACCCCGAGCAGTTGGCGATGCGGATCGGTTCGCTCACGCTGACTCCTCCTCGGGTTCCTCGGACTCGAGCACCAGCAGCGCAGCGCCGTTTTCCACCTGTTGGCCGGCGGTGACGTGGACGTCGCTGACCGTCCCGTCGGCCGGGGCGCTGATGTGGTGCTCCATCTTCATCGCCTCGAGGATCACCAGGGTCGTACCGGCGCTGACCCGGTCGCCCACGGCGACGAGGACCGCCATCACGGTGCCGGGCATGGGAGCGGCGAGGCTGCCCATGTGCTCTTCGGTGCCGGGGACCTCGAAGCGCGGGACGACGTCGAACTCGACCGTCCCGCGCCCACACTGGAGGAAGATGCGCTCTCCCGCTTGGGTGACCGGCGTCCGGCGGCGCCGGCCGGCGATCTCCACATCGATCCAGCTCGCCGAGTGGGCGTGGACACGGGCCGTGCGACCACCGACCTCGAAGCTCCCGTCGCGCCGGGCGGCGTACGTCACGGCGAGCTCGTCGTCGCCGTGACGCAAGAGCGTGCGCTGGTCGGGGAGGCGGGCATTGCGCCAGCCGCTCGACACCTGGGCGAGCACCGGCGCACTGGCGCGGTCCTGCGCCTGGAGCCACAGCGCGGCGGCAGCAGCCGACCACTCGAGCTCCTCTGCGGAGAGCTCGAGGGTGCGCCGGGGTCTGCACCGCTCGATGAAATCGGTGGTGGTGTCCCCGGCGAGGAAAGCCCGGTGCCGCAGGGTGGCCGCCAGGAAGTCGCGGTTGGTCCTCACCCCGCCGACGTGCAGCCGCTCGAGGGCGCCGGCCAAGGCCGACGCTGCGTCGGCCCTCGTCGGGGCGTGGGCGATGACCTTGGCCAGAAGGGGGTCGAACTCGACAGTGACCCGCGAGCCCGGGCCCACGCCCGAGTCCCAGCGGACCACCGGGGCCTCGGGGACCTCAAACGCGGCCAGCGTCCCGGTCGCGGGCAGGAAGCCCGCGGCCGGGTCCTCGGCGCACAGCCGGGCCTCGATGGCGTGCCCCGAGAATCGAATGTCGTCCTGGCCGTAGCCGAGCGGCTCCCCGGCGGCCACCCGGAGCTGTTCTCGGACCAGGTCGAGTCCGGTCACGGCCTCGGTCACCGGGTGCTCGACCTGGAGGCGGGTGTTCACCTCGAGGAAGAAGAACTCGCGGGTCGCGTCGTCCACGAGGAATTCGACGGTTCCTGCCGATTGGTACCCGATGGCCCCGGCCAGGCGGAGGGCCGCCTCGCCCATCGCGGCGCGCATCGTCGCGTCCACCACCGGCGACGGCGACTCCTCGATCAGCTTCTGGTGCCGGCGCTGAATCGAGCACTCCCGCTCACCGAGGTGCACCAGCGCGCCATGGGCGTCGCCGAGTATCTGGATCTCGACGTGCCGGGACGAGGCCACGTAGCGCTCGAGGAAGACGGTGTCGTCGCCGAAGCCGCTCGCCGCCTCGCGCCGGGCAGCGGCCACCGCCGCGTCGAGCCCGGACGGGTCCCCCACGACCCGCATGCCCTTGCCCCCTCCACCGGCCGCGGCCTTGACGAGAAGCGGGTACCCGACCGCACTCGCATTGGACGGGTCGTCCGACGACGGCAGGGTCGGCACGCCGACTTCGACCGCCAGCCGCTTGGCGGCCAGCTTGTCGCCCATGGCGGCCACCGCTGCTGCGCCCGGCCCCACCCACACCAGGCCGGCCTCGCCGACCGCGGTCGCGAAGTGCGCGTTCTCCGACAAGAATCCGTAGCCGGGGTGGATCGCCTCGGCGCCGCTCACCCGGGCGGCGTCGAGGATCGCCGCCTCGTCCATGTAGCCGGTCTCGATCCGGACGGCCTCGTCGGCGTCACCCACGAAGAGTGCATCGGCGTCACTGGCGGTGTAGACGGCGATGCAGCGGATGCCCATCTGGCGCGCCGTGCGCATGACGCGCCGGGCGATCTCGCCGCGGTTGGCGACGAGCAGACTGGTGAACGTCACAGCCGGAACACCCCGTAGCCCTCGGCCCCGGCGATCGGCCGGTTGCGCACCACCGACAGGCACAGCCCGAGCACGGTGCGCGTGTCGCGCGGGTCGATGATCCCGTCGTCACTGATCGCGCCGGTGGCTGCGAGCGCGAGGGACCCCCGTTCCTGGATCTCCTCGACCATGGCGACGATCTGCGCGTCTTCCTCCTCGTCGAACTCGAGGCCCTCGCGCGCGGCCCGGCCCCGGCGGACCATGGACATGACCCCAGCGATCTGCTTGGGGCCCATGACGGCGATCTTGGCGGTCGGCCACAAGAAGGTGAAGCGGTTCCCGAACGCCCGGCCCGACATCCCGTAGGTGCCCGCGCCGTAGGAGGCGCCGATGATGACCGTGAGGTGCGGCACCGTCGAGTTGCTCACCGCGTTGAGCATCTGGGAGCCCTTCTTGATGATCCCCGCCGCTTCGAACTCGCGCCCGACGATGTAGCCGGTGATGTTCTGGAGGAAGAGCAGCGGCACGTCGATCTGGTTGCACAGCTGGATGAAGTGGGCGGCCTTCTCGGCGGCGTCGGGGTAGATCACCCCGTTGTTGCCGAGCACGCCGACCGGGTAGCCGTGGATACGGGTCCAGCCGCACACGACGGTGGGGCCGTAGCGGGCCTTGAACTCCTCGAACCGGGATCCGTCGGCCACCCGGGCGATGACGTCGCGCACGTCGACCGGCTGGCGCAGGTCCCGGCTGACCAGGCCGAGCAGCTCCTCGGCGTCATAGGCGGGCTCTTCCGCCGGGAGCAGCGCCTCGGGCCCGGCCTTGCGCCAGTTGAGGTGCGAGACCACCTCCCGGCAGATGCGCAGCGCGTCCATCTCGTCCTCGGCGAAATAGTCGCCGAGGCCGGAGACCTCGGCGTGGAGCGCCGCACCGCCGAGCGACTCGTCGTCGGACTCCTCCCCCGTCGCCATCTTGACCAGGGGTGGCCCGGCGAGAAAGATCTTCGACTGCCCCTTCACCACGATGTTGTAGTCCGACAGGCCCGGCTGGTAGGCCCCGCCCGCCGTCGAGGAGCCGAAGACCACGCAAACCGTCGGGATCCTCATCTTGGAGAGCTCGATGAGCTCGTAGAAGAACCGGCCGCTCTCGGCGAAGTGGGTGGTGTTGACCTTGCGGCCGCCGCCGTTGTCGGTCTCGACCCGCAGGTCGGCGCCAGCGGACTCGACGAAGCTCACATACGGCATGCGGTTGTCCCGCGCGATCTCGAGGGCCCGTGCCCACTTCTTCCACGCATAGGGCGTGAGCGCGCCCCCGAGCACGGAGGGATCATTGGCCAAGATGACGCACTCGGTGCCGGCGATCACACCGATGCCGATCACCATCCCGCCACCGAGGGCGTAGTCCGAGCCGTAGCCCGCGAGCGGCGAGATTTCGAGGAAGGGGCTGTTCGGGTCGAGGACCGCCGCGATGCGCTCGCGCACGGGCATCTTGCCCCGGGAGCGCATCCGGTCCATGGCCTTTTGCCCACCGCCCGCCGCCGCCTCGTCGAGCAGGGCGTCGATGACACCGAGCTGCTCGAGCATGTCGCCGCGGTTGCGGCCGAATTGCTCGGCCGCGGGATCCACCTTCGAGCGGAGCTGCGGTGCAGGGGAGGCTGGCCTCACCCCGTGATACTAACTACGGTAATATCTGACCGTCAACATGACCGGTCTAACCGGGTCAATCGGGCCGCGCACGGGGGAGACACCAATGAGGACCGCCATCACCGAGATGCTGGGGATCGACGTCCCGATCCTGGCGTTCACCCACTGCCGCGACGTCGTGGCCGCCGTTACCCGGGCCGGAGGCATGGGGGTACTCGGGGCGGTCGCGCACTCACCCGAGCAGCTCGAGGTCGACCTCGACTGGATCGAGGCGCAGGTGGGGAGCCGTCCCTACGGTGTCGACGTCATCGTGCCGGCGAAGTACGCCGGCTCCGACGCCGGCGGCTACACGCTGGCCGACATCGCCCAGCTGATCCCCGCCGAGCACGTCGCTTTCGTCGAGGACATCCTCCGGCGCTATGACGTGCCGGCGTTCCCCGAGGGCGAGGAGGGTCGCCACGGCCAGATGGCCCACGCCAGCGCCACGGCTGCCCCGTTCTCGGAGAGCCAGGCGGGACCTCTGCTCGACGTCGCCCTGGCGCATGCGCCGTCCCTCGTGGTGAACGCACTGGGCCCGCCGCCCCCGCACATGATCGAGCGCGTAAAGGAAGAGGGCCGGCTCCTCGGCGCGCTGGCCGGCAAGGCGCAGCACGCCGAGCGCCACGTCGCCGTCGGGGTCGACATCATCATCGCCCAGGGGTCCGAGGCCGGAGGCCACACCGGTGAGATCGGGTCGATGGTCCTGATCCCCGAGATCGTCGACGCCGTCGCCCCGGTGCCGGTGCTCGGCGCAGGTGGAATCGGGCGCGGCCGGCAGATGGCCGCCGCCATGGCACTCGGTGCCCAGGGCGTGTGGTGCGGCTCGGTCTGGCTGACCACCGAGGAGGCCGAGACGCACCCCGTTGTGAAGGAGAAGTTCCTGGCAGCGACCTCTTCGGACACCGTCCGGTCGCGGTCGCGTACCGGCAAGCCCGCCCGCCAGCTCACGAGCGCCTGGACGAGGGAGTGGGACGATCCGGCGACCCCGATGCCGCTCGGGATGCCCATCCAGCCCATCCTCGTCGACGAGGCGTTGGCACGCATCGACCGGGCCGCCTACCGCAAGGGCTCGGGTGCCGAGGAGCTCGCAAATTACTTCGTGGGGCAGGTCGTCGGCACGATGAACGAGACGAAGTCGGCGGCCCAGGTTGTCTTCGACATGATCGACGAGTTCATCGAAGCGGTGCGCGGCCTCGAGCACCAGCTCGAGGAGTGACCGATGAGGCCGGTCGGGCCATGCGCCGCTCGGCGCTGCGAACTCAGTCGGTCCCGTACGCCGAGACGAAGTTGTCGAGCACCGCGGTGCAGAGTGCCTTCTCGGCGCTCGGCAGCGTGCACGTCTCCATCCAGCTCCCGTTCTGGTCGCCGCTGTAATAGGTCATGACCCCGTTCGCCGGATACGGGCCGCCTGACGGGTTGCCGTCACCGGCGACGCCGGGCGGGTCCTCGAACCCGACGACACCGCCGCCGAGCTGCTCGACGGACTCGGCCGAGGGCCGCGCGTCGGGGCAGCTCGACCCGAAGTCGTTCTCGAAGTCGTTGGCCGCCGACGTGAAGAGCGGGCACGCCTGCTGCTCCCTGCAGCCGTCGCAGGCCGAGGTCTGGCTGGCCTCGATGGCCTCGGCGGGCGAGGCCTCGAACGAGGAGGTCGACGGGTCGGTCTGGTCGGCGGGGTAGATCTGCACGCCGCCTGACCCGTCGGCGCCGTAGTCACCGCTGCAGTCCCAGCCGCGCGGACCGAGAAGCTCCATCACCCCCTGGTCGTCGGCGAAGACCGCGAGCTGGCTCACGAGCGCCCGGGGGACGCTCACGGTCTGCGAGGACGGTGGCGTGACGGTCGGGGCCACGCCGATGCCGTTCGCTGTCGGGCATGTGACGACCGGCAGGCTCGCCGACGTCATGGCCGAGGGCGGCCGGGCGGGACCGGTCGTCGTCGTGGTCGACGACGAGGCTCGGCTCGCCGGCGCGCCGCCCCCCGGTGCCGCCACCTTGGATGACGGGCTCTCGTTGCGCGCGTAGAGGAGCCCACCGCCGAAGGCCGCCAGCAGCACGACCGCCGCCGCCGCCCAGAGCAGCCGCCGGTGCCGCCGGGGGCGGGTCGCCGTCGAGGAGGCCGCCGGGCGCAGCTGCGTGGTCGAGCCATGCCGCCAGGTGCCCTCGAGCGCCACGGCGGCCATCGCCTCGGTATCGCCCGGCGGCAGCTGCCCGGCCATGGCGGCGCGCACCACCTCGACGAGCAGCTGCTCGGGAGCCGGACGCGCCGCGGGGTCTTTCTCGAGGGTGCGGGCGACGAGCGCGCCGAGCCGCGGCGAGATGCCGGCGAGGTCGGGCGCCTCGTGCACGACCCGGTAGAGGACCGCCTCGGGGCGTCCCTCTCCGAACGGGGGCCTGCCGGTGGCGGCGAAGGCGACGGTCGCGCCCCAGGCGAACACGTCGGCTGCGCTGCTCACGCGCTCCCCGAGCGCCTGCTCGGGCGCCATCCATGGCGGCGTCCCCATCACCAGCCCGACCTGGGTGAGCGCGGTCGCGTCCACTGCGTGGGCGATGCCGAGGTCGACGAGCTTGGGGCCGCTCGCTGCCAGCAGCACGTTCGAGGGCTTGATGTCGCGGTGGATCACGCCGGCGGCGTGCATGGCGACGATGGCCTCGGCCAGCCCGACGGCCAGACCGGCCAGCTGCTCGTCGGCGAGCGGGCCGTGCTGTGCCACGAAGTCGGCGAGGTTCCCGCCCGGGACGTACTCGGTCACGAGGAAGGGCTGGTCGGCCTTCGTGTCGGCGTCGAGGTAGCGCGCCGTGCAGAGCCCCCCGACCCGCCGGCCGGCATCGACCTCTCGGCGGAAGCGGCTGCGGAAGTCGGCGTCGCTCGCCAGGTCCGGCCGGATGAGCTTGAGCGCCACGTCGCCACCGCCCGGTGCGGCGGCCAGGTAGACAACCCCCATTCCGCCCGACCCGATGCGCCGCAGCAGTCGGTAGGGGCCCACCTCCTTCGGGTCACCGACGCGGAGTTCCTCCATGACCGCAGGGTATCGGCGCACCGCCGACGCGTTCAGGCGCGGCACACGACCGAGGGGCCAAACGGCGGACGGTTCCGGCTCAGGTCGATCGGGCGTCGTCGAGCAGGGCAAGGATCTCGTCGCCCCAGCGCTCCAGGCGCAGTGGTCCCATCCCCCGGCAGTCGGCCAGCTCCGAGAGCGTTGAGGGCAGCCGCGCCGAGATGCCGGTCAGCTCCTTGTCGTTCAAGACCACATAGGCCGGGACCGACTCCTGGCGGGCCGTGGCGAGCCGCCACGCGCGCAGCGCCTCTTCGGCGGCGGCGGCAGCCGGCCCCGGTTCGCCGTCATCTGCACTGGGGGCGACCAGCGTGGCGGTTCGCCCGTCCACGACCACGTCGGCGCCGAAGGCCAACTGCACCCGGGCCTCACCGACCTCCCAGCGGACCCCGGTGTCGGACACCTCGACGACGGCGCCACGGTGGCCGCCGTGCTCCATGACGAGGCCGACGACCGCTGCCACCGTCGGCGTGGCAGGGAGCGCTCGCGCCGCGGTCCGCTTGGCTCCCTTGGCGGCGCGGGCCGGGGCTCGGCCGCCGCGGGCGCTCGAGCCGGCGCTGCGGCGGTCCATCCACCTCGGCTCGGGTCCGTCACCGTCGGGGCCGCCAGCGGCCGCGGGGGCGTCCGAGGAGAGCTCCGCCACGAAGCCCGAGGGCGCGTCGGCGTCGGCGAGCACGCAGACCTGCGTGCGCGCACGTGTCAGCGCCACGTGGAAGACACGGCGCTCACCCTCCTCGTCGTCGCTGAGTCGGTGGGGGAAGAGACCGGCCGAGGCGCCGAAGACGACGACGTGGTCCCACTCCTTGCCTTTGATGCGGTGCACCGTCGAGAGCAGCACGACGTCATCGCCGGGCGGTTGACGCCCGAGCACGCCGCGCAGCCATGCCTCGAACGTCGCTGCGTCGGGATGCAGCGCCGCTACCGACTCGAGCGCCGCGAGATCGTCGGCGTGCGTCGAGCGGTCGGCCTCGCGCCGCGACGAGTCCAGGACGTCCATGGTGTCGCCCAGGCCGACCCCGGTGCGGATGGCCCGCAGTGCAGCGGCCGTCGAGCGCCCGGTCGCGGCCACCACCCGGCCGAGGTCGTCCGCGTAGCGCTCGAGCTTGGGGACGTCGCGGCCCGACAGGCGGCCGGCGAGGCGGCGGATGTCCTCGACCGAGGTCCACGGGCGCTCGGTCACCATGTCGGCCACCATCGGGGAGATGCCCCGCGACGGTCGACGGATCGTGTCGCGGATGTCCTCGCGTGCGATGTGCCCCGGATCCGCGCCGATCCGCATGTACGCGAACGTCGTACGGATGCCGGTGCGGCCGAGCACGGACGGGCCGAGGGGTGTGCTGCAGGGAACGCCCGACTCCATGCACGCCACCTGCACCGGCAGCAGCGCGGCGTTGACGCGGGCGAGCACGGCGATGTCCGACGGCCGCGCGCCGGCCGCAGTCCACCCACCGATGACCTCGACGGCGAGGTCGGCGAGCGCGGCACCGCTCCCCGACCGCACCGCGACCGGTCCAGCCCCCGACAGCGGGCCGCCGATCGAGGGCACGTCGTCGGTGCGGCCCGGTGCCGCCCGGACGGTCTTTTGCACCCGGCGCCGGTTGTGCGACAGGAGGTGGCGCGCCGCCCCGACCACCGCCGGCGGGCACCGGTAATTCACCTCGAGTGGGTGGCTGACGGCACCCGGGAAGTAGCGGTCGAAGTCGATCAGGTACTCGGGTGTGGCCCCCGAGTACCCATAGATGACCTGATCGTCGTCGCCCACACCGAAGCAGTCGTAGCCCGGCGCCGACAGGAGGCGGATCAGCAGCAGGTGGGCAGGGGTGAGGTCCTGGAACTCGTCCACCAGCAGACGCCGGCACTGCGACTGCGCCGTCGCACGCGCGTGCGGGTCGGCGAGCAGGATCTCGATGGCCCGGTAGATCTGCTCGTCAAAGTCGACCGCACCGAGCTCGTGGAGAGCCTGGCGGTAGCGGTCGAATCCCTCGGCGATCCCGGCCGCGTCAGGGATGGCGTCTTCGACCTCCTTTGGCCGGTTGAGGCCCAGGCGGACAACGGACAGTGCGTCGATGTAGGGGGCCACCGTGTCGGTGTTGGCCTGGCGGCGGATGCTGAAGACCCCCTGGCACAGCTCGCGCACGTCGGCCTCTTCGAGGACGCGTACGCGTCCCTCGGAGAACTCGGCGCAGATCCACAGGCCGATGCCATTCAAGGTCCGCACGTGGGGGCCGCCCGGCCCGAGGAGGTCGGCGCAGCGCTGGCGCATCTCCTCGGCAGCCTTGGCGTTATAGGCCAGCGCGCTCACCGTCGCCGGGTGGGCACAGCGCTCGCCGAGCACATGGCGCAACCGTTCGGTCAGCACCCGCGTCTTGCCCGAACCTGCCGGCGCGATGACCCGCACTGCACCCGAGCGGTGCCCCACCGCGGCGAGTTGGTCGGGGGCCAGCTCGGCGGCGGGCGGCCGCTGCCCCACCGGATCGAGGCGCCCGGCGTCGGCGCTCCATCGGTGGACGACGCCGAGACCCGAGGCGACGGGCGGTGGGTCGGCCGGGCCGCCGTCGACGAAGAGGGGGGTGCCGTCGGCCAGCGTGACGTCGGCCTCTCCGCCTTGCGTGACACCGTCCGAGCCGAGGCGGCGGGCAGCCTTGCGCCCGTGCCACCAGATGGGCTCGCCACCGCGCGCGTCGTAGTTGTTGGCCCAGACGAGGAACTGCAGGCGCTCGCGGGAGAACTCGAACGACGGCTGGATCTCGTAGACGGGCTGCTCGCAGCGCTCGGCCTCCCGCAGCGCCCCGGGATCGGCCGCGAGCTCCACCACCACGCGCCGGCGGGCCAGCCACGCCCGGTGGAGGGTCTCGACCACGGTCGCCGGCTCCTCGAGCTCGGCTGGCCCGAGGAGCACCTTTGGGACCGACGCCCAGGGGGCCGGCGGTTGCTGGCCGGGGAGTACGACGACGCCGCGGCCGAGCTCCTCTGGTCCCGGTGACGCCACCCGGCCAACCTAGCGAGCGGTTGTCACCCTCCCGAGCCTGCGCCGTGGTCGGGCCCTCAGGGGTCGAGCTGGGCGGCGAACGCCGAGAGAGCCTCGAGCTGCTCGGCGGTCCCGACGCTGATCAGAACGTCGCCTGCCTCGATGGTGTCCTCGGGCGAGGGGTTCGTGAGGAACCGGCCGTCGGGCCGGCGGATGGCGAGGACGAGGGCGCCCGTGCGGTCACGGAGGTGCGCCGAGCGCAGGGTGCTGCCCACGAGGTGCGAGTCGGACGACACCATGAGGTCCTCGAGCCGGAATTTGAGGGTGCCGTCGTGCATGACCACGTCGACGAAGTCCACGACGTTCGGTTGGGTCACGAAGGCGGCCATGCGGTCCCCACCGAGCTGTTGGGGGTTCACCACCCGATCGGCACCGGCCCGGACGAGCTTGGGCTCAGAGGACTCGCTCCGGGCGCGGGCGATGATCTGGAGCTCCGGGCGCATCGACTTGCTGGCGACCGTGACGTAGAGGTTGTCCGCATCGGTGTCGAGCGCAGCAACCAGCGTGGCGGCCCGGCCGATCCCGGCTCTGAGCAGCACCGCGTCTTCTGTGACGTCTCCGAGGACGTTCGGGTAGGGGATCTCGGCCAACCTGTCGGCGTCACGGTCGATGACCACGACATCGTGCCCGGCGCTCACCAGGAAATGGGCGACCTCCCGACCGACGCGGCCCCAGCCGCAGACGATCACGTGCCCTTGCATCCGCTCGATGTCGCGTTCCATCCGTCGCCTCCTCACGAGGTCTCGCATATGTCCTTCGATCAGCAACTCGAGCACGGCGGAGAACGTGTAGAGCGCCGTGCCCACGCCCACCAGGATCAGGACGACCGTGAATGCCTTGCCCCCGGTGCCGAGCGGGTGGGGCGTGGCGAAGCCGACCGTCGTGACCGTGCTCACCGTCTGGTAGAGGGCGTTGATGAGGGTGAAGCCGAACAGGAGGTAGCCCACCGTCCCGACCACCAGCACTAGTGCCAGGAGGCCGAGGCCGATCCTCACCCTGCGAAACGGTCCCGTCATCGGACCCATCATGCCTGGAGCCCCGCGCGGTCCCCGTGATCCGCGCTAGTCGAGCAGGAACGACTCGATGGCCTCGCGCGCCGCCTGTGGCTGGTCGGTCCAGAAGATGTGGCTGGCGTCGGGGATGACCTCGAGGCGCGCGCCTGGGATCACGGCTGCCATGCGGCAGGAGTTCTCGGCCGGCACCAGGCGGTCGACCTCTCCGTGGACGAGGAGTGTGGGCGCCGCCAGGCGGCCCAGACGACTCATCGATCCAGCCCATTCGAGCGAGCCTTGGGCCTGGGCCGCGTAGCCGGCGGGGTCGGTCGGGTTCGCGGCGCGCACCGCCAGGTCAGCATCGATGTCCGCGCGCGACGTGCCGGGGGCGTAGACGAAGTCCACGGCCGCCTCGGCCGCCTCGTCGGGCGTCATGGCGCCCCGGCTGCGCACGAGGGCCATTGCCTCCTCGTCGATCACGACGTCGGTGCCCCCCGGGTGGGTGCAGCCGAGGAGGAGCCGGTCCACCACCTCCGGGCGGC
This sequence comes from Acidimicrobiaceae bacterium, assembly GCA_003155135.1. Lineage (GTDB taxonomy): Bacteria > Actinomycetota > Acidimicrobiia > Acidimicrobiales > RAAP-2 > Bog-515. Next base: position 104,196 of record PMFN01000030.1, on the reverse strand, counting down.
GCAAGGCGAGCTCCTGGGCGATGGTGCCGCCCATCGAGACCCCGAAGACCGTGGCGTGCTCGAATCCGGCGGCCCCGAGCACGCACAGCGCGTCGCCCGACATCCGCTCGACGGTATAGGGCGGCTCGGCGCCCGGGCCGGTCCGGCCGACCCCCCGGTTGTCGAAGCGGATGGTGGTGAAGTGGGGGGTCAGCCACGGCAGCACCCGCCACCAGACGTCGCTCGGGTAGCCGAGGCCCATGATGAGCAGGAGCGGGGGGCCGGTGCCCTCCACAACGTAGAAAAGGTCGGCTCCGTCATGGTGCACCGTTGGCATGGGGCCTCCTGTCGCCTGTTGGGCCCGTTCAGGCGAGCCTCCGCCGGTCGAGTGGGCCCGGCGGTCACGCTAACGCCGCACCGCCGCACCGCCGCACCGCCGCGGCCGGAAGGTGCCGTCGCCGTAGGCTCACGTCATCTGATCCGCAGCCCCTTCCTCGGCTGCCCACAACGCCGGAGGCGACGACGATGCACGAGCCCGCTCAGGAACGCCCCGGCGGGCACCACGACCTCGCCGCGACGAGCACGGAGCGCCGAGCGAGCGGGAGGCAGGCTCGCGCCCATGCCCCGCTGGAGCAGCTGGGCGAGTGGGACGAGGGTGACCGAGGTCACGATGCGCTCGAGACGCTCCTCGCCCAGAACGCCATCAGGGTCCCCGAGCTGCTGCCCATCCGACACGAGCGCATGGCGTTGTCGCCGTGGAACTACTACCGAGGGGCGGCCGCCGTCATGGCCGCCGACCTCGCCTCGGTGCCCGACAGCGGGCTCGAGGTGCAGCTCTGCGGCGACGCGCACGTCCTCAACTTCGGCCTGTGGGCCACCCCGGAGCGGAACCTCTCGTTCGACTTGCGCGACTTCGACGAGACATTGCCCGGCCCGTTCGAGTGGGACGTGAAGCGGCTGGCCGCCAGCCTGGTCGTGGCCGCCCGCCAGGACGGCATCAAGCCCAAGCGGGCCGCGCTGGCGGTGACCGCGGCCGTCGAGTCCTACGCCACACGCATGGGGCGCTACGCCGAGACGCCCGAGCTCGACATCTGGTACGACGGCATGCACGTCGACAAATTGATCGACTACTTCGAACCCGCCGACCAGGGCCGCGTGTCGGTGTACATCGAGAGGAAGAAGAAGCGCCGGACCAGCCGCCACGCCTTCACGAAGCTCACGGCCATGGCCCACGGAAGGCCGCGCATCACCGAGGACCCCCCGATCCGCGTGACGATCGACGACGACGAGCAGGATGAGCTCGTCGACCACCTCCTCGCCCAGTACCGCTTGACCCTCCAAGAGGACCGGCGCCACCTCTTCGACCGCTTCACCGAGGTCGACACCGTCCGGCAGGTTGTGGGTGTCGGCAGCGTCGGCATGCGGGTGTACCTGGTGCTCCTCGAGGGCCGAACAGGCGCGGACCCCCTCTTCCTTCAGGTGAAACAAGCCGGTGAATCAGTCTACGAGCGCCACACGCGCCCGAGCCGCTACGACAACCATGGCGCGCGCGTGGTCCACGGCAAGCGACTGCTGCAGTCCGCCACCGACATCTTCGTGGGCTGGAGCACCTACGGGGGCCACGACTACTACGTGCGCCAGTTCCGCGACATGAAGATCATCCCGAGCATCGAGCTGGTCGGCCCACGCCTCGTCGAGTTCGCCACCGCGTGCGGCGAGTCGCTGGCCCGGGCCCACGCCCGTACGGGCGATCCCCAGGCCATTAGCGGCTACATCGGCAAGGGCGGGAAGTTCACCGACGCTCTCGGCCGGTTCGCCCGCCGCTACGCCGAGCAGAACGAGCGGGACCACGCCCAGCTCGTCGGGGCCATCGCCGGAGGAGCGGTCGCCGGAGGGGCGGCCGAGAGCCCGGGCGACTGAGGCTGCGTCGGCGCCCGCGCGCCGGCGACACGGCTCATCCGGCGTCGCCGGCCACGACCGCATCGATGCGGTCACCCCAGCTGGGGTCGTCATCAGGCACATAGCCCGGCGCCAGATGGCGCCGCACGAAGAGGGCGGCCGCTGCCGCCTTACCGGTCGCCGGCTCCTCGCCGGCGGCCTCGTGCAGCAAGGAGGCCGCCTGGATGGCCCGGACGAGCGCGTCGAGCTGGCGCCGGAAGTGGGCCGCTCCTGACCCTGCGTCACGAAGCGAGCGCTGCAGCCGTGGCTCGAGCCGGTCCAGCGCGTCGGCGACCAGGCCCGCATCGGCTCCGGCCCCGGCGGTGGCCAGCTCCTTTCGCACCCAGACGAGCACGTCGTCGAGCAGGCCGAGACGGACGCAGTCGCGCTGGACCTGGGCGCAGAGCACGTTGTGCGTCCCCTCCCAGCTCTCGTAGACCATGGCGTCGCGGTAAAGGCGAGGCATCGGGGAGAAGTCCTCGATCGTCCCGTTGCCCCCGAGGACCTCGATGCCCCGGCGCGCGACGTCGGTGGCGCTAATCGAGGTCAGGTACTTGTTGGCGTTGACCAAGAAGCGGTAGAAGCGCTCCTCGCTCTCGTCGGCCACGCTCTCGTCGAGTCGCCCGAGGAGTGCGGTCAACACCATCGTCGAGCTCAGGGCGGCGTACTCCTCGGACTTCATGACCGCCAGCTGCTCCCTCACGAGTGGGAAGGAGTCGATCGGGCGGCCGAAGGCGAGTCGGTGCCGGGCGAAGGACGAGGCCTCGAGGAAGGCCCGCCGCATGATCCCCGTCGACCCGAGCGCGTTCAACCACCTCGAGGTGTTGAGCAGGTCCTGCACGGCGATGTGGAAGCCCTCCTCCACGGTCCCGATCGGCCAACCCAGCGCCGCGTCGAAGTCGATCTCCGCCGACGCCATGGAGCGGGTGCCGAGCTTGTCCTTCAGCCGACGGATCGCGAACCCGTTCGGCGCACTCCCGTCCAGGCTCCGCGGTACCAGGAACAAGCCGAGGCCACGGGTCCCCGCCACGCCGCCCTCCGGTCTGGCCATCACCGCGAAGAGCTGGGCATCGGCCACCGAGCAGAACCACTTCTCCCCGGTAATGCGCCACGCACCGTCGACGGTCACATCGGGGACCGCGCGCGTGACGTTGGCGCCCACGTCGGAGCCACCTTGGATCTCGGTCAGGAACTGCGACCCGCGTGCGCTCCGGGGGTAGTCGCGGCCGCGCAGTGCGTCGAGGTGCCTTTCGGCCAGCGCGTCGGGCCCTCGCCGGCCGAGCGCCCGAGCAAGGCCGGCCGTGCAGACGACCGGGCAGGCGTGGCCACCCTCGCCGACGTGGGACAGCAGGTAGAAGAGCCCCGCCATCTCGAAGTCCCCGGCGCGGTCGTTGGGGAGTGCGAGCATGCCCGAGGCCCAGATGGCCCGGCCGGCGTCGAGGTGCGCAGGGTGAAACTCGATCGACTCGCGGTGCTGTCCGAGCGCGTCGTACTTGACGTGTGCGGGGAACTCGCGGTGGCGCTCCACCATGGCGACGGCGGGCTCAACCTCCTCGGCCACCACCTGCCCGAAGTGCCCGAGGTTGGGCCCGGTTGCCGCGAGGAGGGCGGGCCCGGCGCGTAGGGCGAACACGCGGGCCAGGTTGGGCGAGGCGTCGTAGTAGTTGGACGGCGAAGCACCCCTCCATCGGAGGAGGTCCTCCCGGCCGGGTTGTCCGATCGACAAGGTGCACCTCCTGCTCCGGCGGCGGGCTCCCCGCCACGCTCCATCCCTCAAGGGCATCATGTCGGACCCGCCACGAGAAGGGGCCAAGGTCACCTCTGATGCCGGGTGGCCGGCCCGGCCTGTGCGAGCATCTGGCGTGGACACGAGCGACGAGCTTCCCTTCGAGCTGCCCCGGATCCCTGCCTCGTCGGGCGCTCTCCTCTTCGACGGCGCTGGTCGCCTCCTCATCGCCAAGCCGACGTACAAGGCCGGCTGGACGATCCCCGGCGGCATCATGGAGGCCGACGGTGAGACGCCCTGGGAGGCGTGCCGCCGAGAGGTCCTCGAAGAGGTGGGCCTCCGGGTCACCCATGGGCGTCTCGCCGCCGTCGACTTCCTTCGCCCGAAGCCCGGCCGAGCCGGGGGCATGCGCTTCCTGTTCGACTGCGGCGTGCTGCCCCGCCGAGCGCGCGCGGCGATCGTCCTCCAAGAGGCGGAGCTCTCCGAGCACCGCTTCGCCAAGCCGGCCAAGGCCTTCGAGCTGTTGAGCGGGCCGCTCCGCCGCCGGGTGCGCGCCGCCCTCGCCTCGACCGAGTGCGTCTACCTCGAAGACGGGCGTGCCCCCGAGGCGGGCGGCCGTTAGGTCGGCAGGCCGGCCTTCGTGGCCTCGGACACCTCGATCAGCCGGCCGCTGGTCACGTCGTAGATGTAGCCGTAGATCGGGATGCCACCGGGGACAAGCGGGTGCGCACGGATGCGCGCGACGTCCTCCACCACGCTCTGGGCGTTGTCCGAGATGGTGAGCCAGTCGATGTAGTTCGCCTCCGCCGACCCGGGCCCAGAACCGACGTCGTAGAACCCATCGGGGCCGAGTGCGGCTGTTTCCAGGCTGTTGGCCAAGAGCCCGCGGATCACGTCATCGGTGAAGAACTCCATGCCGCAGTTGGTGTGGTGGATGACGAACCACTGAGCTGTGCCGAGCAGCTTGTAGGAGATGACCAGGGAGCGGATGGCGTCGTCGCTGGCCCGGCCGCCGGCATTGCGGATGACGTGCGCGTCCCCCTCGCTCAGCCCGGCGTATTTCGCCGGATCGAGCCGTGCATCCATGCACGTGAGGATGGCGAAGTGGCGGGCCGGCGGGAGGGCCAGATCTGCTTTCGGCCCAAAGGAGGCGGCATAGTCCTCATTGGCGGCGAGGACCTCGTCTCGGATCGTCATGGGTAATCCCCTTTCTGCTCAGTTGGTGCGATACACCTGTTTTCTGACCGGTTTTGTCATGTTTAGGACGCGCCCGTGCGCCCGTCAAGGGCACGCACTCGGGTGCGGCCCGGCGGCGGTCCATGCGGGTGCGACCGTAGGATCAGGCGCCGTGTCGCCCCTTCGCCTCTCCCGACCGGTGTGCGGCGGCCTCATTCTCACCGTCGCCCTGCTGGCGGGTTGCTCCTCCACGACCGCAGGCCCCTCCTACCACCGGCCGCACCGCTCGGACGGCACGGCGTCGCCCGCACAGCAGGCGGCGGCGCTGGACGCCACAACCGCCTTTCGGAGCCAGATGGCGGTGGCCGGAGAGTCGCTCGACAGCGCGCTGTCGTCGCTCGCCGAAGACCTGGCTGCCGGTCGGACAGCGCCTGCCCTCGCAGATCTCACGTCGGTCCAACGGGCCTTCGACGTCGCCCGGGCCGAGGTCGTGCTCGGGCCGGGCGGCCTCACGACACCGACCAACGACATGGGTTCGTCGCTGACTGACGGAGGCATCGCGCAGCTGCGGGCGTCGCTCGCTGCGGGCCAAAGCGACACCACCGGCGCCGCCCAGCTCGCCACCGAGGGGGGCGACGCCGAGCTCCTCTTGTCGAGGATCGTTCTCACCCCCCAAGACGTGGCGCTCGAGGCACAGCGGGCGCTGGCCTGGGTCGCGGCCAGTGCGGCCCAGGTCCTGACCGCGCCGGCGCCCGACGGTCTCACGAGAGGCGACCTGGTCGTCACCACCGACGCGGTGGCCTCGACCGTCGAGGGCCTCGCACTCCTCGGGTCGATGATCTCGCCGGGCCCGACGGCTCTCGCCGGCGAGCGGGTCACCGCCCTCGAGTCGGCTCTCGGGGGTGCCACCTCGCCCGCCGCGGTCGTGGGTGCGGCCGACGCGGCGCTCGGCGCTTTGGGCGAGCTGTCCGGTGGGCTCGCCGGGTACGGCCAGGGCGGCCAGTACCAGTGAGAGAGCCCGATGCGTTCCGCCTGAGCCGGCGCCAGCTGCTCGCCTCGTCGGCCCTCGCATCGCTCGGCGTCGTCGGTGCCCTCGAGGTCGGGTCCCCCTCCCCGGCGGGGGCCGCGGTGGGCACCGGCGGGAACGGGGTCGTGGACTTCTACGGCACCCACCAGGCCGGCATCGTCACCGCCGCCCAGGACCACCTCGTCTTCGCCACCTTCGACGTCGCCAGCCGCTCGAGGAGTGCGCTCTCGACGACCCTCGACGCCTGGAGTCAGGCAGCTGCGCGCATGGCCAGTGGGGAGCAGATCCCCGGCGACGCGAGCCCCGCATACCCACCGGCGGACACCGGGGAGGCACTCGACGCCGGGCCGGGCCGCCTGAGCGTCACCTTCGGCGTGGGACCCACCCTGTTCAGCCGGCCGGCGGTGTCGGGAACGGCCGCACCGGTCTCCCTCGCCGATCTGCCGGCGTTCGACGGCGACCAGCTCGATCCCACCCGGTCAGGCGGGGACGTCTGCATTCAGGCCTGCGCTGACGACGCGCAGGTGGCGTTCCATGCCGTGCACAACCTGGCGCGCCTCGGCCAGGGCGTGCTGGCGTTGCGCGCCCTGCAGGTCGGCTTCGGTCGAACGTCGTCCACAACCACGGCTCAGGAGACCAAGCGCAACCTCTTGGGATTCAAGGACGGAACCGACAACCTTCTCGCTGGCGACACCGCCGAGATCGCGCAGTTCGTCTGGGTCGACGATGAGCGGGAGCCGCACTGGATGGTCGGGGGGACCTACCTGGTCGCTCGCCGGATCAGGGCCCGGCTCGAGCTGTGGGCGGCAACGCCGCTCGGGGGGCAGGAGGCGGCGGTCGGCCGCTTCAAGCGCTCGGGTGCACCGTTGGGGGGCCGGCACGAGCACGACCCCGTCGACCTGTCCGCCACCGGGGCCCACGGCTTGCCCCTGATCCCCGACGGGGCACACATCCGGGTCGCGAGCCCGCTGGCCAACGCCGGACAGCGCCTCTTGCGGCGAGGCTACGGCTTCGCCGACGGCGTCGACCCCGTCTCGGGAGAGCTCGATGCAGGGCTCTTCTTCATCTGCTTCCAGAAGGACCCGGCCCTGCAGTTCACCGCCATCCAGCGCCGTCTCGCCACCAACGACGCGCTGCACGGTTACCTCGTGCACACCTCGAGCGGCGTCTACGCGTGCCCACGGGGGCTCTCCCCCGGCGAGGGGTGGGGCCAGGTCGTCCTCGGCTAGTCCGAAAGGGGGGGGTCGCGCTACATTCACCTCGCCGGGAAGCGGGCTCTGCTGAACCGGTGGGGGGGGGCACAATGAGGTCGATTGCAGATCGAGGGCGCACCGGCTTGGTCGCGCTCGGGGCAGGATTGTTGGCCGCAGGGGTGTTGAGCGCGTGCAGCTCGGGGTCGTCGACAGCGACAGGCGCATCATCGGGGCACGTCCTCCTCGTCGGGACATTCCACGGCCACAAGGGCGGGTTCACGACGATCCAGTCCGCGGTGAACGCGGCGAAGTCCGGCGACTGGATCCTCGTCGCGCCCGGTGACTACAAGGAGGACGCCGACCTCACCAGCACGCCGGCGTCGGTCGACCACGGGCATTTCGGGGGTGTGCTGATCCAGACCTCGAACCTCCACATCCGCGGCATGAACCGCAACACGACCGTCGTCGACGGGACCAAGCAGGGGGCGCCGGAGTGCTCGACGAACCAGGCTGACCAGCAGTTCGGCGTCGTGCAGAACGGCCAGGCCATTGGCCGCAACGGGATCGTTGTCTACAAGGCCAACCACGTGAGCATCGACAACCTCACGGCATGCAACTACCTGTCGGGGAGCCAGGACTCGGGCAATGAGATCTGGTGGAACGGTGGCGCCGACACGGCGACCATCGGCCTGCACGGCTACGAGGGCAGCTACCTGACTGCGGAGACCACCTACTTCGGCGGTGAGTCGACGGCGGCCGAATACGGCATCTTCTCGTCGGACTCAGCAGGCGACGGTGCCTCATGGTCCAACATCTACGCATCGAACTTCAACGACTCGGGCATGTACGTCGGCGCCTGCCAACAGGTCTGCGACGTCACCATCTCGAAGGCCTGGATGGAGTACAACGCGCTGGGCTACTCGGGGACCAACTCGGGCGGGGCGGTCGTCATCAAGGACTCGCTGTTCGACAACAACCAGGACGGCCTCGACACCAACACCCAGATCAACGGCGACCCCCCGGCTCCGCAGAACGGCGACTGCCCGGGCAACGCCATCTCGCCCATCACCCACACCCGCTCGTGCTGGGTGGCCATGGACAACACCTTCGAGGACAACAACAACCCGAACGCACCTGAGGCCGGAAACGCCGCCGCAGGGCCGACCGGCACCGGGATGACGCTCTCCGGAGGCCGCAACGACACGGTGATGCACAACACGTTCAAGGACAACGGTGCGTGGGGGATCCTCTTCATCCCCTATCCCGACTCCTCGACACCGGAGTACAACCAGTCCTGCACCGGCACGGGTGGGGTGGAGGTCACAGGCTTCGGCTGCGTCTACGACCCGATGAACGACCGGCTGGCCGACAACACATTCGACAACAACGGGTACTTCAAGAACCCCTCGAACGCCGACTACGGCCAGATCGCCCTCAATCCCAACCAGCCCTCCAACTGCTTCATGGGCAACGTCGCCCCGAACGGCTCGGTCCCGAGCGACCTCGAGACGAAGTACCCCACCTGCGGGCTCAACCGTGCGGCGGCCGACGTCCCCTCGGACCTGCTGGCCCAAACGCTGTGCGATACCGGCTTCGGCTCGTGTCCGGCGGGGGCGAACTATCCGGTGCGCACCACGGTGGTGCTGCATCCGGTGCCGAAGAGCCTGCCCACCATGCCGAACCCCTGCGTGAATGTCCCGGACAACGCATGGTGCTCGGGTGGCAAGCCCGTCAGCTAGATCCGGGTGACGGGTCGGCGAGCTGCTCCCGACCGGCGCCCGAGCGGGACTCTCGGCTCCTTCGAGCGGCGCACGGCGACAGCCCGGCGCCGGTGCGCCCAGCCGCATTGACTGCGGTCCCCCGAACCGAGACCTGCTACGCATCCATGCGGGCCTCGACGCGGCCGCTCTTGATGGCGGCGAGCAGCGAGCGGTAGTCCCGCTCGTTGGTGATGGCGTAGCGCGCCGAGAAGACGGCGATCGCCCGTTCGAACGTGTCGGAGGTGCCGAGGTAGCCGGCGATCTCGACGGCGTCACCGGTGCGAGCATGGGCCCGGGCCAGCGCCCAGGCGCACAGCGACCCGTAGTGGGCGAGGTTGTTGACGTCCATCGCCATCGGGTCGCCTTGGCCCTTCGTGTCCCAGAGCTGTCGTACGTAGTACTGGCGCCCGGTCCGCGGCCCCTCGCTCCAGCCGAGGAACATGTCACTCGACGCCTGGGTGAGCCGCTGGCCCGAGACGACGCGCAGGCCATGGTGCTCGAGGGGCGACTCGCCGACGTAGGGCTCGAGCACCGATGCCTGGGCCTCTTTCACCTGGAGGACCAGCGGGTCGCCGGCCGGGTGGTTCGGCCCCTCGAGGAGGGCGATCCAGCAATGGGTCCCGACGCTGCCTACACCCACGACCTTGCGCGCCACATCGACGAGGTCGAAGCGGTCGAACACGCTTCGCCGGTCGTCGGCCAAGGTGAGGCGGTAGTTGTCGATCATCGACATGACCTCGGCCATGGCGAACTCGGTGTTCTCGAGGCGCACGATGAGCGGCGGGTCCTCGACGAAGCGGACACGACCGTCGAGGTTCCGGGTCAGCTTGGCCACGGCCCGCAGGTGGTTCTTGCGGTGCGCCTTTTTCACGTCCCTCTTCACGAGAGGTCGGTACTCGGGTGGGAAGTGGGCGATGACGTCTTTGATGCTGATGCGGTCGTAGAAGAGCTCGAGCGTCCGCATGCTCGTATAGCCGGCGAGTCGCTCGCGGTAGCTGCGTGCCGCACCGAGCACGATGCGCTCGCACTCCTCGGGCGAGAAGCCGTTCTGGAGGGCCGCGACCTGGAGGCTCGCGCACAGTCGCTTCACGTCCCACTCCCACGGGCCCGGAAGTGTCTCGTCGAAGTCGTTGATGTCGAACATCATGTTGCGCTCGGGCGTGGCGAACTCACCGAAGTTGCTCACGTGGGCATCGCCGCACGCCTGGACGCGCAAGCCCGTGGCCGGGGTGCTCGCCAGGTCGAGTGCCATCACCGCCGCCGCGCCCCGGAAGAAGGCGAATGGGGAGGAGGCCATGCGGCCGTGACGGACCGGGACGAGCTCAGCGATGCGCGACGCACCCTGGTCCTCGAGCACGTTGATCGGGTCGCGCGTCGCCGAGGCGGGGTCCCACGCAGCATGCCCGGTTCTCGGCACCTCCTTGCGCAGAGCGCGCCCCGCAGAAGCCCGATCCTCCCTGGTGCCCTCCATCAACGTCCTTCCTGGTCGCGCCGGGTCAGCCGTGTCCCGGGACCGGCAGCTTAGGTGGCCGCCTGATTCGTGGTCCGTGCGCAGCGCGCCCCCAGCCAGCTCCCAGGCCGGGCCGCCAGGGTCGGTGCCATGACGCTGACCGCCTCACCCCGCACCGACCCGATGGCGGCCGACGCCGCCCCCGAGCCCGAACCGCCGCAGACCACCGGCGGCGGGCGCCTGCGCACGTGGGCCGAGCGCACCGGCCGTCCGAGATGGTCAGTCCCCGCCCGCATCTCGATCGTCGTCCTCGCCGCGGTGCTGTACACCTGGGACCTCTCGCGCAACGGGATGGCGAACAGCTTCTACACCGCCGCCGTGAAGAGCGGGACGGAGAGCTGGAAGGCGGCGTTCTTCGGCTCCATCGACCGCGCCAGCTTCATCACCGTCGACAAGCCGCCCGCCGCACTCTGGCTCCAGGAGCTCTCGGCCAAGCTCTTCGGGCTGAGCAGCTGGAGCATCCTCCTGCCCGAGGCCATCGCCGGCGTGGCGTCGGTGATGGTCGTCTACCACCTCGTGCGCCGCTGGTGGGGAGAGCTGGCCGCCGTGCTGGCGTCACTGGCCTTCGCCGTCACGCCGGCCGCCACGTTGATGTTCCGCTACAACAACCCCGACGCGTTGTTGACCCTGCTGCTGCTGCTCGCCGCCTGGGCGTTGTGGTCCGCACTCGACACCGCTCGGACGAGCCGCCTGGTGCTCTCGGGTGCCCTGGTCGGCTTCGCGTTCCTCGACAAGACACTCGAGGCTTTCATGGTGCTGCCCGCCTTCGCCCTCGTGTACCTCTGGTGCGCCAAGCCCGGGATCGGGCGACGGATCGTCCAGATGGCCTGGTTCGGGCTCGCCGTGCTCGCCGCCAGTGCGTGGTGGGTGGCCATCGTCGAGTTGTGGCCGGCCTCGTCGCGCCCGTACATCGGCGGGAGCACCGACAACTCCGAGCTGAACCTCATCTTCGGCTACAACGGGTTCTCCAGGATCTTCGGCTCCGGATCGGGCGGCGGGATCGGGGCGGGCTTCGCTGGCGACCCGAGCTGGTTGCGAATGTTCAACAGCCTGCTCGCTGGCGAGATCTCGTGGCTGCTGCCACTCGCCGCGGTAGGGCTGGTGGGGGGGCTCTGGGCAACGAGGCGTGAGCCGCGTACCAGCCTGCGGCGGGCCGGCTGGCTCTTGTGGGGCGCGTGGGCCGGCACCTTCTTCGTGGTCTTCTCGCACGCCAAGGGGATCTTCCACCCGTACTACACCGTCGTCATGGCGCCCGGGGTCGGGGCCCTCGCCGGGGCGGGGGCGGTCGTCCTGTGGCGGCTCGGCCGCGGCTCGCGCCGCTGGGCGCCGGTGCTCCCCGCTGCGGTGCTCGGGTGTGCCATCTGGTCGGCGGTCGTCCTCGACCGGGTCCCGGGCTACGACACGTGGCTCGCCCCCGCCGTGCTCACCGCCGGGTCGCTCGCGGCACTCGGCCTCCTGCTCGCGCTCTTCGACGTGCTGCGCTGGAAGGCGTCCATCGCTCTCGCCGCGGCGCTGGGGGCGGCCGCGCTCTTGGCCGGACCGAGTGCGTACTCCGTCACGACCGTCAACACCGCCTACAGCGGTGGGGGCATCACCGCCGGCCCGAGCGCTTCGGGCCAAGGTGGCCCGGGCGGGGCGGCACATGGTGCGGGTCCCACCGGCGTCGCCGGCGGTGGCGCACCCACGGGTGCCACGAGCGGAGGGCATACCCCGCCTGCCGGCCTCGCCCACTCCGGGCTCGGTGGCAAAGTTGGCACAAGCCAGGGCGCTCCCGCCGGTGCCGGCCGCACGCTCGGAGCCGGCGGTGGCGGTGGCGGTGGCGGTGGCGGCCAGACCGTCAGCGCCTCACTCGTGGCCTACCTCGAGGCGCACCAGGGCTCGGCGGAGTACCTCCTCGCCGTCCAGGGCTCACAGACCGCTGCCCCCTACATCTTGGACACCGGCCGCGCCGTCATGGCCATGGGCGGCTTCTCCGGCTCGGACCCGTCGCCGACCCTCGCGCAGTTCAAGGACCTCGTGGCCGAAGGCAAGGTCCACTACGTCCTCGTCTCGGGCAACGGTGGAGGGGGTCCGGGTGGGCAGGGGGGCACCGTCAGCGCGGTACTCAGCTGGGTCGAGGCGCACGGCACCGTCGTGCCCTCCTCCGCCTATGCCGGCTCCACCTCTGGGGGCACGCTCTACCGGGTGGGTTAGGGAGCGGGAGCGGTCGCTCCCCATCAGTGATCGCCGTGCACTTCTCGGTTACGGTGGCGCTCGTAAGGACGACCGTCGGCCCGGGATCCACAGCCACTGGGCCGGCCCCAAGGAGGAAACATGCTGGCGTACACCTACCCACTGCTCGACCTGTTCGGGACGATGCTCGGGTTCTTCGTCTTCATCATCTGGTTCTGGCTGCTCATCATCATCTTCACGGACATCTTCCGCAGCCGTGACATGGGTGGTGGGGCCAAGGCCCTCTGGGTGATCTTCGTGATCATCCTGCCGTTCCTCGGCATCTTGATCTACCTGATCGCCCGTGGCGGCAAGATGCACGAGCGTGCCGCCGAGGCCGCCCAGTCGCAGCAGCAGGCGATGGACCAGTACATCAAACAGGCCGCCGGCACCACCGACACCGCGTCCCAGCTCGCCCAGCTGTCGGATCTGAAGGAGAAGGGTGTCCTCTCCCAGACCGAGTTCGACGCACAGAAGGCGAAGCTGCTCAGCTGATCCCCCTGGGGAGCCCGACTCCTTGTGACAGTCGGCCCTTCCGGCGCGGGCAGACCGCGGCCTTCGTGGGGGCGAGGTGATGCATGGCGACGCCCGCCATCAAGACAGAGCAGCTCTCCAAGCGTTACGCGACACTTGACGCCCTGACCGATCTCGACCTCGAGGTCGGTCAGGGCGAAGTGGTCGGCTTCCTCGGGCCCAACGGCGCCGGGAAGACAACAACCATCCGCCTGCTCCTCGGCCTGATCCGTCCGACCCACGGGCGCGCCGAGATCTTCGGCCTCGACGCCCAGCGCCAGAGCGTGGCGGCGCACGCCCGGCTCGCCTACGTCGCCGGTGAGGCCAACCTGTGGCCATCGCTCACCGGGACCGAGACCCTCCACCTGCTCGGCCGCGTCCAGGGCCAGGTCGACGACGCCTACCGGGACGAGCTCATCGCCCGCTTCGACCTCGACACGGCCAAGAAGGTCCGGGCCTACTCGAAGGGCAACCGCCAGAAGCTCCAGCTCATCGCCGCCCTCATGACCAGGCCCGACCTGCTCGTCCTCGACGAGCCGACCGCCGGGCTCGATCCCCTCATGGAGCAGGCCTTCCGTGTCTGCATCAACGAGGCCCACCAGCGTGGCCAGACCGTCTTTCTCTCGTCGCACATCCTGAGCGAGGTCGAAGCGCTGTGCGACCGTGTCGGCATCCTGCGCAACGGCGTCCTGGTCGAGATGGGGACCCTGGCCGAGATGCGCCACCTGAGCGCTCTCACGGTCGAGGCGACATTCGACGGCTCGGTGCCGGACCTGTCGGCCGTCCCTGGCGTCACCTCGGTCGAGGTGGCGGGGAACGTCGTGCGCTGCCAAGTGCACGGCGGCGTCGAGCCGCTGCTCAAGGTCCTGGCCGTCTCGGGCGTCCACGAGCTGCTGAGCAGGGAGCCCTCCTTGGAGGAGCTGTTCCTGGCCCACTACGGCGCGCCCGACGCGGAGGGTCACGTGGTCAGCGGTGCTCGCTGAGGTCACGCTCGGGCCGAGGGCGGTCCCGCGCGCCCGCTTCGTCGTCGCCGGTGAGACTGCCCGGCGCGCCGTGCGCTCAGGGGCGCTGTGGGGGTGCGTGTTCGGTCTCTACGTGGCGGCCCAGGCGCTCACGTACGCCTCGAGCTACAAGACCCCGGCCTCGCGAGAGCGTCTCGCCGGGCTCTTCGGGACGAACGCGGGGATCAGTGCCCTCAACGGGCCGGCCCACGAGATCCAGACGGTCGCCGGGTTCACCGCATGGAAGTGCCTCATGGTGCTGTCCGTCATGGGTGCGGTCTTCGGGCTGCTCACCGCCACGCGGCTCGTGCGCGCTGAGGAGGATGCCGGACGCTGGGAGCTGCTGCTCGCCGGTCGCACCACTCGGCGCGGCGCCTGCGCGCAGGCCCTCGGTGGGCTCGCGGCGGGGCTCGGTGCCTTCTTCGTGGTGCTCGCCGCCTTCGTGGTGCTGGTCGGGCGGTCCCACGATGTCGGCATCGGTGCCGGCGGTGCGCTCTTCTTCGCACTGTGCGTGACGGCCAGTCCCGCCCTGTTCCTCTGCGTCGGCGTGCTCACCAGCCAGCTGTTCGGTACCCGGCGGCGCGCGAGCGCGTACGCGGCCGGCATCCTCGGGGTCGGCTACGCCCTGCGCATGGTGGCGGACTCGGGGACGGGCCTCGAGTGGCTGCGGTGGGCCACCCCGCTCGGCTGGGTCGAGGAGCTCCAACCGCTCACGCACCCGAGGCCGTGGGTGCTCGTGCCCGTCGCCGCGCTGTGCGTCGCGCTCGGCGGAGCGGCGATCGCCCTGGCGGGGCGCCGTGACCTCGGATCCGGTGTGCTCGCAGAGCGTTCGCACCGCCGCCCCCGCACCACCTTGCTCTCGGGCCAGGTGGGGCTTTCGGTCCGGCTGTCGCTCCCGGTGCTCAGTGGCTGGGTACTCGGTCTGTGCGCGTACGCGCTCCTGCTCGGCCTGGTGGCCAAGTCAGGGGGCCAGGCGCTCACGGCGTCGGCGGCCATGGCGAAGGCCATCGCGCGCCTCGGCATACCCGGGGCGGGTGCGCAGACCTACCTCGGCGTCGTCTTCTTGATGACCGCGGTGCTCCTGGCCCTCGTGGGTGCCGGACAGGTCAGCGCCATGCGCTCGGAGGAGGCCGACGGCCACCTGGACAACCTCGTGGTCCGGCGCGTGGCGCGCCCGGCGTGGCTCGCCGGGAGGCTTCTCGTGGCGGTGGTGGCACTGGCCGCCCTCGGGGTCGGCGTCGGGCTGTTCGCCTGGGCGGGCGCTGCCAGCCAGCACGCCGGGGTCCCCTTCTCGGGCCTGCTGCAGGCGGGCGCCAACATCGTCCCCCCGGCCCTGTGCCTGCTCGGCCTCGGCACGCTGGTCTTCGGCGCGTGGCCGCGGGCGGCCACCCCCGCCGCCTACGGCCTCGTCGCCTGGTCGCTCCTGGTCGAGCTGATCGGCGGGTCCCTCGGCCTCAACCACTTCGTGCTCGACACCTCGATCTTCCACCAGATGACCGCCGCGCCGGCCGTCGCCCCGGACTGGACGAGCGCACTCGCCATGGTGCTCCTCGGGCTGGTGGCGGCGCTCGCCGGGGGCGCGGCCTTCGCGCGCCGCGACCTCCAAGGGGAGTGAGGCCGGGGTGCTGTGGCGGCCCGCTCAGTCGAGAGCCGGAGGGACCAGGGCGTCGAGGCTCTCGTCGAGCAGGGCGACGAGCTCATGGCGGTCCACCCCGCCGAGTTCGCTGAACCAGCCGAGCGAGCGGCCGAGGGCCACGCCGAGGACGGCGGCGACCGCCGTCTCGGCCCGCAGGCGGGCGCGGTCGACGCCAGCGGTGTCCATGTCCTCTTCCAACGGCTGGACCATCCGGCGGACGAGGTGCGCCTTCGCGGCGTCGCGGATCTCTTTGGTCGTGTCCGAGCGCAGCACCGCCTGGAGGATGGGGCCGGGCCCACCGGCGTCCATGCGCGCCATCATCACCTCGGCGATCTGGGCGGGCCGTTCGTAGCGCTGCGGGCGCTCGCTCGCCCCCTCGACGGCGACTGCCGCGATGTACAGCTCGGCCTTCGACCCGAAGTAGCGGGCGATCAGTGCGGGGTCGACGCTGGCGGCCTCGCCGATCTCTCGCACCGTTGTCGCCTCGAAGCCCTTCTGGCTGAACAGGCCCTGGGCGGCGTCGAGCAGTGCCTGTCGGCTGGCCGCCGCGTTCCGGGGCCGGGGGGCGTGGGCCCCGGGTTGCGACGCGGGATCGGTCATGGTCCCGCTCACCGTGCGCCCGCCTCGGTCGCCTCCGAGAGGGCTTCCTCTCCGAGCATGACACCGCCGAGCTCCGCGTTCTCCTCCATGAGCTCGTCGACCTCTTCGGTCTCGTGCGCGCTGAGCGCGCGCCCGGTGCTGACGCGCCCGGGGATCACGTAGCTGAGCACGGCGGTGAGCACGCACAGCCCCACGCCAATCAGCAGCGCCACTTCGAACCCCCGGGCCTCGGGCAGGGTATTGCCCTTGTGGGTGAACACCGAGAGCACCGCGGCGCTGAGCGCGCTGCCGACGGACAAGCCGATGCTGCGGAGCACCTGGTAGAAGCCCGTCGCGCTGCCGGTCTCGTGCGGCGGGACGGCGCGGACGATGAAGCCCGGCATCGCCGCGAACGTGAACCCCATGCCGATGCCGGCCATCCCGACCGCCAGGAAGGCCTGCCAGATCGAGGTGTGGTCGAGGGCGAAGAACAACATGGCAGCGGCGAACACGAGCGAGCCAAGCGGGATCATCGGGCGCGTGCCGAAGCGGTGCGAGAAGGCGGGGAGGAAGCGGCTCGAGACGAAGGTGCCGACCGAGAGCGGGACGAGCATGAACCCCGCCACGACCACCGAGGCACCGAAGCCGTAGCCCGAGACCGCCGGGATCTGGACGAACTCGACCAGCACGGGCAGAAACAGGTACATCGACACGCAGATGAGAAAGCCCGCCACGTCGGCCATGAGCACGGAGCGGTTCTTCACCTGGCGCAGGTCGACCAGCGGCTCCTCGGCGCGCAGCTCGTGGGGGATCCACAGCGCCAGGAGCACGATGCACACCGCCCCGATGGCCAGGACCCGCAGCGAGGTCCAGCCCCAGCCGCCGGCCTCGCTCAGGATGACCGAGAGGCCGATCACCACCAGGCTCAGGTTGACCACGCCGATCACGTCGAACCGACGGTCGTGCGCCCCGGGGTTCGGGGGCACCACCAAGGCCACGAGGGCGAGCGCGCAGGCGGTGGCGAACGCGCCGAACCAGAAGGCGGCGTGGTAGTTGAACAGCTCGGTGATGGCGCTCGTGATCGGGTACCCGAGTCCGATCCCGATGGCGGTGGTGATCGAGAGCGTGGCGATGGTGCGAGCCGCCTTCTCGGTCGGCAGGTGGCTGCGGGCGATGGCCATCGTCACCGGCAGGAGGCCGAGGCCCACCCCCTGGAGGCCGCGGCCGACAACGAGGAGCACGAACGAGTTCGAGACGGCGGCGAGCACCGAGCCCAGTACGACCACGCCGAGCGCGAGCACGATGACGTCGCGCTGGTGGGTCCCGTCGGCGAGCCGACCGAGCACGGGCGTCACCAGGGCGCCGGTGAGCAGAGCCGCGGTGAGCAGCCACTGCGCCGTGCTGAGCGAGACATGGTCCTGGGCGGCGATCGTCGGGATCAGCGGCGCGCCGAGGCTCGAGATGATGGCCACCATCGCTCCGACGGCGACCAGGCTGGGCACGAGGGCTGCGTCCCGCCATCCCCGCCCCGTGCCGACCGTCCGTCCCTGCTCGCGCCCCATCGCCGTCCTGTCATCGCTTGATGTCAACGAGTGATGACATCGTAGCGGGCGCGCCTCTCCCCGTGCCGGTGAGCGGAGAATGTGTTCCTACGCTGGCCTGACGCGACAGCGGGGCCGCTCAGTCAGTCACTGAGCTCTTCGATGGCGAACTCGGGGCAGTTGGCAATCGCCAGGCGGGCCGCACCTTCGAGCTCGGTCGGCACCGTCCCGTCACCAACGACCCGGGACAGCCCGAAGTCGTCGATGTCAAAGAGGGTCGGGGCGAACCCGTAACAGCGGGCGTGGCCCTGACACTTCTCCTCGTCCACGCGGATCCTCATCGAAACACCACCGGGACCGAGCGCGGGCCGCGCACCTGGCCGCCCGCCCACGTGACCGTGGCACCCTCGGCCACATGGAACTCGGGGACCCGCCGCAGCCACTCCTCCAGGGCCACCCGAAGCTCCATGCGGGCCAGATTGGAGCCTGCGCAGCGGTGGATGCCCGAGCCGAAGGCGACGTGGCGGTTGAGCGCGCGGTCGAGCACCACCGTGTCGGCGTCCTCGAAGATCTCGGGGTCGCGGTTGGCGGCGGGGAAGTTCATGAGCACCTTGTCGCCCGCCGCCATCGGGCAGCCGGCGTAGACGACGTCCTCGGTGACCTCCCTCGCCATGGTGACCGGCGAGTACGCCCGGAGCAGCTCCTCGATGGCGAGGGGCCAGACCGCGGGGTCCGACACCATGCGCTTGCGGTCCTCGTCGTGGGTGGCCAGGTGCCAGAGGGAGGACCCGATGGCGCTCCACGTGGTGTCCACACCGGCGATCAGCACGAGCGAGGCGATCCCGAGCACGACGGCCGGGTCGATCAGCTCGCCGTCCATCTCGGTGTGGAGCAGCTCGCTCAAGAGGTCGTGGCCGGGCTCGTCCTTGCGACGCCCGACCTCGGCGACGAAGAAGTTGATGAGCCCCGTGCTCCCCTCTTCGCGCCGAACCGGGTCGTCGGCGAACTCGAGCACGTCGCGCACCCAGCCGGTGAAGGTGTCGGACAGCTCGGGGGGGACGCCCAGGATGTGGGCGATCACCCGGACCGGGATCTGCTGCGCGTAGTCCGCCGCAGCATCGGCGCGGCCCTCGGCGAGGAAGCCGTCGAGCAACCGATTGCACAGGTCCCGCGTCATCTGCTCGTAGGACTCGACCCGTCGGTGGGAGAACCATGGGAGGAGCAGCCGGCGTGTCCACGTGTGCAGCGGCGGGTCCGAGGAGATGGGCGGCAGACCGTAGGGCAGCACGGGATCGGGCTCGACCCCCTCCTCGCCGGTGATGGGGATCACCGCGATCTTCCGTGAGCTGAAGTGCTCGATGTCGTGCGCGATGGCGGTGACGTCCTCGTAGCGCAGCGGGAGCCATGAGCTGACGCGCCGGTTGGTGTGCGGGATGGGGCAGCGTGGGCGCAGCTCATCCCAGATCGGGAACGGGTCTGCCACGTAGTCGGGGTCGAGCACGTCGAAGTCGCTGGCCCAGTCCTGCACCGGAGGTGTGGTTGTCATCACGTCGTCCTTTTCACCGCGAGCACCCGGATGACCCGGCGTGCTGGCACCCATTGTGCCGACTCTCCGACCAGCATGCTGACCGGGGCAGCGGTCCTCGCTCCCTCGCCCGTGTGCCGTGGGCGCTCACGCAAGGCCGAGGCGTGCCAGCTGCTCGTCGGGCGCGTCGAGCTCGATGAGGGCGCCACGCAGCTCCTCGGCGGCGTCGGCCTCGGCCGGAGTGCCGGTGGCCGAGTGCGTCTCGCCCGGGTCCTCGACGAGGTCGTAGAGCTCGTGGTCCGCACCTCCGGCCCCGAAGGCCCAGAACGGCAAGAGGTCGCCGGGCCGGAACGGCTGGCGGATGACCGGCACGCTCGAGCCGGGCATGCGGTCGAGCACCGCCCGGTCGTCGGGCTTCGGGAAGGCCACCTCGAAGGCGGCATGCACCGGCATGGTCGACCAGCGGTTCGACCACATCGACAGCGGCGCGTTGTCCTGCACCGGTGAGCGGGAGTAGACGCGCTCAGATGTCACCAGCTGCACATGACGGCCCCACACCCCGCCGAGCACATGGCGCCGCACCGACTCGCGTTCGCCGGTGAGCAGTGGCAGCAATGAGCGGCCGTGCGTCGGCTGCGGAGAGGTGACCCCGAACTGGTCGCACAAGGTGGCGTGGAGGTCGACGGTCGTGGTGAGGGCCCCGCACTCGCCGGGTGCGACCCCTGGCCAGCGGACGAGGAGCGGCACGTGCCCGAGCGGCGCGTAGGCCGGTACCCCCGGCTTGCCCCACAGGTCGCGCTCGCCCAGGTAGTGGCCGTGGTCGGTGCAGACGATCACCGCGGTGTCGTCCCGGCCGCCGGACGCGTCGATGGCGTCGAGCAGGAGCCCGAACCAGTGGTCGATCATGGTCAGCTTGGCGCCGTAGGAGGCCCGGACCTGGCGACCCTGGCGCTCGGTGAGCGCTCCCTTCGCCACCCCGTCCACCGCGTAGGGCGGCCAGATCAGGTGCGGGCCCTCCCAGTCCGCGTCGTAGAGGCTGGCGTAGGGCTCGGGCGTGTCGAAGGGCTCATGGGGGTCGAACTCGTCGACCAGGAGGAAGGAGCGCTCGTGGTAGCCGCTGTTTTCCTCGACCCAGCGGGTCGCGGCGCGCATGGTGCGCGGCCCGGGGAAGTCCTCTTCGCCCCGGAACCAGCCGCGGCTGTTGTCATAGGGCATCGCACCGCGGTTGAACGACGGGGCGCCGACCCAGCTCGGGTCCGGCCGAGTCCGCCACGGGTCGCCCTCGTGGCCCCGCAGATAGTCCCATGCGGTGAAGTCCACGTGGTAGTTCTCGCCACCGGTCTCGAACAGGTGGGGGTGGTCGGTGACCAGCTGGGTCACGACACCGGCACGGCGCAGTGCCGCGGTGATCGGCTCCTCCCACAGCTCGACCGACCCCCAGGGCTTCCACAAGAAGTCGAGGGCGCCGCAGAGCAGGTCGTGGCGGGCCGGCATGCAGGGCAGCGAGCCGGTGTAGTGGCTGTCGAATCGCACCGACGAGGCGGCGAAGCGGTCGAGGTTGGGCGTGGCGAACTCGGTGCCGCCGTAGCTCCCGAGCAGATGGCGGTTCAAGCTGTCGAGCAGCACCACGACAGCGTGGCGGGGTGCCCCGGCGCGTCGCCCCCCGCCGTCCGCGTGCCCCTCCACGTCACTCACGCTACCGGCCCGGCATCGAGTTGATCGGGTGCTCCCCGCTCGCCCAGAGGTGCTGGACCGCATACGAGCGCCACGGTCGCCACCGGGCAGCGTGGGCGGCTAGCGCTGCGCCCGGCCCGAGGCCAAGGCGTCGTGCCCCGGCCACCACGCCGAGATCCCCGCTCGGGAAGGCGTCAGGGTCCCCGAGGGCGCGCATGGCGATCGTCTCGAGCGTCCAGTGGCCGATCCCCGGCAGGCCCGCCAGGCCGGCACGGGCTCGGTCCCAGTCGCAGCCGGCCCCTAGATCGATGGATCCGCTGTCGAGGGCGGCGGCCAGCGCAAGGAGCGCCGTCGAGCGCCTCGCCGGGAGAGCCAGCGTTGTCGGGTCGGCTGCGGCGACGGCGCCTGCGGGGGGAAAGAGGTGGGTCAGACCTCCTGCGGGGTCGCTTACCGGGTCACCAAAGCGCTCGACGAGGCGTCCGGCGTGTGTGCGTGCGGCCACCGTCGAGACCTGTTGGCCGAGCACCGCGCGGAGGGCGAACTCGCCCGGGTCGGCCGTGCGCGGCACACGCCGGCCCGGTGCCGCGTGGACGAACGGCGCGAGCACCGGGTCCGCGCCGAGGACGGTGTCGACCGCCTCGGGGTCTGCGTCGAGGTCGAGCAGGCGCCGACAGCGGCTGATCGCCACCGCCAGGTCGGCGAGCTCGGTGAGCGCCAGCACGCACTCGATGTAAGCCGAGCGCGGGCGCAAGGCCACCGTGGCGTGCCCCTGGACCAGCCGCAACGTGCGGCGGTAGGCGCCATCACGCCACTCCTCGACACCGGGTACGGCGGTGGCCGCGAGGTGGCCGAAGAGGTTGTCAGGGCAGAGCGGATGTCGGAAAGCCAGCCGCAGGGTGATGACACCGGGTACGTGTGCAGGTGCCGTCCGCCGACGCATCGCCGTGCGCCGCAGCTCGCCGGGCGTGAGGCCGAAGACCTGTTGAACTGTCTCGTTGAAGGATCGGATGCTGGCGAAGCCGGCTGCGAAAGCCAGCGACGCCATCGGCAGCTCGGTGGTCTCGACCAGGACCCGTGCGGTCTGGGCGCGCTGGGCGCGCGCCAGGGCGAGTGGACCGGCACCGAGCTCGGCGTTGAGCTGGCGCTCGAGCTGGCGCGTGCTGTAGCCGACCCGGCGGGCGAGCCCGCCCACCCCCTCGCGGTCGACCACGCCTTCGGCGATCAGGCGCATCGAGCGCGCCACCACGTCGGCGCGTCCGTCCCACGCCGCCGATCCGGGCGTGGCGTCGGGCCGGCAACGCTTGCACGCCCGGAAGCCCGCTTGTTGTGCGGCGGCGGCGCTCGGGTAGAAGCGCATGTTCGCCGGGCTCGGGGTCCTCGCCGGGCAGCTCGGGCGGCAGTAGATCCCCGTCGAGGTCACCCCCAGATAGAAGACCCCGTCGAAGCGGGTGTCCCTCGAGCGCACCGCCCGCTCGCATCGTTCGCTGTCCTGGTGCACGGCACCATCTTGGACCACGGCCCGGGCCTATTCTGGCGGAATTCCGACACGGCAGCGCCTGATCGAGATGCCTCTCAGCCTCCCGGCTCTGACCTCAAGGTCTCCTGGCCCGATCGCTCGGAGCCCGCGTCCTCGCTCCCAGCGTCGGGCTCTGGGTCCACGAAGAACAGTGGCACCTTCCAGAACGGCGGGTCGAGTTCCTCGTTGCCCGCCATGCGTCGGGCACTGCGCGTGGTCGCGTGCAAGAGCCGCCGCGTCACCCAGAACAAGATGGCGGCGAGGGGGAGCTCGATGAAGATCGCCGAGCCCGCGCTGATGAGAAGGTCGCGGTGCGTCCGGGCGGTGAGGACGTCGAACCAGGCGTCGGTCACGAGCAGGGTGGCCGTGACCAATGCGGCGAGGATGACGATCTGGCGTCGCCGCCATGCCGCCCACGCGGTGAGCAAGAGCCAGGCCAGCAGTCCCACGTCGAAACCGACCCAGGCGGCGTCCCAGTGCCCGGCCACGTAGTGGCGTGGCAATTTGATGGCCAAGAGGGCGATCCACGGGATCAGGACGAGGCAGCAGAGCACCATCAGGTTCAAGAACCGGCGGCGGCGGCGGCGTGTGACGGGCGTGTCTCTCGGCAGCGCCGCGGTGTAGTGCGCGAGGCGCCGCGCCAGCTCCTGGCGTTCGTGCTCGGACATCGAGCGCAGTTCGTCGTCGTCGTACATCGTTCTCCCCAGAGTGCTGCGCCGGGCAGTGCCTCGACTCTCCCACCCGCCACAACCCCGAGACAAGCAGTTTTCTGCCCGGGGGCTCAGGTGAGGGCGGACCCGTTGGCCAAGAACACGGCGACGGCGAGCCCCGCCGTGCACAGCGTCAGGCTCCACGCCGCCCGGTCATGGCCCGCACGCGCCACGACGACGACGCCCACTACAGCGATCAGCGCACCGACGGCGAGCACGCTCACGAGGACATCGGGGCCGCCGGCGGGTGCGAAGACGACCACGGCGGTCGCCGCCGCCATCAGCCCGGTGCCCATCAGCAGCGACCGCTCGGGGCCCAGGCGCTGTGGCAACCCCCGCACGCCGGTGGCCGCATCGGCGTCGATGTCGGCGAGGGTGTTGATGAAGTGGGCACCGGCACCCAAGAGCGCGGCCGCCACCATGGCCCACGCCGGCGGCCACCGATGCGACGCGAGGCCGAGGGTGACGAACGCGGGCAAGAGGGCGAACGAGGCCATGTAGGCGAGCACGCTGAGGGCCAGCATCTTCAATCGGGCGTTGTAGACCCACGCCGAGGCGACGGCCACGAGATGCACCAGCGCAGCGCGCCAACCCGAAGCGAACGACAAGGGGACGCACACCACCACTGCCGCGACCGCGCCAACCCCGACCGCCCGGGCACTGATCCGACCCGAGACGATGGGCTTGTCGGTGCGCCCGGCGGTGGCATCGCGGCCTCGGTCGAGGTAGTCGTTGCTCCAGCCCACCGAGAGCTGGCCGGCGAAGACGGCCAAGGCCACCCAGATGGACCCGAGCCCCCGACCGACGGCCACTGCCAGCGCCGTCGTGATGGCCGTGACCGCCAGCGTCGGCTGGAAGTGGCTCGCCCGGAGCAGCGGGATCATGGGGGCAGTCTTGTCGATCGGACCAGGCCACCGACCGGCGCCGTGGTGAGCGTCCTTCGCCAAGCTCCCCCTTCACCTGCACGTGCGTTTGTGCTGCAATAGGGGTTTGGCAAGGGGGAGGTTGCAGATGAGCGAGACCATTATCGAGCCGACGGCCGGTGTCGAGGCCCCGCCGGCTGTGCCGACAGGGGAGCACACGGGGCCACCGCCGGGCGCGCCGGTCGTCCCGCAGTTTGAAATCGTGCCGCGGGTGGGTGTCGCCATCGCCGTGGTGATCCTCGCACTCCTGGTCGGCGCCATCGCCAGCAACTCGCTGTGGGCACTCGACTTCTTCCATGTGGCGGGCGGCGGCCTCTGGACGGGGATCGACCTCTTCGTCGGACTCGCCATCGGCCCGATTCTCGGCATGATGTCGGTGCAGGCTCGCATCGAGTTCTCGACCCGCTTCATGCCCAAGATGCTGGTCATCATGCCGACGCTGGTCATCGTCACGCTGGCTGCGGGGTACCAGCTCGCCCGTCACCTCGGCAACCTTGCGCCGGACTACCCGCACCACGGGTGGCTCGTTGCCTCCTACATCGTGGTCGGCGTCATGGCGGTCATCGCCCTCGGCCTCCTCGAGCCCGCCAACCTGGCGGTGCTCTTCGAGCTGAAGAAGGAACGGCCCGACGGCGAGCGGATCGGCCGGCTCATGCGGGTGTTCGTCCTGACCGCGGGGATCACCGGCGTGATGCAGATCGCGACGCTCGTGATCATGTCCAGGCTGGCCACGGCATGACGACCGCCGCTCTGCCCCAGGCAACCACCGCCGGGCGGGAGCTGCCGCCCATCGCCGGGCTCGGAATCGCCGCCCTCGCGTCGGTCATCGCATCGGGGATCTACCTCGCCGCGACAGCGGGACGCCACCAGGTCCTGGGCATCCCGATCGCACTGCTCGTCGCTGCCGGCATCATCGTGGCGGTGGCCGTGGTCCTGCTCGTTCGCATCCCCGAGTTCGCCTGGCGCAAGTTCAAGATGGTCTTCGGCTGGGCGATCGTCGAGTACGCCGTGTTCGCCGGCATGCTGACCTACGTCTTCGTGCTCGACCACGTGCCCACGTCGTCGCTGGTGCTGCTCATCGTCTCGCTGGCACTGTTCGCGGTGGACATACCAATGATGTTCGGCTTCTCCGTGGCCCGCTTCCAACCAGTCGACACCCCGAGGAGGGAGCCCAATGAGTGACGTCTCGCAAGGACCCGGTTGGTGGGAGGCGTCCGACGGGAAGTGGTACCCGCCCGAATCACCACCCGGCACCGCTGACCCGGTCGACGACACCGCGGCCGCCGACGCCGGCGCCGGCGTTGTCCACCGGGTGCTCGGTACGGTCATGCCGGTCCTCGAAATCGACCTGCAGCCCGGCCAGACGGTCATCGCCCAGGGCGGCGAGCTCAGCTGGATCACCTCGAGCATCGCCCTCTCCACCTCGACCAAGGGTGGCGGTGGCTCGAAGGGTCTCATGAGCGCCGTCAAGCGCGTGGTGGGCGGGGGCACCTTGTTCATGACCGAGTTCCGCGCCGAGCGGACGCCGGGGACGGTCGCCTTCGCCACGAAGCTCCCCGGAGAGATCCGCCCGGTCGAGGTGCGCCCCGATCGCACCTACATGGTGCACCGGCACGGCTTCTTGGCGGGGACCGCCGACGTGGAGCTGGCCATTGCATTCCAACAGTCCTTTGGCGCTGGCCTCTTCGGCGGGACCGGCTTCATCCTCCAGCGCGTTTCAGGCAACGGCACCGCGTGGATCGAGCTGTCCGGCGAGCTCGTCGAGTACCACCTCGCGGCCGGCGAGACCCTGCGCGTCCACCCTGGCCACGTGGGCCTGCTCGACGAAAGCGTCGACTTCTCGATCGTGCCGGTCAAGGGCATCAAGAACATGGTGTTCGGCGCCGACAGCATCTTTCTCGCGGCGCTCACCGGGCCCGGCACGGTGTGGTTGCAGTCCCTGCCGCTGCCCAACCTGGCACACGCTCTCAAGCCCTACCTCGAAGGCCGCGACCAGAACCAGACGAACAAGAGCGCCGGCTTCCTCTCCATGCTCGAGAGCTGACCCGACGCCCAGAGCGGAACGGCGCTGGGGACACGTGATGTCGCCGGCTCGTGCGACAAGCAGGGCCGGCGCACGAGGGGACTGTCATGGGCGTTCCGGGCATATGGAATGGAGAATCTCCGCAGTGGCGGATGCGGTGCTGGAAGACAAAAGCCGACACGCTCATGCAATTGGCTCGATCGAGTTGACGTGTCCTTCTTACAAAGAGCATCGGCGGATGAACTGCTACAGGATCGCTGAGGGCCCGTTCTGAACTCGCAAGGGTCTGCATTTCCTTTGCCCGTCCTGCGGTGGCAACTGGACGGTGGACAAGGCTGACAACGAAAGAATCCTCGCCGCTCTCACGAAATAGATGGCGGTGAAAGCGGTTCGATGGGAAGCCTTGGTACTCGCCCTCGCGGATTAGGTTCCGCTCGCTGCGCGCCGTTGCTCCCCGCGGCCGACGGCGCTGTCCAGCTCACCGGCTGGCACAGCCGGGCGCTGGTTCGCCTCGAGGGCCTTGGTCGCGCGGCGGCTCCTGCCGGCGATGACCCAGGTCATGACCGCGAAGGCGATCGAGACGATGGCGAGCCCGATGTGCACGGCCCGGAAGGAGAAGGCGTGCGTGCGGTCCTCGACCATGTTGCGGATGAGCACCGCCCAGACCCAGACCACCCAGATCGACGAGATCCGCAACAGCCACGCGGCTCGATTGGTCATGGCCGAGATGCTAGTGACCTGCGTGCCCGCTCCGGCATCGCTCGGCGCAGCTAGCGCATCTCGACATGGTCGAGGTACTCGTCACGCCAGTGGGTGAAGCGCTCCTCGGGGAGCGACAGCGCGTGGGTGGGCTCCAAGGCCTCGACGAATGACCGGTCATGGCTGACGACCACGATGGTGCCGTTCCACTGGCTGAGCATCTGGCCGACCGAGGCGATCGACGTCGGGTCGAGGTTGTTGGTGGGCTCGTCGAGCACGAGCACGTTAAAGCGGCCCGCCGCCAGCATGGCGAGGCCCAGCTTGGCGCGCTCGCCACCCGAGAGCGTCGGGGGGAGCTGGTGCGCGGCCTTGCCGGGCAGGCCGAACATGCCGAGCAGGGCGCGCCGTTCGGTCTCGGTCTCGAGCACCGAGTTGTCGAGGTTCTCGAGCACGGTGACGTCGGGGTTGACCTGCTCATGCTCCTGGGCGAAGTAGCCGATCTGCACGTTGGTGCCGAGCTCGATGGCCCCCGCACTCGGGGCCTGCACGCCAGCCAGGCACCGGAGCAACGAGGACTTCCCGGCGCCATTGCGCCCGATGATCACGATCCGGTCACCGCGACGCGCGCCGAAGTTGACCGAGGTGAGAACCTCCACGTCGTCGTAGCGCACCGCCAGGCCGGCCACGGTGAAGGGCACTTCGCCCGAGCGCGGCGGCTGGGGGAGCCGGAACTTGGCGGCGCGCTCGCGCTTGTGGACCTCGGTGCGCGAGGACTCCAGGCGCTCGACGCGCTTGTCGAGTGACTTAGCAATGCGCGCCCGGCGGTTCGTCGAGCCGCGCATCGAGTCGGCGAGCGTGCTCAAGCGCTTGATCTCACGACCTTCGAGCTGCGCTGCCCGCTCCCGCTGGCTCATGTCGGCCTCGAGCTGGACGAGGTAGCTCGAGTAGTTGCCCTTGTACTCGTGGAGCCGGCCGTCGGAGAGGTGGAGGACCTTGTCGATGGAGCGGTCGAGGAGCTTGAGGTCATGGCTGACCACCAAGATGGCGCCGTCGAATCGCTCGAGCTCTTCCATCAGCCACTGCTTGGCCGGCAGGTCGAGGTGGTTGGTGGGCTCGTCGAGCACCATGGTGTCGGGACCCTGGAAGAGGATGCGGACCAGGTCGACGCGGCGCCGCTGGCCACCCGAGAGCGTGTCGATCTCCTCGAGGAGCAGGTCCTGACGGAGCCCGAGGCCGTCGGCCAACCGGGACATCACCGACTCTGCCTCGTAGCCCCCGTTCTGGCGGAACTGCTCCTCCAAGTCGCTGAACAGTTCGATGTTCTCGGTGCTCGGGTCCTTGGCCATCTGGGTGCGCGCCTTGCCGAGGGCGTCGTCGAGGACGTCGAGCCCGCGGGCCGAGAGCACGTGCGAGAACCCGGTGGGCTCCATGCCGAGCCCGCCGGGGACGGGCACCTGGGGGAGATAGGCGAACGTGCCGCGCACCGCGACGTTGCCAGTCGAACGCACACTCGCCCCCGGCTCGCCGATGACCACCGAGATGAAGGATGACTTGCCTGCACCGTTTCGCCCGACGAGACCGACCTTCTCGCCCGCGCCGACCACGAACGAGGCGTCGCGCAGCAGTGCGCGCTCACCGATCTCGACGTTGAGGGAGGAGCCAACGATCATGAAGAGGGCCGAGGCGACAGATCCCGCCCGGCCCGCATGGTGCAAGAGGCGTATCGCTGGCACCGCCATTGTCGCACACGCCCCATGACGCGCCCGGTCGTACGTGGCGAACGGGCGGCGGCGGTGCGGTCGGTCCCGCAGGTGCCCGGGCGGTCACGTGCACGGCCAGCCGAGGTCGCCACGGTTGTTGTCGGCGGTGACGACCCCGACGCAGCCGAGGCCGCTCCAGGCTGCAGCTTCCACACAGAGTCGCCCATGGCCGCTGCCGAGTCGGGCGGCCTTGGTCTGCCGCACCCGGGAGGACCCGGATCTCGTCGGGGGAACCGGGCGCACTGCTGACCCAGCGCGTGTCGCAGCCCCTTCGTCGACGTTTCCCCGCCAGCCGTTCGAAGAGCTGCTCACCACCCATCCCGATCAGCGGGTCAATGAGGAACATTGGCCGACCCTGCCCTGCGGCGTCGAGCACCCGCCCGTTGCCTCGCCCCGTCTCGCCTCGAGGTGCCGGCGCCAGTAGCCTGGGCCCAGGGTGGCGATGTGAACAGCAGGACGATCGGCGGACGACAACTGTGGGTCACGGGTGCCGTGCTGGCGGCGGTGGCCCTCGTCCTCGGGCTCTTCGGGCTCAGCGCCTCGCGATCGTCGGCGGCGGCTGCGCCCGTCTACCAGGTCACGCTCGCCGCGCGCAGCTGTCCGACGTATGCCTCGGTGACTGCCAACCGCGCTCGCAACAACATCATGGAGAGCCTCCAGGACCTCGGTCCCGACACCCCGTACTCGGGTGACCAGACGGTCGACCCGACGGTGGAGGCGGCGGTCCAGCCGGCCTGCACCCCGATCACTGGGTGGCAGTTCACCTTCGGCAATGGCATCGCCGGCCAAGTCTCGGGATCATTTGGGAAACTCTCGATCGTCTCGAGCCCCGATGCGCTGCCGCCGACCACCCAAGCGAGCACTCCCCTGCTCAACGCCCAGGGAGTGCCGACCGGCCAGAACATCGCCGGGGCGGTCACCGTCACGCTCACCGCAGCCCAGGTCCAGCGCTCGGAACAGCACAATCTCTGGATCCAGGGCGGGACCACCACGGACCCCATCAACGACAGCGCCTTTCCCGGCGAGTACGGGTTCGCGGCGCTGCGCTGCGCGAGTGACAACGTGAACGGTGACAACGTCGAGTGGATCGGCTACACCCAGGGCGCCACCCACGTGTTCTGCTTCGCCTACTACGTTCGTCCCCCACCGACCGCCGGCACGATCAACATCGTGAAGCAGACGACGGTGGGCGGCACGCCGACCAGCGTGGACTACCCGTTCAACTTCAGCGGCGACCTCTCCTACAACCCCGGCGGGGCCTTCACGCTCAACACCGTCAACGCGCAAAGCTCGCAGATGGAGTTCGTGCGCGCCGCCGAGTCCTCCCCCTGGTCGGTCACCGAGGACGCCGACCCCAACTGGGTACTGACGTCTGCGACCTGCACGGCGACCGGCGGCAGCACTTCCACGCCCATTGCGCCGTCGGCGGGCAGCAGTGGCGGCGTGTCCATCACCCTTGTCGCCAGCGACACCATCACGTGCACGTTCGTGAACAACTATGTCCCGCCGTCGCCGCCCGCCGGCGAGCTCGACATCGCCAAGGTGACGACGGGTGGCGTGGGCTCGTTCCCCTTCACCGTCACCAGCACGAGCGCTGCGGGCACGGGCAACCTGACGGCGACGACCACCACGCCCGGCATCCCGGTGGATGCAGTGGATTCGGGCACCGGCACCATACCCACCACCGGCCCCTACGACATCACCGAGACCCTCCCGACCGTCGCCGGCGGCACGTGGACCCTCGTCACCGCCGCCTGCATCGACGCCACCTCCAGCCTGAGCGGCACGACCCTCACCGTCACCCCGACCAGTACGGCCACACCACTGTGCCTGTTCATCAACAACTTCGACCCACCGGGATCGATCACCATCCAAAAGACGACGGTCGGCGCCCTCGACAGCGTGAACTTCCTCGTCTTCCCGGCCGCCAATGACGCCCAGGAGTTCTCACAGATCGCCACGACGACGGTCCAGGGCCAACCCGCCACCGCCCAGCCCGAGACCCCGGCCGACGCCACCACCGGCCTCGCACCGGGGCTGTACGTGATCCAAGAACTCACGCCGGCCGACGATGACCTCGGCGGATGGGCCCTCACCGCCGCCGTGTGCAACGGTGCGCCGGTCACCCCGACCGCCGGCGCGGTCACCGTCACGCTCACCGCTGCCACGCCGGACGTGACGTGCTCGTTCACGAACACCTACACCGCAACGGTGGCGCCGGTCGCACCGGTCTCCCCCATCGCCCCGATCGTCGTCCATCCGACCGGCTGAGCGCTCCCAGCGCAGCACGGCCACCGCGCGGTTGGCTGGTGCGGGGCGAGCTGCAGGGCCATGGCGACGCCAGTAGCGTGAGGCGCCTGTGCCCCCCGATGACGCGCCGACGCCCGGCTTGAGTGGACCCACCCGCAGCGAGCCATCACCCCTCGAGACGACCGGCCCTGAGGCTTCGAACGACGGGACCAAGGGCGCTCGGACGAAGGCCCCGAAGCCCAAGGCATCAAAGCGCGGCGTGCTCCTCGAGGCGCTCATCGTGGTCGTCGTCGCCTTGCTTGCCGCCGTCCTGCTGCGCACCTTCGTCGTCCAGACGTACTACATCCCCTCGGGCTCGATGGAGCCGACCCTCGAGATCGGCGACCGGATCCTGGTCAGCAAGCTCAGCTACGACTTCCACAGCATCGACCGAAACGACATCGTGGTCTTCGCCCGACCCCCGGCCGAAGACTGCGGGGGGGCGCCGGTCCCTGACCTCGTGAAACGGGTGATCGGCCTCCCCGGCGACCGCATCTCGTCGGTCGGCAACACGGTGCTCATCGACGGCAAGCCGTTGGCCGAGCCGTACCTGCCCCCGAACACGCCGCTCGGCCATCCAATTGCATCCCAGGTCGTCCCGGCCAACAGCTACTTCGTGATGGGCGACAACCGCCCCGAGTCCTGTGACAGCCGGTACTGGGGCGTGGTCCCGCGCTCGCTCATCGTGGGCAAGGTCGTGGCGCGCATCTGGCCGCTCAGCGCGCTCCACTGGTTCTGAACAGGCCCTGCTAACCGAAGGTGAAGTCGTAGGCGGACACGCCCGGGCTGAATGACAGGCGGAGCACGGCGCTCTCGGGCGCTGAGGTGGCGACGAGGGTGTGGAGGCCCGGGATCCCGGCGACGGTCACGGTGCGCGGCCTGGCACCGTTCACCGAGACGGTGACCGTCCCCGAGCCGCCGAGGACGAGGTAGACGTCGCGAGCGGTGAAGTTGAGCTCGAGGGCCGCCCCGCTGCCCGCCGTCGCCGACTGGGTCCCCTCGTCCCACCGGCCGCCGAAGGCGACGTCGTCAGGGGCCAACGTGGCCGGGAGGCGGTACGTCGCCATCCGCCCGGGGATGAGGGGCGACCCGACATAGTCCTGCTCGTTCAACTGGGCGTCGCCGAGGTAGGTCTCAGGGGTCGTCGCCTCGGTCGGTGTCAGGTCCGCCACGTTGGTGACCGGGCCGAGCCCGGTCGCGCCTCCCGCCGCGAGGAGGGTGCGGATGTCGGCCTCGGTCGTCGCGTAGTCGCCCTCACCGAAGGACATGTGCCGGACGTGGCCGTGCTGGTCGATCAGGTACTCGGCCGGCCAGTACTCGTTGGCGTACGCGTTCCACGTCGCGTAGTCGTTGTCGATGGCGATCGGGTAGTCGACGCCGAGCTGGTCGGCCGCCGTGGCCACGTTGCCGACCACATGCTCGAAGGCGAACTCGGGGGTGTGCACGCCGATCACGACGAGCCCCTTGGCCCGATAGGCCCGGTACCAAGCCTCGACATGGGGGAGGCTCCGCTCGCAGTTGATGCACGAGTAGGTCCAAAAGTCGACGAGGACGACCTTGCCGGCGAGGGACGAGAGCGACAGCGGCTTGCCGCCCGGGGTGTGCAGCCACGCGGTGATACCCGTGAACTGGGGGGCGACGCCGAGGTCGGGCAGGGCGCCCGCCGCCACCGCCTGGCGCGCGGCAAAGTGGTTCGGCCGCTCGCCAGTGAGGGTCTGGAGCTGGTGCTCGGCTGCGGGGCTCGACTCGATGTGGTCCTCGAGGGCACTCGTGTAACCCGGCACCGATGTCTGCAGCGGGCGCGTCAGATTGAGTGCGAGTGCAAGGGCGGCGAGCGCGAGGACTCCCCCGGCAATCCTTCGCACCAATGGTGCATGGTCACGCAGCGAGGCGAAGCCCTCGGTGCTCCGCTGGGCCACGATGGCCAGCACGAGCAGGGGGACGGCCGCTCCCGCCGCATACGAGACGGTGAGCACCACGGAGGACCATCCGACCCGGTGGGTCGCGGCCACCACCGAGATGGCCGCCAGCACGGGGCCCGCGCACGGCACGAAGACGAGCCCGAGGCTCATCCCGAGTACCAGCCCGCTGGTCGACGAGGACTGGCGGCCGAGGCCCAACCGGGAGAAGGGGATCGCGAGGAGCTCCCCCACCTTCGGGATCAGCAGCCCGAGTGCGAGGACGAAGAGGAGGGCCAGGCCGAGGTTGCGCAGGAAGTCGGCGGGGAGGCCCAGGTACGAGAGCAGCGAGCCGCCGACCAGGGTGAACAGCGAGAAGCTGGCCACCATGCCGCCGATGATGGCGAAGGGGCGCCGTCGGCTTCCCCCCGCCGAGCCGCCGGCAGCGATCACCGGGACGACGGGGATCACGCAAGGGGAGATGCCGGTGATCAGCCCGCCGATGAAGCCGATCACGAGCAATGAGTTCATGCGGCCTTCCCGAGGTGAGCGGTCACAGAGGTTCCCCCGCGCCGGACGACCGGGCGCCAGGCGCCGCTTCGTGCCCAGGGTAGGACATCGGCCCAGCGCAGCGGCATCGCTGGTTGCAGCTTGTTCGCGGGGCCTTCAGGGTACGCTCGATGCCAAGCCCAGGGCGACAGGGGGTGTCAGTGATCCTCAATCGCGAGAGTCCACCGACTCCCCCTCCCGATGAGGGTCCTGCCACCCTGCCCGAAGTTGCCTCCACCCTGCGGCGGGCGCGCACACGGCTCGGGGTCGGCCTGGCAGAGGCGGCAACCGCCACGTCGATCCCCTACTCCCAGATCGACGCGCTCGAGGGCGGGACCGTGGACCGCCTCGCCGACCGGGTCGAGACCCTCCAGGCGCTGCGCCACTATGCCGACTTCCTCGGCCTGCCCGGTGACCGCTACGCGTTGCTCTTGATCGATCTGTGGCCATCCGCCTCGGTCAACCGATCCCTCGCTGAGGCGCTCAGTGCCACGTCGGCCACCCTGGCGGCGCCCAGTGCGCCGAGTGACCCGACGACCGGGTCCGTCCAGGTGCTCGACCCACCGACCGAGGCCGTCGCCGCCGAGTCTGTCGACCGCTTCTTCGTCACCCAGACTTCGATGGCGGCGAGTGGCGGGACCTTCGGCAACACCGCGCCGGTCCCCTCAGCCCTGCTGGACACCGGCGAGACACCGGCGGTGAGCCGCCCCATCAAGATGCGCCGGCGCCGGCGCGGACAGTTCGTGCTCCGCCTGGCCGTCTGGACGCTCGGCATCCTCGTCGTGCTGGGGGCGGCAGGTCTGGCGGCCGACCACTGGCGGCCGCACTGGCTGACCTCGTTGCACATCCCCGGTGTCCACACCACCGGCGACACGTCGACACCGACCACCACGAGCTCGCACACCTCGAGCACCGCTCCCCCGATCTACAGCGTGGCCACCACGTCACCGACGGCGGTCACCGTCACGGTACGCGCACCCTCGTTCACCGTCGTGGTCTCCCCCTACGGCGGCCCGAGCTGGGTGGAGGCGACCGAGCCCGACCACTTCGGGGCCATCTTCGCCGCCACCATGCCCGCCGGAGCCGTCCAGAAGTTCCCGGTCACCACCGGTCTCACCCTCCAGATCGGCTCGGCGTCGGGGCGGACGCTCGTGACCGTCGACAACAAGGTCGTGGGCTTCTACTTCCCGAAGGCCGCCCCCACCACCATCACCTACGTGAAGGGCTCCTGACCCTCAGTCGCCGTTCTCGGCCACGACCGCCGCCACTGCGGCCACGCTCTGTCCGTCGTCGAGGTTCATGACCCGCACGCCGGTGGCGTCGCGGCCCTGGGAGGCGATCTCGCGCACCGCCGTGCGGATGACCACGCCGCCGGTCGAAACGAGGAGGATCTCCTCGTCGAGGCTCACCATGAAGGCGGCGACCACCCGGCCGCGCCGAGCCGTCAGGCGGATCCCGCGCACCCCTTGGCCGCCTCGTGTCTGGCGGTTGAAGCGTTCGAGCTTGGTCCGCTTGCCGTAGCCGGCGTCGGTGACGATGAGGATGTCGGTGTCATCGCGCGCCACGTCGAGCGAGACGACCTTGTCGTCCTCGCGCAGGCGGATGCCGCGCACGCCCGCCGCGTCTCGGCCCATGGCCCGCACGTCGTTCTCCGAGAAGCGGATGGTCATCCCCTTCTCGGTGACCTCGAAGAGGTCGTCCTCGCCGGCGGTCGAGACCACGCGCACCAGCTCGTCGCCGTCGCGCAGGTTGATGGCGATGAAACCCTCGCGTCGTGACTTGTCGTACTCGGAGAAGGGTGTCTTCTTCACCTGCCCGTTGGCCGTGGCGAACACCAGGTACTGGTCCGCGGGGAAGTCGCGGGTCTGGATGATGGCCGCGATGGTCTCGCCGGGGGCGAGCGGCAACAGGTTGACGAGGGCGGTGCCCTTGGCCGTGCGCTCCTTCATCGGGATCTCGTGGCCCCGGAGGCGGTAGACGCGCCCGGTGTTGGAGAACAGGAGCAGATACGAGTGCGTGGTGGTATGGACCACGTGGGTGACGAGGTCCTCCTCCTTCAGGCGGGCGCCCTGGACGCCGCGCCCACCGCGGCCCTGCGTGCGGAAGGCGGTGGCCGAGACCGACTTGATGTACGACGCGGCGGTCATCGTGACCACAATGTCCTCGTCGTCGATCAGGTCCTCGACGCCGAGCTCGCCCGGGTCGTGGGTGATGATGCTGCGCCGCTCGTTGGCGAACTTGGTGCGGATCTCGCCGAGCTCGTCGGCGATGACGGCGCGCAGCTTCACCGGGTCGGCCAGGATCGACTCGAGCGCGGCCATCGTCTCGCGCAGCTTCGCCATCTCCTCGTCGAGCTCGGCGCGCCCGAGCCGGGTCAGGCGACCGAGCGTCATGTCCAAGATGTGCCGACCCTGCTCCTCGCTGAAGGAGAAGGGCTCGGCCATCAGGGCCTCAAGGGCCGAGGCGCGGTCGTCCGAGCTTCGGATGGTGGCGATAACCGCGTCGAGCATGTCGAGCGCGCGCAGCAGTCCCTCGACGATGTGGGCCCGCTTGCGGGCCTTGTCGAGCAGGAACTGCGTCCGCCGGGTGACCACTTCGATCTGGTGCGCGATGTAGTGCGTCAGCACCTGGGCGAGGTTGAGGGTGCGCGGTACGCCGTCGACCAGGGCCAGGGTGTTGACCCCGAAGCTGGTCTGCAGCGGGGTGTGCTTGTAGAGCTTGTTGAGCACGACGTTGGCGTTGGCGTCGCGCTTCAACTTGATGACCAGGCGGTGCTTGCGACCTGCCGAGTCGTTCTGCGTGTCGGCGATGCCGTCGAGATCGCCCGACTTCACCAGGTCGTGGATCTTCTGCTCGACCACCTCGACCGAGGTCTGGTACGGCAGCTCGGTGATCGTGATCCGGGTGTCGTTACGCCCTTCTTCGATCTCGGCGACGGCGCGCATCTTGATCGAGCCGCGACCGGTCCGGTACGCGTCGATGATGCCTTGGCGACCGAGGATCTGGGCGCCGGTCGGGAAGTCGGGACCCTTCACGAAGGCCATGAGGTCGTCGGGCGTGCTGTCAGGGTTTCCCAGCAAGTGGATGGTGGCGTCGATCACCTCGCCCAGGTTGTGCGGCGGGATGTTCGTGGCCATGCCCACCGCGATGCCCTGCGAGCCGTTGACGAGCAGGTTGGGAAAACGCGCCGGGAGGACGACGGGTTCGTCGTCGGAGTTCGAGTAGTTGGGGACGAGGTCGACGGTGTCTTCGTCCATCCCCGCCATCAGCTCGAGGGCGAGGGGGGCGAGGCGGGCCTCGGTGTAGCGCATGGCGGCGGGGCCCTCGTCGGGCCCGGTGCCGCCGAAGTTCCCGTGCCCGTCGATGAGCGGCTCGCGCAGGCTGAAGTCCTGCACCATGCGCACCAAGGCGTCGTAGATCGACGAGTCACCGTGGGGGTGGTAGCGCCCCATGACCTCTCCGACGACCGCCGCGCACTTCACGTGCGGGCGGTTCGGGAGAAGGTTCTGCTCGAACATCGAGTAGAGGATCCTGCGGTGGACCGGCTTCAGCCCGTCACGGACGTCAGGGAGCGCCCGCGAGACGATGACCGACATGGAGTATTCGAGGAACGAGCGCTCCATCTCCTCTTGGATCTCGATCGGCTCGATGAAGCCGATCACCGGGTCGGTGACCCCGGTCCCGCCGCCTTGGCCGGTCGATGCCGGTCCGTCGTTGTCGTTTGCCATAAATCGATTCCGCCGCCTCAGACGTCGAGGAAGCGCACGTCCTTTGCGTTGCTCTGGATGAACTGGCGGCGCAGCTCCACGTCTTCGCCCATCAGGACCGAGCACACCTCGTCAGCCAGGGCCGCCTGCTCGACGCTGATCTGCAGGAGGGAGCGCTTGGTCGGGTCGATGGTGGTCTCTCGCAGCTCGTCGAAGTCCATCTCGCCCAGGCCCTTCAAGCGCTGGAAGTCGTGCTTGTGGTCGGGATGGGCGGCCAGGAAGGCTTCCTTCGCGGCGTCGTCTTTCAGGTAGACCTTCTCGCGCCCGACGAGCGTCGAGTAGAGCGGTGGCTGGGCGACGTACACGAAGCCGCCCTCGACCAGGGGCTTCATCTGGCGGAAGAAGAATGTGAGCAACAGGGTGCGGATGTGGCTGCCGTCGACGTCGGCGTCGGCCAGCAGGATGATCTTGTGGTAGCGGATCTTGGTGATGTCGAAGTCCTCCGCCAATCCGGCACCCACCGCGGCGATGAGCGCCTGGATCTCGGCGTTCTTCAGCATCTTGTCGATGCGCGCGCGCTCGACGTTCAAGATCTTGCCGCGGATCGGGAGGATCGCCTGGCGCCGGGGGTCGCGGGCGTCCTTGGCCGAGCCGCCCGCCGAGTTGCCCTCGACGATGAACAGCTCCGACTCGCGCGGGTCGCGCGACGAGCAGTCGACAAGCTTGCCCGGCAACCCGGCCCCGTCGAGCCCGGACTTACGGCGGGTGAGGTCGCGTGCCTGACGCGCCGCGATGCGCGCCCGAGCGGCGACGGTCGCCTTCTGCACGACCTGGTTGGCCTCACGCGGGTTCTCCTCGAGCCATTCCGCCAACTTCTCATTGGTGGTGCGCTCGACCAGCGAGCGCATCGGCACATTTCCCAGCTTCGCCTTGGTCTGGCCCTCGAACTGGGGTTCCTTCAGGCGCACCGAGACGATGCAGGTGAGCCCCTCTCGGATGTCCTCGCCGAGAAGGTTGTCCTCCTTCTCCTTCAAGAGGTTCCGCGTCCGGGCGTAGCGGTTCATCACGTTCGTGAGGGACTTCTTGAAGCCCTCTTCGTGCATGCCGCCCTCGGTGGTCGAGATGCCGTTGGCGAAGGAGTGGATGCTCTCGTAGAAGCCGGTGTTCCACTGCAGGGCGATCTCGACCTCCATGTCCTCCTCGGACTGCTCGAAGGATGCGACTTTGCGGAAGAGCGACTCCTTGGCGGCGTTGAGGTGCTTCACGTAGTCGACGATCCCGCCGTTGTACTTGAACGTCGTCGACTGCTCCCGCTCGGGTCGGCGGTCGCTGAACCGGATCTCGAGCGCCCGGTTCAAAAAGGCCATCACCTGGAGCCGCTCGAGCACGGTCTGGGCCCGGAAGTCCGTTTCCTCGAAGATCGAGGGGTCCGGCCAGAACGACACGGTCGTGCCGGTGCGGCCGCGCGGCGCGTTACCGGTGATCTTGAGCTTCCCCTGGGGCTCGCCGCCATTCTTGAACTCGAGCTCGTAGTGGTTGCCGTTGCGGTCGATCTCGAGCAGCAGGCGCGTAGAGAGGGCGTTGACGACCGAGACCCCGACGCCGTGGAGCCCACCGGAGACCTTGTAGCCGGCTCCGCCGAACTTGCCGCCGGCGTGCAGCGTGGTGAGGACCACCTCAGCCGCCGACTTGTCCGGCGACGAGGGGTGGGGGTCGACGGGGATCCCACGGCCGTCGTCGGCTACCCGACACCCACCGTCGGGGAGGATGTCCACGTCGATGCGGGTGCAGTAGCCGGCCATCGCCTCGTCGACCGCGTTGTCGACGACCTCGGTGATCAGGTGGTGCAGCCCGGTCGGGCCGGTCGAGCCGATGTACATGCCGGGCCGGAGCCGTACCGGCTCGAGGCCCTCCAAGACCGTGATCGCGCTGGCGTCATAGGACCCGTTGTCAGCGGCCAAGGCCGGTCTCCCTGTTCTGCACCACGGGCGCGCCCTTTCGAAGAAATTTGGTTCGGTACACCGGTCGGACCGCAGGACCGACGCCCTGCTCCACCACCCGGCTGCAGTACAACAGCTTACTCGACAGTGGCCCTGGAAGAGGCCGTTTACGACCGTCGAACGGTCACGTCGAGGCGCTCGGGGACCAGCCCGGTGACCTCGTTCACGCGCCGGAGCAGGGAGGGGGCCAGCGTCCTGACCTGGGTGGCCCAGGACGCGTGGTCAGCGGCCACGTGCAGCACGCCGCCCGTCATCCGGATCGGCACCACGTGCTCGGCGAGCGCGCTCCCGGCGATCTCCTCCCAGCGCCCGAACAGGGCGCCCACCGCGGCTGCATCGCCGCCTCCGAGGCGTTCGACGGCGGCCTCGATGCCCTCGCCGAGCGGTCTCGGCCCGTCGGGCTCACCTCGGCGCCTGAACCGTCGCCGCGGCGGGTCAGCCACCGCCCACTCCACCTCCCCCGTCCAGGGAGCGAATGTCGAGGATCCTTGCCACGGCCACGCCATCAGGGATGGGCACGGCGGTGGTGAGCAGCGCCTGTGTAGAGGGCAGCTCACCGAGCAGCGCCCGGCTCCTCGCAGGGTCGAGCTCGGAGAAGACGTCGTCGAGCAGCAAGATGGGCACCAATGCGGTGCGCTCGGTCACCAGGTGGTGGACCGCGAGCCGTAGCGCCAGCGCGATGCAGCGCTGCTCCCCCTGCGAGGCCTGGAGCCTCGCGTCGCGTCCGGCCAGGCTGACCTGGAGGTCGTCGCGGTGCGGGCCGAGAGTGGAGACGCCCCGGCGCACGTCGTCGAGGCGCGCGCCGGCGAGGGCGACGGCGAGCTCCCCTTCGAAGGACCGGCGATACTCGAGCGCGACGCCATCGGGTGCCTCGAGGCCACCCGATGCGCCGGCGAGCACCTGGTAGGAGGCGTCGACGAACGGCTCGAGATCTGCGCTGAGGCGCTCTCTGGCGTCGATGAGGCGCGCGCCCGCCTCGGCCAACCGCTCGTCCCAGACGTCGAGGGTGACCGCCACCTCGTCACTGAGTCGCCCCGAGCTCTGGCGGAGCAGGGCGGTGCGCTGGCGAAGGATGCGGTCGACCTCGTCGCGCAACGTGCCGGCCTTGGGGTCGAGCAGCGCCAGTGCGTCGTCGAGCAGGTCGCGCCTCGCCGACGGCGCGCCCCGCACGACTACGAGGTCCTCAGGCGAAAAGACGGTGACCGGGACCGCCTCGGCGAGGGTGCGGCGGTCGCGGGCGGGTTGCCGGTTGACCTGGATGCGCGACCGGCCGGCGGCGACGAGCTCGGCTTCGACCAGGAAGTGGTGGTCGCGCCCCGTCAGTGACGCTCGCACCACTGCACGGTCGTCACCGGTCTTGATCATCACCTCTCGTGGCGCTCCCCGAAAGGAGCGCTGCGTCCCGAGATAGGCCACCGCCTCGAGCAGGGTGGTCTTCCCCGAGCCGTTCGGGCCGGCGATGACCGTGGTGCCCTGCGGTTCGGGCTCGAAGCGCACGTGCGCGAACGAGCGGAAGGCGGTGAGCTCGAGCTGCTCGAGGCTCACAGAGGATCTCGGCCGAACACCACGGGGTCGACCTCGGTCAGGAGACCCGCACCGGCATGAGGAGGTAGCGGTAGTCGTCCTTCTCCGCGCCGCGCACCGTCGCCGGCTTCACGGCGTCGGCCGTCTCGATCAGCACCTCGTCGCCCATGACGGCCTCGACCCCGTCGATGAGGTACGACGGGTTGAAGGCGATGACCAGGTCCTCGCCCGTGTAGTCACCGTCGACTGTCTCGCTGGCGTCGCCCACCTCGGTGGCGTTGACGAACAGGTCGACCCCTCCGGCCCGCATGGCCAGGCGCACCGGGGTGGTGTTGTCCCGAACCAGCAGGCGCACCCGGCGCAGCGCCCCGAGGAGCGATTCCTTCCCAAGGTGCAGGCGGTTCGGGTAGTGGTCCGGGATCAGTTGGCGGTAGTCGGGGTAGCTGCCATCGAGCAGCCTGGTGCTGATCCTGACCGACCCGGTGGTGAAGGTGATCTCGTGGGGTCCGGTGAGCACGCCGACGCTCGGCTCCTCTCCGCCGCCGGTTGCCGGGAAGGGGATTCGCTGCAGCTCGGCGAGCGCCCGGGCGGGGACCAGGATCTCCGTCTCGTCGTCGAAGCCCGAGGTCCCCGCCAGGTCCCGCAGGGCAAGGCGGTAGGAGTCGGTTGCGACCAGGCGGACGGTGCCGCCCTCGTTGGTCATGAGCACACCGGTGAGCAGGGGACGGGCGTCGTCGGTCGACGCGGCACGGACGACCTGGCGCAGGCCCTCGGCGAGCACTGGTGCGGCCAGGTGGGTGCCGGGCTCGCTCGGTGGCTGCATCGGGGGGAACTCCACCACCGGGTAGGACCGCAGCCCGAAACGCGACCGAGCCGCCGAGATCTCAACCTTGTCCTCCGTCGACTCGACCGTGACTGCCCCGGGCTCGAGCGAGCGGACGATGTCCGCTACGAGGCGGGCGGGCACGACGCAGGACCCGTCCTCGATCCCGATGATCTCGAGATCGAAGCGGATGGTGAGGTCGAGGTCGGTACCGGTGACCGCAAGGTGATTTCCCTCACAGGACAACAAGAGGCCCGAGAGCACCGCGGATGCCGACGACCCGCGCCCACCAACGGCGCGCCCGGCGGTGGCGAGTGCTTCGACAAGAGAGTCGCGTTCTGACCGGAACTTCACCGGATTGGTTCCTTTCGCTGGGATCTCAGAGGCTCAGGTGATTCGGCGCAGTCCACACGCACTACGAATTCCGAGCAGGGAGAGATATCTCTTTAGAGGTAGTAAGGGCTGGGGATTGTGGACGATACGGGATTTTCGCAGGTCACCGCGCATATGGTCATCCACCGGGTTGGTGCCAATGGGGGACGACCGTCGCGTGCCGCCGGCGGCACCGCCCGATCCTGTGGACACATGGGGGGGTGATCCCCAGGCCGAAGCATCGTGCTCCACAGGCTGGCGGGGGCTTGTCCCCAGTGCGCGCCGTGTCGTCATGAGCCGGACCGCAGCTCGAGCAGCAGGACGGTGACCTGCTCGTAGATCTGCCGGCGCTCCTTCATCTGCCCGGAGATCTTCTCGACAGCGTGGATGACCGTCGTGTGGTCGCGACCACCGAAGACCCGGGCGATGGCGGGGTAGCTGTAGTCCGTGAGGCTCCGGGTGAGGTACATCGCGACCTGGCGGGCGGTCACGAGTGGCCTGGTCCGGCTTGGGCCGATCAGGCTCTCGACCGAGAAGCCGTAGGAGGCGGCGGTGGCGTCGAGGATCATCTGTGGGGTGACGCGGCGTGGCTCCCCGGCTGAGACGATGTCGGCCAGGACGCGCTCGGCGAGGTCGAGCGAGACCCGCTCCCCGTTGAGGCTGGCGAACGCGGTCACCCGGATGAGGGCCCCTTCGAGCTCGCGGATGTTGTCCTTCACATGGGTGGCGATGAACTCCAAGACGTCGTCGGCGATGTCCTCGCTGTCGGATTCCGCCTTGGTCCGCAGGATCGCCAGGCGTGTCTCGAGGTCCGGGGGGTCGATCTCGGTGATCAGGCCCGAGAGGAAACGGCTCCGGAGCCGGTCCTCGAGCGTCTCGATCGAGCGAGGTGCACGGTCCGAGGTGAGGACGATCTGCTTTCCAGCACCATGGAGGTCGTTGTAGGTGTGGAAGAACTCCTCTTGGAGGCCTTCTTTGTTCTCCATGAACTGGATGTCGTCAATGAGGAGCACGTCGCACTCCCGGTAGCGGCGCTTGAACGCGATCGTGGCGGACATGCGCAGTGCGTCGACGAAGTCGTTCAGGAACGTCTCGGTCGTGACGTAGAGGATCCGGTGCTGGGAGTAGTTCTCCTGGACATAGTTGCCAATGGCGTGGAGAAGATGGGTTTTCCCCAGGCCCGAGGCACCGTAGATGAACAGGGGGTTGTAGGACCGGCCGGGTATCTCGGCCACGGATTGGGCGGCCGCGTGGGCGAGGCGGTTCGACGACGCGGCGACGAAGGTGTCGAAGGTGAACCGGGGATCGAGTTGGACAGAGGGGGTCTCCCGGTTGGCAGCGGCGTTGCGCGCGACCGAGCGCGACTGCGCCCGGCTCTGGGGTCCTGTCTGGACGGGCGGGTCTTCGGGAGCGGGCAGGCTGGGTGGCGTCTCTCGCTCGCTCACCTGGAGCTCGACGGAGATGTCCCCGCCGGCGACGGTCGCCAAGGTGTCTTGGATCATGGGCAAAAAGCGCGACGACACGCGCTCTCGAACGACCGCGTTGGGCACGGAGAGCGTGAGGACGGAGCCCTCGAAGTTGAGTGGCTCGATGGGCGAGAGCCACATCTGCCACGTGGCGTCGGACACCTGCTCACGCAACGACGCTGTGCAGCGCGTCCACAGCCCGTCGGTATTGTCCACCTGCTCCTCCGAAAGCCCCTCGGGCCGCCCATCCACAGCCAGATCCACAGGTGTGGAGTACAGCGCGTGCCCGTGGAGGCCCGAACGTACACCGTGGCGGAGGTCCCGACTAGTGGCATTGGTCAATCGCGCCTAGCATCGGTGGAGCGCCATCGCCTTCGACGCCCTGTTTCCTGGTGGGGCGGGTGATGGCCCTCCCAGAAATTCGGTCCCGTCTCCGGACCGGCGGGAGAGGCGAAAGGCAACTGACGTGAAGCGCACCTACCAACCAAACACCCGTAAACGAGCGAAGACGCACGGGTTCCGCAAGCGCATGTCCACGCGCGGCGGGCGAGCGATCCTGCAGGCGAGGCGGCTCAAAGGGCGTCATCGGCTCACTGTCTGAGTCGTCGTGACCACCCCAGTCCTCGGGAGCATTCGCCAGCGTTCGACATTTCGGGCGCTCAGCCGGCCCGCCGGTCGGGCCGCGCGCGGGCCGATCCGGGTCAAGTACGTCCCAAACCCCGAGGCCGCCCACGACCCATTTGTCGAGGTCGGGTTCGCAATTTCGCGTCACTGCGGCAACGCCGTCGTGCGTAACCGCCTTCGTCGCCGCCTCCGTGAGGCGATCCGGGAAGGGGCAGCGGAGCTGGCAGAAGGTGCCTACCTGGTCACGACCGACCGAGCCGCAGCCGACCTCGAGTTCGCGAGGCTCCGCGAACTCAGCCTCTCG
This sequence comes from Acidimicrobiaceae bacterium, assembly GCA_003155135.1. Classification (GTDB taxonomy): domain Bacteria; phylum Actinomycetota; class Acidimicrobiia; order Acidimicrobiales; family RAAP-2; genus Bog-515. The sequence continues at coordinate 60,020 of PMFN01000030.1, read as the reverse complement.
GCATTGCGCGCCGCAGGGTCGCCGGCGCCATGAGCGCGGTCGCTGCACCCACGGCGCTGACCACCGGCCAGCGGGCCGCCCTCAAGGCCATCCACGGCTACCAGCAGCTCCGCTCCGGGGCCGTCTCGCCGTGCCGGTTCTACCCGTCGTGTTCGGCGTACGCAGAAGAGGCGATCGAGTGCCACGGGCTGTTCCGCGGCGGGCGGCTCGCTCTTCGCCGCCTGCTGCGTTGCCACCCCTTCGGTGGACGCGGGATTGATCTCGTGCCGCTCGAGACCGGGGCTCACAGGAAGACCGCGACATCATGACCAGCGTGACTCTCGCCCTGCTCCTGGCGGAGAACTCCCTCTTCAAGAAGGTCGGGGAGATCTTCCAGCCGGTCTTCAAGCTCTTCGGCTACGTCCTGGCGTTTATTTACGGGATCATCCCGAACTACGCCATCGCCATCATCATCCTCACCATCTTGATCATGGGGGCGCTCACGCCCCTCACGGTGAAGAGCACCAAGTCGATGATCGGGATGCAGCAGATCCAGCCCGAGATCAAGAAGCTGCAGGCGAAATACAAGGGTGCCGAGAATCGGGCGCAACTGAATGAAGAGCTCATGCGGCTCTACAAGGAACAAGGGGTAAATCCAGCCGGTGGCTGTCTCCCAATGTTCCTACAAATGCCCTTCCTTTTCATTCTCTACGATGTCATCAAAGGGCTGACCAACACCATCCCTGCGGGCCAGAAGTTCGTGAGTGGCACCCAGCAGATGATCGGCACGGTCTGTCGGCCGATCTCCCCCGCCACGGTCTGTGCGGAACCCCGCTACATCCCCACGAACTCCACGATGTTCCACCACCTCGTGGCCAGTTCCGGGGCAATGCCGGCGTTCGGGATCAACCTCGCCCTGAAGCCCTTCTCCCACCATGGCGCCTGGTACAACTACGTTCCCTACTTCGCGTTGGTGGCTATCGCCGTGGTGCTGCAGTTCATCCAAATGCGGCAGATGCAGAGTCGCAACCCTCAGGCGGCAGCGGCCAACCCCCAGATGCAGACTATGCAAAAAGTCATGCCGATTTTCTTTGCATACATTTACTTTTTAATCCCCGCCGCAGTTGTGATCTATATGATCACTTCAACACTCATCCGCATCGCGACACAGGACATCATGTTCCGAACCGGCATCGTGCAACCGGTGGGCGAGCGCTCCATACCGGCGCGCAGCTCTGAGGTGAAGAAGGCGGCCTCCACGAAGGAGAAACCCCCGCTCCCGAAGGGGAACGGCACCCAGGACGCGGCAGCCGCAGCAGCCGGCGATGCGGTGAAGAAGACCAGTTCGAGACCAACGAGCCGCAAACCGCGCCCCGGTGCATCCACCAGCAACGGCAACACGAACGGGACGACGGACGGCGTGGCAGACAAGCCCAAGCCGCATCCGCGCTCGAAGGCCAAGAGAGACAGAAAGGCGCGCTGAATCCGTGGAGTGGGTCGAAGTCACAGGCAAGACCATCGAAGAGGCAAAGGAAGCTGCGCTCGACCAGCTCGGAGTTGCCGAGGCTGACGCTGAAGTCGTCATCTTGGCCGAGCCGAAGACCGGGCTCTTCGGGAGGGTGCGGTCCGAGGCCCGTGTCCGGGCCCGGGTGCGCCCCGTCGGCCCCCGACCCAAGCGGACCCGTCGGCCACGCGAGCGGGAGAAGAGCCGTTCGGGCTCGAACCAGGGGGGTTCGCGACGCGATGGCAACGCCGGGAGCCGACCTTCAGACGGTGCCGCAGGTGAAGGCGGCGGTTCAAGCAGCTCCTCGCGACGTCGCCGTTCGAGGGGATCAGGTCGCAGCGGCACTGACGGCGCGGCGGCGGCCGGCGCGGCGGTGACCGCAAACGACGCAGGGAACGGGAAGTCCCCGCGTCCGAGCACGAAGTCCACAGCGAAAGCGGAGGAAAGCGAAATGGCCGAAGGTATGACACTCGAGGAGCAGGCCCAAGCGGCCCAGGTGTTCCTCCAGGGACTGATGGCCGAGTTCGGCTTCGACGCCACCGTCGAGACCCGCACACTCGACGAGGAAACCGTCGAACTGGCGGCGAACGGTGACGACCTCGGTCTCCTGGTGGGCCCGCGTGGCAGCACGCTTGCTGCGCTCCAGGACGTGACCCGAACGGTTGTGCAGCGTCAGTTCCCCTCGAAGACCGACCGTATCCTGGTCGATGTCGCGGGCTACCGCGAGCGCCGCGCCGCCGCGCTGCAGCGTTTCAGCCAGCAGGTGTCGTCCGAGGTGATCGAGACCGGCACCGAGCGCGCCCTGGAGGCCATGTCGCCCGCCGACCGCAAGGTGGTGCACGACAGCGTGAGCGCCATCGATGGCGTGGTCACACGCTCGGAGGGCGAGGACCCCTCCCGCTATATCGTCATTGCCCCTGCCGGCTGAGCTCGCCCGGGTCGGCCGGGTGGGCGCGATCAGGACAGACCCGTCCCATGGCTGTTGACCCTTCGATCAGCGCACCGGTCGTCGCGGTCCTCGAAGAGGCACGCCAACTCGGATTCCTCGGACCTGGGCCAGTCGCGCGTCACCTCGAGCATGCCGCTGGCTTTGCGCAGGCATTCGGGCGAGTACCAGGCCCCGGTTCGGGTCCGTACCTCGACCTGGGATCGGGAGGAGGCCTGCCCGGCCTGGTGCTGGGCGACCTGTGGCCTGACTGTAGGTTCACCCTGGTCGACGCCGGTGAGCGGCGGTGTGACTTCTTGCGCAGCGCAGTCGAGCGGTGTCATTTCTCCGATCGATTCACCGTGCTCCATGGCCGAGCGGAGGCCCTCGGCCATGAGGCAGCCCTGCGAGGAGCGTTCGACGGCGTGGTGGCCCGCTCGTTCGGGGCACCAGGTGTCACCGCCGAGTGTGCAGCCCCATTCCTGCACCCAGGTGGTCGGCTTGTCGTTTCTGAGCCGCCTGACACCGAGGGTGCTGCACGCTGGCCCGCAGACGGGCTCGGCCAGCTGGGATTGGGTCCAGCCGTGGTGACCCGCAGCACGTTCGCGTACTCGACCATGGAATGTGTGAGGCCGTGTCCGGACCGCTTTGCCCGGCGCGACGGGGTACCCAAGAAGCGCCCCCTGTTCTGAAGCGTGACTCCCGCCGTGGATGTTTCACGTGAAACATCCACGGCATCGCCGTCCGCGAAGCGTGAGAGCGGCGATCACCGAGACAGACCCACGGCCGCGATTCGACCGCAGCACGGCTGGTCGGCCTACGCCCGGGCGGTAGGTACGGGCTCGATGTGGCGGTCCGGCGGGGCCGACCCAGGGAGAGCGCCGCAGTGGATCAGCGCCAGAGCGACTGTGCGACGCCGAGAGATCGCTGGCTTTCCGCTGCCGCCCGGTGCGCGATCGAGGGTGCACCTATTCCAAGGGCCTGACGTCGATGTGAGTGACCAACCATCCCGTGCAGCGCGCAGGATCCGCCGGTCAGTGAAATCCGGCCGGGAACACCGATGATGGGAATGCCGGCGGGCGACAGTACGCCGCACTCCCCCACCATCAGCACATCGGCTCTTGTGTGGTGACGACTTCTGGATCGAGGATTCCGACACGAGGGCTTGATTGCCTGGTTCCGTTTGGAGATGCAGTCCGAGAACGTCGGAGAAGGTAGCAGGCGCACCCCGCCAGATCGCCAAGACTGCGACGGATGTGCCGTGATGGCTGAAGACAGTTTGCACGGACATGAACATCGCTGACGTGGAGCCGCAAGTTTCGGATCCCCGGAGTCCCGCTCTCGGCACGCGACGTCCGTCCAGGGGCGCAGTGCGCGTTTTCCGCCGACCGCTGCTGGGTCAATTTGTCCTCGGGGGCCCGCGCAACGCGCCGTGCGCGTGCGGGCCCGGTACTGTGACGGCTTGTCTTTGGCGAACGCCCGGCGGTCCCAACCTGGCCCGAGTCTCCGAATCCCGATCCGGCGCTGCTCCCGACTGAGCGCCCGTGACGACGTCAACGTGCACGTAGGGCAACGCGACCGCCGGATCACGACGTTTCACGTGAAACATGGATCGACGGGTCGAACAGGATGGGAAATGGGGAAGAAATCGCCGAAACTCGCCGAAGTGGCTTGACCAATGGTTGAGGGGCAGCGAGGATGGGGCGGTGCAGCGCGGCAACGGCGGGATCGGTGGGTATGCGGCTCCGGCGGCGTGACAGAGAAGAGCCGCCATCCACGGCAGCTCCGCCGACAGAGGTTGAGAGTCCCATCGCCGATCCGGAGCCCCAGGCTTCGGCTCCCTCCCCAGTCGCCGCCGAGCCCACTCCCCTGCCCGCAGCCGACGAGTTCGCGGCAGATCCTCCGGTCCCCGATCCGGTCGTGACGCCTCCGACGGCCCCACCGCAGCCGGCCCCGGAGACCGAGAACCCTTCTGCGAACAGCGTGCCATCCGCTGCACCTCACTCGGATCCTCTCCTTCAGGGCGACGTTTCACGTGAAACCTCCGATGGCGCGCAAGCTGTCGGTGTCCCACCCGCTTCACCCGCCGAAGCGCCCCCGGCCTCCGAGGAGGTTGCACACCGCGAGACGGTGAGCTCCGAGAAGCCACCGGCCTCGCGGCGTGCCCACTCGGCGACGATGGCGCCGACTCTGACGGCCCCCACGCTCGATGTGAGTTCTGTCGTCGGGCAGGGTGTGCACGCGCCACGGCCGCTGCCACGGGTGATCGCCATCGCCAACCAGAAGGGCGGGGTCGGGAAAACCACGACGACCGTGAACCTCGGCGCTGCGTTGGCGGAGCTCTCCTATCGCGTCCTGGTGATCGACCTCGATCCCCAGGGCAATGCCACCACCGGGCTCGGCATCGACGCCCGGAACTTCGAGTCCTCGATGTATGACGTCATCATGCGCGACACGCCACTTGAGGACTGTGTTGAGCCGACCAGTGTGAAGAACCTCTTCGTCGCCCCTGCGACCATCGATCTGGCCGGGGTCGAGATCGAGCTGGTCCCGGCGTTCAGCCGAGAGCTCAAGCTCCGGCGGGCCATTGAGACGGTCATCGATGACTTCGACTTCGTCCTGATCGACTGCCCACCCTCGCTGGGGTTGATCACCGTGAACGGGCTGGCTGCCGCGTCCGAGGTGCTCGTGCCGATCCAATGCGAGTACTACGCACTAGAGGGACTGAGCCAGCTGCTCCGCAATGTGCATCTGGTCGCCGCAAACCTGAACAGCGAGCTCGAAGTCAGCACCATTGTGCTCACCATGTTCGACTCGAGAACGCGTCTGGCAGCGGACGTCGCGGGCGAAGTCCGTCGCCACTTCCCCGAGCAGGTGTGCCGCAGCGTCATCCCCCGCACCGTGCGGTTATCCGAGGCGCCATCCTTCGGCCAGCCGATCACCGTGTTCGACCCTACCTCTCGAGGCGCTGTTGCCTACCGGGAACTTGCAAAGGAGGTCAGCAATGGCGCGTCGAAGCGGACTGGGTAAGGGCCTGGGTGCTCTCCTGCCCACTGAGGTGGTGGGGGACCGTCGCTCAGCCCTGCGGGAGGTGCCGATCTCGAGCATCCGGCCCAACGCGCTCCAGCCGAGGTCACACTTCGATGAGGAGGCGATGTCGTCGCTGGCTGCGTCCATCCGGGAATTGGGTGTCCTGCAGCCGATCCTGGTCCGAGAAGTCGATGGAGAGGCCGAGAGCTATGAGCTCATCGCGGGGGAGCGGCGCTGGAGGGCGGCGCGCCGGGCCGGCCTTCAGACCATCCCGGTCCTTGTCCAGACGGCCACGAGCGACGTCCACAGCCTCGAACAGGCACTTGTCGAGAACATCCACCGGGCTGACCTCAACGCACTCGAGGAGGCAGCGGCCTACCAGCAGTTGATCGATGAGTTCGAATTCACCCACGAGCAGGTTGCCACCCGCGTGGGGAAGAGCCGCACAGCGGTGACCAATACGCTGCGGTTGCTCCAGCTCCCCTCCGGCGCGCAGCGAGCGCTCGCGGAGAACACCATCTCTGCGGGCCACGCCCGTGCCCTCCTCGGGACCCCGGACCGGGCCCTCCAAGAGCTCCTGGTCGAGCGGATCATCGCCGAGGGCTTGACCGTGCGGGTGCTCGAGGAGTTCGTCCGTGGCGGGGGAGTGGAGCCCGAGCTGACCCTCGTGGTGGATCCCGAACCCTCAGGTACTACCCGAGGTGCTACCAGCGGCCGGCCGGGGACGCGGCGCCTGCCCGAGCCGGGGGTGCTCGAACTCGAGGAGCTCCTGTCGACGCACCTCAACACGCGCGTGAAGGTGGAGTTGCAAAACCGAAGGGGCCGGCTAGTCGTCGACTTCGCCACCCTCGAGGATCTCGAGCGTATCTACCGGTTGATGGTGGGGGAGCAGAAGGGTGAGGCTGGGGCATCCGGCGTCGCAGAGGGCCTTTGAGCTGGGACGACGTGCCAAGCACCGTCGCCGCGGGCCAGCACGCGGCGGACCCTCGCACGGGGCGGTAGTTACCCTCGAGGAACAAGATTAAACCCCCTCTTTAGCTTCGTCCACAACCTGTGCATGACGTTGTGGATTGTCGCATTGTGGGGTGGAAGTAGAGGTTTCGTCGCGTTGCGGTCACACAGTGCCGCATCCCCGTCACCTCGTCGGGGGTCAATTTGCCGCGTCGCCGCCGACAAGGTGAACTGGCAGCGAGAGCGGTGGTCGGTTCCGGTCTGGACGGGGACGGGCTGCAAGGATGAGTAGGAGCGACTGAGTTCACAGAGGCGTCATCCTCAGGTAACGACCGCGCTATGAAGGTCGGCGAGGCTGGGCGCCGTGCGCGCGTCGATGACTGGAGGTTTGGTGGGCGACCTGCTGGACGGCTACGAGCTCCTGGACAACTGCTGGGACGAGCTGTTCGAGTCGCCTGGGGTGCCCCGAGAGCACTACGTGGCCCTTCACGCCCTGCTGGGGCAGCTGACCGCCGAGGAGTTCGAGGCGCGCTGCCGGGCTCGTGACATGGCCTTTCGCGACCAGGGCATCACCTTCTCCCTCTCGGGGGAGGAGCGACCCTTTCCGCTCGACCTTGTCCCGCGGATCGTCCCGGAGCACGAATGGGAGGTCATCGAGGCGGGCGTCACCCAGCGGGTGCGCGCCCTCGAGGCGTTCCTCGCCGACGTCTACGGCGCCGCCCACATCCTGCGTGACGGGGTGATCGACCGGCGCCTGGTGCTCACATCCAGCCAGTACTGCCGCGAGGCGGCGGGCATCGAGCCGCCCAACGGCGTCCGGGTCCACGTGGCCGGGGTCGACCTGGTCCGTGACCCGAAGGGCAACTACCTGGTCCTCGAAGACAACTTGCGGACGCCGTCGGGCATCTCGTACGTGATCGAGAACCGGCGGGCGATGACCCACGTGTTCCCCGAGTTCTTCACGTCGCACCGCGTGCGGTCGGTGCTCGACTTCCCGGCCCGCCTGCTCGAGGCGCTGCGGCGCGCCGCTCCCGCGGACCGCTCCGACCCGACTGTGGTGGTGCTCACGCCCGGCGTGGCCAACAGCGCCTACTTCGAGCACGTCTTCTTGGCCCGTCAGATGGGGGTGGAGCTGGTCGAGGGGCGCGACCTGATCTGTCGCGACGGGGTGGTCGCCATGCGCACCACCGACGGGGAGACCAGGGTCGACGTCGTCTACCGCCGCCTCGACGACGACTACCTCGACCCGTTGCACTTCCGCCCGGATTCGCTCCTCGGCTGCCCGGGGATCCTCGGCGCGGCGCGGGCGGGCAACGTGGCCATCGCCAACGCCGCGGGCAACGGCGTGGCCGACGACAAGGCCCTCTACCCGCACGTGCCCACCTTCATCGACTACTACCTCGGCGAGAAGCCCATCTTGGCCAACGTGCCGACCTACAACCTGGAGGACCCTGAGCAGCTGGTCCACGTGCTCGGACGCCTCGACCACCTGGTCCTCAAGCCGGTGGACGGCTCGGGAGGCAAGGGTCTGGTCATCGGCCCCCAGGCCGAGGAGGAGGAGCTGGTCGAGCTGCGGGCCAGCGTGGCCGCCAACCCGCGAGGATGGATCGCGCAGGAGGTGATCCAGCTGTCGAGTTCGCCCACCCATACCGGCCGTGACTTCGGGCCCCGCCATGTGGACCTGCGGCCTTTCGCCGTCCACGACGGGGAGCGGGTGTGGGTTGCCGCCGGAGGCCTGACCAGGGTCGCCATCCCGCGCGGGAGCCTCGTGGTCAACTCGAGCCAAGGGGGCGGCTCGAAGGACACCTGGGTGCTGGCCGACGAGCGCTTCGTCGCCCACAGCCTCGCCCCGGTCCATGTGCCCCGCCTGGCCACCGAGCCCCTGTCGCCACCCGATCCCGGCCCCGCCGGCCAGGCGAGCGCGGCGCAGCAGTGAGGGGGCGGTGACGAGATGCTGAGCCGCATCGCCGAGGCGCTCTACTGGCTCGGCCGCTACCTGGAGCGGGCCGAGGACACGGCCCGCATCCTCGACGTGCATTACCACCTGCTCTTGGAGGAGGCGACCGTCGACGCGGCGGACGCGTCCTCGGCCCTGCTCGCCATCATGGGGGTGCCGTTCCCCCTCTACGGGATCGAGGACCCGAACCAGGCGCTCCACGCCCTGGCCTACGACCGGACCTCACCCTCGACCATCGCCGGAGCCATCGCCGCGGCCTGGGAGAACGCCCGCAGCGCCCGCCCCGCCATCTCGTCGGAGATGTGGGAGGTGCTCAACGCCATGTTCTTGACCCTCCCGGCCATGCTCGACGAGGACACCACTGCCACCCCGCACGCGCTCTTCGGCTGGGTGAAGGACCGAAGTGCGGTGATGGCCGGCCTGGCCGATGCCACGATGAGTCACGACGACGGCTGGCGCTTCCTCGTGCTCGGGCGCAACCTCGAGCGCGTCGACATGACGTGCCGGCTCCTCAAGGCGCGCTCGATCGGGGTCTGGGGCGACCAGGGATGGGTCACCACGCTGCGCTGCTGCTCGGCGCACGAGGCCTACCTGCGCACCTACCAGCGCGCCGTCGATGCCTCGCTCGCCGGCGAGTTCCTCCTCCTCGACCGGCTCTTCCCGCGCTCGGTGTTCTGCGCGCTCAACACCGCCGAGCGCTGCCTGGCCGAGCTCGACCCCTCGATCGGGCGGGCCGGGCAGTCCGACGAGGCCCGCCGGACAATCGGACGCGCCCGCGCCGCCCTCGAGTTCGCCCCGCTTTCGTCGCTCCTCGACGACCTGCCCGAGCGCCTGGCCATCCTCCAGGAGCGCTGCAGCGAGACGGCGGCCGCCGTCGCCGGTCGCTACTTCCGCCACACCCGCGCCGTCGAGTGGAGCGCCTGATGGCCCGCTCGGGATGGCAGCTGCGGATCCGGCACTCAACCCTCTACCGCTACGACGGTGAGGTCACGGCCTCCTACAACGAGGTGCGGCTCTCGCCCATGACCACGGGCCGCCAGGTCACTCTCGACGCGCGCGTCGAAGTCCAGCCGGCCACGCGCATGTCGCGCCACCACGACTACTGGGGGACCCTCGTCTACAGCTTCGACCTGCACCAGCCGCACACCGAGCTGCAGGTGGTCGGCCGCAGCGTGGTTGAGACCTCCGGCGCGCCCAACCCGGGGCCCGAGGTCGACTGGGCGGGCGTGGACCGCGTGAGCGACCGGTGGTCGGAGTTCCTGCTGGCCAGCCACTTCGCCCCCGAGGACCTCGAGCTGGTCGACTACGCGTCAGCCGTGCGTCACCGCTTCGACGACCCCCGCGACGCCGTGCGCGAGGCGGTCGAGCTCGTGAACGGGCGCCTGGCGTACGTACGCGGCTCGACCAGCGTGTCGACCACCGGCCCGGAGGCCTGGCGACGGGGGAGTGGTGTCTGCCAGGACTTCGCCCACATCACCATCGGCATCCTGCGCTCGATGGGCATCCCGGCGCGCTACGTCTCGGGGTACCTGCACCCCTCGCCCGAAGCGCCGTTGGGCGAGGAGGTGGTGGGTGAGAGCCACGCGTGGGTGGAGGCGTGGCTCGGTGCGTGGGAGCCCTTCGACCCGACCGGCCTCGACCCGGTCGCCGAGCGCCACGTGGTGGTGGCCCGGGGACGTGACTACGGTGACGTCCCGCCCTTCAAGGGCATCTTCACCGGCGCGGCGTCGCCCGCTCCCGAGGTGGAAGTCGAGCTCGTCCGTAGCGCCTGAGTGGCTACGGCAAACTCCCGCTAGTCCCACGACGTCGTAGCCCAGGCGACCAGGGCGCGCAGGAGTGCATCGGCGAGCACCGGACCGCGCTCGACCACGGCGCTGGCCGGGCCGACCTCGACGATGACCGCGGGCATCTGGGTCTCGCGCAGCACCGGCACGGACATGCCCGTGACCCCTTCGTCGGGCACGCCGAGAGCGGCAGGCACCAGGGACTGGATCAGCTCGCCCAGGCGCCGGCCCCCGGGGGATTCGTAGGCGTAGCCGGAGTAGAAGGACGTGGAGCAGCCGGCATGGCCCGGGTCGAGCCGCAGCCCGATGTAGACCTCAGCGCCGACAGCGTTTGCCTCGTGGGCCTGGGCGGAGCCGTCGGGATGGTGCAGGGAGATCACCCGCGCCCCGGCGGCCACCAGCTTGCGGCGCAGGGCCCCGGCGGTGGTGGCCAGGCCGCCGCTCTCGCCGATGGCCAGGTGGCGCCCGACCATCGTCGGCGGGGCGTCGCGCAGCCGCTCCCGGTCGCGCACGGTCGAGACCAGCTGGGGAACGCGGTTGCGCAGCTGCACGCGGTGCAGCTCGGCGACAGTGGTCGACCCCGCGATCCCGTCGGCCGGAAGCCCGGCGTTGCGCTGGAACTCGGCGAGCGCCTCTGCGGTCTGCCGGCCGAAGATGCCGTCGACGCGGCCGGTGTCGAAGCCGAGGGCGCCGAGGCGCTGCTGGAGCTCGGCCACGTCGTCACCGCGCAGCATCGGGGTGCGCCGCCACAAGGTGCGGTCCCCCAGCGAGAGGCCGGCTTCCACCAGCGTGTTCCAGGTCTGGTGCCCGCAGACGCCGTCGACCTTCAGCCCACGGCGGTGCTGGAACGCCTCGACCGCGGTCCTGGTCGCTGGCCCGTAGCAGGCGGCAGGGTCTTCGACGGTAACGAACCCGAGCGCGTCCAGCCTGCGGCGCACGTCGGTGACCGCCGGGCCCTCCGCGCCAGTGCCGAGCGGCAGGCCCCTGGCGTCATCCAGGGGCCCCGCCCCGTTTACAGGTACGCCGACAGCTCCTGGAGCAGCTGGCCCTTGGGCTTCGCGCCGATCAGGCGCGCCTTGACCTCGCCGTCCTTGAAGAGGATCAACGTCGGGATGCTCATCACGTCGTAGCGCCTCGTCACGTCCAGGTTGTCGTCGATGTTGAGCTTGCCGATCTGGAGCTTGCCCTCCTGCTCGGTGGCGATCTCCTCGAGCACCGGGGCGATCATCTTGCACGGGCCACACCACTCCGCCCAGAAGTCGACCAGCACCGGTACGTCTGCGGCCTTGACATGCTCGTCAAACGTAGCGTCGTCCAACGTCACGATCTTCTCACTCATTGCTGTCTCCTCACGTCGTCGGGAGCGAACCCGCCTGGCACTTTCAACACCACCCCTGGCGCCGGTGTTCCCGGTCCCTTAGGAGCCTTGCTCTTCGAGCCAACGTTCGGCGTCGATGGCCGCCATGCAGCCCGACCCCGCCGCGGTGATGGCCTGTCGGTAGTAGTGGTCCTGGACGTCGCCGCAGGCGAAGACCCCTCCGACGCTCGTCTTTGAGCCACCGAAGGTCCGGATGTAGCCGTTGTCCTCGAGCTCGAGCTGCCCCTTCACGATCGCCGTGTTGGGCTCGTGGCCGACGGCGACGAACAGGCCGGTCACCGGCAGCACAGCGGTCTCGCCGGTGACAGTATCGGCTACCTCGATCCCGGTCAGCTTCTCCTCGCCCAGCACCGCGGTGACCCTCGTGTTCCAGCGGAACTCGATGGCGGGGTTCTGGCGCGCCCGGTCCTGCATGATTTGCGAGGCCCGCAACTCCTCGCGCCGGTGGATCACGGTCACCTTGGTGGCGAAGCGGGTGAGGAAGATCGCCTCTTCGAGGGCGGAGTCACCACCGCCCACGACGGCGATCTCGTGGTTGCGGAAGAAGAAGCCGTCACAGGTGGCGCACGACGAGACGCCGTGGCCGAGGAGTCGGTCCTCGCCGGGGATGCCGAGCCAGAGGCTCTGGGCGCCGGTGGCCACGATGAGGGTCTCGGCCTCGTAGGTGGGTTCGGCGGCCTCCGCGTCGCCCACCCAGACGCCGAACGGCGAGTGCGACAGGTCGACGCGGCTGACCTTTTGGGTCAGGAGCTCGGCGCCGAAGCGCGCCGCCTGGGAGCGGATGTTCATCATGAGCTCGGGGCCCATGATGCCGTCGGGGAATCCTGGGAAGTTCTCGACGTCAGTCGTGAGCATCAGCTGCCCGCCGGGCTGGTCGCTGGTGGAGGAAGGCTCGCCCTCGATCACGACGGGGGAGAGCTGGGCGCGGGCCGTGTAGAGCGCGGCCGTCAACCCCGCCGGTCCGGATCCGGCGATGACGACCTTGCGGTGCTCGCTCACGCCGCCGAGTTGCCGCCGACCGGCGTCCCGCCGGATCGCTTGGTCCAAAGGTAGAGCCCGATGGCGCTGAACAGGAAGCCGACGAGCGTGTACGAGGCCCAGACCCTGCCCGGGAAGGCGTAGACGTCGAGCAGGCGGATGAGGCCGATCGAGACCGTGGCGGTGACCACGATGGCGAGCACGCCCATCAGGATCCCAAAGACCACAGCGCGTGCCCCGATGATGACCGGGCGGACCGCCTTGTCCACGACCAGGTTGACGGCGGCGTCGACGGCGTCAGCCGCCTTGACGGGCCAGTCGGCCCCGAAGGCCGAGCTTCCGGCGGTGTCGCTGCTCACAGGGGTGGCGTCCATCGCCAAAAGGTTAGCCGTCGCTCCCGCGAGGACCGGCGGCCAGCATGTAGCAGACGCCCACCGTTCCCGGACCGGCGTGGGTGCCGACAACCGGGCCGAGCGTGGTGACCACGAGGTCGTGCTCGACTTCCACGCCGGCGAGGCGGCCCAGCATGGCGTCGAGGTCGGGTGCCGCGCCGTCGCAGACGGCGAGCCACTCGAGCGGGGCGTCCGCCTTGGTCTTGTTGGCGAGGTAGTCGAGGGAGCGGCCCCGGGTTCGCTGCTTGGACTCCTCGGCCACGATGCCGTCTTTCACCGCCAGCACCGGCTTGATCGAGAGCAGGGAGCCGATGAGGGCGGACGTGCTGCCCACCCGGCCGCCCTTTTGCAGGTGCTCGAGCGTGTCGAGCGCGCCGTAGACGCGCATGCGGGGGATCTGGTCCTCGACCTGGGCGACGAGCTCGGTGAGCGAGGCGCCGCCGGCGGCCGCATCGGAGGCGGCGAGGACGAGCAGGCCCTGGCCCATGGTGAGCGTGCGGGAGTCGACGACCGAGATCGGGAAGCCCTCGCCCATCGCCTCGGCCCCGGCCAGGGCGCTCTGGTAGGTGGCCGAGACACCCGAGGACAGGGTGATGCACAACACGCCGTCGGCACCCTCGTCGCGCGCCTGCTCGAAGGCGGCGTGGAAGGAGCCGGGTGAGGGCGCGGCGGTCTCGGGGAGGGTGGCGGTGCCCTTGCAGCGCCGCCAGAACTCGTCAGGCGACAGGTCTCGCCGGTCGAGGAGCTCCTCGTCCCCGAAGCGGATGGTGAGGGGGACGACGGTGATGCCCCGCTCGGCTGCCACCTCGACCGTCAGGTCGCAGGCGCTATCGGTCACCACGCGCACACCGCTCATGTTCTCTCCCCCTTTACGGCCGGCCCCGGGGCCTGCGGCTCGCGAGGCACGAGTCTGCCATGGCTCCCGCCTCTCAGGGTGGGGGCCAGATCCTCCTGCGCTCCGAGTCGTCGTCGAACTGGTCGTCCGCGGGCTCGGGCGGGTCGTCGAGCGTGCGCACCGGGTGGGTGCTCGCCACCGGCCCCGTGACCCCGGCCGGTTCGGGGTCCCCGGGCGCAGGTGCGGGAGCGGGAGGCGGCGCCGGCCGCGGCCGGGACGTCCCCTCGGGCGGCCGCTGGGGCCCTCGTCGCCCGGCGCGCCGCGTCAGTGCAGCGGCGGTGCCGAGGTAGACGACCAGCCCGATGACCACCGCCGCGCCGACGCGCACGAGCAGGCCGAAGCCGCTGGTCGAGCCGGACAGGTTGAGGACCACGGCGACCGCCACGGCCATCACGGCGGTGGCGATCCCCACCCGGCGCAGCGGCGCCCAGACGCGCGGGGTGCCGAGAGGGCCGAGCCAGCTGCGCAGCACGTAGACCCCGACGATGGCGGCGAGCGTGTAGGCGATGCTGAGCGAGAGGGCGAGCCCTCGCACCCCGAGCGGGTGGACGAAGGCGATCGCCAAGATGATGTTGCAGGCGTTCTCGCAGAGGTAGAGCCAGAAGGCCACCTTGGTGCGCTGCATGGCCTGGAGCACCCGCACGACGTAGAGGAAGGTGCAAAAGCCCGGGAGGCCGACGGCGAACATGGCGAGCGCCTCACCGGTGGTGGCCGTCTGGGCGGCCGAGCCTGCACCGTGGCCGAGGAAGAGGGCGACGGCGGGCTTCGCCAGCAGCAGCAGCCCGACCGATGCCGGGATGATGATGGCGAGCATGGCGCGCATACCCCCCGACAGCCGGCGGAGGAAGGCCGGGATGTCCCCTTCGGTCCAGCGCTCGGCCAGGTCGGGCTGCACAGCCGCCATGACCGAGACGGCGACCACCGCATAGGGCATCTGCATGAAGGTGTAGGCGTAGGTGTACGAGGACACCGGCGCCCCGCCACCTGCGCTCACCGCCAGGGCGATGACCACGAACAGGGCGATCTGGTTGGCGAGCACGAACCCGAAGGTCCACGAGCCGAGCCGCACCACGGTGCGCACGGCCTCGTTGGCCGGGTCCCAGTGCCAACGCAGCCCCGAGAGCTTGGCCCGCCAGAGCGCGGGGAGCAGCAAGAGGGCCTGGACGGCGACGCCGAGCGTGGTGCCCAGACCTAGGATCAGCAGCTGGTTGGGGTGCTGTTGGAAGGCGAGGAGGCTCGGATGGGGGCCGGCCACCTCGTGGAACCACAGCAGGACTGCGATGCACACGAGGTTGTTGGCGATGGGCACCCACATCGGCGCCACGAAGCGGCGCCTCGTGTTGAGCAGTGCGGTGGCGAGAGCGATGAACCCGTAGAGGGCGATCTGGGGCACGAACCACCGGAGCAGCGAAGTGGCGACGTCCTTCTCGCGCCCCAGGTTCGTGGAAGCCAGCACCCCTTTCGTATGGTCGAACGCCGTGAAGGCGTCGATGATGAGCGGTGCGCCGATGAAGAAGAGGACCGTGGCGCCGACGAGGATCACCGCCGAGATCGACACGATGGCCGAGATCGAGCCCCATGCCTCCTTGTCCGAGCGCGTGGTGAGGCGGTCGACGAACACCGGGATGAAGGTCGCCGAGAGCACGCCGCCGAGGACGACGTCGTAGAGCATGTTCGGGGTCGTGTTGGCCAGGTTGTAGCCGTCGGCAAGGCGGAAGAAGCCGAGCACGTAAGCGAGCGCGAAGACCCGCAGTACACCGGTGAGGCGCGACACGGCGGTACCGCCGGCCATCCAGAACGCGGCGCGCTGGAGGACGGTCGTGGCGCGCCCGTCCTCGGCGCTCGGGGCGAGCACCGGCTCCTCGGTGCCGCCCATCATCTCGCTCATGGCGTGGCCGCCCGACTCACGAGGCGTGCCGGCCCTTGGTCGGGCGCGCCGCGCGGCTGCGCCACCAGGTCCGGGCCCACCAGGCCAAGAGGACCGCGGCAGCGAGTGCGGTCAGCACGATGCCGGCGAAAGAGGTGGCCGTCGAGCGAACCGTCAGCTCGCCCTTGGCCAGCACGAGGCCACCTTGGGGGCTCGTGAGGGTCACGTCGAGGGGGAGGTCGCCCGTCGTGCGCGCCGAGACGTAGACGCGCACCGGGTTGGTCGACCGGTCGAGGGGGAATACGGGGATGGTCGAGCCCTGGGGGAATGTGAACTTGTCCCCGGCGAGCACCAGGCTGCCGACCATGTCGTAGGTGGTGGAACGGATCACCGTCACCGGGATCGAGCCGCTGCGCGAGGTCAAGGTGATCGTGCGGTCGGTGGCGAGGGACAAGAGCGAGAGCTGACCGTCGAGGGAGCGGGTGAACGCTGCGGAGGTGGCGAGGGAGCCCGGCGTGCGCCACGTCGAGGACTGGGCCGCCAGGATGACGTCGCCCAGCTGGCCGAGGACGGCGGGCGACCCGACGACCGCCGAGGTGAAGGCGGTAAAGCGCGTCCGCGACTGGGCGATGGCCGCCGCCGCTCGCTGCGCGAGGGGCGTTCCCGCTCCCGAGTTGGCCAGGTGGCGGTCGGTGGCCGACGCCGGCACCGCGGCGAAGAGCCCGTTCAGGGTCACCGGTGTCGCCACCGGGTTGTCGTCGAGGCCGGCGAGGAGCGTGTCGAGGAACGCCGCGTCCGGTTGCCAGTTGCTCGGCGCCACGGCGACCACGCTCACGGGCCGGGCGAGGTACGGCGCCTCGAAATGGATGAAGGCGATGTCGGCGAGCAGCTGGTTGGCGGCGAGCACCGGATCGTTCGGGTCGCTCGTGAAATGGGCGCCGAGAGCCGTGTCCGAAGCGACGGCGCTCACGGTCGCCGTGCGCGTGACCGACAGCGGGAACGGCTCGTTGCCCGCCGCCCCCGAGTTGGTCTCGGCCAGCGAGGAGTCCGGCACCACGACGCGCGATGCTCCGGCGAGCGACAGGCCGGCCGCCAGTGAGCTGCCCACGTTGTTCCCGGCGACCCACGTCAGCGGGCCCGCAGGCAGGTGGAGCCCGGCTTGGGCTTCGGCCGCACCGCCGCGCTTCATCTGGAGGGTCACCTCGCCGGTGAGCCCGGCCACCGTCAACGCCGTCAGGTCGATCGGGACGTAGGGCTCGGCCAGGAACTGGCGGGTCGTTGGCGTCGCCGCCATCTGAACGAGGGCGTTCTGGGCGGCGCGTGCCGACGAGTCGGGCGAGAGTGACACGCTCTGCAGGGTCTGGGGATCGGCGGCGATCGTGACGGGCACGCTCGGGGCGTCGCGCAGACCGTCGACGAGCGCCTCGAGCGGCTTGGTGGCAGCAGCCGACGGGGGCACGAGCAGGCTGGCGGGGGCGCTGGTGGTGCGGGAGACCTGGACCGGCACGCCGTAGGGCAGGACCACGGCGACGCGCAGTGGCACCGAGCTTGCCGCCTCGGTGTAGGTGAGGAAGGTGGTGAGGCGGCCGACCGCCGTCTGGTCCGAGCTCCGCTCCACGGTGAGCACGACCGGGTAGACGCCCGAGCAGTTGCCCGGCGTGCAGCCGAGGGAGAGGGCGGGGGCACTCGCCGTGGCACTCCCGCAGGCGAGCGCGCCGCCGGCGGCGGTCTGTGGCGTGATGCTGACCGGCAACGTGAGCCCGCCATGGGCGTCGGCGCCCAGGCAGTCGAGGGCGACCGGGGTGGTGCGCGAGACGAGCCCGCTCGACGGGGGGCTGGCCACGTCCTGCTCGAGCTGCGAGCGGCTGGTCAGCCGGTTGTAGAGCGAGACCGTGCCCTCGAGCTGGGAGGGTGCGCCGGCGGATGCCTCGGCCTGCAGCCCGAGGTCGAACGTGGCGGCCGCTCCCGGGCTCGACGGTGTGAGGGTCGGGGTCTGGTAGGTGAGTGCCACCGCCGGGCCAGAAGTGCTCGCGATCTGGGTGTTCGCAGCGGCCGCGGGGAAGGCGCCGAGCGTGGAGCCGGCGAACCACGCGGCGATGGCGAGGGCCACGACCGGCAGGCCGGCTGACCGTGTGCACCGCATCGACACCCGGCAACGCTAACCGTTGCCGGGTCCAGAGCTGGGGCGCTGTACCGTGGCCGTGTGCAGTCCGGGACGATCCCCGAGCGGTTTCGGCCCCTGGTCGAAGCCACCAACGAGCTGGCGGAGCGCTTCCGCGCCGCTGGGCACTCGCTCTATCTCGTGGGCGGATCGGTGCGCGACGCACTGCTGCCCGACGACCTCGCCGTGCCCGGCGACAAACGGGACTTCGATCTCACCACGGACGCCCTGCCCGAGCAGATCGAGTCGCTCGTCTCGGGCTGGGCCGATGCTGTCTGGACCACCGGCAAACGGTTCGGCACCATCGGCTCTCGGCGGGGGGGTCGCGAGTACGAGATCACCACGCATCGAGCCGAGGTGTACGGCCCGCACTCACGCAAGCCCTCGGTGACCTTCGGCACCGATATCGCCGTTGACCTCTCGCGGCGCGACTTCACGGTCAACGCCATGGCGCTCTCCCTCCCCGACCTCTCGCTCATCGACCCCTACGGCGGGCTGGCCGACCTGGCCGCGGCCCGGTTGCGGACGCCCCTCGACCCGGACGTCTCCTTCGACGACGACCCCCTGCGGATGCTGCGCGCCGCTCGCTTCATTGCCCGCTACGGCCTCACCCCTGATGAGGACCTGGTGGCCGCCGTGCGCGCCGGCCACCATCGTCTCGCCATCGTCTCGGCTGAGCGCATCCGTGACGAGCTCGACCGACTGGTGATGGTGCCGGTCCCCTCGGTCGGGCTGTGGTTCGTGGTCGACACCGGGCTGGCCGAGGAGTTCTTGCCCGAGCTGCCGGGCCTCGCACTCGAACAGGATCCCGTTCACCGCCACAAGGACGTGCTCGCGCACACACTGGCCGTCGTCGACAAGACGAGGCCCGACCGCCTGCTGCGTCTCGCCGCACTCTTCCATGACGTGGGCAAGCCCAGGACACGGGCGTTCGCCGCCGGGGGCGTGACGTTCCACCACCACGAGGTGGTCGGCGCGCGCATGACGCGCCAGCGTATGGAGGCGTTGCGGTACCCGAACGAGGATGTCGACATCGTCGTTCGGTTGGTGGAGCTGCACCTGCGGTTCCACACTTACCGCCTCGGGTGGACGGACAAGGCGGTGCGACGCTATGTGCGCGACGCCGGCCCGCTCCTCGACCGCTTGAACGAGCTGACCCGTTGCGACTGCACCACCCGCAACGCCGCCAAGGCCCGCGCCCTCGGCCGGCGCATGGACGAGCTCGAGCGCCGGATCGCGGAGCTGCGAGAGCTCGAGGCACTCGATGCCCTTCGACCTGACCTCGACGGCACGGCAGTCATGGCGCTCCTCGGTGTGCCGCCTGGCCGTGTGGTCGGCGACGCCCTCGACTTCCTGATGGAGCTGCGCATGGATGAGGGCCCCCTCGGTGAGGAGGAGGCCGGTCGCCGTCTCGATGCCTGGTGGGCGGCCCGACAGAGCAGCTGAGCCGCACCAGGGTCCTTCGCCATCATGCGAAGATGCAGGTGAAAGGGGGCAGGCATGCACGGGCGAGCGCGACGCACGGCCACGTTGGTCATAGCCGCCCTCGTCGGCGCGCTCACGCTCGGCGCCTGCAGCTCCTCGCCCTCGACTTCGCCGGGGACCGGCACGTCGACCACGGCGCCGGCATCGACGTCGACGACGTCACCCAAGGCCGCCATCACCGCAGCGATCGTCACCTACAGCACTGCGGCAGGCATCGAGCAGGGGAACTACGAGATCACCGACATCGACGTCTCGAGTGTTGACCCGACCTGGGCCCAGTTCAGCATCGGGCCGACATCGACCGACCAGGCCACCTTCCAGGGCGGCTATGGCTTCGTGCACCTCGATGCCAGCGGCTGGCGGGTCACGGGAATTGGCACCGCCGATGTCGGCTGCCCGCTGACGCCGCCCACCAACGCCTCGGCGGTGACCTATGTCATGGTGCCCCCGGCGGTGCTCAGCGGCTTCGGGAAGAGCTGCCCGGGCTGAGAGCCACGGCAGCCGTGGTCAGTCCTCGGGCCAGACCGGGCCGGGCTCGCCATCGGCGAACGCGGCGACCAGTGCCTCGGCCTGGTCGTCGTGGTACTGGACCGGGGGCGACTTCATGAAGTAGGCAGACGGGCCGACGAGGGGGCCCCCGATGCCGCGGTCGAGGGCCAGCTTGGCGCAGCGCACCGCGTCGATGATGACGCCGGCGGAGTTCGGCGAGTCCCAGACCTCGAGCTTCAGCTCGAGGTTGAGCGGCACGTCGCCGAAGTTGCGACCCTCCATGCGGATGTAGGCCCACTTGCGGTCGGCGAGCCACGGGACGTGGTCCGAAGGACCGATGTGGATGTCGTCGGCGGGCAGCACGGTGTTCTCGATCTGGCTGGTGACCGCCTGGGTTTTCGAGACCTTCTTCGACTCGAGCCGGTCACGCTCGAGCATGTTGCGGAAGTCCATGTTGCCGCCCACGTTCAGCTGGTATGTGTGGTCGAGCGCGAGCCCTCGGTCCTCGAAGAGGCGGGTGAGCACCCGGTGGACGATGGTGGCGCCCACCTGGCTCTTGATGTCGTCACCGACGATGGGCACGCCGGCGTCGCGGAAGCGCTTCGCCCAGACCGGGTCCGAGGCGATGAAGACCGGGATGGCGTTGACGAAGGCCACTTTGGCCTCGAGGCAGGCCTCGGCGTAGTAGCGCTGCGCCTGCTCGGAACCGACCGGGAGGTAGGCGACGAGCACGTCGGCACCCGAATCGCGCAGGGCCTTGGCCACGTCGACGGCAGGGGCCGGGGACTCTTCGACCACGTCGCGGTAGTACTTGCCGAGGCCGTCGAGGGTCGGGCCGCGCTGGACGCTCACGCCGAGGTCGCCGACCTCGGCGAAGCGCACTGTGTTGTTGTGGCCGGCGAAGATCGCCTTGCCGAGGTCGGCGCCCACCTTCGTCGCGTCGACGTCGAACGCCACGACGGGCTCGAGGTCGCGCACGTGGTAGCCGCCGAGCTCGACGTGCATGAGACCCGGCACGATGTCGGCCGGGTCAGCGTCGTGGTAGTAGGCGATGCCCTGGATCAGTGAGCTGGCGCAGTTGCCAACCCCGGCGATCGCCAGTCGAATGGTTCCCATTGTCTTTTCTCCTTCCGGCCTTGCGGCTCAGTGCTCGGTCTGGACGGCTCGGCGTGGCTCGAGGCCTTGCCGCACCGCCACGGTGCTGCGCTCCTGTGTGCTCGCCTGGCCGTCGCTGCGCTCGGTGGCGAGCAGGCGGTCCAGCCAGGCGATGTCCTGGGCGACGCTCTCGGTCGTGTGCTCGACCACCGAGCGCGCGTAGACGTCGAGCTCGTTGTCGTTCTTCGCGTGGGCGATCTCGTCCAGGCGTTGGACCAGCTGGGCCCGGCGGCGCTCGAGGAGGGCCAAGCGCGCGCCCGGGGCGAGGTAGCGGGCGAACGCCAGCCGCAGCCCGAAGCTGCGGGCGTCCTCGGCGCTCCCTTGGTCGGCAAGCAGCTCGACGAAGAGCTGGCGGCCGGAGGGGGTGATCCGGAAGACCTTGCGCGACCGCCGCCCCCGGGGGCTTGAGTGCCGGCGCGCCCGCAGGGCCGCCCACTCGCCCGAGAGCGAGCCGGTGGCCGGGGTGACGACGGTTGCGGATTCGGCCGAGGCGTCAACCGCTTCGACCGCACCGGCCTTCTCCAGGCGGTTGAGCGCCGGATAGAGAGAGCCGAACGAGACGTTGGCGAGCAGGCCCAGCTGGTCGCGCAGCTGCCGACGGATCTCATAGCCGTGGAGCTCGCGCTCTTCGAGGAGACCCAGGATTGCCATGTCCAACACGCGGACCACTATATCGGATCGATATAGCGAAATGCAATCACCCCCCGCACCGCCCGCCGCGCGACGAACCGCTGCCGAACGGGGAGGTGGGCACTAGCGTGTTGGCGTGACCATGACCTCCCGACCGGGGGCATCAAAGGTTGGCGAGCGGGCCCAAGAGGCCGCCGTCGAGTACCGGCTGGCCCGCAACGCAGTCGTACGCGAGGTGAAGGCCGGCCGCCGCATGAAAGAGGACGTCTGCGACGCCCATCCCGAGCTGCTCCGCGCGGCGCGCAACATCGGCAAGACGACGGGCGAGGACTGCCCGATCTGCGAAGAGACCACCACCGTCGAGGTCACCTACGTCTTCGGCGCCCGCCTCCCACCCGGCGGCCGGTGCCCGGGCACCAAGACCGAGCTCAACCGGCTCCGGCGCCGGGAGGAGCCCGTGCTCTGCTACGACGTCGAGGTGTGCCCGCAGTGCGCCTGGCACCACCTCACCCGCAAGTACCCCGCCGGCGGGCGCACCCCGAGGGCCAAGCGGACCCGGGAGTCCTCCACGTGAGCACCCCGGTCACCGTCGTCGACGTCCGGGCCGCCAAGCGCTCGAAGGGCGCAGCGCCGCTCGTCATGGTGACGGCCTATGACACCCCGAGCGCGCGCATCGTCGACGCCGCGGGCGTCGACATCCTCCTCGTCGGTGACTCGGTCGCCAACAACGTCCTCGGCTACGAGGACACCATCTCGGTCACCATCGACGACATGGCCCACCACGTGGCCGCCGTGGCGAGGGCCCGCCCCCGCTGCCTCGTGGTCGGCGACATGCCCTGGATGAGCTACCACGTGAGCCGAGAGGAGACAGTGCGCAACGCGGCACGTCTCGTGCGAGCCGGCGCGCAGTGCATAAAGCTCGAAGGTGGTCGTGCCCGGCTCGGTGCCATCGAGGCCATCATCGGGGCGGAGATCCCGGTCATGGGGCATCTCGGGCTCACCCCGCAGTCGGTGCTCGCCATGGGCGGCTACCGGGTCCAGGCCAAGAGCGCGGACGCCGCCCAGTCCCTCCTCGACGCCGCCAAGGCGCTCGAGGCGGCCGGCTGCTTCGCCATCGTCTTGGAGGGGGTCCCCGACTCGGTGGCCCGCACGGTCACCGACGCGCTCGACGTGCCGACCATCGGCATCGGTGCGGGGCCCCACACCGACGGCCAGGTGCTGGTCTTCCACGACCTGCTCGGCCTCGGGGACGCGAAGCCGGCCAAGTTCGTCCGGCGCTACGCCGACCTGCGCAGCGTCGCCGCCGAGGCCATCGCGGCCTTCGCCTCCGACGTGCGCAGCGGGGACTACCCGTCCGATGAGGAGAGCTACCACACCACCGCCGACCTCGGTCGTGCCTTCGACCCCCCGGGGGACGCCACCGCCTGAGGGATCGGCCCTGGTCCAACTCGGCTAACATCTCCCAGTCGGCCGGGGATCTCTTCTCTGGCATGTGAACGACACCCTGCCCCGCACCGGCGGGGCCCGGGCGATACCCGCCCGGTCCGGAGGGAGGTGAGCCGCACATGCGGCCCTACGAAGTCATGGTCATTTTCGATGCGAGCACCGAGCCGCCGCTCATCCAAGCGGTGGTCGACCGGGCGCTCGAGACGGTTCGTGCCAACGGCGGCAACCCGGGAGCGGTCGAGCGCTGGGGTCGCCGGCAGTTCGCCTACGAGGTGAACCACAAGCGCGAGGGCTACTACCTGCTCATCGAGTTCACGGGCGAGCCGCAGACGGTCGCCGAGCTCGGGCGGTTCCTCTCGCTCGCCGACGAGGTCATGCGCCACAAGATCATCCGCCTGCCGGACAAGGTCGCCGGCACCCGCCGGGCCAGCGCCCCCGCCAAGTCCGGCTCGTCGCGCCCCGCGGCGTCCAAGCCCACTGCCACCGCACCCGTCGAGCCGGCCCCCGAGCCGGCCGCCAGCTGATCGGAGCCGACATGGCTGACAACTCCATCACGCTCGTGGGCAACGTGACCCGGGACCCCGAGCTGCGCTTCACCAACTCCGGCCAGCCCACGGCGAGCTTCGGGCTCGCCGTGAACCGCCGGTGGCAGAACCGCCAGACCCAGGAGTGGGAGGAGCAGGTCAGCTTCTTCGACATCGTGTGCTGGCGTGAGATGGCCGAAAACGTGAGCGAGAGCATCCAGAAGGGCTCGCGCGTGGTGGTCACCGGCCGCCTCGAGCAGCGCAGCTGGGAGACCTCCGACGGCGACAAGCGCTCGAAGATCGAGGTCGTGGCCGACGAGGTCGGCCCGTCGCTCCGCTGGGCGACAGCACAGATCACCAGGAATGAGCGCCGTGGACCCTCCGAGGGAGCACGGGGCGGCAGCCGACCGGCCGCTGCCCCGCCCAAGGCGGAGGCCCCCGGCTACGGATACGACGAGGAGCCCTTCTAGTCATGGCACGCAGCAACTACCGAGGCGGCACGCGACGCGCGCCGAAGGATCTGAACCGCAGAGTCAAGAAGAAGCCCTGTGCGATGTGCCGTGACAAGGTCGAGTGGGTCGACTACAAGGACGTCAACGCACTGCGCAAGTACATGAGCGACCGAGGCAAGATCCGCTCGCGTCGCGTGACGGGCAACTGCGCCCAGCACCAGCGGGCCATCGCCGAGGCCATCAAGACGGCTCGTGAGCTGGTCCTTCTGCCTTACACCCAGCGCACCGTCACCGAGCGCCCCGGCGGACGCGGCGGGCGCGGCGACCGGGGTGACCGCGGCTCTCGCGAGCCGCGCGGCGAGCGCGGGTCGGCCGACGACGGGGCGACCCTGGCTGACGTGCTGGTCGCCGACGTCTCCAAGCCCGTGACCGAAGAACTCGCCCCGGTGGCGGCCGACAGTGACGGGGACGCCTAATGCGCGTCCTGTTGCGAGACGACATCGCCGGCGTCGGCCGGCGCGGGGACATCGTGGACGTGGCCGGAGGCTTCGCCCGCAACTACCTCCTGCCCGGTGGCAAGGCGATGCTCGCCACCGACGGCGTCAGCGCCCAGGCGGCCTCCATGCGCCGCACCCGTGACCTGCGCGAAGCGAAGGACCGCGGCGCGGCCGAGGCCCAGGCCAAGGTGCTCGCCGGTGCCCACGTCCTCGTCCCGGCACGAGCCGGCACCGGTGGCCGGCTCTTCGGCTCGGTCACCGGTGCCGACATCGCGAAAGCCGTCCAGGAGCAAAAGGGGGTCGAGGTCGATCGCCACCACTTCATCTTGGAGGAGCCGATCAAGACCGTCGGGACCTTTGAGATCCCGGTGCACCTCTTCGGCGACATCGCCACGGTGGTGACCGTCGAAGTCAGCGCCGGCGACTGATCGGCGGCCCTCCGGCCGCCCTCCCGCGTAGCGCACAGCACCCCGCTTCCCTCGTGCGCCGTGGATCCACAGGCGTGTGACAACCCGATGGCAGCATTGCGCCATGCCCGCGCGCCCAGTCCACGAACGTCCCCAGCCCGTGGACGGCCGTCCACCGTTTCTCCACAGGTGCGAGCAGGGTTTTTGGTACATGAATCCCCAAGTTGCGCCCCTTACTTCGCACAGGGCATTTCGAGCAGGGTAAGGGGACCATGGTTCAGGCCTTCGAAGACAACCGTCCACGTCATCTGCGGGCCGCCAGCAGCGGTCCCCGAGTACCTCCGCACAACCTCGAGGCGGAGGAATCCGTCCTCGGTGCGATGCTCCTGTCGAGTGACGCCACCGCGGCCGCAGTCGAGATCTGCTCGCCCGACGACTTCTACAAGCCCGCCCACGGCCACATCTTCGCCGCCATCGCGGCACTCTTCGCCCGTGGTGAGCCGGTCGACGCCGTCACCGTCACCGACGAGCTGAACCGATCGGGGCTGATGGAGGTCGTCGGAGACCCCGGCGTCCTCCTGTCGCTGCAGATCTCGACGCCGTCGACTGCGAACGCCCTGCACTACGCCCGCATCGTCGAGGAGCACGCGCTATTGCGCCGGCTCGTCGGCGTGGCCGGCCAGATCGCCGAGATCGGCTACAGCGTCCCCGAGGACGTGGCCGGAGCGGTGGACGAGGCAGAGCGCCTGGTCTTCGACGTGGGGGAGCGCCGCACGGCGGACACCCTGGTCCCGCTCAAGGACCTGCTCGGCCCGAGCCTCGACCGCATCGAGGAGATCGCCGCGCATTCGGGCACCGTCACCGGTGTGGCGACCGGCTACAACGACCTCGACCACATCCTCGCCGGGCTGCAGGCGTCGAGCCTGACCATCGTCGGGGCCCGGCCCGCCATGGGAAAGACCAGCCTCGCCCTCGGCATGCTCGCCCATGTGGGCATCGAGCTGCAGCGCCCAGCGCTCCTCTTCTCCCTCGAGATGAGCCACCTCGAGCTCACCCAGCGACTGCTCTCGTCCGAGGCCCGGGTCGATGCCCAGAGGATGCGGACCGGTCGGCTACAGGACGCGGACTGGGTGCGCGTGTCGAACTCGCTCAGCCGGCTCTCCAACGCGCCGATCTTCATCGACGACAACCCGAACCTGACGGTGATGGACATTCGCGGCCGGGCCCGGCGGCTGAAGAAGGTCCAGGGCGACCTCGCGCTCGTGGTCGTCGACTACCTCCAGCTGATGACCGGGCGGGTGCGGGCCGAGAACCGCCAAGTCGAAGTGGCAGAGATCAGCCGTGGCCTGAAGATCCTGGCCCGTGAGCTGGAGTGCCCGGTGGTGGCCCTCTCCCAGCTCTCACGAGGGCTCGAAGCGCGCCAGGACAAGCGCCCGATGCTCTCGGACCTGCGTGAGTCGGGCTCCCTTGAACAGGACGCCGACGTGGTGCTGTTCATCTACCGGGAGGAGGCCTACGACCCCGAGGGCACCGCCCTCGACCGCCGTGGCATGGCCGAGGTGATCGTGGCCAAGCACCGAAACGGACCGACTGGCAAGGCCGACCTGGCCTTCTTGAGCCAGTACGCACGCTTCGACAACATCAAGCAGGTCTAGGGTACGGCTAGGGCCCCTCGGCCCGGGGTGTCGCCCGTCACGCTCCGCCGGGTGGGCCGACCAGGCAGAATTCGTTCCCTTCGGGGTCGTCCATGAGCCTGACGATGCCTTCGGCGTAGCGGTGGACCTCGCCCAGCGCTCGTGGACGCACACCTGTGCGCCGCCGACGTCCCGAGCCAGACCGAGTGACGCGGTACGCCACGGGCCTCGGAAACGCCGAGCGGGCCTCGCTACGGTGGCCACCATGGCGACATTCGGTGATGTGCGACGCCTCGCCGCCGGGCTCCCCGAGGTGACCGAGGGCGAACGCCACGGCAACCTCACCTGGTTCGTGAAGGGCAAGGCCTTCGCGTGGGAGCGGCCGTTCAGCAAGGCCGACATGAGGCGCTTCGGCGCAGAGTCCCCGCCCGAGGGGCCGATCCTGGCGGTGAGCGTCGCCGACCTGGCGGACAAAGAGGCGGTCCTGGCCAGCGGGGAAGCGGCGTTCTTCACCATTGCGCACTTCGACGGCTACGCGGCCGTGCTCATCCAACTGAAGCTGGTGGCCGGGCCCGCGCTACGCGAGGCGATCGTCGACGCGTGGCTGGCATCGGCACCCGACGCCCTGGCCGAGGAGTACCTGCAGCGCTGAGGTCGCCGTTCAGCCCGACAAGTCCGGCTGTCAGGTGGCTCAGGCGGACCGGACGCCGTCGAGGATGTTGCGCACGATCATCTCGGCGAAGTCGTCGGTGAGCGGTGCATGACGCATCATCAGCCGCCAGTAGAGCGGCGCGTAGAGCTGGTCCATCAGGGTGGGGACGTCGACGTCGGGCCTGATCTGGCCCCGGTCGATGGCGTGCCGCAGGACGGCGGCGGTCGCCTCACGTCGCGGTTGGAGCCAGCCCGATCCAAGGGTCGCCGCCAGGCCGGGGTCCGTCTGCGCCTGGCCGATGAGCTCGGCCATGACCTCGCCGGCGCGGCCGGAGAAGGCGTCGATGAGGAGGCGGAGCTGTGCCGCGAGGTCCGAGGCGACGTCGCCGGTGTCGACGAAGTCGAGCGTTTGACGGTAGCGGTGGAAGTACGCGTCGATCGCCACGGCACCACGGTTGGGCCACCATTTGTAGATGGTCACCTTGCTGACGCCGGCTCGGTCCGCGATGCACTCGATCGTGGCCGACTTGAGGCCCCCTTCGATGAGGAGGTCGGCCGCCGCCTCCAAGACGGCCAGCCGCGCCCGCTCGCTCCGCGGCCGACCGACGCCCACGGCGCTTGGTTGGATTTCGCTGGTCACGGCACGATCCTAGTTGTTGAACGGAGCGTTCATGAATCATGATAATGTACGTGTCGTTCACTAAATGACCCGGGAGGCCCGCATGTCCGACACCATGGCGGTGACCCACGCACCAACTCGATTGAGCCGGCCACTGGTCCTCCTGTTCGCCCTGGCGTGCGGGATCTCGGTCGCCAACCTCTATTACGCGCAGCCGGTCCTCGACAACATCGCGAAGTCGTTCGGCACGAGCTCGGGGACCGCCGGGCTGGTCGTCACCTTCGCCCAGATCGGTTACGCGATCGGCCTCGCCTTCCTCGTCCCTCTCGGCGACCTGCTCGCCCGGCGGGGCCTCGTGCCGGCGGTGCTCGCCGTCACCGCTGGTGGCCTGGTGGTCTCGGCGGCCGCCCCGGGCATCGGGGTGCTGATCGCTGTCGGGCTGATCGTCGGCGCCGGGTCGGTCGCGGCACAGCTCCTTGTCCCCATGGCTGCATCCCTGGCTGACGACGAGCACCGCGGGCACGTGGTCGGCGTGGTGATGAGCGGGCTCCTGCTCGGCATCCTCCTCGCCCGCACGGTGTCGGGCGTGGTGGCCGAGGTCTCGAGCTGGCGCGTGGTCTACGCCATGGCCGCCGTCATGACCATCGCGCTCGCCCTCGTTCTGCGGCGCCGGCTGCCGCCGGAGGGGGAGCGCGAGCACATCGGCTATGCCACGCTGCTGCGATCCGCGGTGAAGCTGCTCGTGACCGAGCCCCTGCTGCAGCGCCGGGCGATCTTTGGGGCACTGGGGTTCGCCGCGTTCAGCGTGTTCTGGACGACCATGGCCTTCCTGCTGGCCGGTGGCCCGTATCACTACAACGACCTCACCATTGGCCTCTTCGGGCTGGTGGGCGCGAGCGGCGCACTCTGCGCCAACTTCGCCGGGCGCTGGGCCGACCGCGGGTGGACCAAGGCGACCACCCTCGTGTTCGCCGCGCTGCTCGCCGCCTCCTTCCTGCCACTGTGGTGGGGTCGGCACAGCCTGGCGATGCTGATCGTCGGGATCCTGCTCCTCGACGTCGGCGTCCAGGGGCTCCAGGTGACGAACCAGTCGATGATCTACCGACTGGCCCCCCTGGCCCGCAGCCGGGTCAACTCGGCCTACATGGTCTGCTACTTCATCGGCGGCGCCATCGGCTCTGCTGTGGGCAGCTCGATCTACAACAGCCACCACTGGGCGGGCGTGTGCGTGCTCGGGGCTGGTATCGGGGCCGCCGCCGCCGCCGCCGCGGTGCTCGATGCGCTGCGCCGGCACCCGGTGGCAAAGGGCGCACCGGCGTCGGGCCCGCGGTGATCGACTGAGCGGTTCCAGCCTCATGGCCGGTGCGAACCGGGCAACAATGAGCGCATGGAGACCAGCGCCGATCCGCATCACCTCGAGGGAATCGACCGCGAGGCACTGCGCGCACGCTATCGGGCCGAGCGCGAGAAACGACTCCGCCCGGACGGCAACGACCAGTACATCGAGCCGACGGGGCGCTTCGCCCACTTCCTCGAGGATCCCTACGTCGAGCGGGTGGACCGAAAACCCCGCTCCGCCGACGTGACGGTCGCGGTGATCGGCGGGGGCTTCGCCGGCCTCGTGACCGGTGCCCGCCTCAAAGAGGCCGGGGTCGACGACGTCGTACTCATCGAAGGTGGCGGGGACGTCGGAGGTGCCTGGTATTGGAACCGCTATCCCGGGGCGATGTGCGACACGGCGGCCATGATCTACCTGCCCCTCCTCGAAGAGACCGGGCACATGCCCACGCGCAAGTACACCTTCGCCCCTGAGATCTTCGGCCACGCCCGCCGCATCGCCGAACATTTCGGCCTCTACGAGCACGCCCTCTTCTCGACCGAGGTGACCGGCCTCGAGTGGGATTCGAGTGCCTCGCGCTGGATCGTCCGCACCGACCGGGGCGATGAGCTGCGGGCCCGCTTCGTGACCATGGGCACCGGACCGCTGCACCGGCCCAAGCTTCCGGGCATCCCGGGCATCGAGACCTTCGATGGCCACAGCTTCCACACCAGCCGCTGGGACTACGCCTACACCGGCGGCAACCCCGCGGGTGCGCCCATGGTGGGCCTCGCCGACAAGCGGGTGGGCATCATCGGGACCGGGGCGACGGCCGTCCAGTGCATCCCGCACCTGGCGCGAGACGCCGGCGAGCTCTTCGTGTTCCAGCGCACCCCGTCGTCCATCGACGTGCGCAACAACCAGGTGATCGACCCGGAGTGGTTCGCCACCCTCGAACCCGGCTGGCAGGCAGCGTGGCTGGCTAACTTCGCCATCCTCCAGACCGGCGGCTTCGCCGACGAGGACCTCGTCCACGACGGCTGGACGGACATCTCCCAGCGGATCCGCGACCGCGTGGTGGCCGACATGGGCGAAGGCGCCTTCGGCCCCGAGGCGTTCCGGCGGGCCTACGAGGACAGCGACGACGAGAAGATGACCGAGATCAGGGCCCGTGTCGACGCCATCGTCGAGGACCCGGCGACTGCCGGGGCGCTCATGCCCTGGTACCGCCAGCTGTGCAAGCGGCCGTGCTTCCACGACGAGTACCTCCAGGCGTACAACGAGCCCGGTGTCCATCTGGTCGACACTGACGGCCGGGGCGTCGAGCGCATCGATGCGTCCGGCGTGTGGGTGGCGGGCGTCCACTACCCGCTCGACTGCCTGATCTTCGCCTCGGGCTTCGAGGTCGGCACCGACTACACGCGCCGTTCGGGCTTCGAGGTCGTAGGCAGGGACGGCACCACGCTCTCGGAGCATTGGGCAGACGGCATGCAGACGCTGCACGGCCTCCACGTCCACGGCTTTCCGAACCTGTTCGTCGTCGGCCCCGGCCAGGCGGCCAACCTCATCTCGAACATCACGCACAACCTCACCGAGGCCGCCACCACCATCGCCCTGGTTGTGGCTCGCGCACTCCAGCTCGGTGCCGCCGAGGTCGAGGTCAGCGACGAAGCCGAGCAGGCATGGGTGGAGCTCCTCGAGGAGGCCGACCAGACGTTGTTGGCCGACCCCGACTGCACACCCGGCTACTACAACAACGAGGGCCGACCCCTGGGCCGCCGTGAGCGACTGAACGGGGCGCGCTACCCGCTCGGCCCCGTCGCCTACTTCGAGTTCATCGACAACTGGCGCCGCTCCGGCGAGTTCGAGGGCCTCGAGTTCCGGGTCACCGTCCCGATGGCGTGAGGTCCCGGTAACTTCAGGCACGTGCCCGCTGATGAGCCCACGATCCTTGCCACCTCCGGCGGCCTGCGCTTCGGGAGCCGGACCCGCTTCGAGTTCGCCCCGCTGCTGCGCTACGCGCTCGAACTCTCCGGGGCGACGGGCCGCCCCCGCCTGTGCGTGCTCGACACGGCCGGCGGCGACCAGCGCTGGTTCCAGGCGTTCTTCGCCGAAGCGGGGGAGGCCGCCGGCGTGAGCGTCGGGTTCCTCAACGTCTTCCCCATGCCGAACGTGGAAGACCCAACCGCCTACCTGCTCGACCACGACGCGGTCTGGGTGGGAGGTGGTTCGGTCGCCAACCTGCTTGCGCTCTGGCGGCTCCACGGCTACGACGCCGCCCTCACCGCGGCGTGGCGGGCGGGCGTGGTCCTCGCCGGGGTCTCAGCGGGCTCCATCTGCTGGCATGTCGGCGGAACGACCGACTCCTTCGGGCCGGACCTGCGGCCGGTGACCGATGGTCTTGCGTTCGTGCCGTACTCGAACGGCGTCCACTACGACTCCGAGTCCCAGCGCAGGCCGCTCTACCAACGGCTCATCGGCGAGGGCGCGTTGCCCGACGGCTTCGCCACCGACGACGGGGCGGGCCTCCTCTACCGCTCGGTCACAATGGTCGAAGCGGTGAGCGAGATGGCGGGCAAGGGCGCGTACTCCGTCAGGCGGCAAGGCTCGCAGGCAGTCGAAGAGCGCCTCGAAGTTCGCCTGCTCCCCGGATCGTCGCGCTGACTGCGCTCTCGTGCTGCGCCAGCCCACGTCCGCCCGACAACAGCCGCTGCGCGAGACAGGCCGCTACTTCAAGATGTTGACGGCCCGGGCGATCACCAGGCCGAGGATGATGAGCGACGCCGAGGCCTGCATGGCCATGGTCAGCTTCGCCCAACGCGCCAGCGGCATGACGTCGGTCGGGCTGAAGGCGGTGGCATTGGTGAAGCCCACGTAGAGGTAGTCGAAGAACTGTGGTCGCCACCCCGGGGGGGCGACCGACGGGTTCAGCTGCTCGGGGAAGGCCATGTCGGGGAACTCGGGGTCAGCCACCGCCCGGGCCTCGGGGCCCCCGCCGTCGAACTCCCAGTAGACGAAGGCGAAGGCGATGATGAGGTACACCCACGCGACGCCGCCCACCCGCAGCAGCAAGGCGGCGGAGTTGGTCACCGACGACCCGTGGACGAGCTCGACGACGAGCCTCCCGGTGAAGAACGCCGCGCCCAGGCAGAGGACGACGACCAGGGCGATGGAACACGCGCGGATGAGCTCGGAGCGGCGGTCGATCCGGCCTGGGTCGGCGATGATGAGGGTCACCAGCAGCGCGCCGAGGAGCGCCGGCATGAGCCATTGCGGGAAGAGGCTGTAGCGGGGCGGCAGGAGAAACGGGAGGGCCATGGCCACGACCAGCACCACCGCCATGGGCCATCGCCTCTCGCCTTCGACCTTCACGGTTGCGTCACTAATGCCCGAAGCGTACGGCCCCCTGCCGTGCGGGTGGTCGACCTCGGCTCAGCTCGCTGGACCGACCGTCGGGACGCCGAAGGGGAAGGTGAGCGGCCGGACGTAGAGGTCACGGCTGTTCGGGTAACCCACCGCACCCGGCGCCCAGGCGTGGAAGGCCATGAGGATCCTGCCGCTCGGGTCGGTGAACAACGCGGGCCCACCTGGCCCGGCGAACGCCGGCCCCGAGGCGAGCAGCGGCGTGCCCGAAGGCTTCGTGCAGGGCCCGAGCGGGCCTTGGCAGGCTGCCCAGCCGATGGCGTAGTCGGCGCTGTCCCAGTTGTTGCCCGAGTAGAAGAGGAAGTACTGGCCCTGCACGACGAACATCGACGGGGCCTCGACCACGCCGTTCTCCCATGCCTGGCTCGGGGTCAGCAGTGGGGTCGCCTCGAAGCCGGCCAGCTGGGTCCCGCTCGCCGAGAGGGGCTGGACCCAGATGGTGGCCGGCTGGCCGCCGGCACCGTTCGACTTCCACGTCAGGTAGGGGTTGCCCGATGCGTCGACGAATGGCGAGGGATCGATCGAGCCCCCGAGACCCGACTGGCAGATCAGGGGGGCGCTCGAGTTGTCCACGAACGGGCCCTGCGGGGCGGACGCGGTGGCCACCGAGATGCACGAGGTGCCGCTCGCCGCAGTGGCGGCGGCGTAGTAGAGGACGAACGTCGCCCCGAGCTGGATGACCGACGGCGCCCAGGTGGCTCCGGGCTGGGCCCACGACGGGAGCGCGGGAAGGGCGTTGCCCACCGTCGTCCAGTTGGCGAGGTCGCTCGACGTGATGATCTGGATGTTGCCGGCGGCCGAGTTGGTGGCGTAGCCCCAGTAGGTGGAGCCGACCCGCAGGACGAACGGGTCCGGGAAGTCGAAGGGGTAGACGAGGCCGCTCGTGCTCCCGCCGCTCAGGTCGAGGCACGTGGCCGAGACGCCGGCCAGGGCGGTGGCCGCCCCCTGTGTGTTGCTGGCGGCGATCTGCCCGAGGGCGCCCTGGACCCCCCCGAGGCAGGTGTGGATCTCGTTCGCGTGCACGGTGGCGAAGAACGCGGACTGGCTGGCGGTGTTGAGGGTCTGCCCGGTGCTCGCCACCTGCGCGGCACCCTGTGCCACCGACTCGTCCAACAGATTGCGCTCGTCGAGGGTGGAGCTGAACGTCGCGAGGGTCCCGCGGGCGACGCCCTCGGACGCCCCGAGCCGCGCCTCGGCGCTGGCCAGCAGGCTGCGCTGGTGGCGCAGCCCTGCCCGTGCACTCAGGTCCGTGAGCAGCGCGGCTACGAACGCGCCGAGGCAGAGTGCACAGAGCACAGTGCGCAGCAGGCGGCGCCTGCGCCGTGCGCTACCCATTGGCTGCGCCTGCGCTCTGGCAGCTCGCGCTGACTGCGCTGAGGGAGGCCAGTGCGGTGGGGGTGTCCCCGACCGAGAGTGAGTTCAGCGCGGCCTCGACGCCACCGAGGCAGGTGGTCAGCGCGGCGGCGTTCGATGTCTCGGTCGAGGTGGTGGCCACCGCCTGGTTCAGCTGCCCCTTGATGACGGCGAGCTGTGCCGCCTGGCTGGCGATGGTCGCGTGGTCCGTGCCGACAGCGGCCACCAAGAGCGCGAGGTTGCCGCGCACCACGGCGAGCTCGGCGGCGCTCCGGTGGAGCTCGGTGGTGTCGGCATGGCGCGCCTCGATCGCTGTCGTCGTGGCGCCACGCGTGGACAGCTCCGAGGAGACCAGGAGGGCGGTGGTGAGCGCGAAGGTGGCGAAGAGGGCGGCCGCGACCAGCAACGGCGCCCGGCGGGGTGCTCGGGAACCGTGCGGGTGCACCGGTTGCCCGGGCTCATCGGTCGCAGCCTCGACCCGGTG
This sequence comes from Acidimicrobiaceae bacterium, assembly GCA_003155135.1. Taxonomy (GTDB): domain Bacteria; phylum Actinomycetota; class Acidimicrobiia; order Acidimicrobiales; family RAAP-2; genus Bog-515. The sequence goes on along the minus strand of PMFN01000030.1, from coordinate 25,652 downwards.
GGTCAGTGAGGTGACCATGGCGTCGTGTCACGTCTGACCCCTCAGGGGCAGACGTGCCCCGGTGCCCTCGGATGGCCCACGCCGGGCGCGACCTGAGGGGAGATCGAAGGGACCGAGGCGGCCCCGTCGAGTTCGCAAGGCAGCCCGACCACTGCCAAAACTGTAGGGGTCGCCGGGCCGGGTGCGAAAGGCCCGATCACGCCATGGCCTCGAGCGCCGCATCGCACCAGCGTGGGGGCGGGGGGCGGGATCACGGTGCCGTGGCTTCGGCCCATGTGTACACGTAGGACGAAGGGGGGTGCAGCACGGCTGCGAGGGTGGCCGCCATGGACGTGCCGCCTGCCCAACCCGACGCAGCGTTGTCGCCCGTCGGGTCAAAGGCCGTTCCCATCACCATGGCCCCGACCGTGCCGAAGTTGTCGAGGATCCCGTGGCGGTGGCCCCAGCAGCCCGGACCGCCCGACCGGGGGCAGTCGAGGTTGCCGCTGCCTCGACCGTCGTCGTACATCCAGCCGTAGTCGGCGTCGAGCCCGTTCACCGAGCCCCCGGCCCATTCCTCGTCGTCACCGATGTCGTTGCTCGGGCTCGGTGGGTCGTTCGCCCTGTCGGCCCCCTTTTGCGCGTTGGCGTCGAGTCCGGCGCTCATCCCGACGAACGGTGCGAGCCCCCGGTCGACCCGTTCGAGATTGATCACCACGAACAGCTGCTCGGGGATGGCGAGGGTGGCGAACGCAGCGGGGAGGACCATCGGCTTCACGCCCTCTTTGGCGCGGGCAGTGTTGATGGCGGCGAGCACGGCCGCGATGCACCCGGGCGAATCGTCGATCCCGCTCGACGCGCAGATGGACGTGTAGTCCGGTTGGGGGGGCTCGGTGTGCGGGGGATCGGCGATGCCCGTCTCGGACTCACCCGACGGGGGGCCCGCCAGGGCCCGCAGTGTGGGTCCCCCTTCGAGCGAGCGAGCACTCGACCAGGTGGCACCACCTTCGGGCGCCCCGGTCGTCTCGGCGAGGACGAGCGCCATCGACGGGCCGCCCTTGTCGTAGGTCTGCGTGTCGCCTGTCGGGTCCTCGGCGGCGCCGAGCACCAGTGCACCGCCCCCCGTGTACGAGGCGAGTGCGATGTGGCGGTCCGCCCAGCAGCCCTGGTCGCCGGACCGGCCGCATCCCGCCGTCCCGCTGCCGGGCCCGTCGTCGTAGAGCCACTGGTAGTCGATGTCGAGGGCGTTGTAGAAGCCGGCGAGCGCGTCGAGCTCCACCGCGTGGAACGAGGCGCCTGGGGCCGGGGCGAGGTCGTCGACCGCCGCACCCTGCGCAGCGGCACGGTCGAGGGCCGGTGCGACGGCCGCCACCGGCCGAAGGTGCCGTGCCGTGCGCTCCTCGTCGAGCACGAGCAGCATCTGCTCGTCGAAGGGCAGGGAGGCGAACGAGGCCGGCAGGTCGAGGGCACCCAGGTGCTCGCGGGCCCGGGCGGCATCGATGGCGTCGAGCGTGACGCCGAGGCAGCCGATCGAATCATCGAGACCCGACAGGGCGCAGGCATCGAGGTAGTCCGGCTTGGGGGCGATCGAGCGGGCCGGGTCCTGGACCGCTGCCGCCGCCGGGCCGCCCATCGAGGCGAGCACGGCGCCGAGCAGCACAGTGCCGAGGAGCAGGCGCGCGCTGAGCGCTCGGAGTGCCACGGCGCTGATTCTCCCAGCTGGCGGCCGTGCGGTGGCCTCGGCACCTCGTGCGCCCGGCGGCAGAGCGCGTGGAGGCTCGGCGTTCGGCCGTAGGGTCGCGACGCCCGAGTCGAGGAGGTGGGTGATGGAGCGAGATCCGGTCGGCCCCGGCCAAGAGTCGGTCTGGGACTACCCGCGCCCGCCGCACCTCGAGCGCACCGACGCCGTGGTGGTGGTCCGGCTCGGCGACGGGGAGCTGGCCCGCAGCCACCGGGCCCTGCGCACCCTCGAGACCAGCCACCCGCCCGTCTACTACCTGCCGTTCGCCGACGTCGAGATGACGAGGTTGACCCAGGGCGACGAGGTGACCTGGTGCGAGTACAAGGGCGCCGCCCACTACTGGGAAGCCGAGGGCGTGCCCTCGATCGGCTGGTCGTACCCGTCGCCCTCCCCCGGCTTCGAGGCGCTGGCCGGGCACATCGCCTTCTACCCCGGCAGGGTCAGCGAGGCCACCATCGACGGCGAGGTGGTGCGGGCCCAGGACGGCGACTTCTACGGCGGCTGGATCACCTCGAGGATCGTCGGCCCCTTCAAGGGGGCGCTGGGTACCTCGTACTGGTGACGTCTCAACCGACGAGCGCGACGAGGGCCTCGACGAGCGGCCACTGTGCGCCGAGCAGCTTGCGCCGTGCGGTGTCGAGGTCGAACCACTCGACCCGGTCGATCTCGGGGAACGACGCCAGCCGCCCGCTCTTCGGCGGCCATTCGAGCTCGAAGTGCCCGGGCACGAGCGTGGCCGGGTTGAACGTGCCCTCGATGCCCCAGGCCACCACGTGCTTGCCCGACCGCTGCCGGATCTCCCCGAGCGCGATGCTCGGCCCGTCGGGCGGCGCGGCGCCGGTCTCTTCGTTGAACTCCCGCACGGCCGCCGCGTAGGGGTCCTCCCCCGGCTCCACCTCGCCCTTCGGGATGGACCAGGCGCCCTCGTCCTTGCGCGTCCACAGCGGCCCTCCCGGGTGCGCGAGCAGGACCAGCAGCCCCCCGCCCGGGGCCCGCTGCCACACGAGCAGTCCCGCGCTCAGGACGACCATCGCGCCTTCCTATCCCGTCTCGCCGTCGCCACCTCAGACCAGCCGCACGATGGTGATCACGCCGACGATGACGATGACGCCGCGCAGCAGGTTGGCCGGGATCCGGCGTCCGTAGCGGCCGCCGATGCCACCACCGACCGCGCTCGAGCCGGCGATGACCAGTGCGGGCAGCCACGCGATGTGGCTGAAGATGATGAAGATGACCGCGGCCACCAGATTGGTCAGGCCGGCCAGGACGTTCTTGGCGGCGTTGATGCGCTGGAGCTCCTCGTCCAAGAAGATCCCCATGATGGCGATCAGGAGCACGCCCTGGGCGGCACCGAAGTACCCGCCGTAGACGGCGACGGCCGTGACGCCTGCGAACAGGCCCGCACTCGCCCCCGTCGGGTGGGGGTGGGTGCGCCGCTCGGCCAGCCAGCGGTTGAGCCACGGGCCGACGATCACGAGTACGACGCCGAGGCCGACGAGCACCGGGACGATAGCCTTGAAGGCGCTGGCGGGGAGCTGCAGCAGCAAGGTCGCACCGATGGCGCCGCCGATGAGCGAGCCGATGGCGAGGCGGGTCACCCGCTTCCCCTGGCCCACGAGCTCGCGCCGGTAGCCGACCGCTCCCATCGCCGAGCCGGGCACCAGCCCGACCGTGTTGGACACGTTGGCCATGACCGGCGGGTACCCGAGGGCGAGCAGCAGCGGGAACGTGATCAGGGTGCCCGAGCCGACAACCGAGTTGATACCCCCGGCGGCCAGGCCGGCGAGGGCCACCCAGAGGATGTCGAGGCCGCTCAGCTGTACTGCGTGGCCGAGGAGCGTTGCGATCACGGGTTCGCCGCGCTGGGCCGTCGCCGGTTCACCAGGCCATTCAACTCGCTTTGCGGCGACGGGCGGGACGCCGGCGGCGTTGGGCGAGGCACTCGGGCGCCCGCCTCAGCCTCGGGCGGGGGCCGTTGGCCGCGCCCAGCGCGTAGCGTGGCGCGATGCCCGGCACCTATGACCTCGACCGCCAGGGCCTGGCCGAGCTCCTCGACGGTGAGCCGGGATTTCGGGCCGCCCAGGTCTGGGAGGGCCTCTATCGGCGCGGCGAGCGCCCAGCGGAGATGACGACCCTGCCGCTCGCGTTGCGCGACCGGCTCGAAGAAGAGCTCGGCGCCCAGCTCGACGAGGCGCACCGGCGCACCGCCGACGACGGTGCGACTATCAAGTGGCTGTTCTCCCTGGCCGGTGGCGCCCAGATCGAGACGGTGCTGATGGCGTACCGCGACCGGGTCACCGTCTGCGTCTCGACCCAGGCCGGTTGTGCGATGAACTGCCAGTTCTGCGCCACCGGCCAGGCCGGCTTCACCCGCCAACTCAGCACCGGCGAGATCCTCGAGCAGGTGATGGTCGCCCGTAGGGCGGCCGAGCCGCGCCGGCTCTCCAACGTCGTCTTCATGGGCATGGGCGAGCCCCTCGCCAACTACGACAACCTCTGGGCGGCGATCGAGCGGCTGCACGACGACGTCGGCATGTCCGCCCGGCACCTGACCGTGTCGACGGTGGGCATCGTGCCCGGGATCAAGCGCCTGGCCGTTGCCAGCCTCCCGGTGAACCTGGCGGTTTCCCTCCACGCCGCCAACGATGAGTTGCGCGACGAGCTCGTCCCCATCAACCGCCGCTACCCACTCGCCGTGCTCCAGGAGGCCTGCGCCGCCTACATCGCGGCCACCCGTCGCCGGCTCTCCTTCGAATGGGCCCTCATCGACGGGGTCAACGACACCCGAAAGGACGCCCGCGAGCTGGCCGGGATAGCGCGCGATCTCGGCGCCCACGTGAACCTCATCCCGCTCAATCCGACACCGGGCTACGCGGTGCGCGGCACGCCGGCGGCGGGCGTCGGGGACTTCAGAGACCAGCTTCGCTCGCTCGGCGTGAACGCCACGGTGCGCTCGACGCGCGGCGTCGAGATCGACGCCGCCTGCGGTCAACTGGCCGGCTCGACGCCGGTGACGCTCGGGGTACCCGGCGTGCTCGCCGACGGGCAGCACTGAGCTCCTCGGTCGCTCAGGTGTCCTGCGCCACCGACTCGGCCCCGGGCCCGGGCGAGGCGCGGTTGTGGCGGAAGCCCGGCAGGAGGGCGGCGAGGGCGATCGCCCCGGCGATGCAGGCGAGACCGCCCGAGACGATGGCGAACTCGGTGCTGACCAGGTCAGCCACCGCTCCCGACTCGAGATCGCCGAGGCGCGGGCCGCCCTGGACCACTGCCAGCTGCACCGAGGAGAGGCGGCTGCGGAACTCGTCGGGGGCCTCGGTCTGGAGGATCGTGTTGCGCAGCACCGCCGAGATGACGTCGGCCCAACCGGCCACGGCCAACAGGCACAGGGCGACCCACAGCACGTGGCTGAATCCGAACACGGTGATGGCCGCACCCCAGACGACGACAGCCACCACGACGGCGAGCCCGCGCCGGCGCAGGTGGGTCACCCAACCGGTGGTCGCCGCACCGATGAGCGCGCCGGCACCCGGCGCGGCGTAGAGGTAGCCGAGGGTGGTGGCTCCCCCGTGGAAGACCGAGGTGGACAGCGCCGGAAACAGGGCGCGCGGCATGCCGAACACCATGGCGTTGATGTCCACCAAGAAGACGCCCTGGATGGCCTGGCGCCCACGGATGTAGCGGAGCCCTTCCATGATCGACCCGACCCCTGGCCGACGGGTGCCCGGCGTCGGCGGCAGCGGCCCCATCGCCACATAGAGCGGGACGGTGAAGGCGAAGGTGCACGCATCGATGCCGTAGACCCAGGGGACCCCGACGGAGCTGATCAGCACGCCCGCGACCGCCGGGCCGACCACGGCGCCGACCTGGAAGACCATCTGGGAGAACGAGTACGCGGCGACGAGGTGCCGGGCGGGGAGCAGCAGCGGGATGGCGGCGATGCGCGCCGGCCCCGAGAAGCCGTTGAGCCCGGCCGCCAGGGCCGGCACCACGTAGAGCACCCAGAGCAGGGGGTGCCCGCCCAGCGAGTTGAGGGCCAGGGCTGCACTGGTGAAGCCGAGCAGGATGCCCGTGAAGGCCAAGATCTTGCGCCGGTCGACTGCGTCGCCGACCGAGCCACCGATGAGCGAGCCGACGATGAGGGGCACGAGCTGGGCCAGGCTGACCAGGCCGACTTGGAACGAGGACCGGGTGAGGTCGTACACCTGGAACGGCACCGCCACCACGGTGAGCTGACTCCCGAGGGTGGTGATGAGCCCGGCGAGGAACAAGAGGCGGAAGGCCCGGCTCTCGCGCAGTGGCGCGATGTCCACCATGATGCGGCCGGGCATCCCGCCACCCTACGGAGTCCCCGGCCGACCACGGCGACGGCTCGCAAAGAGCCCACCCGCGCGTGGGGACGCAACACACCGACCGGTTGCTGGCCGGGAAGGCGGTGGCCGAGGGGCCCGCGCACAGCTCGCCGAGACCGGAGGCGGAGCTCGCCGGGCTCCTCCACGCGGAGGGCATCGTCGCCTTGGTCGCCGACGCGGAATCTTTGGCACGGCGTGCCCATCGTCGCGGCGTGGGTCAATCCCGAAGCGGAGAACGAGTCGCTCGCGTACGGCTTCAACAGAAGCGCCACCCGCCAGGCCCCGGGCGCCGGCCACGAGGGCCCTCGCTCGCCGACGTCCCGGCGCTCGCCGACGCCCCCTTCAACGGCTACTACCTCCCCCCAGGCACCACGTCGCTCAGGGTTCACGGCCGAGCTCGATGCGCTGGGCCGAGGCGCCGGGCTCGACGGCGGGCGCCGCCGGGGCACCGGCCCGACCACGCTCGAACCTGCCCGGGTCGGCACGGAAGCGGGTCGCGCAGTGGTCCGAGCAGAAGTAGGTGGTGGTGCCGTCTCGGACCACCGTGGCGGGCGCATGGAGGACTTCGACCTGCATCCCGCACACCGGGTCGTTGGCATAGCCCTGGCCCGCACCGAAGCGCGCCCGGTTGCGATAGGTCCAGTACAAGACGGCGAACAGCACGAGGAACACGATGTTGAGCCAGGTCGTGTAGTCGAAGGAGAAGTGTGCCGGAACGACCGTCGCCGGCCTCGTCGTCGGCACGAGGCCGGCCGCCCGGAAGATGCCCTCGGTGATGAGCCCGGCGGTCGACATGACGGCCCAGAACACCGCCAGCATGCGCAGCGCGAGCCGGGTCCCGTAGAAGCGGCGGTAGATCAGGAGCAGGGGGAAGGCGATGAGGTCGGCGAAGATGAACGAGATCACGCCCCCGAACGAGATGCCGCCGTGCCACAGTGCGGCGGCAAGCGGCACGTTGCCCACCGAGCACACGAAGCTGATGATGGCGATGAAGGGCCCGACGACCACGTTCTCGAGGCTCGTCCAGAAGCCATGGCCGTGGAGGAACACGGCATTCCACACGCTGGTCGGCACCAGTGTGGCCAGGAATCCGGCGACGACGTAGCCGATTACCAGCTCCTTTCGGATCATGGTGAGGTCCGACATTGTGTACGCCGACGCGTCGGCCCACCCGGACTTGGAACGCAGGCGTTGGCGCCATGGTTCGCGCTCGAGGGCGGCATCCTCGCTCGGGTGCACGTGGGATTCCTCTTCCTCCAGGCGCTGGCGGGCCTGGACCACCAGGCGCCCGCGCAGGTAGAGGCTGCCCACAGCCACCAGCAGCACGATCATGATGATCCCGCCGACGAACTCGCTGGCGGCGAACTGCCAGCCCATGAGGACGGCAAGGACGATGCCGAGCTCGATGACCAGGTTGGTGGAGGCAAACATGAACACGTTGGCCGCAATGAAGTCCGCGCCCTTCACGAAAAGGGACTTGGAGAGGGCTGAGGCGGCGTAGGAGCACGACGAGGACACCATGCCGTAGACCGACGCGCGGGTCACCGCCGGCGGACGGTGGTCGCCGAGGCGGCGCTGCATGGCGTCGCGGCTGATGAAGGCCTGCACCGCTCCCGAGAGGCCGAAGCCGAGGATGAGTGGCCAAAGGGTCACCCAGAACATGAAGAAGGCGGCACGCAAGCTGCGGCCGATGTCGGCAATCCACACCGCGGAGGCCAGGTTCATCGCACCCGCACCTTCCGGGCTCGCACCGTTGTGGGCACCGTCATCTCGGGCTCCCCGTGGATCACTCGTCGAGTGTATTGGCCCGGTGCGCCGGGCCCTCTCGGGCGCTGTTCAGGCCGTGCCCGGCCGCCCGCCGGAGCGAGGCGCCAGGACGAAGGGCGCGGGCCAGTCGGTGGTGCGCAGCAGGGCGTCGGTGCCACCGTCGACGTAGAGGACCGACCCGCAGAAGAAGCCCCCCTCGCCCGAGAGCAGGAGAGCCACGAGGGCGGCGATCTCGACCGGCTGCCCTGGTCGGCCGAGCGGGATGGGCAGGGCGTCCAAGAGCGGACCGAGCTCGGGGTCGGCGCGGCCCTCGTCGACGAGCGGGGTCGCGACCATGCCCGGGGCGATGGCGTTGAGCCGCAGCCCCGCCCCCGCCCAGTCAGCCCCCGTCGCCCGGCTGCGCACGTAGTGGGCGATGGCGAGCTTGGTGGCCGGGTACGTTGCCACCGCACCCGCCTCGTCGGCCAGGCGCCGAGCGGTGAGCTCCTCGTCGGCCAGGCACGCCTGCGTTACGCCGAGGGCCACGCCGGGCTGGATGGTGGCCGAGTTCGAGCCGATGGCCACCGCGCTGCCACTCGCGCTGCGCGCCAGTGCGGGTCGGAGGCCCTCGAGCACCACCACGGTACCGAAGTAGTTGACCGAGACGAGGGACGACCCCGGCCGCGTGGACGTCGGGCCGAGCCCGGCGCAGGTGACGAGCCCGTCGAGTACCCCACCGCCGCGCTCGATGACGGCGCGCACGGCGGCCGCCCTGCCTTCGGTGGTGCCGAGATCGGCTTCGACGTCGGAGCCGGCGAGGTCCACCCCGATCACGTCGTGTCCTCCAGCAGCGAGTCGCTCGGCGCAGGCTGCACCGATGCCCGAGGCGGCACCGGTCACCGCGACGGTGGTCACCGCCGTCGTTGCGGGCGCTCGGCGTAGGGCGGGAGGGTGACCGACCCATCGAGGTCGGCAGCGGGTTGCCCCCGCCCGGCCACGGTCTCGAGTGGGATGATCCCGGCCCAGATGCCGAGGTCGAGGTCCTCGGCGTCGTCGATCGGGTCGCCGGTGCGGATCTTGACGGACCCCTCGTCGATGCGGACGGCAACGATGAGGGTGGCCACGAGCTCGGCCGGCGTGGGGAGCCGGGCGTCGCGGCTCCGGCCGGGCGCGATGTGCTCCAAGAGCGCGACTGACGCGGCGAGCCCTTCTGCGGGGTCCGTCACCCTGCGCCCGGTACCGAACAGGGTGACCGAGCGGTAGTTCACCGAGTGGTGGAACGCGGAGCGGGCCAGCACCAGCGCGTCGAGGAGCGTGACCGTTGCGCAGATCTGCGCCCCGGCGGCGACGGCACGCAGCGTGCGGTTGGCCGACGCCCCGTGCAGATAGAGCGTGTCGTCGATCCGGGCGTAGGCCATGGGCACGACGAAGGTGTTGCCGCCATCACTGAAGCCGACGTGGCAGACGATGCCCTCGTCGAGGATCTCCTCGGCGGTCGTGCGGTCAAAGGAGCCCCGTTCGCGCTTTCGCCGCAGGCTCGAGCGACCGGTGGAGCGCAGTGCCCGGTCATTCGCCTCGACGTCGGGGGCCCGCTCAGGCGGCACTGGCGCGCTGGCGCAGGAGTGCCAGTGCCTTGTCGGCGTGCGAGGAGAAGTTCACCTCGGAGTGGAACTCGCCGAGCAGCGTGGCGTCGGTGCCGATGACGAAGGTGGTCCGCTTGTTGCCGAGGAGTCGCGCCCGGCGCACCCCGAAGGCCTCGGCGACGACGCCCTTCGAGTCCGACAGCAAGGGGAAGTCGAATGCGTGCTTCTCGGAGAACTCCTTCTGCTTGTCGACCTTGTCGGCGCTGATACCCACACGCGACGCACCGACCTCTTTGAACTCGGTCGCCAAGTCGCGGAAGTGGCAGCTCTCCCGGGTGCAGCCATAAGTCATGGCCTGGGGGTAGAAGAACAGGACAACCGGCCCCTCGGCCAGGAAGTCCGACAGGCGGCGGTAGTCCCCATTCTCGTCGGGAAGCTCGAAATCCTCGATGACGTCGCCAATCTGCATGGTTCCAGCGTATCGAGCGGTGCCGTGGGCCGCCTGGGCGCCCGATCCGACCCTCAGGGTTCGAACCGGAAGCCCACGCCGCGCACGGTCACCAGATGACGCGGATTGGCCGGATCGACCTCGATCTTGCGCCGCAGGCGCTTCACGTGGGTGTCGAGGGTCCGGGTGTCGGAGAGGTCTTGGTCCCACCAGAGCCGGTCGATGCACCACTCTCGGGTGACCACCTGGCCGGCATGGGACATGAGCAGCGCGAGCAGGTCGAACTCCTTGCGGGAGAGGTCGACGAAGGTGTCGGCCACGGTCACCTCCCGGCGCCCGGTGTCGAGCCGGATGGGCCCGACCTGGAGGACTTGGTCGAGCGGGGCGGGGGTCGCCGCCCCCCGGCGGAGCACGGCGCGCATGCGCGCAACCAGCTCGCGGAGCCGGAAGGGCTTCGCCACGTAATCGGAGGCGCCGAGCTCGAGCCCCAAGACGACGTCGACCTCGGAGTCCCGGGCGGTCACCATGATGATCGGCACCGGGGCGAGCGCCCGCATTCGCTGGCACAGCTCGATGCCCGACTGGTCGGGCAGCATCACGTCGAGCAGCACGAGGTCGGGATGGACTCGGTGGAACAGGCGGAGGGCCTCGTGGCCGTCCCCGGCCACCTCGACGGCGAAGCCCTCCCTCGAGAGCCCCGAGGCGAGCGCCTGGCGGTACGACTCCTCGTCGTCGACGACGAGCACCAGCGGCCGGCTGTCGTGGGCGGAACCGCTCGGGCCGTCGGAGCGTCCGGTGTCGGGGCGGTCGGTCAGCGTCGTCATCGACCTGCGCCGGGACGGCACGGGCTCGAGCCGTGCGGACGCATCAGGCCGCGTCGTCAGATGGGGCGGGGACCGAGGCTCGCTCAGGGGAGCCGAGTGGTGGAGGCGACGACGGGGGGAGGGGGGGCGGTCCCTCCGTCGTCGCCTCGAGCGCCGGGCGTCGGGACACCCGCGCGAAGGGGACGACCTGGTGGGCCTCCGGCCGTCGGCGGTCGGTCAGCCCGCGCCCGGTCCCTGCTCTGCTGCTCTGGGCCCAGCGAGTGGCGTCCATCACCGACGAATGTAGAAAAGCGAGGTGAACGGGTCGCGAAGTGCGCGCAACACCGAGGTGATCCTCAGATGAACTCTTGGCGCATGCCCGCCGCCTCGCCGGCCCGCCCCGGGTACGCTCGTCCCGATCGCAGGGGACGAAGGCACGGGGGGCTGATGCACGCACCGAACGAGGCGATGGGTCATGGCGTGAAGCAGCGGGGCCTGATCAAGATGACCCCCGAAGAGATCGACGCCTTCCTCCACGAGCGTCGCCCCATGTCCATGTGCACGATCAACCACGACGGCTCCATCCACGCGGTGGCCATGTGGTACGGGTTCTTGGAGGGCTCGATCGCCCTCGAGTCCAAGGCCAAGGCCCAAAAGGTCGTGAACCTGCGCCGCAACCCGAAGATGACCTGCCTGTTCGAGGCCGGCGAGTACTACGAGGAGCTGCGCGGCGTCGAACTCGTCGGGACGGCCGAGATCATCGAGGACCCCGAGCGCATGTGGCCGCTCGGCGTCGACGTGTTCAGCCGCTACTACGGCGAGTACAACGACGAGCTGGCGCCCTTCGTCGAGACGATGCTGCACAAGCGGGTGGTGGTCCGCCTGGAGGTGGAGCGCACGGTGAGCTGGGACCACCGCAAGCTCGGCCTCCCTCCGACCAGGCCCGCGCCGGCCCCCGGGGCCTGAGCGGTGCACTTCGAGATCGACCAGCCCATTGGGGCACCGCGCGACGCGGTGGAGCGCACTCTCGTCGACTCCGCCTACTACGCCGCGCTCTCGGGCATGCCGAACCTCGGCACCCCTGAGGTGCTCGAGCGCACCGAGTCCGACGGCGTGGTCTCGGTCTCGGTCCGCTACGCCTTCACCGGCGCGATGTCACCGGCGGTGCAAGCGGTGCTCGACCCCGACAAGCTGACATGGGTCATCCACACGTCGTTCGACCTCGCCGAGCACCACGCCAGCTTCACCATGGTCCCTGACCACTACACCGACCTGCTCACGTGCTCGGGCACCCACCTCTTCCTCGAGGCGCCGGCGGGCACCCAGCAGATCGCCGAGGGCGAGCTGAAGGTCAACTTCCCGATCGTCGGCCGCAACGTGGAGCGCGCCATCGTGGGCGGACTCGAGCGGCACGTGGCCGGAGAGGCCGCAGCCATCGAGGCCTGGGTCGCCGAGCACCCCTGAGCCGCGCAGGCCTAGAGGTGGCTGTAGCCGCCCGACTCCTCCTTGGTCATGGACACGGTGACCGGGTGGCGGTCGAAGTGCTCGATGGCCGAGGTGATGTCGTCGAGCAACAGCGAGGCGAGGTCGCGGCTCACCCCCTGGCGCACCAGCACCCGCTGGATCGAGATGTCCGACACCGAGCCGGTGAGGGGGTAGGCCGGAACCTGCCACCCGGTGCAGCGCAGCCGGTCGCCGATGTCGTAGAGGGTGTAGCCGGGCTCCTCGCCCTTCCTGATCCGCCAGGCCACCGCCGGGATGCCGGTGCGCGGGTCACCGGTGCAGAGCAGCTCGAAGGGACCGAGCTTGACGATCTCCCCGGCAAGGTACATGGCCGTCTCATAGGAGGCTTCGTGGACAGCGCGGTAGCCGTCGAAGCCGAGGCGCACGAAGTTGTAGTACTGGGCGACGATCTGGCCGGCGGGCCGGGAGAAGTTGATCTGGAAGACCGGCATGTCGCCGCCGAGATAGGTGACATGGAAGATGAGGTCGTCGGGCAGATACTCGGCGTCGCGCCAGATGACCCAGCCCACCCCAAGAGGGGCGAGCCCGAACTTGTGGCCCGAGGTGCTGATGGACTTGACCCGCGGCACGCGGAAGTCCCACTCGATGTGCGGGGCGCAGAAGGGGGCGAGGAAGGCACCACTCGCGCCGTCGACATGGATCCCCACGTCGATGCCCGTGTCCTCTTCCAGCTGGTCGAGCGCCTGCGACAGCTCGAGCACCGGCTCGTAGGCGCCCGTGTAGGTCACCCCGAAGGTCGGCACGACCAGGATGGTGTTCTCGTCGACGCGCTCGAGCATGTCCTCGGCCGTCATGCAGTAGTGCCCCTCGGACATCGGCACCTCGCGCATCTCGATGTCCCAGTACTTGGCGAACTTGTGCCAGACCACCTGCACGGGCCCGCAGACCATGTTGGGCCGGTCGGTCGGCTTGCCTTCGGCCTCTCGCTTCTGGCGCCAGCGCCACTTCGCCGCCATGCCGCCGAGCATGCAGGCCTCCGATGAGCCGATGGCCGAGCAGCCGACCGAGTTGGCGGCGTCCGGGGCGTGCCAGAGATCGGCGAGCATGTGCACACAACGCCGCTCGAGCTCGGCAGTGTGGGGGTACTCGTCCTTGTCGATCAGGTTCTTGTTGACCGACAGCGCCATGAGCTTGAGGGACTCGGGTTCCTCCCACGTCTGGCAGAAGGTGGCGAGGTTCTGGCGGTCGATGCCGTCGAGCGCGATCTCGTCGGACACCACCTGGTAGGCGTCCTCGGCGCGCATCTGGTCCTTCGGGAATTTGTACTTCGGCAGGGACTTTCGTACGTCCTGGCCTGCGAAGCAGGTGTCGAGCAGTTCGTCGCGCACCGTGTCGCGCTCGTGAAGGGTCATGGGTCTCTCCTGGTCTCGGTCCGACGTCGCTGCGATCTTGGCAGTTCGCGGTCGCGTTGTCTCGTGGCCGGCCCAGGTGAGCCGGCAGCGTGCTCGGTAGTGTCGTGGCCGGAGGCGACTATGAGCACCGCGCGAATTGTGATCACCACCGGGGCCAACTCGGGTATCGGACTCGCCACCGCGCTCGAGGTGGCCCGCCGAGACATGCATTCGGTCGCCACCGTGCGCTCGGCCGCCAAGGCGGACCTGGTGAAGGAAGCGGCCGCCGAGGCAGGTGTTGGCGTCGAGACCGCGATCTTGGACGTGACCGACCGTGTCGGCTGCGCCGAGCTGATCGAGCGCTACGAGCCGTGGGGCATCGTGAACAATGCGGGCTTCTCGGCGAGCGGCGCGGTCGAAGACGTGGGTGACGACGAGGTGGCGGTCATCTTGGAGACGATGGTCGCAGCGCCGATCCGCCTGGCCCGCCTCGCCATCCCCCACATGCGCCGCGCTGGCAGCGGGCGGATCGTCAACGTCTCGTCCATCTACGGCTTCACCACGACGCCGCTGACCGGTTGGTACCAGGCCTCCAAGCACGCGATCGAGGGCGTGTCGGACGCACTGCGCGCCGAGGTGGCGGCCGACGGCATCAAGGTGGTGCTCATCCAACCGGGCGGGATCCGCACCGGTATCTGGGACGAGTTCCAAGGCGAGGTGAGCGCCCGGGCGGGATCGCGCTACGCAGGCGCCTACGGTCGGCTGACCGGCTTCACCCGCGGCTTCGAGCCGATCATGCGCTCACCCGAGCAGGTGGCCAAGGTCATCGCCAACGCCCTCACGTCCTCGCACCCGCGGGCCCGCTACCTCGTCGGTCCCGACGCCCACGCCATCGCCGTGCTCGAGCCCCTGAGCGTGACGTCGGTGCGTGACCGCCTCTCTCGCCTCATCCTCGGGCTCTGACGCTGGTGGAACGAAGAACGCCTTGTGGAGCGATGCGCGCCGGGTGATACTTGGCGCCGTGCAGCGGCGGGCACGCGTCCACGAGGGGGATGCACGGTGAGCGGCGAGAGCGAACCAGCGGGGGGAGCGGACCCGCTGCCGGTGGAGGACGCGGCGTGGCGGGCACGAGAAGAGGGCGTGTTCAGCGCCGACGCGCAGCTGTCCGAGCAGGACGAGTCGAAGGCGGTGGCCGCGGCCAGCGATGACCGGGGGCGCTGGAACCCCTTCCGCCGGAGCCGCCAGCGCGCCGAGGTGCTCGACGCCGAGATCGACCGGACCGAGGTGCGGTTCGAAGAGGGGGTGGCGGCGGACATCGCCTCGGGGGTGGTCGAGCCGCCGCCGGGCGGACCGGTCAGCGCCGCCGAGGAGGACTGGGCGCTGGAGCACCCCTGGCCCGGCCACACCAACCGCGAATCCATCGAACGTGAACGCGCGGCGCAAGAGCCCGGAAGCGGCACGAGTCCACCACGCGGGGCCGCAGACCACCAATGAGCGTGCGCTGCCTTCATCGGGCAACGCATTCCAGCCAGATCTGAGGAGCTGCGCCATGAACATGTTTCCGGCGATCGCCGACTACGCCTTCCTCTCAGACTGCGAGAACAGCTGTCTTATCGCACCCGACGGCTCCGTCGAGTGGCTCTGCCTGCCGCGGCCCGACTCGCCGAGCATCTTCGGCGCCATCTTGGACCGGTCGGCGGGGTACTTCCGCCTGGGGCCCGTCAACACCGAAGTGCCCCACCAGCGTCGCTACCTACCCGGCACGATGGTGCTCGAGACGACCTGGCATGCGCCCACCGGATGGCTCATCGTGGAGGACCTGTTGGTCGTACGCCCGGTCGAAGAGGGCCACCGACGCGAGGACTATCTGCGCGCACCCGGCGACGTGGCCGCCACCGGGACCCTGTTGCGAGTGGCGCGCTGCATCGACGGGTCCGTCGATGTCGTGGC
Organism: Acidimicrobiaceae bacterium; assembly: GCA_003155135.1. GTDB lineage: Bacteria > Actinomycetota > Acidimicrobiia > Acidimicrobiales > RAAP-2 > Bog-515. The sequence goes on along the minus strand of PMFN01000030.1, from coordinate 10,198 downwards.
CAACTGCCAACCGCTCTTCGAGTACGGGCTGACGCCGGGCGACTGGGCCTACGACGGGGACAGTTACCACCAGATGAGCATCACCTGCGCTGCGGGGCCGCCCCTGCATCTCTCGTCCACCCTGCGCCTCGCCACCATGGGGGCGAGCGGCTACGGCCGCACCACTTTGACGGAGGGGGAGAGCGCGTTCATCGCGCTCACCTGGGGGCCGTCGTGGCCCGAGACACCCGAAGAGGTGGCAGCCGACATCGACACCACGGTGCGCTACTGGCGCGGGTGGCTGAGCGGCGGCACGTTCCCGGACCACCGCTGGCGCACGTATCTCGAGCGGAGCGCACTCACCTTGAAGGGCCTCAGCTACGCGCCCACCGGGGCGATCATGGCGGCGTCGACCACCTCGCTGCCCGAGACGCCCGGTGGCGCCCGGAACTGGGACTACCGCTTCACCTGGATCCGCGACACGGGCTTCATGTTGCGCTCGCTCTACCGGCTCGGGTTCGCCTGGGAGGCATTCGAGTTCTTCGCCTTCGTCCTCGGAGCGGTGGCCGACGGTGCCACCGACAAGGCCTTCGAGCTCCAGATCATGTACGGGATCGGCGGCGAGCGGGACCTGACCGAGCGCACGCTCGACCACCTGAGCGGTTGGCGGAACTCCCGTCCGGTGCGGGTGGGCAACGGCGCATGGAACCAGCACCAGAACGACGTCTGGGGGATGCTCCTCGACGCGATCGACACCCACCTGCGGCATGGCGCGGCGGCCCGCATCGCCCACAACACATGGGAAGGTGCGGCGGGCTTCGTCGAGGCGGCCATCGCGCACAGCGACGAGCCCGACCAGGGGATCTGGGAGATCCGGGGCGACCCCGAGCACTTCACCGCGTCCAAGGTCATGTGCTGGGTCGCCGCCGACCGGGGCGCGCAGCTCGCACGCGAGCGCAATGACGAGCGTGCCGACGCCTGGCAGAAGGCCGCCGACGAGATGAGGGCCGACGTGCTCGAGCACGGTGTCGACGAGGCTGGGCGATTCCGCCAGCATTACAACAACGACGAGCTCGACGCCTCGTTGCTCCTCATCCCGATCATGGGCTTCCTCCCCCCCGACGACCCGAGAGTGCGCTCCACCGTGCTCGCCATCGCCGACGACCTGACACAGGACGGCCTGGTGCTGCGCTACCGGGTCGACGCCACCGACACGGGCTTCTCCGGGGAGGAGGGCACCTTCACCATCTGCTCGTTCTGGCTCGTGACCGCTCTCACCATGATCGGCGAGCTCGACCGGGCGAAGGACCTCTGCTCGAAGCTGCTGGCCCTGGCCGGCCCGCTCAAGCTCTACGCAGAGGAGATCGACGCCAAGAGCGGGGAACACCTCGGTAACTTCCCCCAGGCCTTCACCCACCTGGCGCTCATCGAGGCGGTCTCAGGGCTGATCGACGCCGGCGTCGACTGAGTGCGCGTCGCTCGGCCGGCGAGGAGGCGTGGCCTGCGGGCACCGGCGGTCGGCGCTCGAGGCGCCCGCTCAGCCGCCGAGGTAGGAGGAGAGGCCGGCGGCGATCGCCGCTGCGGCCTGCTGCTGCCAGGCGGGCTGGACGAGCAGTGACGCGTCGGTGGCGTTGGCCATGTTGGCGCATTCGATCAGGACCTTGGGCACCGTGGTGAGATTCAGCCCTCCGAGGTCGCTCCTCGGCTGGAGGCCGTCGACACCGTCGTAGGTACTGGTCGGCATCCCGGTCCTGGCCACAAAGGCATCGCGCAGCGCGGTGCCCAGCTGGTCAGAGGCCGGCACCACGGCGTTATTGATGCCGTCGGCGACCGGGGTGAGCACGGCGAACCCGCGGCCCGAGACCGGGCCCCCGTCGGCGTGGATGGAGACCGCGGCGTCCGCTTCAGCCTCGTTGCCGATCGCCGCCCGCTCATTCACACAGGGCCCGACCCCCGTGTTCGAGTCCCGGGTGAGGATCACGCGAGCACCCTGAGCGACCAGGTCGGCACGCAGATACTGCGCCACGTTCCAGTTGAAGAGGTTCTCGGGGTAGCCCCCTGCCGTCTCGGCACCCACGGTGTCACAGGCCTCCTCTTCGACGCCGTTCCAGATCGGCTGGTTGATGTAGGCCGGATCAGCACCGTTGCCGCCGTCGTGGCCGGGGTCGAGCACGATGGTCGTGCCGGCGAGCGGCGGCCCGGGCGCGGTCCCGTAGAAGGGGGCGGTGCCAAAGGTGAAGACGCCGCCGTCGGACCCGAGGAGGTAGTAGCCCCCTGCCACCGCTGCGGCGCCGATGATCGGCCGGTGGAGTGGCTTCCCACCCATGGAGCCGTCGTAGGGCGCCCCGCCGAACGCGAACACGCCGCCGTCGGATGCCACCTCGAGGTAGCCGCCGCCGGTGGCCGCTGCGGCGACAATGGGCCGATTGAGCGGCTTGGCACCCATCG
>PMFN01000030.1:0-7688 GCA_003155135.1 Acidimicrobiaceae bacterium | reverse complement strand
GGGCGTCACCGAACGCGAACACCCCGCCGTCGGCGGCCACCTCGAGGTAGCCGGCACCGGAGCGAGTCGGCGTCATCGCCACGATCGGAGCGTTGAGCGGCTTGCCACCCATCGAGCCATAGAACGGGGCGTCACCGAACGTGAACACGCCGCCGTCGGCCGCCGTGATCCAATACCCGCCGCAGCTCCCGTCGCTGAAGGATGCAATGGCGATCGTCGGAGAGCTGCTGGGAGAGGCGGCGGCAGTCGGACAGCCCGTTGCGGAGCGGGGTTGCGAGACTGCTGCACCCGAGACCGGGGCCATGGCCAGCGTCAGGGCGGCGCAGGCGAGTGCTGTGGAACTCCACGTCAGCGCGCCGGAATGCCAGCGATGCCGAGCAGAGCGCGCCATCCTGCAAGCGAGGGAACGAACGTTGACGAAAGGGGCATTGGCACCGCCCAACGGAATCGTCGCGAGGGCTACTGGGGCTTGCCGTTCGTCGCGGTGCGAGATGGGGCCATCATGGCACGAGGCGCCTGACGAACCCGAGGACGTGCTCAGGCCCCACCCATGGCCGCGCCGTCGAGCCGCGAGAGGGTGCCGAGCAGCTCAGACTTGAGCAGTCCAGAATCCATCAGGCGTTCGAACGCGTGGGCGCAGTAGCCGAAGATCCACAGGACGTCGGAGTAGTCCCACACCTGGGCGGATTCCTGCGTCGTCCATTGCCGCTCCGGCAAGAGCGACTGCTCGTGCCGTGTGGGGAGGCTTCGGTCGAGTGCCTGCAGCGCGGTGCTGGTCTCGACGATGCGGGCCATCTGAGGGGCGTTTGCCACGATGACCGCGAGGGCGGCGCGGACCTCTGGATCCGCCAAGACACGGTCGAGCGCGTCACCCGGTGCTGCTCGGTTCGGACTCTCTGCGATGGTCATGCTGCACCACTCCTGCGGTTGCCACGCGGTATCGCTTCCAGCGAACATAACGGCACGACCCTGGGGATTGGTAGAGGATTTATCCCCTATGCGGCGCAGTTGGACACGCGCAAGGGCGCATCATCCTGAGGCGCCCTCCGCTTCGATGGCGGTTCGCAGCATGCCGAGGAGAGCCTCGAAATCGCCGTCGAGTTCGGCGGAAGTGTGCCCAGCGAAGCGGCCGGCGACTTCGCTCACGGCGAAGCCGAGCACGGCGGTTGACAGCAACCGTTCCCAGCGGGAGGCCCGCGCCGGAGGAACGCCCGCGGCCACGAGTGCCGCGAGGACCTGGTCAGGCAACCGACGAGCCTCGGTCGTCGTGGCCGGCCGCTGGAGCAACAGCGAGAAGACCTCGGGGTGACGACGTGCGGTGGCGCGCACCCCAGTGGCGAGTCGTTCGAGCCGCTCGTGCCACGGCAGCTCTGCCGGAGGGAGGGAGGCATTGGTGAGCAAGAGCTCGACCATGCCGTCGAGGAGTGCGGCTTTGCCCGGGACGTGGCGGTAGAGCGCCATCGGGGTGACGCCGAGCCGGTCGGCCACTGCCTGGAGGGTGAGTGCGTCGAGGCCGCGCTCATCGGCGATGGCCAGGCCGGCGGTGAGCACCGAGCTGCGGTCGATACGGGGGGGACGTCCCATGACGAATAAGTATAGACTCTATACTTATGAAGGTCCTCCTGAGCGACGGATCGGGCCTCACGGCCCGCCAGACGGCAACCCGCCTGGCTCTCGCCGGGCACGTTGTCGAGGTGCTTTCGCCGGACCCGCTCTGCCTCTGCCGCTTCACCCGCCACGTCTGTCGGGTGCGTGCTGTCCCTTCCTACGGTGTCGACCCCCTGATCTGGCTCGACGCGGCGCTGGCTGCCTACGCAGAAGGTGGCTTCGACCTGCTCGTGCCGACCCAGGAACAGGTCGCCGTGCTGGCTGCGGCCCCGTCGCGTCTGGCCTCGGCCGGTGTCACCACCGCGGTGCCAGACTTCAAGGCCCTCTGCGCCGTCCAAGACAAGGTGTCCGCCTCCACAACGCTCACCCGCCTGGGCATCCCCCAGCCCAGGTCTTCGGTCGGGTCGGAAAGTTGGGACTCCTTCCCGGCCTTCGTGAAAGCGCCCATCGGGACCGCCTCGGGCGGCGTGATTCGGGTCGACTCGATCGCCGCACTCCGGGCCGCGACCTCCGCCGGAGGTCCCGTCCTGGTCCAGGCAGCAGTGGACGGCCCGCTCGCCATGTGCCAGTGCGTCTTCGACCGGGGGAGCCTCGTGGCGTTCCACGCCTGCTCGCGTACCAAGGAGGGCCCGAGCGGCGGGGCCAGCCACAAGCTGAGCATCGCGCTGCCCGAGGCGCGGGAGTGGCTTGAGGTGCTCGGTTCCGACATCGAGTGGCACGGTGCCCTCTCGGCCGATGTCATCGTGTCTGCGAACGGGCCGCTGTTCATCGACATCAACCCCCGCTTGGTCGAGCCGGCCAACGCCTGGCTGGCCGGAGTGGACCTGGTCGGCGCGCTGGTCGATGTGGCCACCGGGGGCCCCGCCAGGCACGCCACTGATGGGCGAGAGGGCGTGGCGACGCATCAACTGCTCCTGGCGGTGCTCGGCGCCGCCCAGGGAAGGGGGGCGCGCCGGCAAGTTGCAGCCGAGCTCGTCCATGCGGCGCGTGGGCGCCGGCCCTACGAAGCCAGCAGTGAAGAGCTCACCCCGTGGCGCGGCGATCCCTTCGCTGCTCTCCCTGTGCTGGCAGCGTCGCTGGCCACGTTGCTGCACCCACCTAGCTGGCGCCACTTCACCGAGGGGAGCGTGGCGAACTACGCGCTGACCCCGACGGGCTGGGATCTGCTCCTGTCGGCAGCGGCCTCCGAAGGGCACTCTGGGACCGGCCGCGCACCCTTGAAATAGGCGCGACGTGCACTTCAGCAACCCTTGGAATAAGGCTCCGGCGGCAGGCGGTACCCTTTGGCTAACAGCCTGTAGTTCGACAGAATTCGAACAAATGGGGGACCGAGTGTGGACCGCTTCGCTGCGGTGACGCTCCAGTTGGCAATCGGTAATCAACAATCTATTTTGTAACTAAACGAGCGCTTGACAGCCCTTGTTTTTGGAGCGCACCATGGGGTCCACGCAGGGAGTTTGGTGGCGGCTTCAGGGGTCTGCCAGTGAACCAGAGAGGAGAAAAGTGGCAGCCGTCCAGGGGCCCCCAACATCCGGGGAGCGACGGCGCTCACAAGGGTCGGATTCGTATTGGCTCCACGAGCGCAGTCAATTCCTACGGGAATTCGAGGAGATCTTCAGCCGCACGGTCCAGGTGCCGAGCCGGTGCATTGCGATCGAGGGCCCGTGGGGGTCGGGTCGCAGCGCGGTCTTGAACGCCGCCTGCGGTGTGGCCAGCCGTTCGGGGGGCCTCGTGCTGCGGGCACGCGGGGGCGAGTTCGAGAAGCGCACACCCTTCTCCATCTTGAGCAAGTTCGTCGAGTCCGCGGCGGCGCTGCGCAGCGGGACAGAGGAGATCGTGGCACGCGCCGAGGCGGTCGAGGCCCTCGTGACCGGCCCCGAAGCCGTCCACCGCGCCCCGATGGACGTGAGCCCACTGTTCTACGCCCTGGTCATCGCTCTGCGACAGCTCGGACCGGTGCTGCTTGCCGTTGACGACGCCGACCTCGCCGATCGCGAGACGCTGGCCGTCCTCCAGTACGTCGTGCACCGCCTCGAACAGCAGCAGATCTGGCTGCTCGTCACCACACGGCCGCTTCACCCCGGGGTCGGCCTGCGACCGGTCGACTGGCTGCTCATGGAACCCGGGACCCGCCAGTTCTCCCTCGAGGCGCTCCAGGCCGAGAGCGTTCGGGCGATCATCACCGAGTACTTCGGTGAGGAGCCCGACCCCACCTTCGTCGCAGCCTGCTACGACGCGACCGGGGGCATGCCGCTGTTCTTGAACGCCCTACTCCCCTCGCTGCTCCGCCACCGGGTGCGGCCGACCGCCGACATGGCGGGGCGCATCGAAGAGATGCCGGTCCCCAAGATCACCCAGATGGTCCTGGGCCGCCTGGCGCTTCTGCCCGTCGCCGCGTCGGATCTCCTCCAGGTGAGCTCGGTGCTGGGCGACATCTCGGACCCGACGGTGTCGCGACTGCTGGCCAAGATCGACGCCCTGGCCGCCGAACGTGCCGCGGACGCTGCCTCCCAGATGGAGCTGCTCCGGCCCGGCCGGCCGCTGCGCTTCAGCTCGCCGCTCATCCGCTGGGCGATCTATCACGACATCCCGACGGCCCGGCGCTCGCAGCTCCACGCGCGAGCAGCACAACTGCTCGCCGAGCACGGCGCCGACGAGGCGACCGTCGCCCAGCATCTGCTCGCCACCGAGCCGGCCGGGGACGTGGTGACCGCCGAACGGCTGCGCCACACGGGGCGCACGGCGCTGCGCGCGGGTGACGTTGACCTGGCGCTGCGCTGTCTGCACCGGGCGTTGGCCGAGTTCCCGCCGGCCGAGCAGCGCGGCAGCCTGTGCCTCGACCTGGCCGCGGCCGAGATCGCCCAGCGCCGGCCGTCGGCGCTCTCGCACTTCACCCGGGCCATCGAGCTCGGGGTCACCAACGACGCCGAGGTCATCCGGGTGGCGGTCGCACTCCTCCACGCGCTGGCGGACATGCCCCAGGTCCGCCCCGAGGCACTGATGGCCGTGCGGCGGGTCACCAGCCGCCTCGACGCCGTCGAGCGCGACCTGCAGATCGAGTTCGAGCTCGCCCTCAGCATGGCCTCGAGCCACCCCGCGCAGCGCAGCCGAGGGGTCCGGCGACTGCGGACCCTCCTGGCACAGCCTGGCGACAACGGCCGGGCCATGCCGCAGATGGCCCGCACCTTCCTCGAGATCAACCACGTCGCCGGCGAGCCGACCGTCACCGCCGAGGAGCTGGCGGCCAGTCTGGAGGCCGTGCTCGACGCCGACCAGTTGCTTAGCGATGACCCGGTTGTCGAGACTGTCCAGGCGCTCGCCTGCTACGAGCTGCTGTGCACCGACCGCTTCGAGTACGTCGACGAACTGCTCCACCGAGTGGAGCTGCGAGCGCGCAAGATCGGCCACTTGCAGAGCCAGCTCGACTGCGCACGACTGCTCACCCTCTCCCTCCTGTGGCAAGGATCGCTCACTGCCGCAGAAGAGGAGTGCCGCATCCAGTACGAGCTCGGGAGCAAGCTCGGTGGCGAATCCTCCCGGCCGACCATCGGCCTGGTCGACGTGCTACTCGGCCAGGGTCGTGTCGACGAGGCGGCCCTCCTCATCAACACCCTGCGCCCCGAGGCGATCGACGAGGCGATCTACCGGGCGGCGGTCCACGTCGAGCGAGGGCGGCTGATGGTGGCCTCCGGACAGCTCGAGGACGGTCTGGAGGAGTTCCTCGAGGCGGGCGAGGACGCCCTCGGGCTCGGCATTGTGAACCCCGCCCTCATGCCCTGGCGTGCCGACGCCGCCATGGTGCTCGCCACGCTCGGGCGCCACGCCGACGCCCATCGCCTCGCCGACGAGCACCTCCGTCTGGCACGCGAGTTCGGGGCGGTTCGCACGATCGGCATCGGGCTGCGGGCCGTGGCGGCGTCGACCGTCGACCTCACGGAGCGCATCGTGCTCCTGAGCGAGGCGGTCGAGTTGCTCGAGCCCTCCGCCGCCCGGCTCGACGCGGCGCTCGCCCTCATCGAGCTCGGCACGGCGCTGGTCGAGAAGAAGGACAAGGAAGCTGCACGCGGTGTGCTGCGGCGTGGCGCCACCATGGCGTCGCTGTGCGGCGCCCGCCACCTCGTCGAGGAGGCCGGTACGCAGCTGCGAGCAGCAGGTGCACGACCCCGGCGGCTCGGGACGGTCGGCATCGCCTCGCTCACCCCGGCCGAGATGCGCGTCGTGCGCCTGGCTGCCGAGGGCAAGACGAACCAACGGATCGCCGACGAGCTCTTCGTCACCGTGAAAACGGTCGAGGGCCACCTGGCCAAGGCCTACCGCAAGCTCGGCGTGGACTCGCGACGTGACCTCGCCGAGGCGCTCGAACGCAGCGAGCGCAAGGGTGACACCCTGATGAAGCCCGGCACGCCCGAAGAGGTGCTCCTCGCGCACGATGTCCTCCACGACGGCCTGCTCGGCGTCGACGACGTGCTAGGACCGAGCCTCCAGTCACAGGGGCACCTGGTGGCCGCGAGCGAGGACGACTGAACAGGCGACGCTCCCGGCGCTAACCGGGATTGCCGTAGGGGTAGCTCTTCACCTGCTCGTCGGCCCAGTACGGGGCCGGCGGCAGGGTGTCGTAGGGGTTGGGCAGCAGGTCGTCGGTGACGTAGACGTAGCCGGCGTTGCGCGACTTGCTCAGTGCCATCACCTGCTCCATCTGGTCCTGGCCGGTCACGCCGTAGACGATGTGCCAGATCTTCTGGGGGTCCGCCGGCGTCCACGTGAGGGGCTGGTAGGCGCCGTTCGCCGCCGAAGCCGCTGCGGTGTAGTCGCCGTAGCTGCCCTCGAAGGTGACGAGGACGTCCGCGGCGTCCTCGAAGCAGCGCGGCACCGCCTGGCCCGGGTTGAGTGCGGTGAGCGCTCCGGGGTGCGCCTGCTTCACATAGGCGTCGAGGGCCGCGTAGCCGTCTGCATAGAGGGTCGGCGCCAGGGTGGTGCCGCACTGGTCCGGCGCCTCGTCGAAGAAGATGCCGTCGAGGTCAGGGCCGTAGTACTCGTACCAGAGGTCGACGTCGGCCTCGGCCTGCCCGAGCCACGCCTGCATGCTCGAGTCCCCCGACCGCGTCGGCAGGCCGCCCGAAGCCGCCGTGCTGGGGCTGCCGAGGTAGCCGGTGTCGACGTACCCGAGCACCTTCATGCCCGCGGCGTGGGCGTTGTGGAGCACGCCGGACCACGCGGCGGTCGCCGCGGACCCAGGCCCGCTGTCGACGTTGGCCACCACGAGCCCCACCGTGCCCGCCCCCGAGCCGACCAGCTGCTGCCACGTCGCCGGGTCGTCCGCCGGATTGATGTACGCGGGCACGGCGAGTCGTTGGGCCAGCTGCTGGTTGTTGTAGGGAGTCGGCGCGGCACGGCTAAAGGCGCCGGAGGCCCACACGATCATCGTCGTCAACCCTGCGACAGCCACGACGGCGACATAGTGGCGGTACGTGACCTTTCTCTTCGGCATCAGCGGGCGCGCACCCGTTTTGGCGCTGCCATGGCACGAGCCTAAGAACACGCCGGGGGCGGAACCACCCCAGATGTTGGGGGACCCCACCCTTGGGTTGTCCGGGCCGACCCTTGGTGTCGGTGTGAGCCGAATTCAAGGCGCGCCACGCCCTTTTCGGCAGCGGTTCTCCCAGGCCACGGGAAAGTCTGTGGGGGGTACACAAAATAGCCCCGGAGCGTTGTTAGCGTTTTCAGCGAACCCAGCCGTGGCGGACCCGGGGTGTCAATCAAGACTTCCGAAGGGGACGGCCGCGCGCCAGCCGAGCACTCGGCAACCCCGCACAAGGAGGCGCACGTGCAGACAACGACAAAGCTTCTGGTAGTTATCATTGCCCTCTTGACACTCGGGGGATCGATCGCCTGGCTCGGCGACGGTCCGGGTGGGACACCCGGGCGCGTCGAGGCATCAGCCGTGGGTGTCTCCTGGCAGTCGCACAACGGCTGGACATGTGGCAAGTCATGCCTGTACGGCGACCACGGCGACCACGGCGGCCAGTCGAGCACCACCACCACGCCGACCACCGCCCCCCCGACCACGGCACCGGCACCGC
>PMFN01000034.1 GCA_003155135.1 Acidimicrobiaceae bacterium | reverse complement strand
GCCTATCCGCGCGGCCTCTATGCCCTGACCAACGGATCTCGATCAGATCCGGGCTATGCCTGATCGCCGGGTGCGCACCGCTCGAGAGATCAATCCCTAGCGCAGGGTCATGCGTTCCATCTGCAGCGGGCTGTGGCCCTCGATCAACGCTTCGCCTACTCGGGATCGAGTTCGCGAAAGCGCAGCTCCAGGGGCGCAGTCAAGACTGGCGCCAGAAACTCCAGGAAACCGTCGTGCTGGCCAGTCTCGACTCGCCATGCAATCCAGCGCTCGCAGTGGGCTCTTGACTCCCCTCTTACAGGAGCAGGACTTGGTGGGGTGAACACGCAACCATCCGACCGGCTTCGACGTGGCGTCCGAACGGGAGTCTCCACAGGTTAAGGAGGCGAGTCTCCCCACTGTTGTGCCGGGACGTCGGCAGGTGTCCCATCCCATCGCACATGGGGGATGGTTGTCCCAAGAGCGCACTAGGCGATCGGGATCTCCAGTTGGGCCATCAATCTGATGACCCTGCGTTTGATCTCGTCTCGGATCTGACGAATCTCATCCAATGTCTTTCCCGCCGGGTCTTCGAGCTCCCAGTCCTCATAGTGTTTCCCTGGAATCAGTGGGCAAGCGTCGCCACATCCCATGGTGATGACGACGTCAGCGGCGCCGAAGAACTCGTCCGTCCACGGCTTCGGGAACGCCTGAGAGATGTCGACACTCACCTCGGCCATTGCGGTCACGACGTCATCGTTGACGTCGGATTCCGGGTGGGAGCCTCCCGACCAAGCAACCGCTCGATCGCCCGCAAGCTGTCGGAACCAGCCCAGTGCCATCTGTGAGCGCCCAGCGTTGTGGACGCAGAGGAACAGCACACCAGGGAGTCGCTTTGGTGAGTGGTCCTCGGCGTGGACCATGGCTTGCAGACGCTCATCGGTGAACTTCTCGGTGCCGAGCACAAGCCATTGGTCCACCGTGGCCGTGGCAGCAAGTCGGGTGTAGCTGTCGAACACAAGCTCTTGGACCGTCTCGATGCCAAAGGTGCCTCGATACTTCTCCTGGAGATCCTTGGCCACGACGTTCAACATTGGCGTCTTGCCTGCTGGCACTGCATCGGTCACGCTCATGTCCCTCCTCGTCATCAGTGGCGCTCGGGTGAGAGCCGCTCAGAGCACCTCGACCAGGAGCGCACGAACCCGTCGGTCGATGTCGTCGATGATGGGGCGGACCTCGTCGATCGGCTTGCCCGCAGGGTCGACGAGCTCCCAGTCGAGATAACGCTTGCCCGGATAGACCGGGCAGGTGTCACCGCAGCCCATGGTCACGATGACGTCCGCCTCTCGGCCCAGTGCATCGGTCAGCGGCTTCGGGAACTCCTTCGAGACGTCGAGCCCGCGCTCCTCCAAGATCGCGGTGACCGATGGATTCAGCTGGTCACCCGGTTCCGATCCGGCGGACTCCACGCGGACTCGGCCCTCGGCGTAGTGGTCGAGCAGGACGCGCGCGGCCAGGCTGCGCCCTGAGTTGTGGATGCAGAGGAACAGCACCACCGGCTTGTCGCTCACTGGGCTCCTTCCATCGTGGGTTGCGTGGACCTCGACGGGTAGTGACCCCTCGCCCAAAGGGACACGTAGACGAGACCGACCAGGACTGGCACCTCGATGAGAGGGCCGACAACGCCAGCGAGCGCCTCGCCGCTGGTGACGCCGAACACGCCGATGGCGACGGCGATGGCGAGCTCGAAGTTGTTGCCTGCAGCGGTGAACGAGAGCGTGGCAGTCCGCTCGTAGGGCAGGCCGATCGCCCGGCCATAGGCGAACGTCCCGAACCACATGATGGCGAAGTAAGCCAAGAGCGGTAGGGCGATGCGGGCCACATCGGTGGGATGGGACGTGATCGTGTGGCCTTGGAGGGCGAAGAGGATGACGATCGTGTACAGCAGCCCGTAGAGGGCGAAGGGGGCGATGCGGGGGATGAGCTTGGTCTCGTACCACACCCGTCCCCGCCGCCGTTCGCCGATGGTCCGGGTGAGGTAGCCCGCCACCAGCGGGATGCCGAGGAAGATGGCGACGGTCTCTGCGATCCGCCAGATCGATAGTTCGAGCCCGACGGTGCGCAGGCCGAGCCAGCCGGGCAGCACCTTGAGGTAGAAGTACCCGAGCAGGGCGAAGGCCACGACCTGGAACAGCGAGTTGAGCGCCACCAGCACGGCTGCGGCCTCCCGGTCCCCACATGCGAGGTCGTTCCAGATGAGGACCATGGCGATGCAACGAGCCAGGCCGACGATGATCAGCCCGGTCCGGTACGCGGGCAGGTCGGGCAGCATCAGCCACGCCAGGATGAACATGACGAGTGGCCCGATCACCCAGTTGATAACCAACGATGAAACCAGCGTCCGACGGTCCCTGGTGACGGTTCCCAGCTCGTCGTAGCGCACCTTCGCGAGCACCGGGTACATCATGACCAGGAGGCCGATGAAGATCGGTAGCGATGTCCCCGAGGTGACCTGGACCGAGTTGAGGTGTGTGTTGAGGCTGGGAATCGCCCGCCCAAGCACCAGGCCGAGCGCCATCGCAAGGATGATCCACACCGGCAGGAACCGGTCGAGAGTCGAGAGACGTGCAACGACCGGTTCGACGTGCTCCACCTCCACAGGTGGCTGTTTGGAGGACACCTCGCTCACCCACGACCTCCGCGCGTGCGGCGCCGATCGATCAGCAGCACGAGGCCGAGCCCGCTGCGGCCTCCACGGTTGCGGGCCGGGAGCTGCAGCACGCCGACTCGCCTGGGGCGGCCGAGCGCAGTTGGCCGGAAGGCATCTCGGTGTCCGACAGAACCGTGTAGATCTCCCACGGCTCACCGCCGGGGCCGTCCACCCACACCTTGTCCTGGACCGCGTAGCAACACGAGGTCTCCTCCTCCAGCGCCGTCGCCAGACCCTCGCCGGTGAGTCGAGCCTGTGCCGCCGTCACCTCGTCGGTCGAGGGCACCTCGACGCCGAGATGGTTGAGCGTCCCCGGGGTCTGATTGGCGTCTTCGATGAGGACAAGCTTCAGCGGGGGATCGGCGATGGCGAAGTTGGCGTAGCCAGGGCGGACCTTGGCCGGCTCTGCTCCGAAGAGCTTCGAGTAGAAGGTGATGGCCTCGTCGAGGTCGGAGACATTGAGGGCAAGCTGTACTCTGGACACGGGGACCTCCGTTAGTATCGAGATCATTCGATGTATCGAGTATGGGTGATACATTGATAAGTGTCAATAGGAGGTCCGATGGCCGCATCAGCCGCTTCGCTCAAGGTCACAGACACCACTTCGTGCTGTGCCTCGGTCCTCGCTGCACCCCTCGACGCTGCCGAGGCAGCCGAGCTGGCACGCGGTTTCAGCGCCTTGGCCGACCCCGTTCGGCTCAGGGTACTGAGCATCTTGGCAGCGGCCCCCGGGGGTGAGGTCTGCGTGTGCGACTTCGTCAGTCCACTTGGCAAGAGCCAGCCGACCATCTCGCATCACCTCAAGGTCCTGGGTGAAGCCGGTTTGGTTCAAGGCGATCGGCGAGGAAAATGGGTCTGGTATTCGCTCAACCGAGAGCGGCTCTCGCAGCTGCAGAGCACGATTGACGCCTGAACGCTCGGGGTGCCCGTCGCCGGGTGGGTGTTGCACTCCGGCACCTCGGGGATACCCGTCGGGTCCCTGATTGAATGGTCTCGTGACCCCCAACCACAAGGTTCTCTTCGGTCTCGGGCTGGAGACCGGCGTCCACCAAGTGAGCGAACTACTGGGGCACGCCCGCCTCGCCGACGAAGCGGGCCTCGACGTCGTCAGCCTCTCCGACCATCCCTATTTCGCCGACCGCCTCGACGCCTACGCCGCGTTGGGGTTCGTTCTGGGCGCAACCAGCAACATCACCGGAGCGGTGATCATGACGAACCTGCTGAGCCGTCCCGCTCCCATCCTCGCCCGGACCGTCACGGGACTGTCAACGATCTCTCAGGGCCGATTCGTTCTCGGAGTGGGTGCGGGCGGAATGTGGGAGGAAATCGTCGCCCTCGGTGTCCCCCGCCTGTCGCCCGGCGACCGAGTACGAGCGTTGGAAGAGGCGATCATGGTCGTGAGAGCTCTCTCCGGCGGCGGCGATCCGGTCACGTTCGACGGCGAGTTCTACCAGGTGACTGGGCTGACGCCCGCGGCCGCAGCAACGCCACCGATCTGGATCGGGGCACTCGGCCCGAAGACCCTGGCAGTGACTGGCCGACACGCGGACGGATGGATACCAGGCCACCTCGCTGACTGGCGCAGCACGCGGGTTGTCGAATCACGGCCCGTTATCGACGAAGCGGCTGCATCGGTGGGGAGAGACCCTGCTGACGTCGACACCATCTACAACGTGTCGGGTCGCCTTACGCGGGACCCGCTTCCAGAGACTCGCGACGGCGAGGGCCGCTGGGTTGGGGGTGGAGTGAAGCAGTGGGTAGAGGAGCTGACTTTCGCCGTGCTTGAACACGGCGCTGCCGCTTTCATCTACTTGCTCCCTCCTGGCGACAGCATCAGCGACACGACACTGGACCTCTGGGCACACGAAGTCGTGCCCGCTGTCCGCGAAGCAATCGCCAAGCGCTGACTTCTTCGGAGAGGGGTAGTGCCGAACGCCAGGACGGGGTCACTCAAGCTTCAACGCCCACGACCAAGTCGATCATGGGATTCGAGGGGGCAGGATTCGTCGCTGCTATTCATCGCAGCCATTGGTTGGTTGGTTGGTTGGTGGGGTGAGCACGAAACCTCCCGACCAGGCTCGTCCCGCATCCAAGTCAACGGTCTCCACCGGTTAGGTAGGGGAGTCTCCACACCGTTGTCTGTGACGGCGGCACTGTCTCCCAACGACACCTCGGGGGCCAGAACTACACGAGAGACCTCCGGCACTTCGGTAAGTGCGAGTGGTCTCGCCGGTAGCGTCGAGGTCTCAGAGGGCACCGATGGAGGTGGCGATGAGGGTCGTGTTCGTGCACGGAGCTTGCGTGCGGGATGGTGCATGGTGGTGGCACCGCACGGCTGAGCTGTTGCTGGAGCGTGGGGTCCCGAGCGTGGCACCGCTGCTTCCGAGCTGCGGCGAGGGTGGGCGGCCCGGTGGCGCCGGCGGTCCGGGCCTGCCCGAAGACGTCGCGGCAGTCCGGCAGGTGCTGCAGGACGGCGAAGAGCCGACCGTCGTGGTCGCTCACAGCTACGGGGGGATCGTCACCGCTGAGGCAGCCGCCGGGGTCAGCTCAGTGCACCACCTGATGCTGGTCTCCAGCTACCTACCCGAAGTCGGACAGAGCCTTTCCGACTTCGGCGACGGCACACCCGCCCCGTTCCTCGACGTCGACCCGGACAGCGGCACTTTTGGTGTCCGCCCGGAGTTCCTCGTGGAGACGTTCCTGCAAGACTGTGACCCCGACACCCAGGCCCAGGCTGCAGACAAGCTCGCGCGGCAAAGCGTGCACGTGACGGCACAGCCCGTAGGTGCCGCGGCCTGGCAGCAGGTGCCCTCGACCTATCTCGTCTGCGCTCAGGACAAAGGCACACCAGCGCGATTGCAGCGCGACCTCGCCCGCAAGGCCGGCACTGTCGTCGAGCTTGACACTGGCCACCACCCGTTCTTGTCCCAACCAGCCGCCGTCCAGAACCTGCTGCTTAGCCTGTGACCGACCGGAACCCTGTGTCGTTGGCGCCAAGTTCGACTCGGTTCGGGCCTCCGGGCCGGGCCGGCGCCGGCGCCGGCGCGCCCGCAGTTCACTCAGGAATGCAAAGAGCCGCACAACTGCTCGTTGTGCGGCTCTTCGTGTTCCTTGGGGGCGGGGGACCTTGTTGCCAAGGACCCCCGCTACGTCCAACAACAGGTTTCATGATCACTGCAAGTGATCTTTCATGAACACCTCTTGGTGGTGGGGTGAACACGAAACCCTCCGACCAGGCTCGTCCGGCACTAAGAGCGACAGTCTCCACAGACTAAGCAAGGGAGTCTCCACACTGACGTCGGCGGATGTCCCCC
>PMFN01000038.1 GCA_003155135.1 Acidimicrobiaceae bacterium | reverse complement strand
TGGTGGCGGGGGTAGGATTTGAACCTACGACCTTCGGGTTATGAGCCCGACGAGCTACCAGACTGCTCCACCCCGCGGCGCCCAATCATTGTAGCAGCGGCGCCACATTCCTTCCACCCCTACGAGGCGGGAGGAGGGGGCTTCGGGGCGTCGGGCGGTGGTGGTTTCGAGGCCGTTGGAGGCGGAGGCGGTTTCGGTGCCGCTGTCGGTGGGGTCTCGGGCGCAGCCGCCGTGGTATCTGTTTGCGGGGGTGGGTACGCGCCGCCCGCAGGCGCCTTCAGCAAGCTCGATTCGAATTCCAAACTGAGCGGGCCGTTCGTCTCTTCATACTGCTCGAGGGCAGCGACGAGGCGTTCAGCGTCGGCTGCCGTCGACGACTGTGCACGATTGGTCTGTGCGGCGTAGGTGGCGACGCCGAGGTCCCGCAACAGTGCGTCGGCCGCCTTCTTCGCTTGCATGTCGTCAAGCTTGGCCTGGCCCTTTTGAGCAGCATCCTTCGCGACTGCCGTGGCGCTCGCCGCCTGCTCCTTGACCTTGTCGAGGAAACCCATGGCTTCCCCCCTTTCGGTTCACACCCAGAACACCATCCTCGCACTTCCTCGATCAGGCGGGCCAGATCAGCGGTTGGCCCCGACCGCCTCCGTGCTCACACCGGTCGAGACGGGCTTTGCCCCGGTGGTCGTGGTTGGCTTGGTCGTCGTGGTGGCGCCGCCAGACGCCGTCGTCGTCGATGTGGTTGATGTCGTGCTGGCCTTCGCCGGCTTGGTCGTCGTGGTGGTCGTGCTCGGCGACGTGACCGGCGCCTCAGCGTTGAGAAGCTTCTGGGCAGAGGCGATGGCGGCGTTCATGGCGTCGATGTCGTTCTGGTAGGTGCCGAGGGCACCGGCGCCGCCGGCCCTCAGTGCGGCCTGAGCTTGGTTGTAGTCGTTCTGCGCCTGCGTGAGGAACGCCTGGACCTGTGCCGAAAGGCCGGTGCTGATCGGGCCACTCGCCGTGCCTCCCGACGTCGGCGTGGTCACCGAAGCCTGAAGGGCGTCACTCAGGGCGGCGCTCACCGTCGGCGCAATCGAGACATTGGTGCCGAAGACGGCGATCACATACTTGAGCAGCGGGAGTGGGTTGCCTGACGATGTCACGTAGAGCGGTCGGACGTAGAGCATCGACTGATCGAGGGGGACCATCAAGATGTTGCCGAGCAGCACGCTCGATCCGTGTTGGTCGAGCGGGGTGATGATGGCGGACACCGCCGAGTTCGATTGGATCTCCGAGTCGGCGAGCACCGGGCCGGTCACGCTCTGACCTGCCTTCGTGACATACACGCGGAGCTGGCCGTATTGGCCCGGATCCGATCCGGCCATCATGAACGCCGAGAGGTTCTGGATCTGGTCTCCGCCCGACGCCGGAACGTAGGCGTCGGTGATGGTGAAGTTCTGTTGGCTGTCCCCGGGCTCTTGGAGCACCTGGTAGAGAGGCGACATCCTCTGCAGCGGGCCGTTCACGGCGATGCCCTGGGCTGTGGTCGTCTGGGTGATGGCGAGCGCCTGGGAGGGGGGGCCCGCCCCGGCGGTCGGCGAGATGTTCCAGGCGTTGCCCTGCGTGTAGAAGTTCGGCGGCGACGTGACGTGGTACCGGCCGTACATGGCGGTCTGGATCGAGAAGATGTCCTCGGGGTAGCGCAGGTGCGCCCGCAGCGTCGAGCTCATCTTCGACACCGGCGTGAACATGTGCGGGAAGGCCTTCTCGTACGTGAGCAGGATCGGGTCCGTGTTGTTCATGGCGTAGAAGGTCATCTGGCCGCTGTAGGCATCGATGACCACCTTCACGGAGTTGCGCACGTAGTTGTAGCTGCCCGGAAGGCCGCTACCCGTGGGCACCTGGGCGTTGCTGGCGTTCTCCGAGTACGGGTAGTTGGCCGACGTCGTGTACGCGTCGAGGACCCAGTCGATGTGGCCGTTCACGAGCACGGCGTAGGGGTCAGCGTCGTAATTCAAGAAGGGCGCCGCCTTCTGGGCCATCTGCTGGACGTCGCGCACGAACATGATGCGCGACTGAGGGGTGATGAGGTTCGAGATCAAGAGGTTGAAGTCCCCGAGCCGCAACGCGAACGCGAGCCGGCGAAGGAGGCCGCCCATGGCGACACCGCCCGGGCCGGAGTAGTGCGTCTCGACGTTCGTTCCGTCGGCGGCCTGGTAGTTGAGCTCCGCCTGCTTCGAGTTGGCCACGACGTACCCGGGGTCGTTCAGGCCGAAGTAGACGTCGGGCTGGGTGAGGTTCGGCAAGCCACCCGAGGAAACCGGGGGCACATCGGCGATGGAGAAGTTGGGGTAGCCGTTGGCGGTGGTCTGGTTCGCCTGAGCGAGCGCCATGCCGATGCCGTGCGTGTACTGCAGATGGGTGTTGACCCACGAGTTGGTCGGGAGGCTGTCCGGGTTGAGCTGGCGCACGCCGACCAGCGCCGGAGTGAGCTGGCCACCGATGGTGTAGCGGTCCACGCCGAGCGACTGGAACGTGTAGTACTG
This sequence comes from Acidimicrobiaceae bacterium, assembly GCA_003155135.1. Classification (GTDB taxonomy): domain Bacteria; phylum Actinomycetota; class Acidimicrobiia; order Acidimicrobiales; family RAAP-2; genus Bog-515. Next base: position 31,281 of record PMFN01000038.1, on the reverse strand, counting down.
GCGGATGTCCTGGACCTTCTGGAAGGTGGGCAGGCCGATCTGGGGGTCCGGGTCCCAGAGGCGCACGTTGTTGAGCGTCTGCTGGTTGGCGTCGACCAGGGCCTGGTTCGCATTCGTGGAGCCGCTGAACGGCAGCTGCTCCACGTGGTCGATGCCGTAGGCGGCCCGGGTGGCGGTGATGTTGCGCTGGATGTACGGGAGCTCGAGTGTGCTCTGCGCTGGCGTCACCTTCAGCGCTTGGAGCACCGCCGGGTAGATCACGCCGATGACGAGCGCCACGAAGGCCCACACACCGACGGCGAGAACGGGCAGCACCCAGCCCTGGCGCCTGATGTTCCACAGCAAGATGGCAGCGGCGGCGAGCGAGACGTAGAACAGGAGCGAGATGGCTGGCAGGCGGGCGTGGATGTCGGTGTAGCCCGCGCCGGTGACGACGCCGTTGTTGGAGAGGTCGAGCTGGTAGCGGGCCAGGACGTACCCGGCGGCCTTCGCCAGGGCCATGAGCGCCAGGATGACCGAGATGTGCGCCTTCACCGAGGGCCGTACCCGTGGAGTGACCCGCTGGGCCCGGATCCCACCGTTCAGGTAGTGGAAGACCACGACGACGATGAGGATGACCAAAAGGGCGACGAGGGACCAGTTGACCAGGAAGCTCAAGAACGGCAGCTTGAAGACGAAGAAGCCGACGTCCTTGCCGAACTGGGGGTCCTTTATGCCGAAGCTGACCCCGTTCGAGAACAGCAGCCAGTTCTGCCACTCGCCGATGGTGCCGGCGGCTGCACCCAGGGCGAGCACGAAGGCGATGGCGGCATAGACACGCCGGGCATAGGGCCGGATCGCCCGCTGGTAGCGCCGCACCAGCTCCTCTTCGGGGTCATTGCCGATGACTGGTACGCCGAGCCGGTCGCAGACCAGCAGGTTGACCCACAACACCACGAAGAAGATGGCGCCGAAGGTGGCGAAGAGGCCCAGCTTGACCGTGAAGAGGGTGACCCACGTCTGATGGAGGTCGACCGAGGAGAACCACAGGTCATCGGTCCAGAAGGAAGCCAGCGAGCGCAGCGATGCGAGTACGAGGACCAACACCACGATCGCCGCGATGATCCACCACCGGCCTCTCCCCCGTGCGCGCGGGGTGGGCGTGGCGATGTCCTGGGGTGTGCGCACCCGGGGGAGCCTAGGCGGCGGACATCATGGTTTCGGCGTCGGCACCACCAGACAACGGCATCCGGCGTGCGCCGGGGGGTGCCGGTGGCCGGTCGGGAACTCCTCGCCCGGCGCGACCGCGCCCCCGAGCGAGTTGTCGTCGCAATCTGCGCAGGCGGGAGACGTCGGCCCGAGAACCCAACGCACGTCGGACCCACGCGCCGCAGACGCCAGGACCCCGATCGAAAATGCACTCACTGCGTGATCCCCCACCAGCCGCTCGATCCGCTCCCCGCGCCATTCGCGGTAGGCCGCGCCGACCCGTTCACTGGCATCCGAATCGTCAGCCGCAAGCCGGCGGCGCAGCAGTGTCGTCACCGTCTGGGCCAGCGCCTCGGCCACTCCTTCCACCTGTGCATCGTCGAGCACGACCTTGGCCCGGGTGCTGCCCCCGCTCTCGCGCTGGGCAAAGACCACACCTGCGCGCGCCGCCTCGTGGAGGGCTGCACTTGTGGCCTCGACCAGCGATGCACGCTGCACGGCCTCGTCCGCCAGGAGATCCTCGCTCCACTCACCTGAACCGCTGCGAAGCCGTTCGAGGAGGCGGTTCTGGTCGTCTTGGAGCGCCCGCTTCACCTTGCGCGCGAGCTTGACGACGACCGGATCGAGTAGCTCAGCCTGCCGGCCCACCAGCGCGTCGTCGACCGCCGCCTCCTCATCCATCTCGGGCACGGACTCGGGCTGGGCTGGCGCCGACGCCGACGCCGACGCCNNGCATCTCCTGTTGCAGCTGCCGTCACCACCTCGGCGTCGCCCTGGCGGGGCGCCCGCTCGCCCGGCGCGCTGCTGGCGCGGATCCGTGCAAAAAGCTCCTCGACGACCTGGGTCTCGCCCCCGTCGGCCGGGGCGTCTGCCCCCGGCGCTGCTTCCCCGCCGGTTGCCCCCTCGTCCTCGGCGCCCGGCGCCACGATGGCCTCTTCGTCGACGAGTTCGACCTCGGGGTCCGGCGGCGCCGACTCGACAGGGGCCGCTGAACCCGCGGGCGGCGACGCGGCCAACAAGAGCTCATCGGTCACCGGGTCGAGAACGATCTCGGCGCCCGCTGAGGCCTCCGCCTCGAGGAGCGGGGCTTGGCGGGCCGCCACTTCTGCCGCTGCGGCGCGCGCTGCGTCGTCGGCATGCGCCAGTCCCCCGACGATCTGGTCGACCGCCTCTCGCACCGTGAGCACTGACATTGCCAGCTGGTCGCGTGCCGCTCGAAGACGTTCGATCTGCAGGTTGATGCCCCGTCGGCGCGCCGCCATATCCCCGAGAACACGTTTGCGGGCCAACTGGGCCTCTTCGACCATGGCACGTCCCTGTTCGCGAGCCTGGGCCACCATCGCCTCGGCCTCGGCCCGGGCGGACTCGACGGTGGCGTCCGCCGAGTGCTGTGCTTGGGCCTGGATCGCATTGACCGCCAGCTCGGCTTCGGCGATGCGCTCACCGGCGCTCGACTCTGCACCCACTTGCAGCTCGGTCGCCTCCCGCTGGGCCTCGCGCAGCAGCGCGGCGGCGCGCGCTTCGGCACGCTCGGTGATCCGCTGGGCCTCCTCATGGGCGTTGCGCAGCAGCCGGGCACTCTGCTGGCCAAGCGCAGCGGTGAGCGCAGCCTCGTCGATCACCGGATGGGCGGCGCGCTCCTCGGCCTCTCGCAGGCGCTGGTGAATTTCGGCGTCGCGCTGCTCGAAGGCGGCGAATTCTCGGGCCACCATCTCGAGGTAGTTGCGGACCTCTTGGGGGTCGAAGCCGCGCCGCACGGTAGAGAAGCTGTGGCGTGGCAACTCCCCGGCAGTGAGCCGGGACGACGAGATGGGCGCTCGTTCTTCGGGCATGCGCCGAGCCTACGGCCTGGCCGCTTCGAACTCGTGTTCCTTCGGTGTGTTTCGTTCAGCCCGAAGTGGCCGCAGCCGGAACGCTCCCGCCGAGGCTGCGCAGGATGTGCAGCGCCTGGTCGAGAGTCGACACCGAGTAGACGTGCAGCGAAGACGTGGCCTTCGATCGCGCGACCGAGTACTCCTCGGGCGGGACGAAGAACACCGTCGCACCGGCCCGCTCGACGGCGATGGTCTTCTGCGCGACGCCGCCCACGTCGCCCACGTCGCCCGACGCGTCGATGGTGCCGGTCGCGGCCACCACGTGGCGACCCGTCAGGTCGCCGGTCGAGAGCTTGTCCATGATGCCGAGCGTCATGGCCAGGCCGGCGGACGGGCCGCCGATGTCCGTGGTGTTGATGGCGACCGGGAAGGGATACGTGAAGTCCTGTTGGGTCTCGACGTCCACACCGAGAAGGCCCCCCGAAGGCCCGGTGACGCCTGGGCAGCCCGTCGACCCTTGGTCGGCGCTCGGCCTCGGCGCCAAGCGGACGGACACGTCGCGCGCAGCGCCCTGCACCAGCTTCCCCGAGGGGGTGATCGTCGTGGGCTCCACGTCGAGCACCACCTTGTGGCCAGCGGGGATCGGGTGCAGCGCGGCCACGAATGCACAGGTGTTGGGAGTCTGCGTGCCGTCGACCCCGGTGATGACGTCTGCGACCCCGAGCGCGCCTGCAGCGGGGGAACCCGGAGCGACGGCGAAGACCAGCGCGCCGGCATCGCGCTCGGGCACGGTGTAGCCGAGGTGGCGCAGCGCGGCGGCCTTCGCCGCGGCTTGGGACTGCGCCATCTCCACGTAACCCTGGGCTTCGAGCTGGTCGGGCGGGGTCGAGGGACCGAGCAGTTCGGCGGCGGGGATGATCGCCGTGTTCGAGTCCAAGCGGTCGGGCAGCCAGGTGAGGAGATTCACCTGCGACAGCAGCACGTCGGTCAGTAGCACCGAGTCCGAGACCGGGTGCGCCCTCGACGGCGGGACGGTGATGCGGGGACTGACCGGCTGGGCGTCACCCGGTGCGAGCGCATACTCGTTCAGTTCGATCCGAGAGGCCGCAAAACCCGCAAGGAGCAGGACGCCCACGATCACCCCGAGGACAATTGGCCATCGGCGTCGGTGCGCGTCCTCAGGGTCGGTGATCACGGTTGGCTGGGTCATACTCGAAGTGGTGAGCCACGATCCTGCCATGGAACAGGGGCGGCGCCCGGTCGCCTCAGGCGATGGCGCCGAGGCCGACGAGAAGCTGCGCGCCGTCATCGTGGCCGGCCACCGGGGGGACGCCGCCACGGTGCGTCGGCTCGCGGAGGACCCTTCTGCCAGGGTACGCGCCGCCGCGCTCGGCGCGCTCGGCCGCGCCGGCGCGCTGACCGTCGCCGACGTGGTGAACGCCGTCGCAGACCTCTCTCCCGAGGTTCGCCGCCGTGCCTGCGACGCGACGGTCGGGCTCGCTGGACCGGGTAGTCGGAGCGTGATCCCCCGAGTGCTGATCGACGCGCTGGGCGACCCGGACCCCCTGGTGGTCGAGGCGGCGTGTTACGCCCTGGGCGAGCGGCGGGTGCGCACAGCGGTGGCCCCGCTCTCTGCGCTCGCCGGGCAGCACCCCGACACGCGCTGTCGGGAGGCGGCGATCGCCGCCCTCGGCGCCATTGGCGACCCGCTCGGTCTCCCTGCCGTGCTCGGCGGCCTGGCCGACAAGCCGACCGTGCGGCGCCGGGTCGTGGTGGCACTCGCCGCCTTCGAGGGCCCCGAGGTCGAAGCAGCCCTCGAGGTGTGCAAGGAGGACCGGGACTGGCAGGTGCGCCAGGCCGTGGACATGCTCCTGCGTTAAGTGGACATGCTCCTGCGTTAGGAGGCGTTGCCCGCTGGCCGCTCGGCAACCTCAGCGGTCGGCAGCGGCAAAGATGGGGCGCAGGCGGTCGAAGGACTCGAGGCAGCGCCCGGCACCGAGCGCGACACACTCGAGCGGGGTGTCGACCAGGTGGACCGGGACGGCGGTCCCGTTGGCGAGCCGCTGCGTCATGCCGCGCAGCATCGAGCCACCGCCGACGAGATGAATGCCCTCGAAGATGATGTCCTGCGCGAGCTCGGGTGGTGCGTTGCCGAGGCAGGTCACCGCCGCATCGACAATCTGGGCGACGTGCTCTTCGACCGCGCCGCGCACCTCGGCAGGCGAGAGCACGATCAGCTTGGGCATGCCGGTCGCGACCTCGCGGCCGCGCACCTCTGCGAACTGCTCACCCTCGTAGGGGTACGCGGAGCCGATGGTGAGTTTCACCGCCTCGGCGGTGCGCTCGCCGATCGCGACGCCGTGGGCGTTGCGCACGTACGTCTGGATGGCGGCGTCGAAGTCGAAGCCGCCGCACCTGATGGCCTCCATGGCCACGACGCCGCCGAGTGAGATCACCGCCATCTCGGCCGTCCCACCACCCACGTCGACCACCATGGAGCCGATTGGCTCGTGGATGGCGAGCCCCGCACCGATGGCGGCTGCCATGGGCTGCTCGATCAGATAGGTCGCCGAGGCACCGGCACGACGGGCCGCCTCTTTCACCGCGCGCCTCTCCACCCCGGTGATGGCCGACGGCACGCAGATGAGCACCCGCGGCCGGTTGATCTTCGAGATCCCGCACCGCTGCAACAGCACCCTGATCATCCGCTCGGTGATGTCGAAGTCGGTGATCGCCCCCTGGCGCAGCGGGCGCACCGCCACGATGTAGCCCGGGGTTCGGCCGATCATGTGCCAGGCTTCCGCGCCGATCGCCAGTACCTCACGGGTCCGGGTATTGAGGGCGACGACGGTGGGCTCGTTCAACACGATGCCCTTGCCTTTGGCGTAGACGAGTGTGTTGGCGGTCCCGAGGTCGATGGCGAGATCTCGTGACATCGGCTTCATCGTACGGCCAGCGAGGGGCGACCTCTCCTCGTCGGGGTCGATCGGTAACCTTCCTAGGTGCATCCGAACGATCCGAGCTTCTTCGAAGAGGGACCCGATGATCCCGACGAAGATGCAGGAACGAGCCCGCAGGGGGGGCTCGGAGGCGGCGCTGACGAGCTCTCGTCGAGTGGCTGGGTCCCCCCGACCGAGCGCTTCTGGCGCCATCCTTCGGAACTGGCGGGAGGCGGCAACGCAGCGTCGAGCAGCGTCGAGCCGAGCCAGGCAGCGTCGTTCCCGGGCAGGCAGCGCACGCGGGCGGCGACCACCGTCGTCCTCGGTGCGGCTGCTGTCGTGGTGGTCGGGGTCATCTTGCTCTTCGCCGTTGGGACCGACTCTTCGAACGACACGAATACCGAGTCCGTGTCGATCACCCAGACCACCGGCACCCTGACCTCGGGCACTGGCAGCATCGCCAGCGTGCCGGCGGTGGCGCGCACCGCCGCCGAGGCCATCGTCCCGCTCGAGGTCAACAGTGCTTCAGGCTCGATCGTCGAAGACGGCGTGGCAGTTGCCGAGGGCGGCCTCATCGCGACCTGCGCCGACAGCGTGAAGGGCGCGACGTCGATCACCATGGCCGGTCCCGACGGAAAGCGTGAGAAAGCGTCGGTCATCGCCGTCGACACCGCCTCGAACGTGGCGCTGCTGCATGTCCCGAGCGACCCCCCAGTCGCCCACTTCAGCGACGACGCCAGCACCAGCACCGGGAGCGAGGCCCTGGCCGTGGCGGTCGCGCCGCGCACGGGACAGGCCGACGCCGTCACGTGGAAGATCACGACCGTCGCTGCCGTCGGCACCACGCTCGGGGCCGGCGGCCCCTCGACGATGGCCGGACTCGGCGCTGGGACGGCGACTACTCCTGCCATCGGCGGTGAGCTGCTCCTCTCCCCCAAAGGTGAGGTGCTGGGCGTCCTTGATGCCTCCGCCATGTCCTCGAGCGCAGCGTCACCCGCCTACCTGCCCGCCGACGTCGTGCTCGGCGTGGCGGACCAGCTCGCCCAGTCGGGCCGGGTACAGCACGGTTGGCTCGATGTCGGCGCCGCCGATCCCTCGGGTGGCGGCGGCGCCGAGGTGGTCAGTGTCGAGTCCTCTGGCGTGTCTGCCGGGCATCTCCAGGTGGGCGACCTCATCACGGCCGTCGACGGCGCCCCCGTGCGCACGACTGCCGAGCTCCGTTCGCGCCTCTATGTCCTGGCCCCCGGGGCGCCGGTCGAGCTCGTGGTCCAGCGAGCCGGCACGCAACTCGACGTGAGCGTGGATCTCGGCGCCTCGCCGTAGCATGGGGACGTGGCCATGAACGAACCAGGCGATCCGGGGAACCCGCTCGAGGGACTGCTCGGGGACCTCCTCAAGATGATCGGCGGCGCACCGGGCGGTGCCAGCGCCTGGTTCGAGGCGGCCCGCTCACTGGCACAGGGTGTCGCCACCGACGGCGCACCCGAAGGCAACGTGGACCCGCTGCTGCGGATCCGGCTCGAGGAGCTCGCCCGTGTCGCGGAGCTCCATGTGGCCGACGCCACCGGTTTGGCGCTGCGCGCCGACGCTGCATCGCTCGGTTTCAACCCCGTCGGACGAGGCGCCTACTCGCAACTGGTTCTCGAGAGTTGGCGACCCTGGGTCGAGCGCATGGTGCGCGCCCAAGAAGGCGGCTCGTCCGCGCTCGACCAGCTCGGGCTCGGACAACTCGGTGCAAGTGACCTCGGCCTCGGCGACGACCTCGCCGGGGGTGCGGGGCTCCAGGATCTCTTGGGCCGCTTCGCCGCGACGATGGGGCCCGTCCTCCTCGGTCTCCAGTTCGGCTCGGCGGCCGGGCACCTGGCACAGCGAGCGCTCGGCCAGTACGCCCTGCCCATCCCGTGGGCCAAGACCGACGGCCTGCTCTTCGTGCCTGAGAACGTGAAGGCCTTCGCCGACGACTGGAGTCTGAGCCTGGAGGAGACCGAGCTGTGGGTCTGCGTCCACGAGCTCACCGTCCACGCCGTGCTCCGCCAGCCCCACGTCGCGACGCGCCTCGACGAGCTCCTCGAAGCCTCGACCGCAGAGGCAGTGGCCTTGCAGCAGGGTCTCTCCGAACGACTCGGGGGCGACTTCTCCGATCCCGAGGCGCTCAACGCTCTCATGTCGGACCCCGAGTCGCTCCTGGCCGACCTCCTCACGCCCGGCCAGCAGGCGAGCTCGGGACAGCTGAGCGCGCTCACGACCGCCATCGGTGGCTACGTCGACCACATCACCGCCTCAGTTGCGCAGAAATTGACCGGCTCGGCCGGGGCGCTCAGCGAAGCCTGGTATCGCTACCGCACCGCCGACGCCAAGGGCGAGCAGGCGGCCGGGGGGCTCTTCGGGCTGGACCTCTCCCGGGCGCAGGTCGATCGCGGCGCCGCGTTCGTCCGGGGCGTGCTCGAGCGCTCCGGCGAAGAAGGGCTCAGCCGGCTCTTCGCAGCGCCACGCAACCTGCCCACGCCTGCCGAGGTGGACGCGCCGGGCCTCTGGCTGGAGCGGATCGACCTCCCCGAGGAGCCTTCCGGGTCCTGATCGGGCCAGCCCCGAGGTCGGCCGCGGCCGACGCCTAGAGCGGTGCGGCCTGTTGGACTGTTTCGGCCTCTTCGAAGCCGAGGTCCCAATCGAGCGTCAGGTTCTCGCGCTCGGCGTCGCGCACGACGCGCTCGCGGTTGCGGCGGAATTGCGGGTCGTGCGGAGGGAGCAGGACCAGCCGAGCAAGTGCCCGGTCTCTGAACGCATCGGTGACCTCGGGGTCGCCCTCGACAGCCTGGACCTCCCAGTGGGGGGCAACAGGGCCGAGGTAGACGACCCGCACGTGGCCGACTGGGGGTACCTGCTCGATCGATTCATCCTCGGGCTCCGGGGACATTGCACCTCCTGCGCTCGGCGGACGGGGCCTCAGCGTACCGGGTCGCCGAGCCACCGCCGGCGGGCACCCCCCGGCGGCAGGGCTCAGCCCGACGAGCTCGAGCCGAGGGTCACGCTGAAGGTGCGCTCCGTCGCCCCCTGCCACGCCGTGACGGTGACCGTGTCCCCTGGGGCTTGCGCATCGAGGGCGCTCACGAGGCTCGAGGCACTCGTCACCCTGGTGCCCGCCAACCCGACGATCACGTCGCCGACCGCCATGTGGGCGCTCGCCGCCGGACCACCGGCGTCGAGCCCGATGATCTCCGCTCCCGACGTGGTCGAGAGATTCTGGGCCTTCGCCGCCGACGGGGTCACCGTGGCGACGACCGCGCCGAGGTAGGCGTGCGCCCCCGGGCCCGTCGACCCCGGGACCACCCCACCGTTCGTGCCACCCGTGCCGCCCTGTTGGAGACCGGCCAGCTGCGGGGTGATCGACGCGATAGGGATGGCGAAACCGATGTTCTGGGCGGGAGCGTTGCCCGAGGACGAGGAGGCGACGGCGGTGTTCATGCCGATGACCTGTGCCTCGGCGTTCACGAGTGGGCCACCTGAGTTGCCCGGGTTGATGGGGGCGTCGGTCTGGATGAGCCCGGTCAGCGACTCGCTCGAGCCCGTCAGATCACTCTCGGCCGAAAGCGAGCGGTCGAGAGCCGACACGATGCCGCTTGTCACCGTCGGGCCCCCGGCGAGCGCCAGCGCGTTGCCGATGGCCAGGACGCTGTCGCCGACCTGGGCGGCGTTGCTGTTACCCAGGTCCACGGTAGGCAGGTCGTGCCCGCCGTCGATCTGGACGAGCGCCAGGTCGAGCGACGGGTCCGTCCCGATGACGTGTGCGGCCATGGCCGACGTCTGGCCGAACAGTGTCACGGTCACCGTCGAGGACCCCGCCACGACGTGGTTGTTGGTGAGAACCTCCCCTTGGGGGGTGAGGATCATGCCGGTCCCCGCTCCTCCGATCACCCCACCGGAGGCAGCGCTGGCCGAGGGGCTCAGCGTGGTGTCGATCGAGACGACCGCCGGCTCGACCTTGGCCAGGATCGCCTGCGCGTCCACCGGATGCCCAATGACGCTCTGGGTGGGGAAGAACTTCTCGATGACCGTCTGCTGCGTGCCGAGGGCGGTCACGGATCCCACGAGGGCGCCGATCCCGCCCGCCACGAGCGCCACCACCGCGACGATCAGGAGCCACGATCCCCGGTCGAGGGAGCGCAGGCGCCCCTGGCGCTCGGCCGGCCGGGACGGCCGCTGCGGCGGTGGGCTCCAGCTCGGCGGGGCGTACCCCGCGGGTGCCCAGCCGGCCTGAGCCGGCCACGACCCGGGGGGCGCCGGGGCGCCTCTGTAGGCCTGTGCCGGCCATGGTGGCGGTGGGCCGGCCGGTGCCGGCGCGGCCGGGGCGCCCGGCGCCCAGCTCGGCGCCGCACCCGGGCGCGGCGCGTCAGGTGGCCCGTAATTGGTCGGGACCTGGGTCAACGCGTCACCGAGACCTGCCCCGATGGGGCCGCCGGGCGACCGCGGAAAGCAAAAGAAGCAAAGAAGTTACTCACCGGTCTAAACTTAGGGCCACGAAAGGGGTTTTACCCATGGATACCGAATGGATGGCCAAGGGCAAGTGCCGCGACCTTCCGCCGACGACCTTTTTTCCGAGCGACGGGCTCGGCGTGCAGGCTGCACAGAGGATCTGCGCCGACTGCCCCGTTTCCGAGAGTTGCCTTGAATACGCGCTGGTGAACCACATCGACCACGGCGTGTGGGGTGGGCGGTCCGAGCGGGAACGTCGACGGATCCTTCGTCGGCGTCGTGCCGGCCAAGTCGCACTTACCCACTAGAGCACTTCTGCACTCGAATCCGGCGCCTGACGATGGCGCCGACCGCTGCTTCCACGCGCCCTCGGGTGCGGTGGGCTCAGGCACCGACGAGGCGTGACCGTGCTCGAGTGTGTCGTCAACGTCAGCGAAGGCAGAGACGCCGCTCTGCTCGACGATCTCAGCGCGCGCTGTGGCGCCCCGCTGCTCGACCGCCACGCTGACGAGCGTCACAACCGGGCCGTGTTCACCCTCGGTGGGCCCGGCGACGAGGTGGAGCACGCCGTGCGCGCCTTGGCCGAGGCCGTCGTGTTGCGGCTCGACCTGTCGCAGCACGCCGGCGTCCACCCCCGATTCGGGGCGCTCGATGTCGTGCCGTTCGTCGATCTCGGGCAGCCAACGAGCGCCGGTGCTGCCGTGATGCGCGCACGCGACCACTTCGCCGCGTGGGCCGGCGAGGCGCTGTCCCTGCCGTGCTTCCTCTACGGCCCGATGCCCGACGGGACGATCGTCTCGTTGCCCGACGTCCGCCGCACGGCCTTCACGGGGCGCTCCCCCGACACTGGCCCCATGCTCCCCCACCCGACCGCCGGCGCCACTGCGGTCGGCGCTCGAGGGGTCATGCTCGCCTACAACGTGTGGGTCTCGGGTTTGGATCTCGCAGGCGGGCGGCGCATCGCAGCTTCGTTGCGGCGCCGCGAGGTGCGGGCTCTCGCCTTCGACCTCGGGACGTCGATCCAGATCTCGTGCAACCTCATCGAGCCGCTGCGCGTCGGACCCGCGGCGCTCTACGACGAGGTGGCGGCGAGCCTCGAAGGGTCCGGCGCTCGCGTCACTGAGGCCGAGGTGGTGGGCCTCGCTCCGCACGCGGTCGTCGGGGCGGTGCCGAAGAATCGGTGGGCTCAACTCGGCCTGTCGGCCGAGGCAACCATCGAGGCGAGGCTGGAGAGCGGGTCGCTTAGGAGGCCGTGACCATGGCGGCGCGGCGCTCAAGGGCCCGGGCTCGGCGCACCCGGCGCCGCTCCCGCTCGCTCATGCCGCCCCATATGCCGAACTTCTCGCCATTGGCCAGTGCGTACTCGAGGCAGTCCTCACGGACGACGCAGCCGCGGCAGACCTCTTTGGCCTCTCTCGTCGAGGCCCCTCGCTCTGGAAAGAACAGGTCGGGGTCCACGCCCATGCAGTTGGCCTGTGCCTGCCAACCTCGCTCTTGCCGGCCGTACAACAGTGAGACCAGGTCCACCGGGTACGCCTCCCCTCGCCACGCTATGTGGCACCGATGTAACTACAACGGTGTCATCTTGGCCGATAGGGCAAGGAAACGCAAGAGGAAAGTTCACAACTCAGCCGGAGGACGCCTCGACGCCGCGGTTCCGCTGCTCGGCGAGGGCGCGCCTCGGGGCGAGGCCGGTGAAGAACAGCCCGATCACCGAGCACAGGGCGAGCACCCACAGCGCGGCCCGCAGGCCGGCAATGCGGGCCGTCGCGTTCTCCGCGACGATGGCGTCTTGGGTCGGCTTGGACAGTGTCGTGGTGGCCAGCTCGCTGCGCAGTTGGGCGTCAGAGACAAACGGGACGCCCCCGCTGAGCTGGACGGTTGCCGCCTGGGACACATCCGGGGGGATCGCCGAGTTGGAGCCGGCACCCGCCAGGAAGGTCGTGGTGAGCGCTCCGATCAGCACTGCCCCGGCGAGGGCCGTGCCGAGTGACGCACCGAAGTTGGTCACCGTGTTCTGCAGCCCCCCCACCTCTGCGCTCTCCGAGTCTGGGACCGCGGCGACCGTGAGCGCACCGAGCTGCGAGGCAAGCGCCCCGATCCCAAGCCCCATCAGCAACATGGGAAACAGCACGATGCCCGCTCCCGAGTCCGGCGAGATGCCGCCGATGAGCACGAGGATCCCCGCGGTCATGGCGAGGAATCCGGCACGCACCACGCGACGTGCGGTGAGGCCCGGGAAGAACCGAGGGATGCCGATCGCCGCCACCAGCAGGGCGAGCGAGAGCGGGAGCAGCCTGGCACCGGTCTGGACCGCACTCAGCCCGAGGACGACCGACAGGTAGAGCGGGATCACGAAGAACACGCCCATCTGGACGAGGAACTGGAAGAAGAAGAGGGAAAGGCCACCGACGAGCTGGTGGTGACGGAGCATCGAGGGGCGCACCATCGGATCGCCGCCGCTCTCCTGCACGTGGCGCTCCCACAGGAAGAACACCCAGATGACGGCCAGGCCCCCGACCACGAGCCACACCACCGGGGAGACCCCGAGGAAGGTCGGGGCGCCCGGCTTCGGGTTGACCAGCCCCCACTGTGACGAGCGCAGCACGCCGAAGACGGTGGCGGCCAGTCCGACGATCGAGAGCAGCGCGCCGAGGAAGTCGAACCGTCCGTGGGCAGCCGCCGGCTGGTCGGCGACCTTACGCAAGAGCACGAGGATGACACCGACGACCACAACCTCGGCCACGAAGACGTAGCGCCACGAGGCGAACGTGGTGACCGCTCCGCCGATGAGCGGTCCCGCCGCGATGGCGATCGCACTGGCGGCGGCGATCATGCCGTAGGCGGCGGACCGCCGCTCCTCGGGGAAATTCGCCGCGACGAGCGCCACGATGGCGGGCATGATGAGGGCCGCCCCGAGCCCTTCGAGCAGCGACCAGCCGAGCAGCAGCACACCGAGGTTGGGTGCGAGCGCGGTCGTCGCCGAGCCGAGCCCGTAGACCACCAGCCCGATCGCGAACGTCCGCCGGCGCCCGAGGCGTGCGCCGATCTTTCCCCCGGTGATCATAAACGAGGCCATCACGAGGGTGTAGAGCGTGATGGCGGTCTGGATCCCGGTCACCGACGTGTGCAGGTCGTTGGCCACGTACTGGATCGACACGTTCATGACCGAGCTGTCGAGGGTCATGAGGAATTGCGCGGCGCTCAGGACGAGGAGAACGAGGCCCGCCCCGACCGTCGACGTCGTCTTCGTTGCCGCCACGGGCGAGCAGCCTAGAGGCCGCAGCCGCCCCGGCTCGGGTTCAGCCGGCCGAGCGCAGCACCCGGCGGTGCTTCAGGAAGTCCACCAGCACATAGCCACCGAGGGAGTCGGGCGTGGTGTAGAAGGTCCGCCCTCCGTTGAGTCGGGCGATCTGCTCGACGAAGGGGTACTGCGTGCGCTCGAGGTCGAGGGCGAACATGTTGATCATGATGCCGGCCCTGGTGCAGCGGACCACCTCGGCCATGGTGCGGCGCAAGGTCTCGGCCACCGGCGGGTAGTTGAAGAACACCTCGCCGTCAGGCTCGATGTGGGCCGTGGGTTCGCCGTCGGTGACGCAGATGATCTGCTTGGTGCCGTGCTGGTGGGCCAGCATGCGACGGGCGAGGACCAGCGCGTGCTGGAGGTTCGTGCCGTAGACGTAGTCCCACATGGCGGTGGGCAGCTCCTCGGCCTTGATCTCGCGCGCTACTTCCGAGAAACCCACGATCCCGAGGTAATCGCGGGGGAAGCGGCTCGAGATGAGCGTCTGGAGCGCCATCGCCATCTTCTTGGCCGGGACGAAGTTGTCCCGCATCGGCATGGACATCGACAGGTCGACCAAAAGGACCGTGGCCGATCGGGTGAGGGCCTCGGTCTCGACCACTTCGAAGTCCTCGGGCGAGAGCCGGACCGGGACGCCCGCCCCGCCCCGTCGCACGGCGTTGTGCACGGTCTGGGACAGATGGAGATTGAGGGGGTCGCCAAACTCGTAGGGCTTGGTCGTCTCCTCGCGGTCGTGACCAGTGCCCGACCACGTGGCCTTGTGGTCGCCGACCCGTTCACGCGTCATGTCCGAGAACAGGTCAGAAAGCGCCTTTTGCCCGAGCCGGCGGATCCCCTGCGGGGTCAGCTCGGTTCGCCCGCCGTGCTGCTCGATGAGCCCCGCCTCTTCAAGGGTGCGGGTGAGCTTGGCCAGCTGGTCGAGCGAGCGTGCAGCGTCCTCCCCGAGATTGCGCCGGACCTCGTCGAGGTCGATCTCGGAGAGCGAGGCGGGCGACGACGCCGACTGAAGGAGCTCTTCCATGCGCTCGAGCTGGCCCAGCTGGGCGGCCATGTCGGTGGCCTGGGCCATCCCCATCGGGTTCTGGCCGGTGAACTGGTAGCCCTCCTGCCAGCCGGCGCCAGGGAAGGCCCGCTGCAGGTTCTGGGAGAGCCGCTCCACTTGCCAGCGCAAGTCCATGTCCTCGAGCAGGGACTCCGCGAGCGCGCTCAACTCGGCCCGCTGCTCGGGGGAGAGCGAGTTCCACATGGCCTCGGCCGCGGCCATGCGCTCGGCCAGTTGCTCGAGGAGCTCGTCGAGCGAGTTCGCACCGGGGAACAGGTCGCCGAACTGCTCCATGAACTCGTCGAAGGTCGGGTCGAGCTCCTCACCACGTTCGCGCTGCTCGAGCATCTGGTTCAAGGCATTGAACGCATCGCGCATATGGGCGAGCTGCTCGGGGTCGGCGGACGTCATCGCCTCGCTCATCCCCTGGAAGTAGGTGTTGGCCACCTCCTCGCGCAGTTCCTCGACGAGCTGCTCGAACTGTTCGCGCGCCTCACTTGAGACGAAGTCGTAGTGCTGCAGTGAAGAGATGCGCCCGGCAAGGTCGTCGGGTAGCAGGTCGAGGGCCATGCGGCGCTCCGCCGCCACGTCGTCGGTGACCTCCTTGCGGCGGTCGTCGCCAGAGTTCGCCGCCTCGTCTTGGAGGTCGTCGATGGCGTCGCGCTCTTCGGCGATGATGTCGTCGAGCGCGCTCGCCACGTGTGCGAATTCGCTGTTGGGATCGCCCTGCTCGAGGAGTTCGGCGCGCCGCTGGCGCACCTGCTCGATGAGGTCGCGCAAGCCCTGGACCTGCTCGCCGTCGGGCATGCGCATGCCGCCGCGCAGCAGACGCCGCAGCGCGTCGTTCAGGTCGCCCCCCGCCAAGAGGTCGTCGGTCAGCCCGGCGAGCAGCTCGTCGGCGTCGAGGCCGACGAACTCCTGGGAGCCGTCCCAGCGCCGGTAGTCGTAGCGGGCGCTCATCGCCGCTAGCGCCGGCTCCGGTAGAGGGCGCGGAAGCCCGAGGCGTCCTTGTTCAGCCGCTTGGTCAGGTGGAGGCCCTCGAGGAGGAACTCGAGCGCGGCGGCCATGAGCGCAGGCGACTCGGACGCGTCGGGGCCCGCAAGCGCCCGAGTGGGCGCCTCGAGCTCGGGGAGTTCGGCCAGCACCGCCAGGTAGGTGGCCGACGGCAGGTCGTCGCCGGCATGCACGACGATCTCGTCACCGAAGGCGGCGACGATCGCGCTCGGGTCCTCGAGCGTCACCCGGCGGCGGAAGACCGAGAGGACGGCTGCGGCCACCAGCTGGGCCACGACCTGGTCCTCTTGGCCCTCCTCGAGCGCTTCGACCTCGATCTTGCCCTGCGTCGACGACAGCATCGACGACAGGTCGCTCACGCGCGGGACGGCCACCGGCTCGCCGGTGCGCAGCGCCCGCCGCACGGCGTTGGCCACCAGCGTCTCGTAGTTGGCGATGGTGAGCCGCACCGAGACGCCGCTCCGCTGGTTGAGATGCGGGCTGCGGCGGGCGAGCTGGGTCATCTCGGCCACCACCTCTTTCAGGTACTCGGGCACCGTCACTTGCACACCCGACTCGGGCAGCTGGGCCTCTGCCTCCATGATCGTGACCTCGGTCGCCGTGTCGAGCGGGTAATGGGTCCGGATCTGGGCGCCGAAGCGGTCCTTCAGTGGCGTGATGATGCGGCCGCGGTTGGTGTAGTCCTCGGGGTTGGCGGTCGCCACCAGCACGATGTCGAGGGGGAGGCGGATCCGGTGGCCCCGGATCTGCACGTCGCGCTCTTCGAGCACGTTGAGCAGCCCGACCTGGATGCGCTCGGCCAGGTCGGGAAGCTCGTTGACGGCGAAGATGCCGCGGTTGACCCTCGGGACCAAGCCGTAGTGCAGGGCCAGCTCGTCGGAGAGATAGCGCCCTTCGGCCACCTTGATCGGGTCGACCTCGCCGATCAGATCGGCGATCGAGGTGTCGGGCGTGGCCAACTTCTCGCCGTAGCGCTCGGAGCGGTGGAGCCACTCGACGGGGGTCTCGTCACCCTCGTCAGCGACCCGCAGCCGGGCGAAACGCGACGTCGGGTTGTAGGGGTCGTCGTTGATCTCCGAGCCACCCACGATCGGCAGCCACTCGTTGAGCAGGCCGACCAGGGAGCGGATCAGGCGGGTCTTGGCCTGGCCGCGCTCACCCAGCAGGATGACATCGTGGCCCGCCAGGAGGGCGTTCTCGAGCTGGGGGATGACGGTGTCCTCGAACCCGAGCACCCCCGCCACCATCGGCTCGCCGGCGGCCACCCTGGCTGCGGCGTTGCGCCGCAATTCCTCGGCCACGGGGATCGACACCCAACCCGATTCTCGGAGTGCGCCCAGTGTCCTTGGAAGATCACTCGGGGGATGGGGGGCATGGGCCGTCGAGTGGTGTGCACTTGGGGCAGGGGGGGCAGCCATAGATTGATGCTATGCGGAGGAATTGCGCTTCGACGCTTGATGTCGGAAAGATGAGGGGGATTCGGAACCCCTGACATGACTCCTCAGGTGCGTTTTCGGGTCGGGAGAGACGCGTACCCGGCCGTTGCGGCACGGGAGAGGAGGATGGTGTGACCACGGTTGAGAGCGCTCCGGCGACTCCGGTCATCTTGGGGGGCACTCGGGGCGGACCCGACAAGCCCACGTTGCGCAAGGACCGCTGGTGGGTCTCACCGGTGGTCACCGTCTCGGTACTCACTACCTTCGTCGTCTACGCCACGTGGGCGGCGTTCTCCAACAGGAACTACTACGTGGGCGCGGACATGCACCGCAACCTGATCTCGCCGTTCTATTCGCCATGCCTCACAGAGAGCTGCGTGCCCGGCAGCCACCCGGCAACGGTGATCACCTGGTGGACGATCTCACCGGCCCTGCTGATCCTGATCTTCCCGCTCGGCTTCCGGTTCACCTGCTACTACTACCGCCGCGCGTACTACCGCTCCTTTTGGTGGGCGCCCCCTGCCTGCGCGGTGGCCGACGCACACGTCCGCTACACGGGCGAGTCCCGGTTCCCGCTCATCGTCCAGAACGTCCACCGCTACTTCTTCTACTTCGGCCTCATCTTCAACGTGATCCTGACGATCGACGCGGTCCGGGCGTTTCAGCAGCCCGGTCTCGGCCTCGGGGTCACCGTGGGGACGATCGTCTTGTGCCTGAACGCCGGGCTCCTGTGGCTGTACAGCCTTTCGTGCCACGCCTGCCGCCACCTGTGCGGTGGCGGGATGCGCACGTTCTCCGAGCATCCGATCCGGTACCGCTTCTGGAAGTTCGTGACGCCCCTCAACGCCCGCCACATGCAGTTCGCCTGGATGAGTCTCATCGTGGTGGGACTCACCGACCTGTACGTGCGCCTGGTGGCCAGCGGGACCATCACTGACTTCAAGCTCTTCTAGACGCACGACACGACCTGACCAGGACAACACGCAGCATGATGAAGAAAGCAAGGTAACGAGATGGCCGAGATCGAGTCCCACGATTACGACGTGATTGTGATCGGCGCCGGTGGCGCCGGACTCCGAGCCGCCATCGAATCGGTGAGCAGAGGTCTGCGCACGGCGCTGATCTGCAAGTCGCTGCTCGGCAAGGCGCACACGGTGATGGCCGAGGGCGGCGTGGCCGCGGCCATGGGGAACGTCTACGAAGAGGACAACTGGAAGGTCCACTTCCGCGACACGATGCGCGGCGGCAAGATGCTCAACAACTGGCGCATGGCGGAGTTGCACGCACAAGAGGCGCCCGACCGGGTGCTCGAGCTCGAGGCGTGGGGGGCTCTGTTCGACCGCACCAAGGACGGCAAGATCCTCCAGCGTGACTTCGGCGGCCACCGCTATGCCCGGCTCGCCCACGTGGGCGACCGGACCGGCCTCGAGCTGATCCGCACGCTCCAGCAGCGCGCCGTCTCCATGGGCATCGACGTCTTCATGGAGTGCAAGATCCTGCGCCTGCTCTCCGACTCGGAGGGCCGGGTGTCCGGCGCCGTCGGCTACTGGCGCCCCACGGGTGAGTTCGTGAGCTTCACGGCCAAGGCGGTGGTGCTCGCCAGCGGCGGCGTGGGCAAGTCGTGGAAGTACACCTCCAACAGCTGGGAATCGACCGGGGACGGCCACGCCATGGCGCTGTGGTCGGGAGCCGACCTCATCGACATGGAGGCAGTCCAGTTCCACCCGACCGGCATGGTCTGGCCCCTGTCGGTGCGCGGGATCCTCGTGACCGAGGGCGTGCGCGGCGACGGCGGGGTCCTGCGCAACAGCGAGGGCGAGCGGTTCATGTTCGGTTACGTCGCCGACATGTTCCGCGCCGAGACCGCCGAGTCTGAGGAGGAGGCCGACCGGTGGTACGACGACCACACCGCCGGCCGCCGGCCACCTGAGCTGCTTCCGCGCGACGAGGTGGCGCGCTCGATCAACTCCGAGGTCAAAGGCGGGCGTGGTAGCCCGCACGGGGGCGTCTTCTTGGACATCGCCTCACGGCGCAGTCCCGAGGTCATCCGGCGGCGCCTGCCGTCGATGTACCACCAGTTCATGGAGCTCGCCGGCGTGGACATCACCCGAGAGGCCATGGAAGTCGGGCCCACCTGCCACTACATCATGGGCGGGGTGCGCGTCGACGCCGACACCGGGGCGGCCACCGTGCCCGGCCTCTTCGCAGCCGGCGAGGTGGCGGGCGGGATGCATGGCTCCAACCGGCTCGGCGGCAACTCGCTCTCGGACCTGTTGGTCTTCGGGCGACGGGCGGGCATGGGGGCCTCGGACTACGCCGAGGGCCGACTCGGTGACCCGAGCGTGGACGCTGCGGAGATCGACACGATCATCGCGGACTCGCTCGCACCCTTCACCCGGGAAAGCGGGGAGAACCCCTACACGATCCAAAGCGATCTCCAAGAGATGATGCAGGCCCTGGTCGGGATCATCCGGACGGGCTCGGAGCTCGACACCGCGCTCGAGAAGCTCGGCGAGCTGCGAGAGCGGGCCGAGCGCACCAGCATCAAGGGTGGGCGCATCTACAACCCGGGCTGGAACCTGACGACCGACCTGCCCTCGATGCTCACGGTGTCGCGCTGCGTCGCCCTCGGCGCACGGGACCGCAAGGAGAGCCGCGGCGGCCACACCCGGGATGACTTTCCGAAGGCCGACCCGGAATTCGGCAAGATCAACCTGGTGCTCCGTCAACCGGCGGGTGGCGGGGTGGAGGGCGACATCAAGGTCTCCCCCGAACCGCTGCTCGAGATGCCCGACGAGCTCAAAGAGCTCTTTGAGGAAGGACACTGATGGCCGACATCACCATGCGCGTCTGGCGGGGCGACCCCGGGGGCGGTGGCTTCGAGGACTACGAGCTCCAGTCCCAAGAGGGAGAGGTGGTGCTCGACGTCATCCACCGCATCCAGGCCACCGACGCGCCCGATCTCGCCTGCCGCTGGAACTGCAAGGCCGGCAAATGCGGCTCGTGCTCCGCCGAGGTCAACGGAAAGCCCCGCCTCATGTGCATGACCCGCATGGACCAGCTCCCCGAGGGACCGGTGACCGTCGCGCCCATGCGCGCGTTCCCGATCATCCGCGACCTGGTCACCGACGTCAGCTTCAACTTCGAGATGGCAAAGAAGGTCCCTGCCTTCGACCCCGCGCCCCCACCCGAGGGCGGGTACCGCATGCAACAGATCGACATCGAGCGCGGCCAGGAGTTCCGCAAGTGCATTGAGTGCTTCATGTGCCAGGACGTCTGCCACGTCATCCGTGACCACGAGGAGAACAAGCCGAACTACGCCGGCCCACGTTTCTTCATCCGCTTCGCCGAACTCGAGATGCACCCGCTCGACACCAACGACCGCCGGGAACTGGCCAAGGAGCTTGGCCTCGGGATGTGCAACATCACGAAGTGCTGCACGGAGGTGTGCCCCGAGCACATCAAGATCACCGACAACGCCATCATCCCCATGAAAGAGCGCGTGGTCGACGCCCAGTACGACCCGGTGGCCTGGCTTGGGCGCAAGATCCTGCGGCGCCACAAGCTGACCGCCGAAGAGGCTGCCGACCGGGGTTAGTAGGGTCTGCCCATGACGGTGCAGTTCCTCTCGGCCGAGTGGGTCGAGGCCTATAACGAAGCACTCGGCTCCGCCCCGCTCGAGCGGGGCGACGTCCCCTCGATCCTGGCGGACGGGGGCAGGTTCAGCGTGGCGCAGACCGTGCGGGACGCTCCACCGGACGCTGGCCTCATCACCACCGTGCTCTGGGTGGAGGAAAACCGGGCACACCTTGAGGTTGCTCCAGACGAGACGAGCGGTCGGGCCATGGCCGACGCGGCCGACGTCGTCGTCTCGCTCGCCTACGCCGACGCCACCGCGCTTTCGCAGGGCACGCTCGACACCGCCGACGCCGTGAGCCGCGGGCTCGTGCAGGTGCGTGGCGACCTCTCGCTCCTCATCGCCAGCCATGCGATGCTGGCGGCGGCCGCCGAGCGGCTCGCCGGCCTGACCGGGCGCACCAGCTACTGAGCGAGCGAACGAGGCGGCTCGGCGCCCCGGGCGGTTCAGACGACTTCGTGCAAGAGGCCGTCTTTGATGTCGTAGATGAAGCCCCGCACCGAACCCTTGTTCGGGATGAAGGGGTTCAGCTTGATGCGGGCGATCGACTGACGGACGTCCTCGTCGAGATCGTCGAATGCTTCGGTCGCCCAGCTCGGCTTGATTCCAATCTCGTCTTGGATCTGGCGCCTGAATCCGTCGTCAGTGAACGTCTGCATCCCGCAGTCGGTGTGGTGGATGAGGACGATCTCTTCTGTCTTGAGCAGGCGTTGCGAGATCACGAGTGAGCGAATGGCGTCATCGGTCACCACGCCGCCGGCGTTTCGGATCATGTGGGCGTCGCCCTCGGTGAGGCCGAGGGCACCGAACAGGTCGAGACGCGAGTCCATGCAGGCGACGATGGCCAGCTTCTTCCTCGGCGGCAGGGGCAGGTCACCGTGAGGGAAGTTCGACGCGTACTGCCTGTTCTTGACGAGCAGTTCATCGGCAACACTCATCGTAACTGTCCTCCTTCGATCGTCGATCGCCAGCGACTTTAGGGGTGTTGGCGCGCGATCGTGCACGGGCGAGCACCGTTGGCCGGGATCTCGCCACAACCCTTCACCCGTGCGCATCCGGACTCAGTAGCGTGGCGGCCGGGGAGGCGTTGATGGCATCGGTTGCAGTAACGGGGCTCTCGAAGCGGTACGGGGACTTCGTCGCCGTTGACGACATCAGCTTCGAGGTCCAACCCGGCGAAGTCTTCGCGTTGCTCGGGCCCAACGGGGCCGGCAAGACCACCACCGTCGAGATCCTCGAGGGCTTCCGCAAACGAGACGCAGGCGAGGTCGCTGTGCTCGGCTTCGACCCGGCCAACATGGCGACGAGCCTGCAGTTGCGAGAGCGCATGGGCATCGTGCTCCAAGAGCTCGCGGTCGAGCCCCTCCTCACGGTGCGCGAAGTGCTTCGCCGCAACGCCGGCTACTTCTGCAACCCGAGGTCGGTGGACGAGCTGATCGAGCTGGTGGGGCTCACCGAGAAGGCGGGCGCACGCGTGAAGAACCTGTCGGGTGGCCAACAGCGCCGTTTGGACCTGGCCCTCGGGATCGTGGGAAACCCCGAGCTGATCTTCCTCGACGAGCCGACGACGGGCTTCGACCCCTCGGCCCGTCGAGGTGCCTGGGACCTGGTCGAATCCCTGGCCGGCGAAGGGACGACGGTGATTCTCACAACCCACTACATGGACGAGGCAGAGGCACTCGCCGACAGGGTCTCGGTGATCGCCGAAGGGCGCATCGTGGCCAGCGGCACTCCACAGTCGCTCGGCGGTCGTGATCTCGGGGACGCGAAGATCCGCTTTCGGATCGCCCCGGGTCACGACGATGCCGAGCTGCACTTCGACAACATGTCGAGGGTCGGCGAGCTCGTCGAGATCGTCACCGACCACGAGGTCGAGACCCTCCACCAGCTCACCGGTTGGTCCATCGACAACGGCATCGCGCTGATCGGGCTGGTCGTCGAGCGCCTGACACTCGAGGACATCTACCTCCAGCTGACCGGCTACAGCAACGAGGGTCTCGCCGAGCGCCCGAGCCCTTCTGCGTTGACGAAGGAGGTGCCGTGATGGCGAGCGTCGCTGTCCCGACCCGAGGCGGTGCTCGCCAGCTCCGACTCGTGGTGCACCAGATCTATTTCGAGCAGCTCTCGTTCTGGCGTAACCCGATCGGGGCGGGCTTCACCGTCGTATTTTCAGTGCTCTTCTTGGTCCTGCTCGGGGCAACCGGCGGCCAGTCAACGGTCAGCTACCTCGGCGGCATCAAAGCCATCCAGTACTACGTGGCGGGGTTCGCTGCCTATGGCGTGATGTCGGCCTGCTTCAACATGCTGGCGATCAACATCGTGATCCGCCGCGAGATGGGGTTGTTGAAGCGCATGCGGCTCAGCCCGCTGCCGCGTTGGATCCTCATGACCGGCATCTTCGCCAACGCCCTCATCGTCTCGGCCGTCCAGGTCGTTCTCTTGCTGGTGGTCGGCCGCTACGGCTACGGCGCGCAGATGCCCTCCAACTGGCTGGCACTGGTCGTGGCGCTGTTCACCGGCGTCGTGTGCTTCACCGCCCTCGGCGTGGCGGCATCCACCTTCATCCCGAACCAGGATTCGGCGGGCCCGGTGATCTCCATCGTGTTCTTCGTCCTGTTGTTCCTCTCTGGCCTGTGGTATCCGCTCAAGCCTGGCTCGACGCTCGCCCGGGTCTCGGACTGGTTCCCTGTCCGGCACCTGATCACCGCCACGTTCGCACCGTTCGACCTACGCCCAGGGGTCTCGGCGTGGTCCTGGAACGACATCGCGGTCATGGCGATCTGGGGAGTGGTGGGCGCCTTCGTGGCGCTGCGCCGCTTCCGGTGGGCGCCGATGAAGGGCTGACCCTCAGTCCTGCCCGAGGGCGATGATCCGCCGCCGCACCACCGAACCGTCGGCGAGCCGCAAGGCCCCCATGGTCGGGAACGGCTGGGCCCGACGCTGTGTGGGCGATCCGGGGTTGAAGAGGACCTGGCCGCCGAGGCCCACTTCGTCACACGGGACGTGGCTGTGGCCGAACACGACCACGTCGGCGTCGGGAAAGCGCCGCTGCAACCTGCCCTGGCGGCCGGCTCGAGTCCCGCTGTCGTGGAGCATGGCGATGCGAACCCCCTCGAGCTCGAGCTCGACGGTGTCGGGCAGGAGGGTCACGAGCTCGTGGTCGTTGTTCCCGAGCACCGCGCAGAACGGAGCCAGTTGTTCGAACGAAGCAAGGGCGTCGGCACTTATCACGTCGCCGGCATGCAGGACCAGGTCGGCCGCAGTGACCGCATCGAGCACCGCCCTCGGCAGGCGCTGCTCAGCGCGAACTCGAAGGTGGGTGTCGGCGAGCACCACGACGTCCATGTCGACGCCAGCGTAGGGCCGATGGCTTGCGTCGTCGCTCAGCGGAGTGCGGCGACCGTCGCGCGCTCGGGCCGCCACCCCGACACCAACTTCTGCGGCTTGACGGGTGCCATGGCGCTCAACCGGCCGATCGTGGCGATGATCGACCGAGCCTCTCGCAGGTTGCGGGCGTCATGCGGTTCGGCCGAGGGCACGCAGCGAGGGGAAGCCGACAACCAGGGTCTGGAGCGCCCACCCACGGGCATCGAGGCCACGGCCACGGGCGACCCGCCACGCCGCGAGGGCTTCGGCGGCGTGGATCACCACGGTGGCGGCCAGGAGCCCCCGAAGCAGCCGGTGCCGGGGAAGCGGGACCCGCGAGGCCGCCACGTCGTAGGCGCGGGGGCTGGCGACCAGCGTCGCGAGCACGACGACACCGCCGTCGAGCACGACGAACCACCCGAGGGCCGGCCGCGCCACCCCGCCACGGGGAACCGGCGGCGCGCTCATCGCCGCAGGGCCGGGGAGCTGCCAGCCGCCAGAGAGGGCCGACGGAGCGAGAAGCGCCCGAGGGCAACATGCGGCTCGCGCCCGGTGGCGAGGTCGGCGAGGAGCTCGCCCAGGAGCGGCCCGAACTTGAAGCCGTGCCCCGAGGTGCCCGCACCCACCACGACGTTGCCGATCCGATCGAGCACGAAGTCGGCATCGGTGGTGTTGTCGTAGAAGCAGCGTTCGGTCGCTGCGGGGTCGAAGCTAAAGCCCGGCAGCAGCCGGTTGGCCGCTTTCTCGAGACGGCCCACCAGCTCGGGCGACGCCACGAGCTCGGCGGCGTCGGGGTCGGCCGGCGGCCCCCCGCCGTGGAGGGCGATCTTCAACCGGTCACCGTCGGGCAGCCCGTAGACGGCGTGCTCCCCCCACTCGATGAAGACCGGCAGGGAGCCGAGGGCAACCGGCGCCTTGGGCATCAGGTAGGCGACCTGCTCGAGCGTGGGCGCAAGATGTGCGTCCACACCGAGCGAGCTGAGGAGGGGCCCACTCCAGGCCCCCGCGCTCACGACCGCGGTCTGCGCCTCGAGCGTGCCGAAGCCCCCCGACAGCCGCACCCGGCGCCCATCGTCGGCGAGCTCGGCCACCTTCGCGTCGTGGCGGACCTCGAAGGAACCGACTCGCTCGAGGGCACTCAGGCACTCGGAGGCAGCGAGCACGCCTGACGCCGGCTCGTAGACCAGGCGCCCGGGGAACCGGTAGCCGGGCCAGCGCTCGGCCGCCTCGTTCGGATCCATCTCCGAGCACTCGGCGCCCGCTTCGCCCATGGCTGCGGTCAGGTCGTCCAACCCCTCACCGAAGGTGATCTGGCCGCACTGGCGGAGCAACGTCGTGCCGCTCGCCGCCTCGAGCTCGCGCCACAACGGGAGTGTGGCCACCGCCAATGCGACGTAGAGGGGGTCGGTGTAGCCGAGCCGGAAGATCCGGGCGGTCCCCTTCGATCCGGCCCGATCATGGCCTGTCGTGGCGGACTCGAGGACGACCACCTCGTGGCCACGCTCGGCGAGGGAGCGGGCAGCGGCCAGGCCGAGCAACCCGGCGCCGACCACGGCCACCTCGGTGCGCTCAGCCACGCCCGGCACCGCCTTTGCACGCGATCGCTCCGCCCCAGATCAAGGGCCGAACTACTTCGAGCGGCACCGATTTTCGGCCAGCGGTAATGTCGGGAAGTCGAGCCCACAACGGGTGGGCCGTGGAGAGGGGAGGGCACGTGCCCCAGCCGATCGATGACCATTTCCTGCTCAGGTACCGCGAGCTGCTCGACGCCGAGGACGGCGCGTTCGACGAGCTCGAGCACGCCTGCGAAGAGGGCAACCGCCCGCAATTCGACCAGGAGATGGCCCTCTGGCAGGAGGCACTCGCCGCCAAGCTGACCTTCTTGCACCATGCAGGCATCGAGGTGTCGGCTCCCGTGTCGTCGTGAGGCGAGCCAGCTAAGGCGCGACGCCTGCTGCTCACCGTCGGCTCAGGGGAGGAGCCCGAGCTCTCCGACGTCCTTGCGCTCGGCTACGAGCTCTTCGGTCGTGAGGGCAATGCGCTCGGCGGCAAAGTCGTCGTGCTCGACGCCCTCTGCGACGGACCAGCCGCCGGCGCCGTCTGCCACCACCGGGAATCCGAACTGGAGACCCTCGGGTGTGCCGTACTCGCCCGAGCTCGCCACCGCGACAGACGTCCAGTCGCCGGGGGCGGTCGCCGTACGCAGCGACACGACCGTGTCGATCGCCGCGTTGGCCGCCGACGCCGCCGACGAGGCGCCACGGGCCTCGATGATCGCCGCACCGCGCTTTTGCACGGTGGTGAGGAAGTCCCCGTGAAGCCACTCGTCGTCGGGGATGACGTCGCCGGCGGCCTTGCCGCCGATACGGGCGTTGGCGAAATCAGGGAACTGGGTGGCCGAGTGGTTGCCCCAGATGGCCAGGTTGGTGACCGACGCGACCTGGACGCCAGCCTTGTTCGCCAGCTGGCTCTTGGCCCGGTTCTCGTCGAGGCGCGTCATGGCGAACCAGCGGTCGGCCGGCACCTCGGACGCGTTGGACCGGGCGATGAGGCAGTTCGTGTTGCAGGGGTTGCCCACCACGAGGACCCGCACGTCCGAGGCGGCGTTCTCGGCGACGGCCCGGCCCTGAGGCTTGAAGATGCCGCCGTTCACGCTCAGCAGGTCGCCACGCTCCATGCCGGCCTTGCGGGGCACCGAGCCGACGAGCAGGGCCCACGAGGTGCCGTCGAAGGCGGTCGCCAGATCCGACGTGGCCTCGATGCCGGCCAGCAGCGGGAAGGCGCAGTCGTCGAGCTCCATCACGACACCTTCGAGCGCACCCATGGCCGGCTCGATCTCGAGCAGACGGAGCACCACGGGCTGGTCCTCGCCGAGCAGCTGGCCCGAGGCGATGCGGAACAAGAGGGCGTAGCCGATCTGGCCGGCTGCGCCGGTCACGGTCACGTGCAGAGGAGTCTTGGTTGCCATGACCCCGAGGCTAGACCCGGCTGTTTCCGCCGGGCGAACCCGGAGCCACGGCGGCCGTCCCGTGGCCCGGGCGGGCCCCCGCTGCGGCCGGCGTGCGCAGTGGCACCGCGGACGCACCGGGCGTCGGCGGGCGGTCCCGGTGGCACGCGGTGCCTTTTCGCCCGGTGGCTACCAGGGTAGAGCGACGAGCACGCGATGACGATGTCGCCGCTGAGGTGGGCAAACGATTCTCAGCGGAAATTTACCTGGCTCATATCTTCATCTATTCGAAACCTTAGGTGGGGGGCATTGAATGGCTTCATACACCGAGGGCTCAAGGCCCCGGGAGGCCCCAAGGAGAGGCAATGAGCGAGTACTACTACCAACTTCCCCCGTCGCAGCCGGCCCACCCGTACAGCTCGTGGCCGCCGCCGCCCCCGATGCCGGCGCCTGCGCCGGCGCCGAAAAAGAGGAACGGCCTCCGGCTGATCGCCGTCGGGACCCTGGCGGTCGCCATCGCCGCCGGCACCGGCGTCGTGGTCGGCCACGCGGTGTGGGCGTCGCCGTCGAACAGCACGATCAATGCCCTGCCGAGCGCTGGCTCGTCCAGTGGCTCGAGCGGCTTGGGCTCGGGCAGCTTCGGCTCGGGCAGCACCTCGGGCGGGTCGTCGAGCTCGAGCGGGACGCCGGCCCAGTCGACCGGCAATGCCTCGATCAACGCCCAGTCGGTCGCCTCACAAGTCGACCCGGGTCTGGTCGACATCAACACGGACCTGAGCTACCAGGGCGCCCAGGCGGCAGGCACCGGGATGGTGCTCACCTCCAACGGCGAGATCCTCACGAACAACCACGTGATCGACGGTGCCACGACCATCAGCGTCACCGACCTCGGCAACAACAAGACCTACACGGCGAGCGTGGTCGGCTACGACGTCACCGGTGACGTGGCGGTCCTCCAGTTGAAGAACGCCTCGGGGCTCACCACGGTCAACCTCGGCAACTCGTCGTCGGTGAGCGTGGGCGAGGCCATCGTCGGCATCGGCAACGCCGGCGGCACGGGCGGCACGCCCAGCACCGCCACCGGCTCGGTCACCGCCCTCAACCAGTCGATCACCGCCAGCGACGAGGGGGCCAACTCCGAGCAGCTGAGCGGTCTCATCGAGAGCAACGCCGACATCCAGCCCGGTGACTCCGGCGGCCCGCTCGCCAACAGCTCCGATCAGGTCGTCGGCATGGACACCGCGGCCGCGTCCACCAACGGGTCGGCGGGTGTGGCGACGGGTGCCGCCCAGAGCTACTCCATCCCGATCAACACGGCGCTCACGCTGGCCAAGCAGATCGTGGCCAGCGACGCCTCCTCGACCGTGCACATCGGCGGGACCGGCTTCCTCGGCATCGAGGTCAGCGCCACCGGCCAGAGCAGCAGCGGGAGCGGCGGCAGTGCCGGCGGCTTCGGCGGGCTTGGTGGCTCCTCGGGCGGCTCGGGTTCGGGCAGCACGTCGGCCACCAGCGGGGCCACCATCGTGGGCACCGTCTCGGGCTCCCCGGCGGCTGCCGCCGGGCTCGGCCAAGGTGACACGATCACCTCGCTCAACGGCCACTCGGTCAGCACTCCCGAGGCGCTCACCCAGCTGCTCGAGTCCGAGCACCCCGGTGACACGGTGAGCGTCGGCTGGGTCGATTCCTCGGGCCAGTCCCACACCACCAACGTCACGCTGATCAGCGGTCCTCCCGCCTGATCGCTGCAGCACAGACGTTCCGCCCCCATCCGGCGAGGCTTTCCCCCCGGGGCCTCGCTGGGTGGGGGCGTGTGCGTCCCCGGGCCCGGTCAGCGCCCTTGCGCCCTCAGCGGGCCGAGGCGACCCGACCGAGGCCGAGAGCGTTGTAGATCTCCCTCGTCGCGCTCGACCGGTTGAGGGTGTAGAAGTGCAGGCCCGGTGCCCCCCGCTCGAGCAGGGCCTGGCACAGCTCGGTGGCGATGGCGATGCCCTCGCTGCGCACGGCCGCCGCCCCACCCTTGGCGTCGGCGTCCTCGAGGCGCCTGATCGCCCAGGCCGGGAGGGGCGAGCCCATCGTGGCCATCCGGTCGATCGAGCGGAGGGTGTCGACGGGCATGATGCCCGGCAGCACTGGCTTGTCGAGGCCGCGCCGGCCGAGGTCCTCGATGAGGCCCTCGTAGTCGGCCACGTCGAAGAAGAACTGCGTGACCGCGAAGTCGGCGAGCCTGAGTTTGGCCGCCAGGTAGTCGCGGTCGGTGCGGCGGCTCTCCGAGCGCGGGTGCAGTGCGGGGTGGGCGGCAACACCGATCGAGAAGCCGCCGATGGCCTGGGCCAGCTCGACCAGCTCGATGGCGTGGCGCAGCTCGCCGGGCCCGTCGTCGGGGTCGCTCGGCTCGTCGCCGCCCAAGGCGAGCAGGTTGTCGATGCCCGCCTGGCGGAACGACACCAAGATGTCGGCGAGCTCGAGCCGGGTGTGCGCGACACAGATGAGGTGCGCCATCGGGTTGAGCGACGTGGTGTGCAGCATGCCGGTGACGAGGTCGTAGGTCCGCTGGCGCGAGATGCGCCCACCCCGGTAGGTGACGGAGACGAAAGAGGGGTCGAGGGGCTCGAGGTCGCGCAGGGTCTTGGCCAGGACGGCGTGCTCCACGTCGTTCTTCGGTGGGAAGAACTCGAAGGAGTACGTCGGGCCGCTCGCGAGCAGCTCACTGATCCTGGTCATCGCCGCCCCACGGGAAGAAGCGTAGTGCTCAGTTCTGCTGCGCCCGCCCGAAATCGTCCTCGAGGCGGACGATGTCGTCCTCGCCGAAGTATGTCCCGTGCTGGACCTCGATGAAGACGAGGTCGGCCTCCCCCACGTTCTCGATCCGGTGTGCCGACCCTGACGGTACGTCGATGGCCGCGCCCCCGACCACCGTGTGCCGGTCCCCGTCGAGGGTCACCACCGCCGTGCCCGAGACGACGAACCAGTGCTCGCTGCGCTGGCTGTGGCGCTGGTAGCTCAGTCGCTTGCCGGGGTGGACGGTGATCCGCTTCACCTTGTGGTCGCCGGCCGCGTCGTCGAGCACCGTGTAGTGGCCCCAGGGTCGCTCGTCGTGCTCGCGGCCGAGGGCATCGTGCCCGCTCATCGGACCCGCTCCGCGGCTCGCACAGCGTTGCGCAGGAGCATGGCCCGGGTCATGGGCCCGACGCCGCCGAGGCGCGGGGTGATCCAGCTTGCGACCTCCGCCACGCCCTCGTCCACATCAGAGAGCAGCTTGCGGCCCTCCCAGCTCGTCCCCGCCCCAACGACCGCCGCCCCGGGCTTGATCATGTCGGCGGTGACCAGGCCCGCACGACCGGCCGCCGCCACGACGACGTCGCCCTGGCGAACGAGACCGGCGAAGTCGTCGACGCCGGTGTGGACGACGGTGACCGCAGCGTTGCAGCCGGGTCGCTTCATGGCGAGCAGCAACGCCAGCGGCCGCCCGATGGTGAGGCCACGGCCGATCACCACGACGTGACGGCCTTCGACCGGCACGTCATTTGCGTGGAGCAGCTCGACGATGCCCGCCGGGGTGCAGGGCAACGGACCCGCCGCGCCCATCACGAGTTTGCCGAGGTTCACCGGGTGGAGCCCGTCGACATCCTTTTCGGGATCGACGGCGAGCAGCACGCGCTCCTCGTCGATGCCGTCGGGCAACGGCAACTGGACCAGGTAGGCGTGCACGGCGGGGTCGGCGTTGAAGCGGGCGACGGCGGCTTCGATGTCCTCCTGGCTCGCAGTTGCGCCGAGGTGCTCGTGCACCGAGTTGATGCCGACCTCGGCGCAGTCCTCGTGCTTCATGGCCACGTAGCGGGCGCTCGGACCGTCGTCACCGACCAGGATGGTGCCCAACCCGACCTCGATGCCCTCGCCCTTCAGGCGGCCCACCCGGTCGGCCACCTCGGCGCGCACGCGCGCGGCGAGCGACTCGCCGTCGAGAAGCGACGCGCTCATTGCCGGCCCGGCCCGCTCGGATGGACGTGATCGTTCATCGGTTGTCATCGCTCCTCATCTCAATGCCGGAAGTGGCGCTCACCGGTCAGCACCATGGCCACGCCGGCCTCGTCAGCGGCAGCAATGACCTCGGCGTCGCGCACCGA
>PMFN01000052.1 GCA_003155135.1 Acidimicrobiaceae bacterium | reverse complement strand
GGCGGGTGGTGCACCGCTCGGGACTACATGCGGCGCCAGGCCTCCGAGAGCACGTCGTGGAGCACGGAGACCATGAAGTCGATCTCGGTTTGGCCGCAAATGAGGGGCGGCGCGAGCTGGACCACCGGGTCGCCCCGGTCGTCGGCGCGACAGATCAGGCCCGCCTCGAAGAGCGCTCCCGAGAGGTAGCCCCGCAGCAGCCGTTCGCTCTCCTCGTCGTTGAACGTCTCGCGGGTCTCCTTGTCGCGCACCATCTCGATGCCGTAGAAGAACCCGGCTCCACGAACGTCCCCGACGATGGGCAGGTCGTAGAGGGTCTCGAGCCCGGCCCGGAAGGCGTCCTGGGTGCGCTGGACGTGGCCGATGATGTCGTCGTGCTCGAAGACGTCGAGGTTGGCGAGGGCCACGGCGCAGCTCACCGGGTGGCCGGCGAAGGTGAGGCCGTGGGTGAAGGCGGCGCCCGGCTCCAAGAAGGGCTCCATCAGGCGGTCGCTGGCGATCATGGCGCCGAGCGGGGCGTAGCCGCTCGTCAGCCCCTTGGCGCAGGTAATGATGTCGGGCAGATAGTCGAACTTGTCGGCGCCGAAATACTCGCCGAGGCGCCCGAACGCGCAGATCACCTCGTCAGAGACGAGAAGGACGCCATGGCGGTCGCAGATCTCGCGGACCCGCTGGAAGTATCCCGGCGGCGGCGGGAAGCAGCCGCCCGAGTTCTGGACCGGCTCCACGAAGACGGCAGCGACGGTGTCCTCGCCCTCTCGGATGATGGCCCGTTCGATCTCGTCGGCCGCCCAGACACCGAAGGCCTCGACGTCGTCGCCGTGCTCGGGCGCTCGGTAGAAGTTGGTGTTGGGGACCTTGATGGTGCCCGGCACGAGCGGCTCGAACATCTTCTTCAGCTCCGGGATGCCCGTCAGCGACAGGGCACCCATCGTCGTCCCGTGGTACGAGATGTAGCGGCTGATGAACTTGGTGCGGTCGGGTTGGCCGATGTGGCGGAAGTACTGGCGTGACAGCTTGATCGCCGACTCGACGGCCTCCGAGCCCCCCGTCGTGAAGAAGATCCGGTTGAGGTCGCCGGGGGCGAGGGCGGCGATGCGCTCGGCCAGCTCGACCGCACGGGGATGGGCGTAGGTCCACAGCGGGAAGTAGGCGAGCTCGGATGCCTGCTTGGCGCCGGCCTCGGCCAGCTCGGTCCGGCCGTGGCCGATCTGGCTCGTGAACAGTCCCGAGAGGCCGTCGAGGTACCGCTTGCCGTACTGGTCCCAGACGTAGGCACCCTCGCCTCGCACCATGATGGGGATCTCGTGGTCCGCGTCGTAGGCACCCTGGCGCGTGAAGTGCATCCACAGGTGCCGCTGGGCACGCTCGCTCAAGGTGTTGTCGCCGTGGACGGTCGTGAAGCTGTGTTCGGTGTCGGTCATCGTGTCCCCCATGTGTAGGTCTGCTTTGCCAGTTTGAGATAGAGAAAGGTCTCGGTCGACGAGACCCCGGGAATGCTGCGGATCGACTCGTTCAGCAGGTCCAAGAGCCGGTCGTCGTCCTCGCAGACGACCTCGGCGAGGACGTCGAAGGAGCCGGCGCACATCACGACGTAGTCGACCTCGTCGAGGGCGGCGATCTTCTCGGCCACCTGGCGGCTGTCGCCCTCGGAGCGGATGCCGACCATGGCCTGGCGTCGGAACCCCAGCTGCAGCGGGTCGGTGACCGCGACGATCTGGATGATGCCTTCCTCACGGAGCCGCTGGACCCGCCGGCGCACGGCGGCCTCGGAGAGCCCGACCTCCTCGGCGATCGCCCCGTAGCTGCGACGGCCGTCGCGCTGGAGCTGTTCGATGATGGCCCGGTTGGCCGCGTCGAGGTGGCTTGCGCCCCCACCGAGGTCGGCGGTCTCGTCGCCGAGTCCCTGGTCGCTGTCGTGGGGTGCGGTCATGTGGTGGTGTTCGGTCGGTATTCGGCGCCAGTGATCTGGCACATCGGTCCGACCGATGACGAATTCTGTCACGTTTGCTCGCCAAGTCAAGCGGATCCGTCACCACAGAAGAATTCCTGTCGGAATCCCTTGTGGCGCGGCCGAATTTCTGCAACCCTTACCAAAACCGCACGACGACTCCCGGGGGGGACGTGCGCTGCGACGTGTTCTGCCGATGTGCAGAACGAATGTCCCCTCCTCTCGTCGGGATGGTGACCTCCCAAGAGGTCGACTGCGAGAAGGAAGCGAGGGACAGTGCAAGAGCTGCGGAACTTCGTCGGTGGTGAGTACGTCGATGTGTTGGACGGTTCGACCGCCGAGGTGATCGATCCGAGCACGGGGGAGGCCTATGCCACCGCGCCGGTCTCGGGCCCCGGTGACGTCGACGCGGCCCTACGAGTCGCCAAGGCCGCTTTCTCCTCGTGGAAGCGGACCACGCCGTCGGAGCGCTCCCTCGCCCTCTTTCGCATCGCGGATGCCATCGAGGCACGCGCCGAGGAGCTGGTCGCGGTGGAGAGCGAGGACACCGGCAAGCCGGTGGCCCTCACCCTGAGCGAGGAGATCCCTCCCGCCTGTGACCAGATCCGCTTCTTCGCCAGCGCGGCACGCCTCCTCGAGGGCCGCGCCGCAGCCGAGTACATGGCGGGCCACACCTCCTACATCCGACGTGAGCCCATCGGGGTCTGCGGAGCGGTGACGCCGTGGAACTACCCGTTCATGATGGCTGTGTGGAAGTGGGCCCCCGCCCTGGCGGCTGGCAACACCATGGTGCTCAAGCCCGCCGACACGACGCCCGCCTCCACACTGCTGATGGCCGAGATCATGGCCGAGATCCTGCCCCCGGGCGTCTTCAACGTCGTGGCCGGCGACCGCGACACTGGCCGGGCGCTCGTCGAGAACGACATCCCCTCGATGGTCTCGGTCACCGGCTCGGTACGCGCCGGCATCGAGGTGGCGCGCTCGGCCGCCCCGACGCTGAAGAAGGTCCACCTCGAGCTTGGCGGCAAGGCGCCGGTCATCGTCTTCGACGACGCTGACGTCGAGTCGACGGCGGCCGGTATCGCCGGTGCGGGATTCTTCAACGCCGGCCAGGACTGCACGGCGGCCACACGCGTGCTTGCCGGCCCGAAGGTCCACGCCGACCTCCTCGACGCTCTGGTCGAGCAGGCCAGGGCCACGACGGTCGGCGGCACCGATGTCGAAGACGCCGACTTCGGCCCCCTCAACAACGAGAACCAGCTGGCCCGCGTCTCGGGCTTCTTCGACCGGGTCCCGTCCCACGCGCGCGTCCTCGCCGGTGGCTCCCAGGTGGGCGAGCGCGGCTACCTCTTCGCGCCCACCGTGGTGGCCGGGCTCCGCCAGGACGACGAGATGGTCCAAAGCGAGATCTTCGGGCCGGTGCTCACCGTCCAGCAGTTCAGCGACGAGGCAGAGGCCGTGGAATGGGCCAACGGGGTCGAGTACGGCCTCGCCTCGAGCGTGTGGACCTCGGACCACAAGCGGGCCATGCGCCTCGCCCGTGATCTCGACTTCGGCTGCGTGTGGATCAACACGCACATCCCGATCGTCGCCGAGATGCCCCACGGCGGCTTCAAGCACTCGGGCTACGGCAAGGACCTCTCCGTTTACGGCTTCGAGGACTACACCCGCATCAAGCACGTCATGAGCAACATCGA
>PMFN01000022.1:150605-190457 GCA_003155135.1 Acidimicrobiaceae bacterium | reverse complement strand
AGATGGAAGCTGTCGGCCAGCTGGGCCTCCATGTAGAGCGAGGTCGGGTCCTCGAAGAACGACTCGTGCCACTGGCCGGCCTCCTGGTAGGAGGTCCACGCCGTGTCGGTGATGGGGTCCCAGTACATGGGGTGCCCGCTGGCGACCACCTGGCCGTAGGTGAGCACGCTGGCGCCGCTGGTCGCCTGGGCGCCCAGCGTCCCGTCGGTCGTCGCCCAGTCGTAGCCGTAGAAGGGGACGCCCAAGATCACCTTGGAGGGCGACGTGGCCGAGCTGTACTGCTCGGCGGTGGTGAGGTCGCTGAACATGGTCGAGGTGAGCGGCGAGTTGGGCTCGGGTGCCGAGGCGTAGTTGAGCGAGTATTCCATGACGAAGAAGGCGTCGACGGCGGGCGAGAGGGCGGGGATGTTGTAGAAGCCGCCGGGGTCCGCAGCCGAGCTGGCGTAGGTGTCCATGGTCACCTGGTAGTGCGGGTTGGCCCCGTGGACGGCGGCGGAGACCGCGGTCACCAGCCGGGTCAGGCCGACCTGGTCGGCCGAGCCGTCGCCCTCGAAGTCGAGGTTCACCCCGTCCATGTTCTTGGCCTCGATGGCCGAGAGCAGGGCGGCCGAGAGAGTGGCGGGCGCCGTCGGGCTCGACGTCAGTGCGTCGAGCGAGCCCTGGTCGAAATCGTTCACGGTGAGCACCACCCGGTCACCGGCGGCGTGCGCCCGGGTGATCAGGGCGGCGAGATCGGCGGACTGGTAGCCGTCCCAGCCCGACCCCGACTCGTCGAGCGTGCCGTTGGCGTTCACCCCGATCGAGAAGTAGGCGAGGGTGGTGAGGCCGGCCAGGTCATAGCCCGAGGACTGGCCGAGGGTCCAGTAGGGGGCGAACCCGAAGACCTCGTGGCTGCGCAGCGGGGCGGCGCCCGCCAGCGAGGGTGGTGCGGGGGCGGGCGGCGAGGTGGCGGCCGGCAGGTTGACGGTCGGGGGCGTGACAGACTTCACGCCGCCACCCACAGAGTCCATCTCGGGCGTGATGACCCCCACGCCCGGCGGTGCGGCCACCGCCTTGGCTGCAGCCCCTGAGCTCGGGTCGTGCTGGATGGCGACGAGCCCAACGATCATGAGCAGCAGGCACCCGGCGCCGGCGAAGACCGGGATGAGGCGACGGGCCGGCCCCTCCTCGGGGCCGTTCCACCACCCGCCCGCTCCCTCGGTGTGCCCGGAGCCGTTGCGCCGGAGCACGAGGCGGGCCCGGTGCGAGATGCGCCGGGCGGCCAGGGCCACGGCGACGGTGGCGATGGTCGACGAGCGCAGGAGGGAGGCCACCGGCGTCGTCCGTGACCAGCGCCAGCGAGCTGCGTGGCGCTCGACGGCGGCGAAGACGACAGAGACCGCCACCGCCCGGGTCACGATCGAGAGGGTCCCCGCGTCGGTCACGAGCTCGAGTACCTGCTGCTCGGTGCCGTCAGGGGTCCTGCACGTGTCGTCGGCCGAGAAGCCAATCACCGACCACCACGGCACTTGCGCCCAGCCACGGGCGCGCGTGGGCACGGACGCGTCGGGGTGGCCGATCCGGCGCAGGTAGATGCCACCGCGGGTGATGCGCAGCCGAGCGGGGGCGAGCACGTGGGAATCGGGGTGGCGCAGGTAGGCGCTCACCTCGGCTTTGGAATTCGCGTTGTGCTGCAATTTCAAGATCGGACGCTCCCAGGTGCGTACCGCCGCGCACTCCACGAGGAGCGCCGTCGCATCCCCGTCGGCGCGCAATTTAACCCAAATGGAGGCGGTCGCCAGGGCACCCGTTCGAATCAAATGGCCCGACGGCGCCGCTGTGGGTGTCGCCGCAGGTCAGCGCGCCGAGAAGACCAGCTCAGGCGGCGTTGACGGCGGCGACCAGCTTGGTCAGGGTGTCCTTGGCGTCGCCGAAAAGCAGCGTCGTTTTCGGGTCGTACAGCAGCTCATTGTCGATCCCGGCGAAGCCCGGGCGCATCGAGCGCTTCAAGAACACGACGTTGGTCGCCTGGTCGGCATTGATGATCGGCATGCCGTAGATGGGGCTCCCGGGCGAGTTGCGCGCCGCGGGGTTGACCGTGTCGTTGGCCCCGACCACGAGGGCGACGTCGGCGGTGGCGAGCTCGGGGTTGGCCTCGTCCATCTCTTTCAGCTGCTCGTAGGGGACGTTGGCCTCGGCGAGCAGGACGTTCATGTGCCCGGGCATGCGCCCCGCCACGGGGTGGATGGCGTAGAAGACCTCG
Organism: Acidimicrobiaceae bacterium; assembly: GCA_003155135.1. Lineage (GTDB taxonomy): Bacteria > Actinomycetota > Acidimicrobiia > Acidimicrobiales > RAAP-2 > Bog-515. The sequence goes on along the minus strand of PMFN01000022.1, from coordinate 188,215 downwards.
ACCCCTTTGGCGGTGAGCGTGTCGGCCAGCTCCTTCGCCACGTGCTGGGCCTGGGCGACCGCCAGGCCGTAGCCGGGGATGATGACGACTTTCCTCGAATAGGCGAGCAGGACGCCGATGTCGTCGGCGGTGCCCGAGCGCACCGAGCGCCCGGTGGCGTCTTCGGTCGCCCCCGAGGCGGTCACCACCGAGCCGAAGGCGCTGAAGAGGATGTTCGGGAGCGAGCGGCCCATCGCCGAGCTCATCATGCGCGTGAGGAGCATGCCTGAGGCGCCCACCAGGGTGCCGGCCACGATGAGGAGGTTGTTGTTGAGGGTGAAGCCCGAGGCGGCGACCGCCACGCCGGTGAACGAGTTCAGCAGCGAGATGAGCACGGGCACGTCCGCCCCGCCGATGGGGAGCACGAAGATGACCCCGAGCACCAGGGAGAAACCGAGCAGGACCCAGAGCAGCGCCGTCGAGGACGTCACCAGGATGGCGAAGACCAGGGCCACGATGATGACGCCGACGATGCCGTTGATGACCTGCTGACCCGGGTAGGTGATCGGCCGGCCGGTGATGAGTTCTTGGAGCTTGATGAACGCGATGGCCGAGCCGGCGAAGGACACCGAACCGATGAGCACGCCGAGCAGGACTTCTAAGACCTTGTAGGTGGCGACCTGCTTGGTGTCGGTGCCGATGAACTCGGTGATCGAGACGAGGGCTGCCGCCCCGCCGCCCACGCCGTTGAAGATGGCGACGAGCTGGGGCATGGCGGTCATCTTCACGAGCCGCGCCACCGGCACGGCGATGACCACGCCGATGACCATCGCGATGACGATCAGCCAGATGTGCGAGAGCCCGGGCCGGAAGAAGGTGGCCCCGATGGCGAGCGCCATGCCCGCCGCGCCGACGAGGGTGCCCCGCCGGGCGTGCTTGGGGCTCGAGAGACCCTTGAGAGCCAGGATGAAGGTGATTGCCGCAATCAGGTAGCAGAGGTCGATGACCGTCCCGCGGCTCACGAGCCCGCCCCGCCCGAGCTGCCCGGTCCGCCCGGGCTACCAGGCCCCTTCGGGCGATCGCCCGGTTTGCTCTTGAACATCTCGAGCATGCGGTCGGTGACCACGAAACCGCCCACCACGTTCAAGGTGGCGAGGATGACCGCCAGGAAGCCGAGCACCTCCTCGGCACCGGTGTGCGCCCCGCCGAGGACGATCATGGCCCCGACGATGATCACACCGTGGATGGCGTTGGACCCCGACATGAGCGGGGTGTGGAGCAGGCTCGGGACCTGCGAGATGACCTCGACGCCGACGAAGCCGGCCAGCACGAAGACGGTGACGTACTCGAGGATGCCGCCGGTCATGCGCCGGCCTCCGGTTCGGGTGTGGCGGGGACGTCCAGTTCGGCGAGCGGGACGCCGAGCGCCTCGGCGGTGGCGGCCTGGACGGCGTTGCCGTGCTGGAGCACCGTGGTCCCGATCACGATCTCGTCCTTCCAATCGGGCTGCACGCGGCCTTCCTTCGTGAAGAGGGCGAGCAGGTTGATGACGTTTCTGGAGTAGAGGAAGCTGGCGTGAGTCGGCATGCCCGAGGGTGGGTTGGCGAGGCCGACGACCAGGGCGCCGCCGTGGCGGATCTCCTCGCCGGCGACCGTCAGCTCGCAGTTGCCGCCCGAGTCGGCGGCCATGTCGATGATGACCGAGCCCGCCCCCATGCCGTCTACCATCTCGGCGGTCAGCAGCACCGGGGCCTTGCGGCCGGGGACCGCGGCGGTCGTGATCACCACGTCCGACGAGGCCACCTCGGCGGCGAGGGCCTCTCGCTGGCGGGCCAGCTCCTCCTCGGAGAGCTCCCGGGCGTAGCCGCCGGTCCCCTCGGCGGTGACCCCGAGGTCCACGAAGGTGGCGCCCAGGCTCTCGGCCTCCTCTTTGGCCGCCGCGCGCACGTCGTAGGCGCGCACCACCGCGCCGAGGCGACGGGCGGTGGCGATGGCCTGGAGGCCGGCGACGCCGACACCCATCACCAGCACCTTGGCCGGGGGGACGGTGCCCGCCGAGGTCATGAACATCGGGAAGAACTTGGCCAGGTGCTCGGCCGCCGCCAGCCCCGAGCGGTAGCCCGAGACCGTCGACTGCGAGGACAGCGCGTCCATGCTCTGCGCCCGGCTGATGCGCGGCAGCAGGTCGAAGCTGACGGCCGTGGCCTGGCGGCCGGCGAGCGCGCGCAGTGCCTCGACCGCGCCTGCGGGCTGAAGGAAGCTGAGGACCAGCGCCCCGTTGGCCACCTGGGCGGCCTCGGCGGCGTCGAGCGGGTTGACCCGCACCACGACGACGGCGTCGGCGAGGGTGCTCGCCGCGTCCGGGGCGATGGTGGCGCCGGCCTCTTCGAAGGCGGCATCGGTGAAGAAGGCGTGCGAACCTGCGCCCCTCTGCACGGTCACGTCCCACCCGTCGGCGACGAGGCGCTTCGCAATGTCAGGGACCAGTGCCACCCGGGTCTCACCCGGGCGCGTCTCGGCGAGGACGGCCAGTTTCACGCCGTTTGTCTAGCAGCCAGGGCGCTCCCGAGGGCAATACGGCTCTCAGCGGAGGTTCGGGAGCCATCACCGGTGGGCACGGGGCCGACCCTTGCGGCCATCACCCGCGGGCCGCCTCGAGGAAGGCGGGCTCCTCGCCGCCGCCGTGCAGGACGAGGTTCGACCCGGTGATGAAGCGGGCCTGGTCCGACGCCAGGAAGAGGCAGGCGGCAGCCACGTCGGCCGGTGTGCCCATACGCCCGAGCGGCACGGTGGCGGCCACCCGGGCCAGCCCCTCGGTGCCGCCGTAGTACTCGATGCCGGCCCCGGTATCGAGCAGCCCGGCGGAGAGGCAGTTGACCCGCACCTTGGGTGCCCACTCGATGGCCAGGGTCTCGGTGAGGTTGATCAGTCCCGCCTTGGCGGCGCCGTAGACGGCGGCGCCCGGTGAGGGGCGCATGCCCGAGACGCTCCCGATGTTGACGATGACGCCGCCGCTCTCCTGCTCCTGGAAGACGGCGTTGGCCGCCTGGGCGCCGTAGAGGGGAGCGAGCAGGTTGAGGGCCACGATCGAGGCGGCGAAGCGTGGCGAGGCGGTCGCCGCGGGGGTCGACGGCGAGCCGCCGGCGTTGTTGACGAGTATGTCGAGGCGCCCGAAGTGGGTGCAGGCCACGTCGATGACCGCCGTCACCTCGGCGGCCTCGCGCACGTCCGCTTCGACGAAGACCGCCGTTCGCTCACTGCCGTCGGGCCCGGCGATGGCGACGGGCGCCTCGGGCTCGTGGCGCCCGCAGATGACGACGGACGCGCCGGCGGCGAGCAGCGAGCGGGTGATGGCGAGCCCGACGCCCCGGGTCCCCCCGGTGACCACCGCCACACGCTCGGTGAAGTCGAACGACGCACTCTCGGACTGGGCGATCGACACCATCACGTCTCCTCGGAGCGAACCTCGCTCGGCCGAAGCGTACCGGGGCGTGCTCGCCCCGTCCTGAGGCACCGGCGCCTTGGCCAAAGCGCGCCCACGCGCCTACCGTGGCCCCTCCGGCCCAGCGCGGGCCCGGCGCCCAGGGGGGACGATGGCCATTCGAACCGAGCAGGCCGCCGAGGGCATCGCCGAGGTGGTGATGGACCACCCACCGGTCAACGCGCTCGACGTCGCCGCCTGGTTCGAGCTCGCTGACGCGCTGCTCGCCGCCGGCCGGGTCCCCACCAACCGGGTCGTGGTGCTGCGCGCCGAGGGCCGCGGCTTCTGCGCAGGGGTCGACATCAAGGAGATCCAGGCCAAGGGCGACGAGGCCCTCGTCGGGGTCAACCGCGGCTGTGCGGCTGCGTTCGCCGCGGTCTATGACTGCGAGGTCCCGGTCATCGCCGCGGTCAACGGCTTCTGCCTCGGCGGCGGCATCGGGCTCGTCGGCAACGCCGACATCATCGTGGCCGCCGACGACGCCACCTTCGGGCTCCCCGAGGTCGACCGCGGGGCGCTCGGTGCGGCCACCCACCTCGCCCGCCTGGTCCCCCAGCACGTGCTGCGCCAGCTCGTCTACACGGCACGGGCCATCCCCGCCGCCGAGCTCGCCACCTACGGCTCGCTCGCCGCCGTGGTCCCCCCCACCGAGCTGCGCGCCACCGCACTCGGCATCGCCTCGGTCATCGCCGGGAAGAGCCCGTCGATCCTGCGGCGTGCCAAGGAGTCGCTCAACGGCATCGACCCGGTCGACGTGAAGCGCTCCTACCGCTACGAGCAGGGCTTCACCTACGAGCTGCATGTCCGCGGCGTCGCCGACGAGCAGCGGGCGGCCTTCGTCGAGAAGCGCCAGGCCGACACCACCACATGACCGCAGCGCACAACCAGGGGGCCGCCGGTGGCTGACAAGCGGGTGTCGGCCGACGAGGTCGTAGGCGAGCTCCGCTCGGGCATGACCATCGGCATCGGCGGCTGGGGCTCACGCCGCAAACCCATGTCGCTGGTGCGGGCTCTCTGCCGCTCGGACCTAACCGACCTCACCCTCGTCTCCTACGGCGGCCCCGACGTCGGACTGCTCTGTGCCACCGGGAAGGTGACGCGGGTGGTGTGCGGCTTCGTGACCCTCGACTCGGTCCCCCTCGACCCGCACTGGCGCGCCGCGCGCCAAGAGGGCCGCGTCGCCCTGACCGAGTTCGACGAGGGCCTCGTCTACCTGGGCCTCCAGGCGGCGGCCTGGCGGGTGCCCTTCCTCCCCTCGCGCGCCGGGCTCGGCGCGGACCTCGTCGCCCGCAATAAGGACCTGCGCACCATCGATTCCCCGTATTCCGACGGCCCCTACGCCGACGGGGCGGACGCCGGGGCCTCCTTCGTCGCCATGCCCGCACTGCGGCTCGACGCGGCACTCGTCCACGCCAACCGGGCCGACACGGCGGGCAACGCGCAGCTGCTGTCGCCCGACCCCTTCTTCGACGAGCTGTTCCTCGGCGCCGCCGACCGCCGCTTCGTGAGCGCCGAGGAGGTCGTGGAGGCGGGCACCCTGGCCGAGCACGGCCCGATCTCCTCGGTCAGCATCCACCGCATGCTGGTCGACGGCGTGGTGGCCGCCCCCGGCGGGGCGCATTTCACCGCGTGCCTCCCCGAGTACGGGCGCGACGAGGCCTTCCAGCGGGCCTACGTGAAGAGCGCGGCCGACCCCGAGTCCTGGGCAGCCTTCCGGAATCGCTTCGTCGACGTTGACGACGACGGCTACCGCCGGGCCGTCGCCGAGACCGTCGAGGAGACCGCATGACCGAGACCGTCTCTCGTGCCACCTCCTGCACCGTCGCCTGCGCCGAGGTCTGGCGTGACGCCGGGGAGGTCATGGCGAGCCCCTTCGGCACCATCCCCGCCCTCGGCGCCCGCCTGGCCCGCGCCACCTTCTCCCCCGACCTGGTGCTCACTGACGGCGAGGCCGCCCTCATGGCCGGCACCGCACCCCTCGGTGCTGGCCCCGACGCCTACACGCTCGAGGCGACCATGACCTACCGGCGCGTCTTCGACGTGGTCTGGTCGGGCCGGCGCCACATCATGATGATGGCGAGCCAGGTCGACCGCTTCGGCAACCAGAACATCTCGGCCATCGGTCCGCCCGATCGGCCCAAGGTGCAGCTGGTGGGCTGCCGGGGAGGGCCCGGCAACTCGGTGAACCACCCCACCAGCTACTGGGTTCCCGACCACTCCCCGCGCACGTTCATTGACACCGTCGACGTCGTCTGCGGCGTCGGCTACGACCGGGCGACGGCGGCCGGTCCGGGGGCGCTCCGCTTCCACGACGTGCGCCGCGTCGTGTCGAACCTCGGTGTCTTCGACTTCGGGGGCGAGGGGCACTCGATGCGCCTCGTCTCGGTCCACCCGGGGGTCGCCCTCGCCGACGTGGTCGCCGCCACGGCCTTTCCCCTGGCGATCGACGGCGACGTTCCCGAGACCCGGCGACCAACCGACGCCGAGCTCGCCCTGCTGGACGAGCTCGATCCGAGGGGGGCACGCGAGCGCGAGGTCAAGAGTTGAGCCCTGAGCCGACCAACCCTGAGCCGACCGGCACAGGAGCGAGCGGCGGGGTGCCGATGCCCGCGCCGCATCCCGCGCTTGTCACCCCGTTCTGCGCGCTGGTCGGCGTCCGCTACCCGATCGTCCAGACCGGGATGGGCTGGGTGGCCGGTGCCAGCCTCGTCTCGGCGACTGCCGCCGCCGGGGGCCTCGGCATCCTGGCCTCGGCCACGATGACGCTCGACGAGCTCGAGCACGCACTGGCGGAGGTCCGGAGCCGGACCGATGCGCCGTTCGGGGTGAACCTGCGCACCGACGCGGCCGACGTCGACCGACGCATCGAGCTCATGATCACCGCCGGCGCCCGGGTGGCCAGCTTCGCCCAGGCACCCAACCCCGCCCTTGTGGCCCGCTGCCAGCAGGCGGGGCTCGTGGTGATGCCGACCGTCGGGGCACGCCGCCACGCCGAGAAGGTGGCCGGCTGGGGGGTGGACGCGGTCATCGCCCAGGGCGCCGAGGGTGGCGGGCACACCGGCCCGGTGCCGACGACGCTGCTCACCCCCGAGGTGGTCGACGCCGTGGGCGACAAGGTGGCCGTCCTCTCCGCCGGCGGGTACTTCAACGGCCGGGGTCTGGTGGCCGCCCTCGCCTACGGGGCGTCGGGCATCGCCATGGGCACACGCTTCCTCCTCACCACCGACTCGAAGGTCCCCGACGAGGTGAAGGCCCGCTACCTCGCCACGCCCGTCACCGGGACGGTCGTGACCACCAAGGTGGACGGGGTGCCCCAACGGGTCATCCGCACCGAGCTGGTCGACCATCTCGAACGCCAGAGCTGGCTGCGGAACCTGCCGCGCGCGCTGCGCAGCGCGCACGACTTCCGCCGTGACACCGGGAGCACACTGGCCGACCTCCTGCGGGAGGGCCGGGCCATGAAGCAGGGCAACGAGCTCGACTGGACCGACGTCGTGATGGCGGCCAACGCCCCGGTCATGACCAAGGCGGGTCTGGTCGACGGGCGCACCGACGTCGGCGTGCTGCCGACCGGCCAGGTCACCGGCGTTCTCGACTCGCTGCCGAGCGCGGCCGAGGTCATTTCTTCGATCGTGACCGAGGCGAACGAGACCCTCGGTCGCCTCGGGGCCTGAGCGCGGCGCCTGGCACCCTTGCGGCGGCTCTGGGTTCGGCCGCAGGTGGGGTGGGATCAAACCTGTGCAGCGTCACCCCCCGGGAGAACGTCCGATAGGTCTTTCGGCCCTGGGGGCCGACGTGCACAGCTCGTAGCCTCGGTAGTGGGGACCGGGCCCGTCGTCGCCATGTGCATGACGGTCTAGCGAGTCGCTCTGCGTCGCTCGGACCACCCACTACAGGAGGTCCGTCATGAAGGCACTCGTCTACAAGGGTCCCGGCAAGAAAGCCTGGGAAGAGGTGCCCGATCCGAAGATCGAGCAGCCGACCGACGTGCTCGTGAAAATGGTGGCCACGACCATCTGCGGCACTGACCTCCACATCCTGAAAGGCGACGTCCCCGAGGTGGACGTCGGCCGCATCCTGGGGCACGAGGGGATCGGTGTGATCACCGAGATCGGCGAGGGAGTCACCCAACTCGCCGTCGGCGACCGGGTCATCCTCGCGTGCGTCAGTTCATGTGGGAAGTGCTCGAACTGTCGCAAGGGCCTCTATAGCCACTGTCTCGACCCTGAGGGCTTGGCCGGAATCGGGTGGATCTTCGGCTACATGATCGACGGGACGCAGGCCGAATACGTTCGGGTCCCCTTCGCCGAGAACTCGGTCTACAAGGTCCCCGACGGCATGACCGATGCCGAGGGCATCCTGCTCTCGGACATCCTGCCGACCGGCTTCGAGATCGGCGTGCAGTACGGACAGGTGAGCCCCGGTGACGTCGTCGCCGTGATCGGCTCCGGTCCGGTCGGGCTCTCCGCCGTCATGACGGCCCGGCTCTACGGGCCGTCCAAGGTCATCGCCATCGATCTGGACAACGCTCGTCTCGCCCGGGCCGCCGACTTCGGTGCCACCGACACGGTCAACTCGGGTGATCCGGACTGGAAGGAGCAGGTCATCGCCCTCACCGACGGAGCGGGCGTGGACGTCGCCATCGAGGCGGTGGGGGTACCCGAGACGTTCACCATGGCGACAGTGATCGTCCGCCCGGGCGGCAATGTCGCCAACATCGGTGTGCACGGCACGTCCGTCGACCTCGCCCTCAACGAGCTGTGGATCAAGAACATCGACATCTCGATGGGCCTGGTGAACACGAACACCCTCGGGATGCTGCTGAAGCTCGTGGCCGAGCACAAGCTTCCTGCCGAGAAGTTCGTCACCCACCAGTTCTCGTTCGACCAGATGCTCGAGGCCTATGACGTCTTCGGACACGCTGCGGAACACGACGCGCTCAAGGTCCTCATCCATTAGGGGGTGGGCAGGGCAATGTCGCATCCGGTGCGGAGGCCCGCCGGACCGCCTGGTTTGCCTCCCGGAGCCGGCAATCAGGCGTGTTCGCCTCACGACGTTGCCACCCGGGGTCGGCGAGTCGCAGGCAAGGGTCAGGTGCGTGGGGCTTAGCTCTCGACGAGCACAACCAGCGTCTCTGGGCGGACCCCATCGGTCTTCATTGCGTCAGCCGCCGCGTCGGATGCCATGACCTCTCGATAGGCATCCATATCGGGGATCTCCGCAAGCAGTCCGACCCGATTCGGCGTGTCGGGGTCGACAAACGTACGGATGGTGATTCCCAACGGACCGAACACTTCCTCGCGCTTCGGTGACGTGAGCCAATGGTCCACATCATCGACCTCATGGAAAATCATCACTGTTCCCATTGGTGCCCCCCGTTCCGCCACCCCGACAAGAGCTGCGCTCAAGTAGCTGGTCACTGTCGAGGATAGGTCCCGGGCTCAGTCCCGACAACTGGTCGGCTGCACTGCACCAGCCGGCTACCGGTGCGCTCGACCTCCGTGCATTCCACGGGCCCGGCGAAGATGCGTCGCCAACAGTCTTGCTCGGCACGCTCCACGTTCTCGACATCGACATCGACATCGATGTCGAGACCGACGGGCCGCAGTTCGCCACGGTCAACGAGTACTTCACCGGACGCCATCTGACGTTCGCCCCCCTGGCCGGAATCCGTATCGGTCCAGATGAACTGCAGGTCGAGGTAACCGAGGAGGAGGTGCGGACCGCCCCGATCTGCGCAAGGTCAGTCGGGCTCTTGACGTCCCCCCGTCAGAAGTCGACGGCGTCTCGGATGAGGGGGCAGGTCATGCAGTGGCCGCCGCCACGGCCCCGGCCGAGCTCGGCACCGACGATCTCGATGACCTCGATGCCCGCACGGCGCAGTGCGGTGTTGGTGTGGATGTTGCGGTCGTAGGCGATGACCACGCCGGGTTCGAGCGCGACCAGGTTGTTCCCGCTGTCCCACTGCTGGCGCTCGGTGGCGTAGACGTCGCCGCCGGTCTCGATGACGCGCAGCTCGTCGAGGCCGAGGGAGTCGGCCACCACCTTCACGAACGGGTCGCGCTCGGCGGTCACCTCGATGCCGGCGGCGCCGCCGGGACGCAGCGTGAACGTGGCGATGCCTTCGACGATGGCCGGGAAGGCGGTCACGACGTCTCGGTCGGCGAAGGTGAAGACCGTGTCGAGGTGCATGGCGGCACGCAGCTTCGGCATGCCGGCGACGATGACCCGTTCCGCCGCGCCCGCAGCGAACAGTGAGGCGGCCACCTGGGTGATGGCCTGGCGCGAGCTGCGCTCGGACATGCCGATGAGGACGACGCCGTTGCCGACGGGCATCACGTCGCCGCCCTCCAGCGTGGCGAGGCCCCAGTCGAGCTCGGGGTCGCCCCACCAGACCGTGACGTCGGCGTCGTTGAACTGGGGATGGAAGCGGTAGACGGCCTTCATGAGCAGCGTCTCGTCGTGGCGCGCCGCCCAGAAGAGCGGGTTGAATGTCACGCCCCCGTAGATCCAACAGCTGGTGTCACGGGTGTAGAGCGTGTTCGGAAGGGGCGGCATCAGGTAGTCGTGGACGCCCTCGGACTCGCGGGCCAGCAGCAGCGAGCTCGGGCGGAACTCGTCGGGGAGGTCCGCCGTCGACAGGCCGCCGATCACGAGCTCGGCCAGGGGCCTGGCGTCGAGGCTGTCCAAGAACGCACGGGTCTCCTCCACCGCGCCGAGGCCGACCTCGTTGGCCACGACCTTGCGGTCGAGGAGCCAGGCCCTGGCCGTCGGGTCGGCGAGGAGGTCGGCGAGGAGGTCGTGGAGCTCGAGGACCTCGACGCCGCGCTCTTTCATCTTCGCCATGAAGTCGAGGTGGTCACGCTGCGCGTTCTGCACCCAGAGGACGTCGTCGAACAGGAGGCTGTCGCAGTTGCTCGGCGTGAGCCGGCGATGGGCCAGGCCCGGCGCGCAGACGAGGACCTTGCGGAGCCGGCCGACCTCGGAGTGGACGCCGTAGGCCGGTGCCCCTTCCATCGATGCTGTGCTCATGGTCCACTCCTCCTGGCAGTGGCACCGGCATCTGGCTGGCGACCAGCCGATGAGCGGGTGCCCGATGCGGTAGGGGCATCTTGCCCGCAAGTGCCAGTGCACGTCAGTTCGACGGGATCGGGCCGCGACACCCCCCGTTTAGAATGACGCCTCATGAGTGAAGTGGCAGCACCCGGTGGATCGCACCGGCACACCCCCGACTGGCTCGTCCTCGCCATCGCCTGCGTGGCGCAGTTCATGGTGGTCCTCGACGTCTCGATCGTGAACGTCGCCCTGCCCTCGATCGGCCGGGACCTCCACTACAGCGCCACGGGCCTCCAGTGGGTGGTCAACGCCTACGTGCTCACCTTCGCCGGGTTCCTGCTCCTCGGCGGCCGTGCCGCCGACCTCTACGGGCGCCGCCGCCTGTACCTGGTCGGCATCACCATCTTCACCGGGGCGAGCCTGCTCGGCGGCTTCGCCCAGAACTCGACCGAACTGACCATCGCCCGAGCCGTCCAGGGCATCGGCGGTGCGGCCCTCTCGCCCGCCACGCTCACCATCATCGTGACGACGTTCTCCGGGGTCCGCCTGGCCAAGGCGCTCGGCATGTGGAGCGCGGTCGCCGGCGCGGGCGGTGCGGTCGGCTCGATCCTCGGCGGCGTGCTGACCGCGGAGCTCTCGTGGCGCTGGGTGCTCTTCGTCAACGTGCCGATCGGCGTCGGCGCCGCCGTTGCGGCCCTCCTCTACCTCACCGAGCTGCGCCGGCCGGTGAAGCTGCGCCTCGACGTGCTCGGCGCCATCACGGTGACGGCGGGGCTCGCCACCCTCGTCTACGCCATCGTCGGCACCGACGTCCACGCGTGGACCTCGCCGCAGACCCTGTGGGCCCTCGGGGTCGCCGTGGTGCTGCTGGCGATCTTCGCCTACACCGAACTCAAGATCGCATCGACCCCGCTCGTGCCCTTCAGCCTCTTCCGCTCCCGGGCGCTCACCGGGGCGAATATCGTCATGTTCCTCGTCGGCGCCGCCTTCTTCTCCATGTGGTATTTCCTCTCGCTCTACATGCAGAACGTGCTCGGCTTCGGTGCCCTCAAGGCCGGCCTTGCCTTCGTGCCCATGGCGGTGAGCATCATCATCGGCGCCCAGATCAGCTCTCGCCTGGTCTCGAAGCTGGGTGTTCGCCCGTTGCTGCTCGTCGGCACCGCCCTCGCCGCCGGCGGCTTCGTCTGGCTCGGCCAGATCCAGTCGACCAGCTCGTACTGGGCCTCGGTCTTCGGGCCCGGCTCGCTCATCGCCCTCGCCCTCGGCTTGCTCTTCACTCCGCTGGCGTCGGCGGCCACCTCGAGCGTGGCCCAGCACGAGGCCGGGCTCGCCTCGGGGGTCCTCAACACGTCGCGCCAGGTGGGAGGGTCCATCGGGCTGGCCGTGCTCGCCACCATCGCCACCAGCCACACCAAGAGCCTCCTCGTGACCGGGGGGACGCACGAGGCACTGAGTGCGCTGACCGCCGGCTACGCACGGGCCTTCGACGTCGCCGCAATCCTGGGTGCGGTGGCCTTCGCCGCCGCCTTCATCGTGCCGTCGATCGGTCGCAAGGCCGAGGCGACCACGCAGGCCCGCCAGCCGGCGTCGGGCCTCGAGCCCGCCTGAGGGCCCCGCAACCGCCGTAGTCCCAGCTGAGCGGGCCAGGTGGCTGTTTCCCCTTGGGGTGTGCGGGTACCGCCAGAGGATGACCCCCTGCCCACGGCGCGCTGCGCTCGGTGCTGTGCCGCCGTGTCGAGCCATGAGCGGCGGTGGGCGGTGAACCCGATGGAGAGGATCGCCCGCCGGGTCGACGCGGCCCAGCAGCGCTTCGCTCCCGCGGCCCTCGTCTTCGGCGTCATGAAGAAGTTCGGCGACGACAACGCCGGGACCCTCGTCACCAACTTCGCCTACTCCGCCTTCATCGCGGTGTTCCCGCTGCTGCTCGTGCTCGTCTCGATCCTCAACCTCGTGCTTGCCCATGACCCGTCGGCGCGCACGTCGCTCCTCAACTCGGCGTTCAGTGAGTTCCCGGTGGTCGGGAGCCAGCTCAGCCACAACATCCACGGACTCCAGCGCAGCTCGGTCGTCGGCCTCGTCATCGGCATCGTGGGCCTGATCTGGGGCTCGACCGGGCTGGCCCAGGCGGGGCTCTTCTCCATGGCGCAGGTCTGGAACCTGCCGGGGCCCGAGCGCCCCAACTACGTCACCCGGCTCGGGCGCAGCCTGACCTTCCTCGTCGTGCTCGGGGTCGGCCTGGTCATCACCACCGCCCTGGCGAGCTTCGGCACGTTCGGCCGGCACAACGTGGGGCTCGGGGTCCTGGCCGAGGTCGTTGCCGCCCTCGTCAACATCGCCGTGTACTTCCTCGTCTTCCGGGTGCTCACGCCCAAGGTCGTGGAAAGCAGGGTGCTGGTGCCCGGGGCGATCCTGGGCGGGATCGGGTGGACACTCCTGCTCGCCCTCGGCGGCTACCTCGTCGGCCACGACCTGCGCAACGACAGCTCCACCTACGGCGTCTTCGGTGTTGTGCTCGGGCTCATCGCGTGGATCTATCTGGGCTCGGAGCTCACCATCTACGCCGCCGAGCTCAACACCGTGCTCCACCGGCACCTGTGGCCGCGCGGCCTGGTGCAGCCGCCGCTCACCGAGGCCGACCAGCGCTCGATGGCCCTCCAGGCCACCCAGAACCAGCGCCGCCCGGAGCAGGAGGTGGCGGTCGACTACAACGAGCCGGCCATGTCCCAGCACGAGTGGCTGGCGTCGGGCGGGGGCGAGGGAGNNTCCCCGACGTCCAGCTCCCCGATGCCCAGCTCCCCGACGTCCAGCACCCCGACGTCCAGCACCCGGACCTGACGCCGGGCCGATTGCGCGCGCGCCGCAGCTGCAGTGGAATCGACGGCATGGACCACCAGGAGCGCTTCGAAGAGTTGGCCGACAAGTTCGCCGGGCGCCCCGGCGTCATGCCGCCAAACGACAGCGGTCCCCGGCGGTTCGGATCGTCAGCCATCAAGGTCCACGCCTCGATCTTCGCCATGCTGAGCGGGGCGGGCGGCTTCATCGTGAAACTGCCCGAGGCCAGGGTCCAGAGCCTCGTCGCCGAGGGGCAAGGCGTCCAGTGGGATGCCAACAAGGGCAAGCCGATGCGCGAGTGGATTCAGATCTCGAGCACCGACCCCGACGTCTGGCTCGGCCTCGCCGACGAGGCGTTCGCCTACGTCGGCTCCCTCAAGCGCTGAGCGCTCCCAATCTCCGGTTTCCACCGGTCGCAGATGGGTAGTTCGCAGTTGAGCAGTGCTGCATCCGCTTCCGCATCGGCGGGGAGGTTTCGTCGGTCACTCGAGTCGTGTGCAGTCGCCCGACGGGAGCCCGGTGGGAGCCGGGGGAGCGAAAGGAACAGATGAGCATGTGGTTCCACCATGGAATGCGTGGGCAGCTCTCCGAGACGACGATGGGCGTGTTGACGGCACTCGGTGAGGACCGTGACACCGTTGCCGCGTCGCTCGAGGCGATGGCCGTCCAGGGCGTGGCGAAGGACCCCGAGCACTGTGCGATCGCGTCGTACCTGTCGGCCGTCATCAGCTCGGACCCCGAGGTCAGCTCGGTCAAGGTCCCCGCCGCCGCGGTGATCGTGGTCACCCGGTCGAGGTCGTGGCGGCGCAAGATCTACCTGTCGACCCCCAACGCCGTGCAGGACTTCGTCCGCGCCTTCGACGCCGGCCGGTTCCCGAAGCTCACCTCGGCGGCACCCTGGCCGTCGATCGCCGAACCCGNNTCCGGGCTGAAGAGCGGCATCGCCGCGCCGGTCGGGTCGGCGAGGTCTTCCATCAACAACGCGATGCCGAGATCGCCCTTGTAAAGGGCGTTCGGGTGCGTCCAGGCGTTCCCGAGCCACTCGAGGCTGCGCTCCGCAAGTTCGTGTGCCCGCCCCAACCAACGGTCCTCGCCGGTGAGCTGGTGCGCGACGAGCATTGCGTAGCCCTGGCCGGCCGCCCCGCAGCAGAGGTTCTCGTTCAGCGTCGGCGCCGACCAGCAGTGCTCGGCCGCACCCACACAGTTGGCGACATGCTCGGGGTCGCTGGTCAGTTTGGCGGCGGCGGCCCACAGCTGGGTGTACCCCGCGCTGCCGTGGCACCACGAGCTGGCGAGCGCCGGATCGTTCGGCCCGACCCAGGACCGCCGCTCGCCCTCACATCGGACCCGCCCACTCAGCTCCCCCAGTCGTTCGAGGGCAGCGGCCGGGATCGGGGTGGTGCTCGCCTCGCACCAGCGAAAGGTGCCGAAGAGCACCCCGGCCCAACCGTGTGCCATGCCCCAGTAGCGCAGGGCCGTGCCATCCAAGGTTTCCCCTTCGAGCTCGGTCCAGAGTCCAGCGAGCTCGGCGTCCGCGAAGCGGGCCAGTCCCGGGGTCGCACGGTTCGACCGACCGAGCGCCTCGGCCAGCAGGGCCGCCCCCACCAGCGCGCTCGGCCGTCCTGACACCAGGTCGAGACGCTCAGAGCCGCGTGCCGACTCGACGAAGCGCTCGGCGGCCTCCGCTGCGCCCTCGACGTTGCCCATGGCGTTGTGCACCAGCGCGCTGACGCAGTGCACGCCGGCCGGCGAGTGGTAGAGCGACGTGGTGCCGACAGTTGCCGGGGTGATGCCGATGTCGGCGTTACCGAAGGCATCGGGCCCGCTGCGACGGCTCTGGGCGTGGTCGAGCCAGCGCATGGCGCTCAGCAGGTGGGCCGGCTCCTGGCGCAGCACGCCGAGGCGGTACCAGTAGTAGGCGATGCCGGCAGCGCCGTAGTTGACCGAGGCGTACGGCGGCGCTGCGAGGCCGAGGTCGACGAGGCCCCCGGGACGGCCGAGCCGGTCCCCCACCTCGGCGGCCAGGCGCTCGGCGGTGAGCGACGCCCGGTGCCCGACGTACTCCGCGGTGGCGGTTCGCAGGGCGCCGGCGAGATCGGCGACCGAGTCGAAGCGCTCAGCGGGGTCGGTGGCCATGGACCGTGCCAGGACGGCTTCGACCTCGGGCCAGGCGGGGACCCCGTGCAGGTCAAAGGGCCACGGGTTCTCCGTGACGATGCGGCGCAGAGTCGTGCGCCGGTCGGCCTGCGGGCCGAGGTGGGACCCCCCGGTGAGCAGGCGGTAGAGCACGGCCCCGAGTCCGTACTGGTCGCTCCGCTCGGTGGCTGCCGGGTACGCCCGTCCCGCCAGGGCGGCCGCTGCCCACTCGGGCTCGTAGAACGACAGAACCCCGCCGCGGCGCGCGGTGCCGAGCTCCTCGTCGCCCGGGACCACCGACAGCGAGAAGTCGAGGATGTGGGCACCCGACTCGCCCATCAGCAGGTTGCGTGGGTGCACGTCGGCGTGGACCACGCCCCGGCGGTGGAGCTCGGCGAAGGCGTCGCTGAGGGCGAGTACGCCTTCGACCAGCTCGTCGCCGGCGGTGGCCGACCACGGCCGGCGCACCCCGGCCGACCAGGGAAGTGCGCCCAGGCCCTCGAGCCACTCGATCGCCAGGTACGCCACCTCCTCGTCGGCACCATCGTGGACGAGGCGGGGAAACCACGGGCCGTCGAGGCGCTCGAGGATGCGGGCCTCATGGCGCATCGCTGCGCCCCCGCCGTCCGACGTCGCCCCTCCCGCCACCTTGACAGCGACCGGGCGGCCACCCGGATCGCTCGCCCGGAACACGGACACGTCGTCGAGCACCTGAACCTGGCGCTCGAGGGTGAAAGGGCCCAGCACATCACCGGGCCCGAGCGCGGACCCAGGCACGCCGGGCTCGGCGGCGGGGAGCAGGATGCCCTCGGCCACCAGTCGGGCGGCCGTGCCGAAGGCATCCTCCAAGAAGAGGTGCGGATCGAGCCCGAGCTCGCGTGCGACCGCCACGACAGCGTCGACGAGCAGCGTCGGCTCGCGCAGTCGCTCGACGAGTGCGGCGGTGGGTTCGTCGAGGAGCTTCGTGGTCCCGCGCGCGGAGGTCCGGGTGAGGGCGAACCGGTCGTCTTCGCGCACGAGGGGCCGGAGAGCGGCCGGGAGGCGGCTAACCGGGAACACGACGACGCCCGGGGCGAGCACCAGCGTGCCGGTCAGCACGGTCTCAGGACCACAGGGCCGGGAGCGGTGCCCAGGTCTCGAGGTCCACGCCCTCCTCGGCCAGACGCGCTCGTGCGAAGTCCGCGCGGCCCTCGGCATCCGCAGCGTCGGCCGCGCGGAGGTAGGCGGCGAGCTTGCGCGTCACCCACGTACGCCAGCTCTTGGCGAAGGAGCGAACCCGCGCAGGGGGGTCCGCCCCCCACGAGAGGGCGGCCGAGCCACCAAGTTCGCCGCTGAACGGGACGCCCTGGGGGCGCAGGCCAGCGAGCGGGTGGGCGAGGCCTCCGGCCAGCTCGTCGAGCTCCTCGGGCGAGGCGAGATAGATCACCATGCGGTCGGGCCGCAACAGAGCACGGGCTTGGCGCGCCACCTTGAACTGCGCGGTGCGCGTCTGTGCCATCACCTCGACCGCCGCGCTGAGCGCACCCGGGCTGTCGTCGGGCAGGACGCTGACATAGAGCTTTCGGCGCACTGCCCGCCGTCCTCGGGCTCGAGGGGTGAAGTACAGCCAGTGCCGGTCCGACCGCGAGTGCCAGTGCGCCTCGAGGGTGCCCCGAGTCGTGGCATCCCCCAGGAGGAGACCTTCAGCCGCCTGCGGGTCGGGGACCCGCCGCAGCCACTGCGGGCTGAGGGGCACCGAGTTGGCGTGGTAGAGCAGCTGCGCCAGCGCCGCGGTGTCGGTGCTCGCGCTCAGGTGCGCGGCGACAAGCAAGATCCCGTTGGAGAGCGCCGTCAGCGAGTCGGGCCCCACCGTCGGTGCGCTGCGCAGTGACGCGCCGCCGTCGCGCGGCGGCGCTGCGTTGCTCAGGCGTGCACCGTGAGTGCGGAGTCGAGCGCGTGGCGCAGCTCGACGAGCTCGGCCGGCTCGCCGTCCAGCTCGTCGAGAAGGAACGGCTCCTCACCGGGGTCGGGGTCGGTGCCACCGCAACCTGGGTCCGGACCCGGGTCAGGTCCGGGGTCGGGACCGGGGTCAGGTCCGGGGTCGGGCCGGGTATCGGTGCACACGCAGGTGTCGTCGTGACAGCCCGGTTCGTCGGTCGGCACGCACGTCCCCGGCCCGCAGGGCTCGGGGACCCCCTCCCGGTCGATGTGGGGGCAGAGCGCCGACTCGGTGCCCTTGTCAGGGTGAGCGGTCTGCTCTTCGCCCTCTTTTTCGAGGCCGACCGGCATCGCCGCGATGGGCAGATCCAACATGGAGGACATCACCGCACGTCCCTTCATTCGAGTTGCTCGACCGGGTCTTGGGCTGCAGTCGGAACGTAGCACTTCACCTCCCGCCATGCCCGGGATCGCCCGGGGCTCTGGGCGCTAGCTGAAGAAGCCGGCGATGCTGAGCCGCAGCGCACTCCCCGCTGCCGGGTCGACGCGCGCGATCAGGTGGTCGGCACACGGGGAGAGCACGACAAGCCGGTTGGGCATAGGCGCCACCCAGTGGCCGCGGCTCGCGCTCGGCGGCGGTTCGGCGGCTTCATCGAAGACCCGGCGCCGGGTCGGCTCGCCCGCATCATCGGCCACCAGCAGCCAGCCGCCCCAGTGCAGCCGCCACTCGCCGTGGAAGTAGAAGCTGTAGGAGCCTTTGTAGGCGACAGCGTCGCGGTGCAGCGACAGGGCAGAACCGGCCGGGTAGATCCACGGCGCCACGCTGACGCTGTTCGGCTCCTCGATGAGCGACGCACACTCGGTGGGGACCACTCGCCGGAGCACCTCGACGAACGGGGCCCGGGCCTTCTCGAAGTCCGACGGCTCCTTCGCCGCTTCCGCCCCATCGGACACCATGGGCAGCCACGCACCGTGCCCCCGGAAGGGGTCGCCGTCGTGGAGCCGCCAGGCCTGGTGCCACCCCTCGCGGTGCACGCTCTCGAACGGCACCCGCTCGGCCGCCCGGCGGAGGGCACTGAGATCCTGGCCGCTCAGCACGTCGTCGAAGACGGCGACCTCCGCGGTGCGCAGCACCTCGTGCATCAGCGATCGCTCGCCATCGCATAGGCGCGCCGGACCGCGCCGCGCTCGACGCCCTGACGAGGCTTCACGGTGTGGCCCGACGAGAGGTGCCATTGGGTCGCCACCTCCTCCGGGGCGAGACCCCGCAGCACCGATGCGGCCTGCACGCAGGCACCGGCTGCCACCAGCTCGGTGGCGTCGGGGACCACGGCTTCAGCATCGGCCAGGTCGGCCACGCTCTGGCCGAGCGCACTCGACCGGGCCCCACCGCCGATCACAAACGTGCGACCGTCGACCGGCACCAGCTGGCCGAGCTGGTCCCGGGCGTCGAGCAGGCCGCAGACCACGCCGTCGACCGCGGCCCGGGCCACGTCGGCAGGCGTGGTCGAGCTGCGCAGCCCCGTCAGGAGTCCCGTGGCGTCGGGCCGGTTCGGCGTCCGCTCCCCGTCGAAATACGGGACGAGCACGACGCCGGCGAGGGGGTCCCCCTCCATCGCCAGGCGGTCAAGGCCCTCGAGGTCGACACCGAGCAACCGGGCCATCACGTCGAGCACGCCCGCCGCGTTGAGCGTGCAGGCAAGGGGCAAGAAACGCCCCGTGGCATCGGCGAAGCCCGCCACGGCCCCGCTGGCATCGTGGGTCGGCACCTTCGAGACGGCATACGCGGTCCCCGAGGTCCCGAACGACAGCACCGAGTCGCCGGGCCCGAGGGCGAGGGCGAGGGCGGCGGCCATGTTGTCGCCGGTCCCCGCGGCGACGACCGGTGAGCCGGCGAACACCGACGTCGCATCCCCTGCCGCCTCGCTCGGCCCGAGCACCTCGGGCAGGGCTCCCGACCAGTCGCGCTGGTTGTCGACGAGGTCGAGGACGTCGCGGCGGTAACGGCCCTCGGCCGGCGACCAGTAGCCGGTCCCCGAGGCGTCACCGCGATCGGTGACGAAGCGGCCGGTGAGGCGATAGGTGAGGTAGTCGTGCGGCAGGCAGACCCGGGCGAGCCGGGCCCAGTGCTCGGGCTCGGTGCGGTGCAGCCACGAGAGCTTGGTGATGGTGAAGGCAGCGAGCGGCACCGACCCGACCCGCTCGGCCCAGGCACGGGCACCGGTCTCGCCGCCTCCGAGTTGGTCGAGGAGCCACGTGGCGTCGTCGGCCGACTCGGTGTCGTTCCACAGCTTGGCCGGGCGCACGGGCCGGAAGGCCTCGTCGAGGGCAACCATGCCGTGCTGCTGGCCGGCGACGGCGACGGCTTTGACCGGTGGCTGGCCGCTCGCCGCCCAGGCGGCGGCGAGGGCCATCTCCCAGGCGGCGGGGTCCTGCTCGCTCCTGGGCGGGGTGGTCCGCGGGTGCGGCGCACGACCGGTCGCCACCAGCTCGCCGGTGTCGGCGTCGCGGACCTCGATCTTGGTGGCCTGGGTGGACGAGTCGATGCCGGCGACGAGCGGCACTACCGCACGCCGAGCAGCAGCTCGTCGACCAGCGCGTCGAGTCGCTCCATGCCGTAGCCCTGGGCACCGAGCGCGGCGAGGTCGTAGTCCGCGGCCCGGATGGCCCGCAGGCCGCCCTCGGGGGTGGTCGGCTCGCGCAGCCCGGCCACCTGGGCCTCTTCCATGGCGGCGGTGATGTCGGGGTCGGCATGGAAGCGCCGTGCCTTCTCGCGCAAGATCAGGTAGGTGCGCATGGAGGCGGCCGCGAACTCCCAGACGCCGTCGGCGTCCTCGGTGCGGTACGCATGGCTGTCGAAGTGGCGCATGCCGTCCCAGCCGGTGTCCTCCAAGAGCTTGACCAGGTAGAAGGCGTCGCGCACGCCCTCGGAGCCGAAGCGGTAGTCCTGGTCGAACTTGCCGGCCCGCTGGGCATTCAGATCGATATGGAAGAGCTTCCCCTGCCAGAGCGCCTGGGCCACGCCGTGGTTGAAGGCGAGGCCCGACATCGTCTCGTGGGCGAACTCGGGGTTGAGACCCACCATCTCGGGGTGCTCGAGCTCAGAAATGAAGGCGAGGGCGTGGCCGACGGTCGGCAGCAGGATGTCGCCGCGCGGCTCGTTGGGCTTGGGCTCGAGGGCGATGCGCAGGTCATAACCCTGCTCGATGGCGTAGTCGCACAGCAGGTCGACCGCCTCGGCCAGCCGGTCGAGGGCCGCGGCGATGGGCTTGGCGGCATCGACCTCGCACCCCTCCCGGCCACCCCAGAGCACGAAGACCGACGCGCCGAGCTCGACACCGAGGTCGATGGCGTCGGCGGCCTTCTTCAGCGCGAATCGGCGGATCTGCGGGTCGTTGGCGGTGAACGCCCCTTCCTTGAAGACCGGCTGCGTGAAGAGGTTCACCGTTGTCATCGGGACCTTCATGCCGGTCGCCTTCAGCGCCCCCTCGAAGCGAGCCACAATGCGGTCGCGCTCGGCGGCAACGGAACCGAAGGGGACGAGGTCGTCGTCGTGGAGCGAGACGCCGTAGGCGCCGAGGTCTGCGAGGCGGTGCACGGTGTCAACCGGGTCGAGGGGTGCCCTCGTTTCGACACCGAACGGGTCGCGCCCGGGGTTGCCGACGGTCCAGAGTCCGAAAGTGAAGTGGTCGTCGGGCGACGGTGCAGACGTAGCACTGCTCATGGCGCACCTCCCGGGTCTCGGGTGCCCATCCTACCGAGGCGGCCGTGGGGTGCCCCGGGGGACGCGGCGTTGCTCAGGCCTCGGCGGGGGCGGGCACGACGCCGCCGCCGCGCTCGACACGTGCAGCGGCCGCGGCGCGCTGGTGGGCGAAGCTCGGCATCACCGCGGCGGCAGCGAGGCCGAGCACGGTGAGGGCCATCACCACCCAGAAGGACTGCCCGAAGGCGTGGGCCCCGGCGGAGAGCGCCTCGGCCGGCGTCTTGGAGCTGGCCAGGTTATCCGCCGCCCGGGTGGCGAGCACCACGGTGCACAGCGCGGTCCCGATGGAACCGCCCACCCGCTGGAAGATCGACAGCGCGGTGGTGGCCCGGCCGATCTCCGCCTGGGCGAGGTTCTGGTAGCCCCCGGCCATGGCCGGCATCATCGACGCCCCGAGCCCGATGCCGCGTACGAACATCGAGACGCTGAGGACCCAGTAGGCGGTGAAGGGACCGAGCTGGGTGAAGTAGACGGTCCCGCCCAGCATGATGAGGAGCCCCGTGACCACCACCTTGCGGTAGCCAATGCGGTCCGCGATGGACCCCGAGATGCTCATGGAGATCGCCGCCCCGATCCCCTGGGGGGCGAGCAGGAGCCCGGCGGTCAGTGCACTCTCGCCGCGGATCTGCTGGTAGTAGAGCGGCAGGAGGATCATCGCCCCGTAGAGGGCGCCGCCGACCACGGCGGTCACGATGCTCGCCGCGGTGAACGAGCGGTCGCGGAAGTAACGCACCGGGATCAGCGCCATGTCCTTCCGGGCGAGCGAGTTGGCCACGAACAGCCCGATCAGCACGAGGCCGGCTCCGCACCAGGCGAGCACCGTCGTCGAGGTGAACGAGTGGGTCGTGGCCGCCTCGGAGAGGCCGTAGACGAAGGCGGCGAGGCCGGGGCCGAGCAGGAGGAAGCCCCGCAGGTCGAGCTGCTGGGAGGGCTCCGGCCGGTCGGCGGGCAGCACCCGAGTGCATGCGATGAGCGCCGCGATGCCGATGGGCAGGTTGACGAAGAAGATCCAGCGCCACGAGAGGTCGTCGACGAGCAGGCCCCCGAGGACGGGGCCGAACACCGGGGCCAGCATGGCGGGGATGCCGATAAGGGCCATCATGCGGCCCATGCGGTGCGGGCCGGCCGCCCTCGCCATCACCGTCTGGGCCACCGGAAGGATGAAGGCGCCGCCGAGGCCCTGGAGCACGCGGAAGAAGATGAGGCTGTCGATGTTCCAGGCCAGCCCGCAGGCCATCGAGCACAGGGTGAAGACGACGATGGAGGCAAGAAACAGACGTTTGGGCCCGAAGCGGTCCGTGGCCCAGCCGGTGAGCGGTATGGCGACGGCCAGGGCGAGCAGGTAGCCCGTCGTCACCCATTGCACGGTCGAGATCGGCGCGTGGAGGTCCTTGTGGAGCGTGTCGATAGCGACGTTGACGATCGTCGTGTCGAGCAGGCTCATGATCACGCCGAGCACGACGGCGAGGCCGAGCTTGATCAGAGCGGGATCGAGGCGGTCGGGATCCTCGGCACGGGGAGTGCGTGCGAACGCCATGCGCCGAGGTTACCGGCGAGAGCGCCGGATCGAGCCTGGATCTGAGCCGTTGGACTCTGGCCGTAGGGAGAAAGTAGGAGGGATCGGGCCCGGTCGTGAGCAAGAACTTGTTCAGCGCTCGACCTGTCGCACTGCTTGCTCGGCGATTCGCACCATGCGTACCGCCGCCGTGACCGCCGCCTTCGCCTCGGGTGCAGCGATCGGATCGGGGTCGTACTTCGCTCGGTTCTTCAATGGGAGGAGCCGGCGGAGATGTGGTGCCACCTTCCGCCCCTCCTCGCCACCGACCTTCTCCAGATGAGCCGGGGACTGTGAGTGTTCTCCCTTCCACACAACCGCTGCTCTCGCTGCCGTGATGGCATCTGCCGCATCGATGCCGGCGTGGACTGCGTTTCCCGCGGCCGCCACACGATTGCCGAGCCCGAGTGAGTCCTCGGCGCCCCGCAGGAACTCCCGCGCCTTGTCCACGTATGCACCGGCATCAGCAGTGGAAGCAGGCCGCGTCTGCATCGGACGGCGTGCAGCCATCATGACGCAGCCCTGATTTCCGCGGGAAAGTCGCCGATCAGCACGACTCCCTCCTCGACGATCGTTCGCCACGGCTCCCTCTCGCGACGGATCAGCCCCGGCAATTCGTTCCTAGTGATTTCGAGCAGGCTCACCCGGTTTCCTGCGATACGGGCCGCCTGGTCGGTCCACCTGCCGAGCGCCGCCGTCCAAGGGGAGTCGTCAGCTTCTGCTTCGGATGGCGGTACAGCGAGCACGTCGATGTCGCTGTTCTCGTGTGCATCAGCACGAGCAAACGAACCGAATACCACGAGACACGCCGGGGCTGGCCGGATCTTCCTCGCCTCCCCTGCCAGCCGAGCCAACACCCGGTGTTGGAGGTCCACCAGGGCGAGCACCGCGCGGGCTGCCTCGTTGTCCCGGACCAGCCGGACCAGACCGGCAGACCCCACATCCCGGCGCTCCACGAGGCCCAAATGAACGAGGCGGTTCATCACCACAGTGGCCTGATTGGCACTCACACCCGCCAGCTCGGCGACCGTCCGCATGGTCAGCTCCGTTTCGGTCCGAGCCAAGGCGGTCAGCACGCGTCCCTGCACGCCCGGAATCACCGCCGCAATGGGATCTCTAAAGTCCACGTATCGAGTGTCGCATTTTTTCGCACACGTGTGCGTTTTATTGTGGGTAGCTCCTAAAGAACGTGAGCTCGCCGCGGTCGGTCGTGTCGAGGACTTCGTCGCCTCGACCACTTCGTCGATGAGGGACCCCCTCCGCAAGGTCCATGGACAGGGCACCTAACGCGTGACGAGCACCGACGAGCCGTGGCCGAAGAGGCCCTGGTTGGCGGTGACCGCCACCCGGGCGCCCTCGACCTGGCGGCCGGCGGCCTGGCCGCGCAGCTGCCACACCGCCTCGCACACCTGTGCGATCGCCTGGGCCGGGATGGCCTCGCCGAACGAGGAGAGCCCGCCGCTCGGATTGACCGNNAGCCCGATGTCCTCGTACCAGTCGAGCTCGAGCGCAGCGGAGAGGTCGTAGACCTCGGCCAGGTCGACATCATCGGGTCCGATGCCAGCCTCCTCGTAGACGGCGCGCACGATCGAGGGCCTGAAGCCCTCGATGTCGCCGGTGACCGCGGCGGCCGAGTCCGTCGAGAAGTTCGGCATCTCGATCACCCGGTTGGGAAAGCGCGGGGTGACCGTCGAGACCGCGGCGATGGTCACGGCAGGCTCGGCGCCTGCATGGCGGCGGGCGAACTCCATCGAGGACAGCACGAGGGCCGCCCCGCCGTCGGAGGTGGCGCAGATCTCGAGGAGGCGCAGCGGGTCGGCCACCATCGGCGAGGCCAGCACCTGCTCGGCGGTGACCACGTCGCGGTAGCGGGCGTTCGGGTTGGCCGCGCCGTGGCGGGAGTTCTTCACCTTCACCTGGGCGAAGTCCTCGTCGGTGGCGCCGAAGCGGTCCATGCGCCGCCGGGCGTAGAGGGCGAAGTAGGTGGGGTTGGTCGCGCCGAGCAGGTGGAAGCGCAGCCAGTCCGGGTCGTCGCGGCGCTCGCCGCCGACCGGCGCGAAGAAGCCCTTGGGCGTGGTGTCCGCCCCGACCACGAGGGCGACGTCGCACAGCCCCGCCAGGATCTGGGCCCGGGCGTTGGCGATGGCCGACGCGCCCGATGCGCACGCCGCGTACGAGCTCGCCACCTTGGCACCGGTCCAACCGAGGGCCTGGGCGAAGGTGGCACCGGCGATGAAGCCGGGGTAGCCGTTGCGGATGGTGTCGGCACCCGAGACGAACTGCACGTCGGGCCAGCTCAAGTCCGCATCGGCGAGGGCCTCGCGGGCGGCGTGGACGCCGTACTCGACGAAGCTGCGACCCCACTTGCCCCACGGGTGCATGCCCGCACCGAGGACCGCCACGCGCTTGTCGTCGCTCATCGTCGGGCCTCCGCTCCAACCGGTTGCCACTTCCACACCAGGTAGTCGTGTTCGTCATCGGCGTAGAGGGTGTCGAGCACCAGCTCGACCTCGGTGCCGACCGAGAGGTCCGCAACGGTGACCCCGGAGGCGGCCTGGCCCATCACCACCATCTTCTCGGCCTCGAGCTCCACCGCCACGATGGCGAAGGGCACGTAGGGGTCGGCTGCGACATACGGCGGCGGCGGCGTGTAGCGGGCGTCGGTGTAGGACCAGACCTTGCCCCGGCGCGAGAGCTCGACGGCCTCGAACTCGGTGCCCTGGCAGCGCGGGTTCGCACAGAAGCTCTGGGCGGCGGGGAAGGCGTACGTGCCACACGACGAGCACCGGCTGCCCAGCAGGGCGGGGCGCTCCGCATCGGTGCTGAACCACCCCTCGACGGCCGGCACGGCGGTGCGGGTGGCCGCCTCGCTGCTCGCTTCGGGAGGGTCCGCGTCGAGGTTGCTCACCGACGCATTGTTGCCCGGTATCTGACGGTGTGCCAGATTCTCGCAGTGGACCTGACCGAGACGCCCGGCGAGGCCCAATTCCGATCCGAGGCGCGGGCGTGGCTGGCGGCGCACGTCCCGCCGCGGGGCAGCCTCGCGTCGCTCGACACGGCGGCCGGCTTCGAGGCCCACCGCTCCTGGGAGCGCGAGCTCGCCGCCGACCGGTGGTCGGTGGTCTCGTGGCCCGCCGAGTACGGCGGGCGCGAGGCCAGCATTCTCGAGTGGCTCGCATTCGAGGACGAGTACTACCGGGCGGGCGCCCCCACCCGGGTGAGCCAGAACGGCATCTTCCTGCTCGCCCCCACCCTGCTCGACTTCGGCACGCCCGAGCAGCGAGCCCGCTTCCTGCCCCCGATGGCGAGTGGCGAGGAGATCTGGTGCCAAGGGTGGTCCGAGCCCGACGCCGGCAGCGACCTCGCCGGTATCCGCAGCCGCGCCCGCCGTGACGAGGCAGCGGGCGGCTGGCTGCTCAGCGGGCAGAAGACCTGGTGCTCGCGCGGCGCCTTCGCCGAGTGGTGCTTCGGGCTGTTCCGCAGCGACCCCGACGCCGAGCGCCATGCGGGCCTCACCTACTTCCTGGTCCCCCTCGACTCGCCCGGGGTCACGGTGCGGCCCATTCCCCAGCTCGACGGGGAGACCGGCTTCGCCGAGATCTTCTTCGACGAGGTCTTCGTCCCCGATACCCAGGTGTTGGGCGGCGTCGGAGAAGGATGGAAGGTTGCCATGGCGACGGCCGGCAGCGAGCGCGGCCTCAGCCTGCGCAGCCCCGCCCGCTACACCGAGGCGGCCGGCCGGCTGCTCGACCTGTTCGCCGCCACGCGCGCTGCCACCACGGGGCCGGCCGGCCCGCTGGGTCGCCTGGCCGACGAGGTGGCCAAGTCCTACATCGACGCCGAGGCCTACGCGCTGCACACGTTGTGGACTGCGTCGAAGGTCGCCGACGGCGAGCGGGTCGGCGCGGAGGCGAGCTGCAACAAGATCTTCTGGTCCGAGACCGACCTGGCGATCCACCGGACGGCCCTCGAACTGCTCGGGCCCGGCGCCGAGATGCTCGTCCCCGGCCCCGACGGCACGGCCACACCCGGTGACTGGCTCGACGGCTACCTCTTCGCCCTGGCCGGGCCCATCTACGCCGGCACCAACGAGATCCAGCGCAACGTGGTGGCCGAGCGGCTGCTCGAGCTGCCGAGGGGTTGACGTGCGCTTCGCCTTCACCGAGCAGCAGCTCGAGCTGCGAGCGGCCTTCCATGACGTGCTCGCCCGCGAGTGCACCGAGGGCGACGTGCGCGCCGTCGCCGAGCTCGGCGCCGGGGCGGGCCGGGGCGCGCCGCGCTGGCGGGCGCTGGCCGGCCTCGGCGTCCTCGGGCTGGCGGCTCCCGAGGCGTTGGGGGGCCTCGGGCTCTCGGACCTCGAACTCGTCGGGCTTTGCGAGGAGGCCGGGTGGTCCGCTCTCCCCGAGCCCTTCGCCGAGACCGCCGGGCTGGTGGTGCCCAGCCTCGCCGCCGTCGCCGACTCCCCCACGTCTGCACCCGAGGCGCGCCACCTCGCCGCCTCGTCGCTGCGCCTCATCACCGGGTCTGGTGCGGCGTCCTCGGTCGGTGGCGTGGCACCCACGCCCGACGGGTGGTCACTGACCACGACGGTGGGCACCGGCGGCGAGCACGAGACCAGCCACGTGGTTGGTGCCGGGCGCGCCGCCCTGTTCCTGCTCGCGTGCCATGGCGAAGAAGGCCCCGAGCTCCACACCGTCGGTGCCCCGGCGTCCCAGGTCGTCGCCACCCCTTCCCTCGATACCACCCGGGACCTCGGGGCGGTCATCTGGGTGCCCTCCGCGTCGACCCGTCTGGCGAGCGGCGAGGCCGCCACCGCACTTCTCGAGGGCCTCTGTGACCGGGGAGCGCTGTACACGGGGGCCGCGCTCGCCGGCGTTGCCGACCGGCTCATCACCATGACTGCTGCCTACGCCGTCAACCGGCAGCAGTTCGGCAGACCGATCGGGAGCTTCCAGGCGGTGAAGCACCAGCTCGCCGACGCCCGCACGCGCCTGGAATTCACCCGGCCCGCCCTCTACCGGGCGGCGTGGACGCTCAGCCAGGGCGCACCCGGACGCCACGACACGGCCATGGCCAAGAGCCTGGCGTCGGACGCCGCCGACCTCGCCGCCAAAGTCGCCCTCCAGGTCCACGGTGCCATCGGCTACACGTGGGAGTGCGACCTTCAACTCTGGCTGAAGCGGGCGTGGTCGCTGTCCTCGTCCTGGGGTGACGCCCCGACCCAGCGCGCCCGGGTCCTCGAGCTCGCCCTCGCCGCCCGGGACTGATCCCGGGCCTGGCGACGTTCAGTCCGCCAGAAAATCAAGCAGCAGACGGTTCACCTGCTCGGTCGCCTCGAGCTGCAGCCAGTGCCCGGCACCATCGATCCGCTCGTAGCGCCAGGGCGCCTCGACGTAGTCGCCCGAGCCCTCCATCTGCCGCTCGGTGAGGGCGGCGTCGCCGTCGCTCCACACCCCCATGGTCGGTGCGGTGACCGGCGGGAGATCGATGGGCGGATCGACCCAGGCTCGAGGCGAGAAGTTGGCCCGGTACCAGTTGAGCATCGGGGTGAGCGAGCCGTTGCGCTCGAACTCGGCGACCACCTCGTCGATATCGGGGTGGTCGCCCCATGCCCGCAGATTCGCCCAGTCGTTGACCGAGAGCCACTCCTCGGCCACGCCCTCGTGGAGGAAGAGCAGCATGTACCACGAGCGCATCATCTGCTCCATGCCCGCCGTGTAGAAGGAGGACGGGTGCCCGACCGAGAGGGCGACGAGGCGCTCCACGCGCTCGGGGGCGATGATCGCCGTCGCCCACGAGATGGCCGACCCCCAGTCGTGGCCGACGATGTGGGCCCGCTCGTGGCCGAGGGAGTCCAAGATGGCGAGCAGGTCGCCTGAGAGGTGGTGCACGGCGTAGGGCTCCGTGCCGATCGGCTGGTCCGAGGCCCCGCACCCGCGCATGTCCGGGACGATCACCGAGAAGCCGGCACCTGCGAGCACGAGCACCTGCTCGCGCCAGATCCGGCTCGAGTCGGGGAAGCCGTGGACCAGCAGGACCGGAGGTCCCGACCCCGTGACCTCGAACTCGATGCCCACCCCGCCGTTGTCGACCCGCATCGGCCACCCCCTCGAGCGGCGACGGTACCAGCACCCCGCCAGCGCCATGTCCGAATTCCGCCAGACGCCGAACCCGGGGCGTGCGACGATCATGGGGTCGAGCCGCACAGCACCACGGCGACACCAAGGAGGAACGATGCCAGTGCACCGCGCACGCCGGTTGACCGAAGCGGGAACTGCCCGTGGCACGGCGGTGAGCCCCATCGGCACGCTCATCCTCGAGGCGAGCGACGCTGGGCTGCGCCGCATCCTGCTGCCGAATGCCGCTTCCCCGAGTGGCGTGGCGCCGGTGGGCGCGGACTCGACGGAGGCGCTGCGCTCGGCGGACCGCCAGCTCGGCGAGTACTTCGCCGGTTCGAGGCGCCACTTCGACCTCGAGCTCGCACCGGTCGGCACGCCGTTTCAACGCAGCGTGTGGTTCGCTCTGGCGGACATCCCCTATGCCGGCACCATCAGCTACGCCGAGCTCGCCGCCCGGGTCGGCCGGCCCAGCGCCTTTCGTGCAGTGGGCCAGGCCAACGGGGCCAACCCGCTCCCCATCGTGCTGCCCTGTCACCGGGTGATCGCCTCAGGCGGCGGCCTCGGCGGCTACAGCGGCGGCCTGGACGTGAAGCGCCAGCTTCTCGACCTGGAGCGCTCGGTGTTCGCAGGGAGGGCGCCGGCACGATTGGCCGTCTGATCTGAGCTTTGTGGCGCCTTCACCATGCCCTCGACGAAGTCCGGCGGCGACGTGATCGACTCACCACGGTGCCGGGCGGCCGCCCCTCGTGGGGGTCGGTCAGCGACTCGACGAGGGAAGGTGACCGCACCTCTCGCCTGGACCATGAGATCGTCCAAGCGGCCACGACCTTGCCGTGCTCGCGCTTGGAAGGTTCGTAGCTCGGGGAGACACGTGCGTCGCGTCGGTTCCTGAACGACACAGTCTTCTGCCGTCGAGGTATCGAGCCAGAGGAACTCGACATGAGCCGAGTGGGTCGCCCTGCGATGTCGGCGCACCTCTGCGCTCCGCTGACGTGTCATAACGACCGGATAGAGTCGGCAGCGTGACGACTGAGCCCATTACTGAGAAGCAGCTGCGCGATGAAGTTGCTGCGGTGGTCGAGCGGTATGGCCTTACCGTGGACAGTTTCCTTGCCACTGACCTAGATGAGCTCGAAGACGACGAGCTCAGGGATCTGTGGTTGATGGTCAAAGGGGCCCTGGTACCGGCCGTCTAGAGGCATCGTCTACCGCCATGGCCGAGCTGGTGCCGGAGGCTGAGGAGTTTGCCGGGATCCTCACCCGGGTCGTGAATGGGACCGTCACCTCGAACGTATCCTTCGTAGTAACCCCACTCGCCGAGAATCCGGACTTGGCGTGGGTGTTTCCAGAAGGCTCAACCCCTGCCGCCCCCATCCTCATCCCCGTTACCTGCCCGGCGCATGACGCAGAGCCGTTGCTTTGGATCAACGCGACGTTCCAGGTCCGCCCCGATGAGAGTGAAGAACACCTTGCGGTTCAGCAATCTGTCTTCTCACTGGTGGTCGATGAGCGGACCAAGAGGCCAGTCATTCGACTTGAGTACGAGCGCGGTGCTGGCACGGAACCAGACGACGAAGTGCCTGGCGGACATCGACGCAGTGCGGCCCACGTGCAGATCCACGGTGCTTCGGAGGAGCTCGCCTACGTCCAGGGCATCAACCGCCAATCGAAATTACGAGGTTTAGAGCATTTCCACATTCCCGTCGGCGGCCGGCGGTGCCGACCATCGGTCGAAGACTTCATCGAGTTCCTTCATGCCGAGAGACTTATCCCAGCCTTGAATACCGGGTGGCGAGATGTGGTTCGAGAACATCGTGCACGATGGCTCGCCATTCAGCTCAAGGCGGCTGTACGAGATGACCCCGAGACGGCAGCGGAACAGTTGATGGCGATGGGCTACTCCACTCAACCCCCGGGGGGACAAAGCTGAATGGGCCCACATCGGTTGGGGCAGTCGGGCGACCGAAGCGACACGGGTGCACCAGTCGATGCCGGCCAACCACCACCGAAACAACGTTCGCCCGGCGCTCGTCCACCTTTTGGAAAGTGATCGCCTCAGGCGGAGGGCTCGGCGGTTACAGCCGCGACCTGGACGTCAAGCAACAGCTGCTGGACCTCGAGGCCGGCGTCGCTGCCGGGCCCTCGCTCCGACTTGCGGTCTGAGCGCTCAAGCGGCCTTGGACTTCGCGGAGTCCGCCGCCCCGAGGTCGGCGAGCACGGCGTGCGCCGCCCTCGCCCCCGAGACGAGCGCCCCCTGGATCGAGGCCGTGTCGCGGTGATCACCGCACACGTAGAGGCCGCCAATGCGCACGGGCTGGCGGATGAGGAGCGGGGCGGTCATGGCCGGGAGTGCCGCAGCGACGGCGTACGTGGCGAGGAGGTCCCAGTCCGACGTGCTGGTGGCGTAGAGCGTGGCGAGGCGGGCGCGCACGGCCCTCTCGACAGCGACGTCATGGCCGACGCCGAGCACCGAGGTGGCGATCAGCGCGCCCGCGCCTTTGCCGTAGGAGGGGGCGGCATCGGTGATGGCCACGGTGTTGCAGATGAGGCGCTCCTCGCCGTCGACCACCAGCAGCGCCCGGCCGAGTGGTGAGCGGGGGGCCACGTGGTAGTAGGTCGTCACCGGGCGCATGGTCACGGTGGGGAGCGTGGGGACGAGGCCGTGGGCCGCCGTCGGGTCGGCGGCCACGACGACTGCTCGAGCTGCGAACTTCTCCCCGTCTGCGGCCACCACCCCTCCGCCGTCCACCGTTGTCACGCGCACCCCGGTACGGACGTCGAGGCCCTGGGCGAGCTGGGCCGGAATCGCCCCCATGCCCGCCGCGGGCACCGCCGGGGTCGCCCGCACGAAGCTGCGCAGCACGAGGTGGAAGAAGCGGCTCGAGGTGGTGAGCCTGTCCTCGAGGAAGACACCGGAGAGGAAGGGGCGCAGCACCCGGTCGGTCATTTCCGGCGGAACGCCGATAGACGCCAGGAAGCCGGCCGTTGTGCGGTCGGGAGCGTCTTCGATGCGCCGGATCGGCCCGTAGGCGGCTGCGAGCGCCACCGCCGCCACCTTGGCCCGCTCGGCGATCGGACCGATGGGGGCGCGGAACAGCTCAGGCGCGTCAGCGGGGCGCCGGAACGGGTCCTCGAGGCGGTGCAACCGACCGTCGGCGAACACCCCGACCCCCCGGGCGAAGCGGTGAAGGTCGAGCGCGTCGAGGTCGAGCGAGCGCCGTGCCGCGGGATAGGAAGGATTGAGGAGCTGGAAGCCGCGGTCGAGCTGGAAGCCGTCGACGTGATCGGTCCGCACCCTGCCGCCGACGCCGTCGGAGGCCTCGAGTACGAGCACCGAGCATCCGGCCTCTGTGAGCACCCGGGCGCAGCGCAGCCCCGAAAGGCCCGCCCCCACGATCACGACGTCGGTCGATTGCACGGCACCTCACCTTACGCGGACCCATCGCCGGCCGGCTGTGGCGGGCCTGCGGTGTGGTCGGCTGTGCCAGGCTGCATCCGTTGGTCACTTCGCCCGCCCGGGCGAGGGGGGAGGAGCGACGTGGAAGACGCGGCATCGGTGCACCGGCACCTCGACCTCGGCGGCCGAGTGGCGGTTGTGACCGGGGCCGGAAGCGGGATCGGACGGACGACCGCAGAGGTGCTCGCCGGTGCGGGGGCCACTGTGTGGTGCGTGGACATCGACGAGGGCCGCGTCGAGGAGACGGTGGCGGCCATCGGCGATGCCGGAGGGCACGCTTTGACTGCCCCCCTCGATGTGGCTGACCGCTCGGCGGTCCACGTCCTCGTCGGCGACGTGGTGGCCGCCCACGGGCGCCTCGACGTCCTCGCCAACATCGCAGGCATGGCATCGGAGGCGAAGATCCTCGACCTCGACGAGGGCGAGCTCGACCGCATCATGGCCGTGAACCTCAAAGGTGTGCTCTTCGGCTGCCAGGCGGCTGGTGCCGTCATGGTTGCCCAGGGCGGCGGCTCGATCATCAACATGGCCTCTGCCGCGGTGCTCGCCCCCTCTCCGAACGTGGGCGCCTATGCGATGACCAAGGCGGCGGTCTGGCAGCTGACCAAGACCATGGCCGTTGAGGTGGGCAAGAAGGGGGTGCGGGTGAACGCCGTCGCCCCGGGCTTCGTGCCGACCAACATGACGGCTCGCTACTACGTGCGCCCCGACGGCACCGTCGACGAGGAGATGAAGGCCATGGTGCTCGAGCCGATGGCGAAGTACGCACCGCTGCGCCGCGTGGGCGAGACCACCGACATCGCCTACTGCGTGCTCTATCTCGCCTCGGACGCGTCCTCGTTCATGACCGGCCAACTGCTGAGCCCCAACGGCGGGGTGGCCATGCACTGAGCCGCCCCGAGCGCCGGCGCCTCAGCGCGGCAGGCCGAGGAGGCGCTCACCCACGATGTTGCGCTGGATCTGCGCGGTGCCGCCGTAGATGCTGCTGGCCCGCGAGTAGAGATAGCGCTCCACCCAGGCGACGACCGCCGCGTCGTGGCTGTCGTAGGCGATGCCACCCATGCCGAGGATCTCCATGGCCACCGAGAAGATGGTCTGCTCGACCTGGCCCAAGAAGAGCTTGGTGAGGGCCGAGTCCGCCCCGATCTCCTCGCCACGTCGCAGTGTCGCCACCACGTCGGCGATGCGCAGGTCGAGCAGCTCCATGGCGATCGTCGCCTCTGCCACCCGCTGGCGGGCCAGGGGGTCGGCCGTGCCGGTCGCCAGGCGCTGCAGGCCGGTCATCGCCCCGCGCAGCACGGCCGAGCGGCGGATGGCGTAGGGACCGCGTTCGGCGGTCAGCATGACCTGGGCCACCTGCCAGCCGCCGCCGAGCTCGCCCAGCAGCGCCGTGTCGGGAAGTTCGACGTTGTCGAAGAACACCTCGGCGAACTCGGCCGAGCCGGTCATGGTGGTCAGGGGACGCACGTCGATGCCGGGGGTCGCCATGTCGATGACGAAGGCGGTGATGCCGCGGTGGCGGTCCTCAGCGGTGCCCGTACGGGCGAGCAGGAGGCCCCAGGTGGCGAACTGCGCCCAGGTGCTCCACACCTTCTGCCCGTTGATCGTCCAGCCGGCGTCGGTC
This sequence comes from Acidimicrobiaceae bacterium, assembly GCA_003155135.1. Taxonomy (GTDB): domain Bacteria; phylum Actinomycetota; class Acidimicrobiia; order Acidimicrobiales; family RAAP-2; genus Bog-515. The sequence goes on along the minus strand of PMFN01000022.1, from coordinate 154,296 downwards.
TTCTCGGCCCGGGTGCGCAGGCTGGCGAGGTCCGAGCCCGCATCGGGCTCGCTGAACAGCTGGCACCAGATCTCCTCGGCGGATGCCATGAGGGGCAACCAGGTGGCCAGCTGCTCGGCGTCGGCGTAGACGAGGAGTGCGGGTGCGATGACGTCGATCCCGACGAAGTTGATGACCTCGGGCGCCTCGGCCCGGCCGAGCTCGTCGCACACGATGGCGTACTCGAGCGGGCTCATGCCCCGGCCGCCGTACTCGGTCGGCCAGGCCACCGCGGCGAGGCCCGCGTCGTGCAGGCGGTGCTCGAAGTCGACGAGGTACTTGAACTGCTCGTCGACCGAGTGGTGGAGGGGCTCGGGCTCGAGCTGGCTCGTGAACGCCCGCACCTCCTCGCGGAACTGCTGCTGGTCCTCGTTCAGGGAAAGTCGCATCGTCTCAACTCTCTGCTCGCTCGTGTCGCTGTCAGTGCCCTGGCGTCGTGGGAGGGGAGCCGAAGCGCGGTGGGCGCTTCTCGATGATCGCCCGGCGCGCCTCCTTCGAGTCGTCGGTCCCCGCCAGCTGGCCGGTGAGTCGCTGCTCGAACTCGTAACCGGGTTTGAGTTCCATGTACTCGATGGTGTTGAGGCTCTGCTTGGCCGTGCGCACCGCCACGGTGCTGTGCCGGGCGATGCGCTCGGCGAGCTCGAAGGCGGCGTCGAGGAGCTCGGTGTCCGGGACGATCCGCACCACCCCGCCGTAGCGGGCGAGCTCGGCGGCCGGGACCGGGTCGGCCGTCAGGTACATGAGCCGCACCACCTGCTGTGGAACGAGGCGCGAGAGGTGCTTCGCGCCGCCCATCACCCCGACGCCGACCTCGGGGGTGCCGAAGTGGGCGCTCTCGGCGCAGACAACGAGGTCGCAGGACCCGACGAGGGCCACGCCGGTGCCGAGCGCATGGCCGTGCACCGCCGCGATCACCGGGACCGGGCAGTCGTAGATGGCACTGAAGGCCTCGCGCACCAGCTTCATCCGCCCTGCGGAGTTCTCCGGCGTGAGCGTCAGGAACTCGTCGAGGTCGTTGCCGGCCGAGAAGTGCTTGCCCTCGCCGCGCAGGATGACCACCGCGATCCCCGGACAGAACTCGTCCATGCGGCTGAACAGCTCGCGGATCTCCGCGTACATGGCCTGGTTGACCGCGTTGACCGGAGGCCGGCGCAGGGTGACGATCGCCACCTCGTTCTTCTGCTCGACGTCAAGGAACTGGAAACCGTCATCGTCGCCGAGGCTCATTGGTGCGCTCCCCCTCATGGTTCCCGGGCACGCCGATGGCCCGCGTTCGTCGCCCCGCAGCCTAACCTATCTCTGGTAACAGTTATCAGGTAACTGTGTTGCGGCTGGGCTTCGGCAGGTGGCGGACCACCGGCGTCCGGTGGCGCTGCGGCGCCCTTAGCTCGGGCTCTTCACGATGACCTGATCACCGTTCTCGTACTGCACGAGGATGCCGGGGCCGACCTCCTGGTTGCTCGCCGTCCGCACCGTGCCCTCGACGCCGGGGAACCCGGCCTTGCCCACCTTCTCGAGCGCTGCCTGGATGGCTTGGGGCGACGTGCTGCCTGCTTCCTTCAGGCCGCGGGCGGCGAACCACATGGCGTCATAGGCCTCGGCCGACCAGTCCGTCGCCGTCTTGTGATAGGCGGCCTGGTAGGCCTTCTCGAAGGACGTGGACGCCGCGTTGGTCTCGCCGGTGTTCCAGTCGGTGGTCCAGGTGACCCCGTTGGCGGCGGCTCCCGCGGCGTCGAGACCGCCGTTGGCTGCGCCCTCCTCGGCGACCGTCGGGCCCTTGAAGCCGGCCTGGGAGAGGCCGGACACCGCCGTGGCGTTCTGCCCCAGCAGCACCAAGAGGGCGACGGCCTGTGCGTGGTCGGCTGCCAGGTTGGACACCGCACTCGAGATGTTCGACTGCGAGGTGAGCACCGCCTGCTTCCCCACGACCTTCATGCCGTACTTCGGCCCGAGGGTGGCGAGCTCCTGGGCCATCTGCGCCTGGGTCGGGAAGTCCGAGTCGTAGAGCACCGACACGGTCTTGACCCCCTTGGACTTGAGCCATTTGAGCGTGAGCGGGAACTGGGTCGTCTGGAGCGGGGTCATCCGGAAGATGTACTTGCTCACGAGCACGCCGCTGCTCCCGGCCTGGGTGAAGATGGTCGGCTGGTTGGCCCGGCCGAGGATCGGAGCGACGGCCACCGCCGTCGAGCTCGACACCGGCCCGAAGACGATCGGGTAGTGGGCGGTCGCAGCCTGGGTTGCCAGGTTCGCCGCCGTGGTCGCCGAGCCACCCGTGTCGCCGACAGAGAACGACAGCGTGGTGTTGCCCAGGAAGTGCTCCTTGTTGATCTGCGAGACGGCCAGCTCGTAGGCCTGCGTCGCGTCCACGCCGACTGCGCCGGCGGGTCCGGAGTTGTCGTCGATCGAATACAGATGGATGGTCGACGGCAGGCTTGCGCCGGCCGACGATGCGCCGCTCAAGGTGGCGGCGATGGTGAGCGGCACGGCGGCCAATGCCCCCCAACGCGCAACTCTTCCCCTGCCCCGTGTTGCCTTCATGCTGCTCTCCCCCTCGGGGCCACACCGTCGCATGCTCCGCACGCCGCTCGACCCCGTCGCTTCACTGGCGGTTATCTATGCCTATTGTACGCATAGGTCACACAAATGCAACAGAGCCAGGTCAGCGGGGACGTCGCCGCCTCCGTCAGCGCAGCGAGGCGACCCATTCGGCGACCGGGAGCACCCGCGCCTGGGAGGGGAAGACGCGCTCGACGAGGAGCCGGTGCACGTCGGGGTCCCGCTCCCCGCAGGCGTCGGCGAGCACGACGAGCTCGAAGTCGCGGTCGGCCGCGTCACGCAGCGTGGAGAGCACCACTCCGCTCGTGGCGATGCCGCACAGCACGAGGGTGCGGACCCTTTGGGCGCGCAGCACCAGCTCGAGATCGGTGCCGTAGAAGGCATTCACCCTGCGCTTCACAATCAGGATCTCGCCGGCCTCGGGGGCGACTGCTGGATGAGACTCGGTGCCCGCATTGCCCTCGGAGAACGCGGGGTCCGACGCGATCGTCGAGAAAATCGGGTTGTGGTCGTCGACCTCGGGTCCGCCCTCGCGCAACGCGACATGCACGTGGACGACGGTCATGCCGGCAGCCCGGGCACCGGCGAGGGCCTTCGTCAATCGGGCCAGCAGGACGTCGTCGGGATAGCGCGCAACAACCCCTTGCTGGACGTCCATCACGAGCAGCGCAGCCTCGGGCATCGCGTCCCCCTCTCCTCGACATCGGTCATCGTTGTCGTTACTATGACTACCATTCGCATGGCTCAACCGCATGAGCTGCACGGGAGGGTTCAGGCCATGACAACCACCGACCCATCGGTCGTTCCGGTCCGACACGGGTTCTTGCACTCCGAGGACGAGGGCCTGCGCACGAAGGGCTATCCCGAGTGGGACCGCCTCCGCAACGAGACACCGGTCTTCGAGAGTGACTACGCCACGCCGGGAAGCCCCCAGCCGATCTGGTACTTCCTCGACTACGACGACGTCTACGCCATCTTGCGCGACACCGGCATGTACTCGAGTGAGGGGTTCACCCACCCTGACTACGACAGCGAGTACATGATGATCCCCTCGGAGTTCGACCCGCCGAAGCACACCAAGTACCGCACCCAG
>PMFN01000022.1:142715-150576 GCA_003155135.1 Acidimicrobiaceae bacterium | reverse complement strand
GTCCCCGTCGACGACCTCGACACCCTGATCTCGTGGGTGCACCAGTCCCAGCACACGAGTCACGCCGAGGACCCCGACGGCCGGATCCGTGACGGTGCCGACCGCGCCATCCACGAGTTCATGGGAGCGATCGCCGAGGACCGCAAGAAGAACCCGGGCAACGACATCGTGAGCGGCCTGCTCGAGTGCCGCGTCGACGGCCGCCCCTTCAACGACCAGGAGCTCGGCGGCATCTTGTACCTCCTCTTCCTGGCCGGGCTGGACACGGTGGCGAGCATGCTGGGCTGGACCTTCATGCACCTCGCCCAGCACACCGACGACCGCAAGCGCATCACTGCGGACCCCACCCTCAGTGCGAGCACCGTCGAGGAGCTCCTCCGGTACTACTCGATCGTGAGCATCACCCGCCACACCACCGCCGATGTCGAGATGAAGGGCTGTCCCATCAAGAAGGGGGACAGGGTGATCGTGCCCCTCGCTCCGGCCGACCGCGACCCGAAAGCGTTCCCCGATGCAATGGATTTCCAGCTCGACCGGGCCCCGAACCGCCACATCGCCTTCGGGGCCGGACCGCACCGCTGCGTGGGGTCGCACCTGGCGCGCCTCGAGCTTCGGGTGGCCCTCGAGGAGTGGCACCGCCTCATCCCCGACTACGCCATCGCCCCCGAAGCCGACTTGGGGCTTCGTGTCGGGATGTTCGTCACCTCCTTGCAGTCGGTGCCACTCGAGTGGACGCCGTCGACCGGGGGCTGAGCCATGAAGGTACGCGTCGACCAGTCGCTGTGCACCGGCCACGCCCGCTGCAACGCCATTGACCCCGACCTGTTCTTGCTCGACGACGTCGGCTACTCGAGCATCGATACGGTCGAGGTCCCCCCGGGGCTCGAGGACCACGCACGCCAGGCCGAGGCCAACTGCCCCGAGCACGCCATCTCCATCGAAGTGGACTAGTCGGCCGACGGGGTCAAGTCGCCGAGCGGGCGCCCTCGATGATGCGGGCGAGTGCGCCCGGCGCGCTGACCATCGCCATGTGCCCGGCTGCGAGGTCCACGACGTCGGGATCACCGAGGGCGGCCGCCGCCCGGTCCTGGGCGCCGAGCGGGAGCGTCGCATCGAGGGTGAGCCGCACGTAGGTGCACGGCACCGAGCGCGTCGCTGTCAGATCCACAGGCTCGGCGAGGAGCCGCACCGACTCGGCGACCCGGCACGCCAGCGTGAAGGCAGTGGCGTCGTCATCCATGTCGTTGCACAGATAGCTCGCCGCCGACGGTCCCTCGGGCCGGTAGATGCCGTCCACCAGGTTGGCCACGACGGACTCGTGCAGCTCGGGGCTCATGGTGTCGAAGACGCACCCGCCGTCGAGGGGGACGGCGGCGGCGACGAAGACGAGGCGGGCCAACCGGTCGCCGAGGGCGGTGGCTGCGCCCGGCAGGACCACCCCGGCGAGGGAGTGGCCGACCAGGACGATGTCGTCCCACCCGCCTGCGTCCTCCACCACGGCCTCGACGCACGCCTCGATGCCGACTGTTGCGAGGTCGACCGAGGCACGTGCGCCACGGCCGGGCAGGTCGACGGCGAAGACAGGGTGTTCGAGCAGGGGGGCCAGGCGCTCCCAGCACGAGGCGGCGAAGCGCCCCCCGTGCACCAGGAGCACGGGGCGCACCATCGCTCCCGCCGCGCTCACGCGCTCGTGTCGCCGCCGAGGAGGCCGCGCACCGGGAAAGAGCGCCCGGGCGCGCTCGGAGGTGGCTCCCCGGTGCCCGACCACCATGCGTTGAACTCGCCGCGCAGCTCGGCGTCGACCAGTTCGACGAACATCGACGACTGGGGGTCCTCCAGGTAGGCGAAGCGGCTGAGCCAGCCGTCGGGCGACTCGCCGTGGAGGCGGCAGCGCAGGCCCGCTGCCTCGAGTCGGGCGATCTCGACGGGCAGGTCGTCAGACCAGTAGCCGAGGTGGTTGATCCGCGGCGCGCCCGGCAGGTGGTCGTAGGCGGTCGAATCCGCGTGCTCGAGCAGCTCCAGATGATGGGGCCCCTCGAGGGAGAACGTCACCCAGGTGTCGCGTGGCAGGAGCCCGCGCTCGGTGCGCAGCGGGTGCGTGGAGTGCTTGGGCAGGGCCCACTCGAGGCCGAAGGCGGTGCCGTAGGTGGCCATGGCCTCGGCGAGGTCGTCCACCACGATGCCGGTGTGGAAGGGGCCGTGCAGGCCCGGGTGGCTCACGTCCGCACCCTCGATCGGGGCACTCGGCTCATGCTCGGGTCCCTCAGATCGTCATGCCGCCATCGACGACCATCACGGTGCCGGTGACGAAGGATCCTGCCGGGCTCGCCAGGTAGAGGGCCGCCCGGGCGATGTCGAGCGGATCGCCGGCGTGGCCCAGTGGCGTCAGCTTGGTCGGCACCACCGCCGCTGCGGACATGGGCGTGGCGATGGTGCCCGGCGCCACCGCGTTGACGGTGACACCGGTCGGCGCGTAACGACGTGCCGCCCACTTGACGAGGCCGTGGACGCCGGCCTTGGACGCGGCGTAGGCCGGGCCCGACTTGTAGCCGCCGTTGATGCCCGACACCGACCCGATGAGCACGATGGCGCCGCCGCCCGCCTCCTCGATGCGCGGGATCCCGTGCTTCAAGAAGAGGAACCCCGACGTCAGGTTGGTGTCGATGACCTTGCGCCAGACCGAAATGTCCGCGTCGAGTCCCGGGCCGTCGAAGATGCCCGCACAGTGGATGATCGCGCTGAGCGGCGTGGTCGCCCCAGCGGCGGCGACCACCGCCTCCACGTAGTCCTCGTCGCCGACGTCGCCGACGATCGGTTTGAGCTCGCCGTGCGGCGTGGCGGCCTCGATCGGGTTGATGTCACATGCGGTGACGGTCGCCCCGGCCTCGACGAAGAGTTCCGCAGTGCGCCGTCCGATGCCCGATGCGGCCCCGGTCACGATCACGCTTCGCCCGTCGAGTCGCAGTGTCAGGTCGTCGGCAGCGCGCGTCTCGGTGTCAGTCATTGGAACCTTCCTTCTTGTTGAAGCTCGTCTCGGCGTTCATCCCGCCGTCGCCTTGTCACCGAGGAACGCCTTGACCACGTCAGGGTGGGTGCGGATCTCATCGGCGGTCCCGCTGAGCACGATGTGGCCACGCTCGAGCACGATGGCCGACTCGGCGACCTCGAGGGCGGCCATGGCGTTCTGCTCGACCATCAAGATGCCGATACCGGTCTTCGCGATGTCGCCGATGGCGTCCATGATGCGCTCGACCATCGCCGGCGAGAGCCCCATCGACGGCTCGTCCATCAGCATGACCTTGGGCTCGGCCATCATGGCCCGCCCGAAGGCCAGCATCTGCTGCTCGCCGCCACTCAGGAGCCCCGCAGGCTGCTTGCGGCGCTCGCCCAGGATCGGGAACATCGTGAACACCGACTCGAGGAGCTCGGCGCGTCGGGCCTTCGACTTGTTCGTGTACCCCCCGAGGAGGAGGTTCTCGTAGACGCTCAGCGGCGCGAAGACCCGCCTGCCCTCGGGCACGAGCACCAGGCCGGCGCGCGCCACCTTGAACGAGGGCCACGTCGAGATGTCCGAGTCGGCCCAGCGCACGTGGCCCTGCGACTGGCGCAGCTGGCCGCAGATGGCGCGCAGCGTCGAGGTCTTGCCGGCGCCGTTCGCCCCGAGCACCACCTCGACGCGTCCCTCGTCGACGGAGAGGTCGATGCCGCGCACGGCGATGACCCCGCCGTAGCGGACATGGAGATCGTGGACTTCAAGCAGTGGCATTCTTGCTGCCCCGCTTTCCGAGATAGGCCTCTTGGACGAGTGGGTCGGCCACCACCGCTTCGGGATCCCCCTGGGCGATGACCTTTCCGAAGTTCATGACGAAGACGTAGTCGCAGACCTCGGTGATCATCTGCATGTCGTGCTCGACGAGCACCTGGGTGAGCCCCTGGCCACGGAGCGAGCGCATCACCTCGCCGACCTCATCGCGTTCTTCGCGGTTCATGCCCGCCGTCGGCTCGTCGAAGAGGAGGAGGTCGGGCTTGGCGGCGAGGGCCCGGGCGATCTCGACCCGGCGCTGCGTGCCGTAGGGCAGCATCCCCGCCGTCCGCTTCTCGAGCCCCGTGAGCTCGAGGCGCTCGATCGCCTCCATCGCCCCCTCGCGACACGAGCGCTCGCAGTTGCGGGTGCGCCACGGCAGCAGCCAGTTGGCGAAGATCCCGACACCGGCGGTGCGTGCGTCGCCGCCGAGCATGACGTTCTCGAGCACCGAGAGCCCCGGGATGAGGCGCACCGCCTGGAAGGTGCGGCCGATGCCCATGCGGGCGGTCTTCGCCGGAGAGTACGTCTGGTACTCCTCGCCGGCGAAGACGAGGCGGCCCGATGTCAGATTCGTCATGCGAGAGAGCGCCCCAAGGAGGGTGCTCTTCCCTGAGCCGTTCGGCCCGACCAGCCCGTAGAGGCACCCCGTTTCGAGGTCGAAGTCGATCCCGTCGACGGCGCGTACGCCGCCGAAGTGCACGTTGACGTCGGCGACCTCGAGCAGCACGCTCACGCCGTCACCCCCTTCTGCGGTGTGGTGGCCGGCGGCGGAACGCTCGGGACGACCTTCTTCTCCTCGACGGGTACCTCAGCGCCCCCCGAGCTGCGTTTCTCGATGAGCGCCGCAATGGCTCGGACGCCGCGCTGGAGGAGGCCGAGTACGCCGCCGGGCTCGTAGGCCACCACCAGGATCACCAGCACGCCATAGACGATGGCCTTGTAGGAGCCCACGAACGTGAAGACCTGGGGGAACCAGACGACGATGAGGGCGCCGATCACCGCGCCGAGCCAGGACCCGATGCCGCCGACCACCGCCATGGTGAGGCCGGCCACGATCAGGTCGAAGCCGAAGCCACCCGGAGCGATCGTCGAGAAGTTGAAAGTGTTGAGGACGCCGGCGAGGCCGCCGAGTGCGGCGGACAGGGCGAAGATGAAGTTGCGCTGCCGGTTCACCTCGACACCCATCGAGCGGGCGAGCTGCTCGTCGACCCGCAGCACCGAGATCGACCGCCCGATGCTCCGGCGCTCGAGCTGGCTCACCAGCAGGAGGCAGATGGCGGCGACGATAAACAGCTCCAGGGTGCTGACGTCGAAGGGGATGCCGAACAGGCCCACCGGTCCACCCGTGTAGGTCCCGCCGTTGTTGGCGACCACGATCAGGATCTGGTCGAAGGCGAAGGTCACCATCCCGAGATACAGGCCCCGCAATCGGACGAGGGGGAGCGAGAGCGCGTACCCGAAGATCGCACTGCCGACAAAGACGATGATCATCGAGAGAACGCCGCTCACCCCGTGCTTGGCCAGGTTCGCCGAGACGTAGGCGCCGATGCCGAAGAAACCGACGCTGGCGAACGAGAAGACGCCCGAGCGCAGCACGACCTGGAAACTGAGCGCGAGCACGGCGTAGATGGCCGTCGTCTGGAAGAGCACGACATGCGCGCTGTACCAGGCGTTCACGTCCGGTTCACATTCACTCGACTGAAGAGCCCGCTCGGCCGCAGCAGGAGCACGACGATGATCAGGCCGAACGACACCGCCTGGGTCCACGTGCCCGATGTCGTGGCACTGACGAGTGTCTCTCCTGCAGCCAGGATGAAGGCGCCGATGAGCGTGCCCCAGACGCTGCCGACACCACCGATGACGACGGCAGCGAAGGCGGCCAGCAGGAGGTCGGAGCCTGACTCAGGGGTGAGACTGTCCAGGAAGACGGCGAGGAACACCCCGGCCGCTCCGGCGGTCATCCCCGACAGGACCAAGACGAGCGCGGACATTCGGCCCTGGCTGATGCCCATGAGGCCGCCGGTCTCCGCGTCGAAGGAAAGCGCCCGCAGTGCCCGACCCGAGTTGGAGCGTTGCAGCCAGATTGCCAGGCCTACCGTCAGTACCAGGGTGAAGACGACGATCAGGATCTCGATGTTGGTGATGTAGACGCTGCCGATGTGGTATTCGGTCGTGTTGATCGGCTTCGCGGTGACGGTGAAGGGACTGTCGATGGTCACCTTCTGGGCGATGGTGACCGGGATCGCCGCTGCGCCGATGCTGGCGATCAACATGGAGAGCTCGGCGTCGGCGAGTGTCTTGCTCCGCTTGCGGATCGGCCGGAAAACGAGCAGGTCGAGGGCCAGCTCCATCGCCGCCCCGACGGCCATGGCGATGAGGATCAGCCACGGAAGCGGGATCGCCAGGTCGAGGTGCTGGGTGAGCAGGTAACAGGTGAAGGCGGAGAACATGAACACGGCGCCGTGCGCCAGGTTCAGGACGTTGAGCGTCCCCCAGGTGAGGCTGAGGCCGATCGCGAACAGGCAGTAACACGACCCGAGGACGATGGCGTTGACTACCTGTTCCAACCGTCTCGCTCCTTCGACCTCAACGCCGGACCGACCGTCACACCGAGGCCCGGCCCGTCCGGCGTAGCGGAACCTCGGTGTCGTGCGTGGGCGGGACCCGTCCGCCCCCCCGGGGGGTGGGCGCGGACGGGTCCCGATACCTAGCTCCCGTGAAGCAGCTCCACGCCAAGGTGATCAGGGATTCTGGTTCGTGAGCGGCACCGCTGCGCCGTTCTCCCATTGGACGAGGACGGCCTTGGAGTGCTCCTGGCCGTCGGTCACCGTCGCCTTGCCGAGCACGCCGGTGTAGCCGGCCTTGCCCTCCTTGATGAGCGCCTCATCGACCGCCGCCGGCGACGTCGACCCGGCTTCCTTCAGGGCCCGTGCCGCGAAGTACGTGGCGTCGAACGCCTCGGCTGCCCAGTCACTCGGCGACGTGTGGTAGGCCGCCTCGTAGGCCTTGGTGAAGTCGGTCGAGACCGTGCCGTTGGGTGTTCCCGGGACCCAGTCCGACGCCCAGACGATGCCGTTGGCGTCAGCTCCCGCACCCGAAAGCGTCCCGTTGCCGGCGCCGTCCTCCGCGATGATCGGTCCCTTGAAGCCTGCCTGCGCCAACTCGGTTGCCGCCGTCGCGTTCTGCGTCAGCGTCAGGTCGAGGGAGATGCCTTCGGGGTGGTGCGACACCAGGTTGGAGATTTCAGCCGAGATGTTCGACTGGGTCACCGACACGCCTTCGGTGTCGTCGACCTTGAACCCATACTTGGCCTCGTCCGCCTGGGCCTCCTGAGCGAGTGCCGCCTGGGTCGGGAAGTCCGAGTCGTCGATGATGCCGAGCGTCTTCACGTCCTTCGACTTGAGCCAGGCGAAAGCCTCGGGGATCCGGTCGGTCTGCAGGGGCGTGAGCCGGAATATGTACTTGTTGAGCAATGTCCCGGGGCCACCGGCCTGCGTGAAGATGGTCGGCTCGTCGACGCGAGCCAGGATCGGCGCGACAGCCACGGCCGTGGAACTCGCCGGCGGACCGATCACGAGTGGGTAGTGCGCCGAGGCCGCCTGCGTGGCGAGGTTCGCTGCACTGGTCGGGTTCGTCGCATCGTCGCCGTAGGTGATCGCCAACTTCGAGCTGCCGAGCAGGTGCGACGCGTTGATCTCCTTGATGGCCAGGTTGATGCCGTCTTCGTTGTCGACGCCCACCGCCCCGGCGGCACCGCTGGCGTCTTGGATCGAGTACAGGTTGATGGTCGACGGAAGGCTTGCGCCCGCCGTACCCGCCATGACCCCGCCGGCCGTGACGGTCGCCAATGACGAGCCGAGCACGGCTGCCATTGTCATTCGTTGCCACCGCTTCTTCATTGTCCCCCCAAGTTGGTTCGTTGTTTGTTGGTTAGTTGGTTACTGGTCACTGCGAATTGTCCGGGACGGGTCCGCTGCCGGGGACCGAGAACCGGGGATGGTCGAAACGCTCGAAGGGCACGAGGCCAAGCGAGTTGATGGCCTCGTGCGGATGGGG
>PMFN01000022.1:7861-142683 GCA_003155135.1 Acidimicrobiaceae bacterium | reverse complement strand
GATGTCGTCGAGCTCGTAGTCCTGTGACACGAGATCGAGGCGGCCGAGCGGGCCGAGATGGTGCGACCGGGGCACGAACCGAAGGGCGCCCGACTCGGCCGGGACGTCTTCGAGCGCGACCCAGATGGTCAGCATGCCGCGACGGTCGATCGGGTTGTAGGGGAAGTCCTGGTGCCACACGCTCTCGCGGGTGCCCTCCGAGGCCGGTGGCTTCACGAACGTCTTGTCCCAGAACACCTTCACGTCGTCGTCACCGAGCAGGGCGCGTGCCACGTCAGCCAAACGGGCGACGATGTCAGCGACCACGCCGAATCGCAGGCGGAGGTCGAAGGCGTTCGACCACATCGCCGAGTACCGCTCGTCGTTGTGGTACTTGAACCGGCCTGCGAGCGACTCGTCGTCGGTGGCCTCGCCGATGAGGCCCCCCGGGCCCTCGGTCTCGGTGGCGACGCAGACGTCGTGGAGCATGGCCAGCGAGGCTGCGTCGAGCACCGACGGCAGCTTGATGAAACCCTCGCGTCGGTACTCGGCGACCCTCTGCGCGTTGAGCAAGCCTTCGGCCACGCCCACTTCGGTCATCTCACCCCCCCTTCGCGCTGCGGCACTGCGTTCTCAGCCCACCCACAAATGTCGGCCCGAACATAGAACAGTTGCATGACAAGTTTCGGTCGGTCCGGTAACGATGCGAGCCGGCTGACCCGTTTTTGGGCCGAAACCCGGTTCAGCTCCCCCACTCACCTCTAATACCTAGTAATCATGCATACTATTCCACTTAATTGCTGGCGTCCATCCCCTCGCAGCAATTTCCGGAAATTCGCAACTCAGGTTGCGAGCAGATCGGGAAGGGGCGGATGGTCCTTGAGCTCGGCGATGACCGTGCGGCCGAGCAGCTTGATGGCCTCGATCGCCTCATCGGCGCTCATGGACGGCCACTGCGGCTTGAAGATCACCGGATCGATCGGCAGCCGCTCGATGAGCCCGCGCAGTGACGCGGTGACCTCCTCGGGCGAGCCCAGGATCGCGTGGGAGCCGGTCGTCTTGATGAAGTCATCTTCGAGTTGGTCCTCGGTGTACACGTCGAGGCCCCGCTGGGCGTAAGCGATGTAACGCCCCTTCGCCACCCTCGTGAACTCCCGGAGTGCCTCTTCCCGATTGGCCGCCACGAGCACGTTGCGACGAGCGGGCTGCGGGCCGAAGGGCTTGTCGCGCTTGACGAACTCGGCGCGCATGATGGCGAAGCGCTCTGCCATCTGCTGCTCGGTCGCCTCGGGGGGCACGGGGTAGAAGTCGCCGTAGCGGCCGGCCCGGCGGGCTCCTCGGTCGCTGTGCCCACCGACCCACAGGGGCGGGTAGGGCTTCTGCAAGGGCTGGATGTGGGGGCGGACGTGGTCGAGCTCGAAGAAACGACCCTTGTGGGTGACCTCGGGCTCGGTCCACAGCTGCATTAAAAGCTCGATGGTCTCATCGAGGCGCGGCGCGCGCTCCTTGTAGGGGATCCCGATGTAGTCGAACTCCTCGGCGCGGTAGCCGAGCCCGAGTCCGAACTCGAGCCGGCCCTCGGTGACGATGTCGAGGGTCGCGATCTCCTCGGCGAGGATCACCGGGTGGTAGAGGGGGGCGATCATGATCTGGGTGCACAGGCGCACGTCGGGGTCCACCTCAGCGGCGAGGCGGGCCAGAACGGGCACGGGTTGGAGCCATCGCAGGTCCCCGTACAAGAAGTGCTGGCCGATGCAGATGTAGCGGATGCCGTTCTCCTGGGCCGCGTGCACGATCCGGAACATGTCCGAAAGCTGCTGGCGCGGTGGGGTCGACGACGGGACGTCGGATAACAAGATGCCGAATTGCATGAGTGCTCCTCTCAGTTGAGCCACCCCACGGCGGCCCTCGAGCGTGTGGTCAGTCGTTGATGATGTGGGTGAGGTCGTGGACGCGGCGGCTGGCGAACTGCCAGCGACCGTCCTCTCGCACATAGCGGTCGGCGTAACGGAAGGCGAAGAACGTCTTCGAGTCGTCGGTGCCGAACAGGGCCGCGTAGCAGGCGACCGTTCCCTCAACCGAATCGGATCCGACTCCGTCGAGGACCTGCGATGTGGGCGTGTGCACCCGTGAGCGGTGCGCCGTTGCGGCCCGGTGGTTCAGGTACGCCACAATGGCGTCCCTGCCCTCGGCCGGCTCGCCCTGCAGACCGTGGAATGTCGCGTCCTTGGCGAAGAGGCCCCGCAGAGCCTCGTAGTCCTCGTCGTCGACCGCCATGGCGTAGCGGGACACCAGTTCCCACAGCGCCGAGCGGTCCTCCAGCGCGCGCAGCCTGGTCTCGAGTTCATCGGTCATCGGTCACTCTCCTTTTCTCTGCTCCACTCTTCAAAGCGTCGCAAGCCCTCAACTGGACCTTCATCCCCCACGAAGCACGAAGCCGGTGGCGTTCCACAAGAAGCCGCCCGGGGTCACCAGCGCGGTGGCCGCTCCGGGGACCTGGCGTTCGCCGGCGTCACCACGCAGTTGGGTCACGGCCTCACGGAAATGACCCGCGCCCTGCGTCGCTCCCTCCGAGAGACTTCCGCCGTGGGTGTTGATTGGCACCCGGCCGTCGATGAGCACACGGTTCTCGCCCGCAGACCAGTGCTTCGCCAGAAACGGCCCGGCCTCGCCCGGCTGGCAGTAGCCGACCGCCTCGACCCAGCTGAGCGCCATGATCGAGAAGCCGTCATAGGGGAAGAACACGTCGACGTCGGAGAGCGCCACATCGCTCTTCTCCCAGAGGCGCCACGCCACGATCTCCTTGCCCGAGATGGTGTAGTCCTCAAGCTGGTCGGCGAATGGCCGGTCAGTGCGCCCTGAGGTGGCGGCATGGAGCAGCACCGGGCGGTGGCCGAGGTCGCGGGCGCGCTCGGCAGTCGTCAGGACGAAGGCGTCACCGGCATCGACGGGCGGGTCCATGTCGAGGACGCACAGTGGTTCGCGGATCATCCGGGCACCGAGGTACTGCTCCATGCTGAGCGGCTCGCGGAAGAGGGCGTGCGGATTGCGCGCCGCGTTGGCTCGCCCGTTGATCGCCACCAGACCGAGGGCGTCGCGCCCGACGCCGTAGGTGTCGAGGTAGCGCTGGGCCCACGCGCAGTACCCGTAGGTCCCCGACGGCGATTCGGCGGTCATCGCCGCGTTGTGGCCGTGCGCGTCGCTGGCGTTGTGCACGCGGAACGGGTCGGCGGCGGCCGTCTTCGACCCACCCGCCCCGCGCAGCGAGGAGTGGTAGACGAGCACCGTGGTGCAGGCACCGGAGAAGACGGCGTTCATGGCCTCGATCACGAGAAGGCTGAAGGGCAGCGAGCTGTTGGACCACCACGTCACGGCCGGCAGGCCGAGGGCCGCCTGCACGGACACCGTCGGCACGGACGACCCGCAGATCCCGTCGATGTCGGCAAGGTCCACTCCGGCGTCTTCGATGGCCGTCCTGGCGGCGTCACAGGCGAGGGCCGTCGCCGACTTTCCGCCAGCGTCGCGCAGATAGGGCGTCGTCCCCACGCCGACGAACGCGACGGCGTCGCGGGCTGGGTTGCGGACGGTGGCCATCATGGGCGCGCCGCGAAGACGGGGAAGGGTGCGCCCGAGCGCTCGATCCATTCCAGTTCGACGGGCATCCCGATCGCCGGCCGGATGCCGTCGCTTCGGATGGCCGAGGTGTAGCGGAGGCCACGCTGCTCGACCAGCTCCACCGAGCCCACGGCGTAGCCGCTGTGGTAGTCGACGCCGGGCGTCGGCGGGCCCTGGTGCATGACGGTGAGGAGGTAGATCTCCCCGCGTCCGCTGACCGGGGTCGCCACGACGTCGGTCGACCAGCAGCGCGGGCACATGGGGAGCGAGGGGTGCTGCCAGTGCCCGCAGGCACCGCACCGGTTGAGCCGGAGCTCGCGTTCGAGGAATCCCCGGTAGAGGCCCTTGTTGTCGTGATCGAGCCCGACGCCCGGGAAGCGCTCGAACAGCGCGGCGTCGTCGGGTAGCGCGCTCATGTGGCCAGGAGCGGCGCGACCTGCTCGCCGAAGCGGTCCAGCTGGTCGAGGGCCTCGTTTTGGGGGAGACCGGGCCATTGGGGCTTGAGCACGAAATGCGTCATGCCCACCTTCTGGCGCAGTTCGTCGATCTGGGCAGCGCAGTCCTGCGGTGTTCCGAGCACGAAGCGCTGCTTCAGGTTGTCGGTGTCGACGTCGGTGATGTCGCCCGACCGGTAGTCCTTGTCCATCCCCCACTTCACATACGTGCCCATCCGGCTCTCGGACCGCTGCGCCGCACCGCGCAGCGCCTCTTCGTACGTGTCGGCGATCACGAGCTCGCGGCGGACCGGGAACTCGGTGGCCGGCGGCAGGCCGCCCCGCTCGCGTTCTTCGGCGAAGATGGCGGCGAACTCGACCAGCTGCTCGTGGGTGATGAACGGCGGGACGCACCAGGCGTCGGCCATGCGCGCCGCGCGCCGCACGGCGACCTTGGTCTGACCGGCGGACCAGACGGGTGGCCCCGGCCGCTGGATGGGCACCGTCGAAGCCAGGAGGTCGTCGATGACGAAGTGCGCACCCTTGTGGCTGCCCCCGGCCCCCGACCACATGGCCCGGATCACCTCGAGTGACTCCTCGAATCGTGCGACCCGATCCTCCCGGTTCACGCCGAACGCCTTGAACTCGTGATCGGCGTAACCGAGGCCCACGCCCATGATCGACTTGCCGCCGGAGATCACGTCGAGGGTCGCCATCTGCTCCGCGATATCGATGGGGTTGTGCAGCGGCAGGAGGAGGATGAACGTCGCCAATCGCAGTGACGGAGCGACGGCGCCCATATGGGCCAGATAGGGGATCGGCTGGAGGTAACGGAGCTCGGGGGTGAGGAAGTGCTGCCCGACCCCGATGAAGTCGAACCCAAGGGCCTCTGCCCTGCGGACCAGCTCCTCGTGCTCGGCGACGTGGACGTCGGGGGGGTCCTGCGCCGTGTACACCGACGTCAACTGCATCCCATATCGCAAGGGTTGTGCGCCCATGGTGCTCACCTGCTCCCTAACTCGCCGAGGAGATCGCCGATGCCGAGCTCCGAGAGGATCTCGGCAGTGTGCTCTCCGATCTCCGGTGGGGGGCCCACGCTCGGAGGCTCGCCCGCCCCAGCTGATGTGGAGATGCGCACCGGCGTGGCGGGCACCGTGACCGGCTCGCCGCCCACCGTCGTTGGGCGCATGACGCCGAGGGCGGCGGCCTGCTCACTCTCCATGGCCTCGCCCAGCGTGAGGACCGGGGCAAAGGGCACCGAGCTCGCCGTCAGCGCCGTCGTCCACTCGGCGAGGGTGCGCGTGGCGATGGCTCGGGCGATCACCGGGCGCTCGGCTTCGTACGCAGCCCCCCGGCCGAAATCCATGCCCGAGTCCCATGAGCCCCGGTCGTGCAGCTCGGTGAGCCCGGCGATATCGCAGAACTCGTGCCAGAACTTCTGCTCCGCCGGCGCCACGATGAGCGCGCGGTGGTCGGCGGTGCCGTACATCGAGTAGCGCGAGCCCAGGTCCTGATAGTCGGTCCACGGCTCACCGAGGTTGGCCATGCAGGTGAGGTCCCGCCAGCTCCATGCCATCGCCGCCCCCCAGACCGGGACGCTCACATGGAGCGGCCCGGGGACACCTTTGGCCTTCTGGTAGAGGGCGTACATGGTGCCCAATGCCGCGTAGATCCCGGCCAGCGTCGTGCCCGAGGATCGCCAACCTGCCGGCGTGGTGGGCGCGCCGTCCACCCACTCGATCGGGACGAGCCCGGCCATGGCGTCCATCGTCTGGCCGTGGGCGGTGAAGTCCTGCCACGGTCCGGACTCCCCGTAGCCCGAGATCAGGCAGTAGACGACGTCGCTCTTCACCTTGGCGACGCTGTGGAAGTCGAGGCCCAGGCGCTCGGCGTCCTTCGGGCGCGCGCCGACGATCACCGCGTCGGCCCACTCGATGGCGGCGCGCACCACCGTCTCGAAGTGCGGCGAGCGCCGGTCGACCGCGATGCTGCGTGTACCGGCACTCAGGGCGAGATGCATACTGCCGACACCCTCGACCAAGGGGTGGAGCCCACGGTTCCCGTCGCCGGTCCGAGGGTTCTCGATCTTGATCACGTCGGCGCCGAGGTCGGACAGGATCCGACTGGCGAACGGCCCGCTCAGGTGCGTCGAGAAGTCAGCGATCCGCGGGTTCTCCCCACCGTCACCCTCGCTCACGGCACGACGACTCCAGTGAGTCGACCACAACTTCTGTCGCCGAACGGCGACCGGTCAGACACCCGCCGGGATCCGTCGGGCGCCACGGGTGGGAGGCGTCTGGTCGAGAGGGTTCTTGAGCGGCCGGGCGGCCAGCTCGGCCTTCTCGGCCGGAGTGATCACGCCGAGCTGGGCGGCGATGTTCAGTCCCTGGATCTTGCGCACCTCGTCGATCGGCAGCCCATTGAACTGCCTGGCCCGAACCTCGTTCGACCAGGGCCAATCCCCCACGCTGTGCGGGAAGTCGTTGGCCCAGCAGATGTTGTCGATCCCGATGGAGTGCCGCAGGGCGACGCCCGCGTGGTCCTCTTGGAACGAGAAGGTGAAGTGGTCCCGGAAGTACTGCAGGGGTCGCCGCGGCAGCTCCACATTGGCCCAGAAGCGGTGCCGGTCGAAGCGGTCCTCCATCTGCTCGAGCCAGTAGGGCAACCAGCCGATTCCCGTCTCGGCGAAGTGGAACCGCAGGTTCGGGTACTTGTCGAGCGTCCCGGAGAGGAACAGCTGTTCGACAGTGAGGATGGGCAGGGTGGGCATCGGCAGGTCACAGGTGAGCAGCCAGGCGAACATGGCGAGATCAGCGCCGCCGGCGATCTCGAGGGCCTTCTCCTTCATGCCCGACATGGGGTGTGACTTCGCCTTGTCGTCGCCACCGAAGTTGTGGTGGGCGATGATCGGCACGGAGAGATCGTTGGCGACCGACCAGAACTCGTCGTCTTCCCGGCTGAGGTAGGAGTCGCCCGAGGGGAACTTCAAGAGGTGCACGCCCCTGATCCCCGGTTTGGCGGCAACCCGCTCGAGCTCTTCGACCGCGGGGCGAACGCCGTTGAACGGCATGAGGGCGATGCCGAAGAGGCGGTCGGGATCATAGGAGCAGAACTCGTCGAGCCAGTCGTTGTAGGCGCGGACGCAGGCGCCGATCAACTCCGGGTCCTGCATCTTGGTGAACATGGTGGCGATGACCGTGGAGAAGAGGACCTCGGCGTCGACGCCGTCGCGGTCCTGCTCTGCGATGCGCTGGGCGGGCTGGCCCGTCCCGGGCGGGTCATCGTCGTAGCGAAGGCCCTTCTGGCGGAACTGGTCGTAGGTAAGGCCACCGGTGATGGTCAGCCCAAGTGGCACCCGTTCGTCGCCGAGTGCGACGCCTTGGCCCCCGTCGGGCATCTCGACGACCGTTGGCGCCTGGTCGCGCAGTGCAGCCGGCAACCGGTCCGTCCAACGGGTGGGCGGTGCCTCGATGTGGGCGTCCGCCGAGACGACTTCGTACTCGTACATGGGTCCCCTCCCCCGGCCATTCCGAAATAGCCTTACTATTCGCATAGTAGTACTGAATTCTTGGAGCGGTCAATCGCTCCGACGCGTGGACAACCGGGCGTCAGCCGCCAGGATCAGTCGCGCGGTCCGACCTGGGCCACGCCGCTCGCCACCAGGTCGTCGACCTCGCTGCGATCCCATCCGAACTCGAGCAGGACCTCTTCGGTGTGCTGACCGAGCAGCGGCGACGGCCGGTCGATGCGTGCCGGGGTGTCGGTCATGCGAATGGCCGCAGCCAGCTGGCGCTGGACGCCGGCCTTCGGGTGCTCGACGTCAACCACGAGCTTCATGGCCTCGGCCTGTGGGTGGTTGAAAAGCTCCGAGAACGTGTTAACCGGCGCGAACAGGACCTTGCGTGAAGAGAACCGCTCCTCCCATTCCGCTGTCGTCCGATCGGTGAAGCGCTCCTGGAGCATCTCGCTCAGCTCGTCGCGCCGCTCCACCCGCTTCACGTTCGTGTCGTAGCGGTGGTCGTCAGCGAGCTCGGGCCAGCCGAGTCCGTCGCAAAAGCGCGGCCAGTCCGCGTCACCCCAGGTGCCCGAGACCGCATAGCCGTCCTTCGTCTTGAACGCCTGGTAGGGCACCACCTGGCTGTGCTGGCTCCCCCAGCGGGTTGGGTCCTCGTCAGTCGCAAAGTAGGGGCCGACACGCGTGGTGAGCCCGAAGGCGAGCGCATGGAGCATCGGGATCTCGACCTTCTGGCCGCGTCCGGTGCCCTGTCGGGCGAGGAGGCCGAGGAGGATGCCCTGCACCGCGATCATCGCACTGCTGTAGTCAGCGACGGGGATCCCGACCAGCAGCGGGCCGCCGTCTCGTTCGCCGGTCACCGACATCACGCCGCTCATCGCCTGGACCACGGGGTCGGTGCCGGGACGCAGCGCCCAGGGGCCCTCGGAGCCGAACGCGTTCACCGAGCAGTAGATGACGCGTGGATTGCGCTCGAGGACGGCATCGGCCCCGATCCCGATCTTGTCGGCGACGCCCGGCCGGAAGTTCTCCATGACCACGTCGGCCTTGTCGATGAGGCGAAGTGCCACGGCGAGCCCCTCGGGTCGCCGCAGGTCGAGACAGACACTGCGCTTGTTCCTGTTCCACGTGAGGAACATCGTCGACTCGCCACCGATGAAGGTGTTGCCAATGTAGCGGCAGCCGTCGCCCTTCGGTGCGCTCTCGATCTTGATGATGTCCGCCCCGAAGTCGCCCAATACGAGGGACGCGTACGGCCCCGACATCTGGCGGGTGAAGTCGACGACCGTGACTCCTGCGAGTGCACGAGGCGGCTCGGTCGGTTCTCCTGTGCTCACTGCCCCCTCCTCCAGATCTGGGCTAATCATAGTCATGAAAAGGCAAGGACGCTAGATGCGCCTCATCGTGGCGTCGAGTGCAGGGCTGACTGCCGGCGAGCTACTGCCAGGAGACTTTGTCTTCGAGGAGACCGGGGAGACGCCGGGTGGCGTAGCGCACGTACTCCTCGAGGTGCTCGCGCATCAGGCGCTCTGCGCCTTCGGCGTCGCCGTCGAGGACAAGTTGGGCGATCTCCTCGTGCACGGCACGCACCCGCCGGCGGGCGTTGGGCGGGTAGACCGCACTTTTCACACGGGAGGTGAACACGTCCTTCATGGCCAGGGTGATGAGGTCGAGGACCATGTTGCCCGACATCCCAGAGACGATGGAGTGGAACTCGAAGGACTCCGACAGGTAGGTGGCGTCGTCGCCGGTCGGGCGGTCATGGTGGTTCTCCAGCCACCCTCGCAGGCGCTCCATGCTGGCAGGATCCCGGCGCTTGGCCGCCAACCCGGTGGTGGCCGGCTCCAGGATAAGGCGCGCCTCGATCAGCTCACGGACCGTGGCCCCACCCAGTTGGAAGTACCGGGTGGCACTCCGGCCGAACTGCACCGGGTCCACTCGCCCCACTACCGCACCCCCGCGCGGGCCTGCCTTGATGTTGACGAGCCCGTTCGTCTCGAGGATCCGGAGTGCCTCGCGCACCGATGCGCGCCCGCCGCCGTAGGTCTCGAGCATGGCGGCCTCGGACATGAGGGGCTGCCCCTCGGTCATGCCCCGCCGGGCGATGTCGTCGAGGATCTGGGCGGCGATGGCCTCGGAGAGCTTCATCTTGCGCCTGCTCGAGTCGAAGCCCGCACGGTTGGTGCCAACGGAGTCCACGAGCATGTCTACCGCGACGCGCTGGCGCCGTCAGTGATGTCAGGTGGCCTCGGCGCCGTGCGGCCGCCAGTCGAGTGCACGGCGTAGGGCCGGCAGCACCTCGGCGCCGACCCGCTCGATCTGGTCGACGAGGTCGGCCGAGGTGGCATCGGGGGCAAAGATCCGCAGGTTGAGCGCGTCCGCACCCGCCACCTCGCAATCGCGCGCCAGCCGAGCCGCCACGTCGTCGGCAGAGCCCGACACCATCACGTCGTTCGCCTCGACGCCGGGCAGGGTGGCGTCGGGGTCGGCGGCGCGGTAGGCATCCATCTGCTCGGCGAAGGAGGGCGGCGGCCCGAGCCAGACCCTGCGGATCAACACCCTGGGCCCCGTCCCGCCTTCGGCCGCATAGGTATCGACGAGCTCGCGTGCCGCACCCGGGTCGGTCAGCGAGGTCAGCAGTAGGCCCGCACCGGCCAGCGCCGCCCGTCGTGCCGCACGCGGCCCCCCCGCGCCGGCCAGCACGGGGACGGGCGTGGTGCCGAGGGCACTCACCGCCGGATCGCCCCCGGTCAGTGCCGGATCGCCGGCCAGTGCGCGCACCGCGGCGGGGAGGGCGTCGGCGAATGCGCGCATGCGGTGCTCGAAGTCCGCACCGACGAGCTCGAAATCCCCCGACTGGTAGCCGGAGACGAACGCCGCGCCGATGCGACCGGGGTAGCAGGCGGCCAGCCACGCGAGGTCCTCGACGACAACGACGCTGGGGCGGAGGGGCAGCACGGTCGGACACGGCGCGCCCCAGATGCGTTCGGTTGCAGCAACCAGAGCGCCGGCGAGGACGATGGGCGTAGGTGCGTACCCCGGGAAGCCGCCATGGTGCTCGCTCAGGCCGATGCCGTCGAACCCCGCTCGTTCCGCGGCGACTGCCTGCTCGCGCAGCGAGCGCACCGCTTCGCGTGCATCACCGGCCGACAGGTGGAGTCCGAGCATCACTGTCCCGGGACTGAACGGAGCGCTCACCGCCGGGTCGGAGTGCTCCGTCGCGCCGAGTGCCACCTGCTCGTAGCCGTCTCGCTGCTCAGAGCCGGGCCAGGGTCGCCGCGTACTTGCGCTCGGCCTCTTCCTTCAACGCGGGGATGTGCCGGCTCGGGAACGTCTCGGACGTCGGCTCGACGCCGGCAAGGATCTGGCGGGCCAGCGTCAGCTTGTGCACTTCGGTGGGCCCGTCGGCGAGGCCGACGTGGATCCCGTTGACCAGCATGGCCACGAAGGGCATCTCGTCGGAGATGCCGAGCGAGCCGTGGACCTGCAGGGCCTTGGTGGCCACACTCTGGAGCACCTTGGGCGCTGCGACCTTCACCGCCGAGATGTCGCCGCGGACGCGCTTGTAGTCGCCGTAACGGTCGATCTTCCATGCGGTCTGGAGCACGAGGAGGCGGAACTGCTCGATCTCGATCCACGCGTCGGCCACCATCTCTTGGACGAGCTGCTTCGAGGACAGCCGCTCGTCCTGGGTGAAGCGCGACACGGCACGTTCGCAGAGCATCTCGAACGCCAGCTTCATCTGGCCCACCGCTCGCATCGCATGGTGGATGCGGCCACCGGCGAGCCGGGTCTGGGCCACGACGAACGCCTGGCCGCGGTCGCCGAGCATGTTGTCCTTCGGGATGCGGACGTCCTCGTAGCGGATGTACGCGTGGTCCCCCCCGCCTTCTTCCACCCAACCCGCCACGCCGACGTCGCGCAGGATGCGGACACCCGGCGTGTCCGTCGGCACGATGAACATGGACATGCGCTGGTACGGCTCGTTCTCCGGGTCGGTGATCGCCATCACGATGAGGAACTCGGCCCAGCGGGCATTCGACGAGAACCACTTCTCGCCGTTCAGCACCCATTCGTCGCCGTCGAGCACCGCCTCGGTCCGGAAGACCTTGGGGTCGGACCCACCCTGGGGCTCGGTCATCGAGAAGCAGGAGAAGATCTTGCCGTCGAGGAGCGGCTGCAGGTACTTCTCCTTGTGCGCCGGCGTCCCGTAGTGGGCGAGGATCTCGGCATTGCCGGTATCGGGCGCCTGGCAACCGAAAACGACCGGCCCGACCGTCGAGCCGGACCCCGAGCGCCCAAGGATCTCGTTCAAGAGGGCGAGCTTCACCTGCCCGTAGCCCGGGCCGCCGAGCTCAGGACCTAAATGGCAGGCCCAGAGCCCGTGCGCCCGAACCTCATCCTGGAGCGGTGGGATGAGTGCTTGGCGCACCGGGTCGCTCAGATCGAGCGGGTGCGCAACGACGTACTCGAGGGGCTCGACCTCTTCGCGCATGAAGCGGTCCGCCCAGTCGAGCTTCTCCTGGTACTCGGGGTCGGTCTCGAAATCCCACACGTTGGCCTCCTTTGGCGTCGGCCGAGGCGTGCGGTTTCTCGCTACCCCTCGCTACAGCGCAATACTATGCGCACTATAGCCATGAATCTCGCCCGAGGCACGCGACGGCTTAGAGAGGCTGGAAGCCGTACGTGACCACGTCGGCTGCGGGCTGCAGCGTCACGGTCCCGACCCGCTGGTCGACGTCGAGGCCGTCGATCTGTTGGGTCAAGAGCCCCATCACCCGGACACGGCCGTCGAATTCCACGACGCCGATCCCGTAGGGGACAGGGACCTCGGTGCCCGGAGGCGGGTGCAGCACGGCGGTGAAACCGCAGAGGCGGCCCTCGCTCGGCAGCGGTGCTGTCGTCGAGGGCTCACCGCACGCCGGGCATTGCTCGCGAGCGGGAAACTCGGTCCGTCCGCAGTTGGGACACTGCGAAGCGAGCAGGCGGGCGGACTCCCCAACGACTGGTGCGCCTCCATCGGCGGCCACCATCTGAGCGGGCTCGAGCCCGGTCATCGCCAATCGACGACCTCGTCGAGCATGCCCGGGTAGCGCTTCGCCACCCGGTCGGCGAACTCCTCCATGTGGGCGTGCATCAGGCTCTCGGCCTTGTCGGCGTTTCCCTTGGCGATCTGGTCGACGACTGCCTCGTGCTCGTCGCGGATCCGCTCACGGTCCTTGGCAGGGAACACCATGCCGTTGATGCGCTCCATGAAGACCTCTTTGATGGCGCGCCCGAACAGGTCCAAGATGCGGTTGCCCGATGCGCCGGTGATCGCACTGTGGAAGTCCGACGAGACCCGACCGTAGGAGGCGGAGTTCTGCAGGTCGGTTCGGTCGGCATCTTCGACCATGGCCCGCAGGCTCTCGACCAGCTCGGGGTCGTTGCGCAGCGCAGCCTGGCGGGCCATCACCGGCTCGAGGATCAGACGCGCCTCGACGAGCTCGCGAAAGGTCGCACCGCTCATCTCGAAGTAGAGCGCGGCCATCCGGCCGAAGTCGGCGGGGTTGGGTTCGGCCACGATCGGGCCGCCGCCAGGCCCGGACTTGATGGTGATGAGCCCGTGCACCTCGAGGATCCGCAACGCCTCGCGCAACGACGCACGACCGACCTTGAACCGCTGGAGCATCTGGGTCTCGGGCGGGAGCATCGACCCAGGCTTGAGGCCGCTCGTCACGATGTCCTTCACGATCTGGCGGGCAACGACCTCGGAAACCTTCTCCGTGCGACGCGTCACCCCAATCGCCGAGCGCTGCCCGAATCCCGAAAGATGCTGGCCGTCATCCTCGATCTTCTGCACCGTCACGATGCATCCATCGTACCTGGTCGCCGGCAGCAACCAATGACAATTATTCGGACCGACCGGCGGCTCCGGCAAGTACGACCACCGAGGCGACGTGGCCCGCTCCCATCACGTGGCTCACCGCCACGCGGGCCCCTCGGACCTGGCGGCTCCCTGCCCGTCCCCGGAGCTGCTGGGTGAGCTCGTACACCTGGCCGAGACCCGACGCACCGAGCGGCTCACCCTTGGACAACAAGCCCCCCGAGGCATTGACCGGGAGCCGGCCGCCAAGGGCGGTGTCGCCGCTGCGCAGCAGGGCGGCCTCATCCCCCGCCTTGCAGAGCCCGAGATCCCGGTACGCAAGCAGCTCGGACCCGCTGTCGGTGTCCTGGCACTCGACGAGGTCGATGTCGGCCGGGTCGACTTCCGCCTCCTCGTAGGCGAGCTCGGCGGCGCGTGCCGTCAGGCTCGAGCGGTGCGGCGGGAAGGCGACAGCCGGGACGAACCAGTCGTCGGGGCCCTTCGAGACGAGTGAGACGGCGCGCAGACCCACCGGCGCAGGTATCCCACGTCGCTTCGCCTCCTCGTTGCTCATGAGCACTGCGGCTGCAGCACCCTCGTTCGGCGCGCACAGCATGAGCAACGTGAGCGGCGGGCACACCATGCGCGATGTCAGGACCTCTTCACGAGTGACCGGCTTTCGGTACATGGCGTTGGGGTTGTCGACGGCGTGGCCGTGGTTCTTCACACTGACGTCGGCGAGGTCCTCGACCGTGGCGTCGGTCTCCTCGAGCAACTCTTGCGCGGCGAGGGCGAAGTAGACGGGGTTCACTCCGAGGCCGGCCTCGATCTGCCATGGCGAGTAACCCGAGGCGGCAATGAAACCCCTGGGAGCCTTCTCGACCCCGAGGCACAGCACGATGTCGTGCGCCCCGCTCTCGATGAGCTGGGCACCGAGGAACAGCGCGGACCCGCTCGAGCCGCACGCACTCTCCACGTTGATGATCGGACGGCCGCTCCGCCCGACAAGGTCCATGACGTTCTGGCCCTTGGCCATCTCCGCCCCGACGTTGCCGACCAGGGTGAGTTCCACGTCGTCGAATCCGACGCCAGCGTCAACGAGCGCCTCTCTCGCGGCGACTGCTCCCAGCTGGCGGTAATCAGCCTCGAACCTGCCGAATGGGTGAATGCCGACACCGGCGACCACGACGCGTTCCATTGCACTCCTTCTCGGTCCCAGACCCCGGACGGACCCTCTGGACTAGTGTAACTATTCGCCTAGATCAAAGGAGATGCAATCGTGACAACCGAGGGAGCGCAACGACGGGCGAGGGCGCAAGGGGCCAAGCACGAGCAGCTCCGGGACGAGCTCGCGTCGCTCGACCCGGCCATGGCTGCGTGGGCCGATGACTTCATCTTCGGCGAGATCTGGGGCCGCGAGGGCATCTCGCAGGACGAGCGCATGCTCGTGGCGATTACGGCCCTGGCCGCGACCGAGCATCCCGCACAGCTGCGCAACTACCTTCACGGTGCGCTCCAGGCGGGCATCTCGGCCCGCAAGATCAACGAGGCGCTTTTGATGATGGTGGTCTACGCCGGATTCCCGACCGCGCTCAGCGCGCTGGTCGTGTGGAAGGACGTCGTGGCGTCGGCCCGCCGCCAGGGCGTCGCCATCGATCTCGAGGCCTGAGCGCGACCGAGCCGGGTCCCCCGCAGGACCCGGCTCGGTCGACAACTTGCTCGAAGGCGTCAGCCTCGCTTCACCCCGACAGGGATCTGATAGAGCTCGGCGGCGTTGTCCCGCAGCACCCGGCGACGGACGTCGGGCGAAAGGTGACCGAGCACCGTGTCGAAGTGCTCCTTCGCCCCGGGGTAGAGGCAGGTCGGGTGCGGTACATCGGTCTCGACCAGCACGTTGTTCACCCCAATGTCCTCGATGAGCTTCGTCGGGCCGACGTTCTCGTACCAGAACATCACGTAGAGGTGGTCCCGGAAGTATTCGCTCGGCCGACGTTGCTGGTAGGAGACCTCATCGGGCTCGGTGATCATCTCGTCGAGCTGGTACTCGAGTGTTTCGAGGATGAAGGGCACCCAGCCGATTCCGCTCTCGGCCGAGACGATCTTGAGCTTCGGATAGCGGTCGAACATGTCGCTCATACAGAGGTTGACGACGATCCGCACGTTGCTCATGAACATCTGCGATGCGTGGACCGCCAGCCGGCGCTGGTTCCCGAAGCTGTGCCAGTAAAAGGCCGGCACTGCCGGGATGGGCCGCGCTTCGGTGGTGTCTTCGCGGGGCCGGTTGCGCATCCCGCGGATGGCCTCCATCTCCTCGCGGCGCGCGCCCGAACCGATGTGGAAGTTGGCTACCGCACCCGACTCGTTGAACAGGTCCCACATGGGTGCGAAGTACGGCTCGGGGAGCTCGGGAAGGCCGATCATCTCGGGCTTGTCGGAGAGCGTGAAGCCCCGCATCCCCTTGTCGAGGAGACGGTTCATCTCCCTGATCGTGAAGTCCATGTCCCACACGGGCAGGATCGCCTGGGGGAACAGGCGGTTGTGCGATTCGGCCTGGACGTCGACGAAGAAGTCGTTGTACATCGTCAGGATGGCGGAGCGCAGCTCGATGTCCTCGATGGCGAAGATGTGGTTCGACGCGAACCCGATGCCGTTCGGGTACAGGATCTGGGCCTCGACCCCGATGGCGTCGAGCAGGCCGAGGCGCGCCTCGACGTCCCATGCCGACCGGTCGATCACGTCGAACGGCTGCGCGACATGCGAGCCGAGGATCTTCTCCCGCCCGGTCTTGATGGTGTTGCCGCCGATGCTGGCCCACAGCTCACCATCGAGGTACCACGCGGTGATCCCGTCCACCGTCTTCTGCACCGGCACGCGGTCCTTCAGGGCCGCCGGCGCCCGATCGAGCCACAAGGAAGGGGGCTCGGTGAAGTGGGCGTCACAGTCGACGATCCCCACGCTCTCGAGTGTCTCTGTACCGACTGGGTTCGTCACCGTTGTGGCCATGATGCTCCTCATCTTTCGGGCAGTTGCAGGCTGCCCGGGTTCTGTGCGTCGCCCTCCGATTCTAGGCGAATCATATGAATAGATATACCAGAGATGCGCCGCCCCTGGCAAGGGGTGGGCGGCCCGAATTGGTCCCGCCATTGTGCGGCGACGGTCCCGGCTGCTCGCGGGCTGCGAACGGTGCGGGGCACTGCGGGGAGGTGAGCGGCCAGTCGCGGCAGGCCCGGCGGCCGAGGCCAGCCTCGACCTGGTCCGCGCCGGACATCAGATGGTCCCTGACGACCGCAGCGCAGCAAGCTCGTCGTCGGACTTTCCGAGCCACTCGCCGAGGACGAGGTCGTTGTCCTGCCCGAGCGAGGGGCCCGTGCGCCACACCGATCCAGGACGCGAGCCCATCTTGGGAACGACGGCCTGCATGCGGACAGTCCCGAGGTCTGCGTCCTCGATCTCGACGATGTCCTCACGCTCGGCGTAGATCGGATCGTTGACGATGTCCTGGGCCGTGAAGATGCGCGAGGCGACGACCTCGAGCTTCGCCATCTGCTCGAGGCACTCCTCGGCGGGGCGTTCGGCGATCCAGTCGTGGAGGAGGTTGTCGAGGCGTTCCTTCCTCGCGAGCTGGTCGGAGACCGTCCGATATTCGTCAGCGGGCTCGCCCAGCAACTCTGCGATGTTGCTCACCGACCGCGGCGTCCCGGAGGTGACGGTGATCCAGACCTCGTCGGCGCTGAGATAGGTGTTGATGACCGCCCCCGGTGCGACGGCCAGTTGGTTGCCAGCGCGCTGGGGCACGACACCGAGCTGGTCGTAGAAAATGATCTGCCACTCGACGAGGCGGAAGAGGCTCTCGAAGAGTGCGAGATCGATCCACTCACCTTCGAAGTCGGGGTCCCCCCGGCGCACGAGCGCCGCGCTGATGGCGTAGGCACCCATCAGGGCGGTCACCGAGTCGGCGTGGGAGAAGCCGGTGTGCACCGGCGGGCCATCGGGGAAGCCGGTCACGTTGACGACGCCGCTGCGCGCCTCGCCAACCTTGCCGAAGCCCGGGTCGTTCCTGGCCGACGTATTGGCACCGTTGCCGGTGATCTGGAGCATCACGAGCCGGGGGTTCACGCGGTGCAGCGTCTCCCAGTCGAGGCCCCAACGGTCAAGGGTGTTCACCCGCACGTTGGTGATCACGACGTCCGCCCAGCGGACCAGGTCGTGGGCAAGCTCCTGCCCCTCCGCGTTTCGCAGGTCGATCGTCACGGATCGCTTGTTGCGACCCGAGACCTTCCACCAGAGGTGGGCGCCGTTCTTGGACGGGCCCATGGTCCTACCTGGGTCCCCGGCTCCGGGGTCTTCGACGTGGACGACGTCGGCACCGAGGTCGGCCATCAGCGTCCCGGCCAACGGCCCAGCGATCACATGGGCGAACTCGACGACCTTGATCCCGTCGAGAGCGGGTCGTTTCTGCACACTGCCAGCCACCTCGGCCCCCTCCCTTGAGGCCCGCCGTACGGGTCCACCGACCGGCTCATCATGCCGTCGGCTCAGGCGGGCGGAGACCCGAGAAGGGGTCCCCTCAACTGCTTTCACCCTACTATTAGTTATCAGGGATTACAACAGCTGCCATCCCGGCCATCCTGCGTGCGTCGAGGGCGCGCTGCGCGAGCGGCACGATCTCGCGCCAGTCCCCGACCAGCCCGAGGTCGCACGCGTCGAAGATCGGGGCGGCCGGGTCACTGTTGATCGCCACGACAAGGCCCGCCCCCCGGAAGCCCACGGTGTGGTTGAACTTTCCCGACAGGCCGAGGCCGACATAGAGCCGAGGGCTCACGCTCCTCCCGGTGATGCCGATCTGGCGGGAGTGGGGCATCCACCCCTTGTCCGTCACCCGCCGGGTCGCTCCGAGCTCGGCACCGAGCGCCTTTCGGAACGGCTCGATCAGCGGGTAGTCGGCCGGTTGGATCCCCGCGCCCACGCAGACGATGGAGGACGCCGATGCCAGGATGTCGATGTCGTCGTCGCGCCCACGTCCGTGGATCGTGACCCGGCTCTGCTGCTCGCCCAGGACCGCCTCGACCTCGAGGTGGGTCACCGCCGCGCGTGGGCCGCGCCGCGGCAGCGAGCCCGGGCGAACCGTCACCATCTGGGTAGGGCTGTTGGCCCGGATGGCGGCGACGACCTGCCCACCGAATGCGGGCTTCCAAGCAACGAGTCGGCCCGCATCGACGGTGAGGTCGACGGCGTCGCCCGTGAGCCCGGCCCCGAGCATCGCCGCCACGCGACCGGCCACCTCCCTCCCCCAGCTCGTACCGGTGGCGAGCACTGCGACGGGATGGTGCTCGCGGCACCAGCCGCCGATGGCGTGGGCCACGTCCTCTTCGACCGTCACGCGCTCGACCAGCACGAGATGATCCGCACCCCATGCCGACAGCGTGTCGACCTCGCTGATCGAGCCGCACACCAGCGCCTCGACTGACGCACCGAGCGAACCGGCGAGCGAGGCTGCCGCCGCCAGGATGTCGCGCGTCTCGCTACGACGGCCGGGCTCGAGCACGACGGCGAGCAGCTGGTCGGAAGGGACGACGGGCGGTGGGGGAACCTGGGCCTCGGCAGGCGGCTCCGGCGACGGGTCCATCCCTTCGAGTGCGCCGGTCTCGGCTAAGTGCTCGATGAGCAGCTGCACCTGTTCGTCGGGGTCGCCGCCCGTGATGCGGCGCATCCGGGTCACGGCGAGGCCCCTGATCTCACCGACGCTCGTCGGGCTTGCGGCCTCGCCCCAGGGCCCCGCGCCGAGCATCGCCGCGCTGATCGTCCGCAGCCGAGCCGGGTCGACCGCATCGCGTCCGGCCTGGTCGACCTTGCACGGGTCGCAGAGGCGCTCCGCGCAACTGACCACCGCGGGAAGCGGCACCTCGGCGTCGCGCCAACCGTCGTCCAGCTCGCACCACGCACGCAGCCAATCACCGTCGGTCTCGACGGACTTGGCCCCGACGAGAAACGGGAGCCCGAGCATCTCGGCGAGCTCGGGGGCGACCTGGCCCGTGTCCGAGTCGACCGAGTTTCGTCCCATGAGTATCAAGTCGAAGGGCCCCTCCCGACCGAGCGCGGCCGCCAGCGTGCGAGCTGTCGCCAGCGTGTCGGAACCGGCAAAGGCGGGGTCGGTGATGAGCACGCCGTCGTCAGCCCCCCAGGCGACGGCCTCACGCAGGCAGTCCTCGGCCGAGGGCGGCCCGAGGGTCAGCACCGTGCAGGCCCCTCCGCTCCACTGGGCGAGCTCGGTCCCCTTGGCCACCGCTCGGCGGCAGTAGGGATTCATCTCGAGCGCGATGCCGTCGCGCTGCAGGCGCCCGTTGGGCCCGAACGCCATGTCCTCGAACTGGGGGACCTGCTTGACCAGGACGGCAATGCGCAGGGGGCGCCGCGCGGTGCCGAACTCGTCATACGACATGGCTCATCCCCTCCTCGTGCCGACGCCTTGCTCGGCGCTGTCACGGGCGATCGGGGCCACCGGCAGGCGCCCGTTTCCCGTTAAAACTATGATAACCATAGTAATGTCAACGGCTCCGGAAGGAGACCGGACAATCGGAGGGAGTCGCAGTGGCAGCGGAATTTGGGGGGAAGGTCGCCGTCGTCACCGGCTCGTCGAAGGGCATCGGCAAGGCTGTCGCCCGCAAGCTCGGGGAGGGCGGCGCATCGGTCGTGATCAACGCCCGCTCGGCCGACGAGATCAAGAGCGCAGAAGAAGAGTTGCGGGGCCTCGGCTGCGAGGTCAGCGGGATCGCCCTCAATGTGGCCCACGACGGCGGTGCCGAAGAGCTCGTCGCCCACGCCGCTGAGCGCTACGGCCCGGTCGGGCTGCTGGTGAACATGGTGGCGATCAACCCCTCCGTGGCACCCCTGCTCGAGATCGAGCAGGGCGCATTCTCCAAGACGTTGGTGGTGAACACATGGACAGCGGTCGCCATGGTGCAGGCGGGCATCCGCCATGGCCTCCTCGACCAGCACGGGGCGGTGGTCAACGTCTCGACCGTCGGCGCGCGCCAGTACCAGCCGCAGCTGGCGGCCTACTGCGCGTCCAAGGCGGCACTCGAGGTCCTGACGACCCATCTGGCCAATGAGCTCGGACCACACGGCGTCCGTGTGAACACGGTCGCTCCCGGCCTCGTCAAGACCGACATGGCCCGGGTGCTCTGGGAAGGCGCGTCCGGTCGCTTCGAAGAGGAGATCCTGCCCATGCGACGGTTGGGGGAGCCCGAGGACGTGGCCGCTGCGGTCGCCTTCCTCCTGAGCGACGACGCACGCTGGATCACCGGTGCCACCGTCAACGTCGACGGTGGCCGGTTCGTCACGAGCCTCACGTATCCCGGGGCGGGGCCGGCATGAGCTTCGACCCCGCCATCGAGTCCCGAGCGGCGCTTGCTGTCAGCCGACGCTGGCCGGGTGCCGAGCTCGAGAGCCTTTCCTCGCTGACCGGGCATTCGGGTCTGACGGTGCGCGGGAACCTACGCGGGGAGGAGTGTCCCGAGACCGTCGTCCTCAAACTGTGTCCGCCCGGTCGCGAGCCGGTGGGCCGCCACGACGTGCTCCGCCAGGGCTCGCTGCTCGACGACATCGCGAAGACCGGCCGCGTCCCCGTCCCCGAGGTACTGGCGGTCGACGCCGAGTCTCCGCCGGTCGTCATCCTCTCGTGGGCGAAAGGCGAGGCCGCAGAGCCGATCCTCGACATGGAGGCCGGCAGCCGCCCGGCCGAGCTCCTCCACGCGCGCTTCGTTGACGCCGCCGAGACGCTGGCGCGTCTGCACGCGCTCGACCCGACCGAGCTCCCGGCCGCTTCCGGCGAGGCAACGGCGCGACCCGAGGACGAGCTGGCCCGGTGGCAGCCCACGATGGAGACCGTCGAGCCCGAACTGCGAGAGGGCGCCGAAGCGCTCTACGCAGCGCTGGCGTCGCGCGTCCCCAAGCCCCGTGGGCCGAGCATCGTCCATGGCGACTACCGCCTCGGCAACATCTTGTGCGACGACAACGGCGCGGTGACGGCGGTCATCGACTGGGAGATCTGGTCGGTCGGTGACCCGCGGGTCGACCTCGGCTGGTTCCGGATCATGTCGTGCCCCGAGGACCTCCCCGGGATCTCCACCGACATGGAAGGCGTGCTTCCCGTCGACGACCTGCTGTCGGTCTACGAGAAGTCGGCCGGCACCACGATCAGCGACATGGCGTGGTTCGACGCGGCAACCCGCTACAAGATGGCCGCCATCATGGGCAACAACCTCCGCCGGCACAGGACGGGCCGGCGGGAGGACCCGTACCAGGAGCGCCTGGTCACGGCCATCCCGGCCCTCATCCGGAGCGGCTCGGCGCTCGCCGAGCAGCTCGACTGATCGAGAGCGACGACGCGATGGCAGGCGGCCAGGAGGCGACCCGCGACGAGGTGGCTGCAGAGATCGTGGCGAGCCGCGGCGGCCTCGGGTTGCCGTTCGAGCTGCTCCTCGCCTCACCCGAGGTGGCGAGGCGCACTGCCTCATTGGGCGAGTACCTCCGTTTCCACAGCGAGCTCGCGGCGGATCTGCGAGAGCTCGCCATCCTGGTCACCGCCCATGAGCAGCGCTGTGACTTCGAGTGGCGACAACACCGGCGCCTTGCTGTGAAAGCCGGAACGACGGAGGCGGCGATCGAGGTGGTCGAGCACGACGATCCGTCGGCTCCGCTCGAGCGGTCGGGGGAATCCGTGGTGATCGAGACCGCCCGGGAGCTCCTGCGCGCGCACCGCATCCCCGACGCGCTGCGAGAGCGAGTGGTGTCCGTCGTCGGTGATCGCGGCTTCCTCGAGCTCGCCGCCACGATCGGTTACTACTCGCACCTCGCCATCGTCATGAACGCCTACCAGCAGTTGGGTGACGAAGCGGACTGACGCGACCGCGGTGTCGGTACGAGCCGAGTCGACGAGCGAAGGAGGAGCCCGATGAGTGAGAACGATCGAGCGGCACTGCACGGGTTGAAGGTGCTCGAGATCGCACAGCTGGTCGCGGGCCCGATGGCCGGGAGCCTGCTTGCGGACCTCGGCGCCGATGTCGTCCATCTTGAGGACCCCGCCGCCGGCGACCCCCAACGCCGCATCGGGGCCGTCAGGGACGGGACGCACCTGTGGTGGAAGGTGGCCGGTCGCAACAAGCGCTCAGCCACGTGCGACCTTCGATCATCCGGGGGCCAGGAGCTTGCCCGGTCACTGGCGCGTTGGGCCGACGTGGTGGTGACCAACTTCCGCCTTGAGACGCTCGAGCGGTGGGGCCTCGACTGGACGAGGTTGGTGGCGGAGAACCCCGCCCTGATCATGTTGCACGTGAGCGGGTTCGGCACCGACACCAGCCTGCGCAACAGCCCCGGGTTCGGCAAGGTCGGCGAGGCCATGAGCGGCGTGGTCAACCTGACCGGGTTCCCCGACGGTCCTCCCCTGCACGCGGGGTACTCCAACGCCGATTCCCTTACCGGCCTCATGGGGGCATTCGCTATCCAGACCGCGCTCTACCGGCGAGCCAATGACGCAGCCTTCGCCGGCGAGTTCATCGACCTCGCCCTGTTCGAGGCGCACTACCGGCTCATCGAGTGGCAGGTGATCATCCAGGACCAGCTGGGCGTCCCCCCAATGCGGGCCGGCAACCAGCTGCCGGGGTTCGCCGGGGGCGTGGTCAACGCGTTCTCGGCAAAGGACGGCAAATGGATCACCGTCTCCGCGGGCACGCCACAGTCCGCCCGCACCTTGGCCCAGATGCTCGGCGAGGACCTCGATCTCACCCTTCCCGAGTCCGAGCTCAAGGTGACCGCCGGTCGGCTCGAGGGGCAGTTGGCGTCATGGATCGCCGAACGTCCGTCGTCAGAGGTCTTGGAACACCTGGCGGCCAGTGGCGTGGTGGCGTCGAAGATCTACAGCGCTGAGGACATCATGGACGACCCGACCTACGCCGAGCGAAACGACATCATCACCGTCGACGACGAGGATCTCGGCCCGGTCAGGATGCAGGCGGTCGTGCCCAAGCTGCGCAACCATGCCGGCCGGGTCTGGCGAGTGGGCGCGCCGCTGGGCGCCGACAACGAGCTCGTCTACAAAGAGTTCCTCGGCATGAGCGATGCTGCCTATGCCGACCTCGAGGCCTCGGGCGTCATCTGAGCGGGGCTCGACCTCAGCTGCCCGCTTCCGGGACGAACTGCGGCAGCGTCACCCCGTCGTGGACGACCTCGAAGGTCACGGTGAGGGGCATGCCGATTCGCAGGTCCTCCGGTGGACAGCCCGGTACGTTGGTCACGAACCTGATCGAGTCGTCGGTCACCTCGTCAGGCGTGGCGAGGGCCACCGTGTAGGCACCTTCGAACCCCGGGATCATGTTGCGGTGGTCGATGATGAAGCTGTAGAGCGTTGCGCGCCCACTCAGCTCCGCCCACTCGACACCGTCGGAATGGCAGTGCGAGCAGCGAGCGGACGGCGGGAACCGGAGGAGGGCGCACTCGGTGCAGCGCTGGACCACGAGGCGTTGTGCGGCAGCCGCGTCCCAGAACGGCGCGGTCAGCTCATCGGCGAGCGGCCAGGGCCGTGACCCCACCGCAGCCCCCCCGGCACTTTTCGATTCCTTCAGCTCAGTCATCGTGCTCCTTCGTCATCGCAACCTCGGCCACTCCATCCTTCCGCGTACCCGGCGGCGGTCAGGCCCTTCCGAAGATGGCGACCGAACCGTCGTGGGGGTAGGCGCTGCTCACGACGGCGTGGTCCGCCCGCACGGCTTGGCGTGCACCAGCTGTGCCGCGCACCTGCTGGACGGCTTCCAAGATGTGGCCGGTCGCGTGCAGCCGGCCCTCGGAGAGCTGCCCACCGTGGGTGTTCACCGGGTGCTCGCCGTCGAAGCGGATCCGCTCCCCGCCCTCGACATAGGCGCCCGACTCCCCCGGCTCCACCAGCCCGAGCTGCTCCATCCACATCATGGCCAGGAAGCTGAAGCCGTCGTAGAGCATCCACACGTCCATGTCCTTCGGGCCGAGGCAGGCATCGGTGTAGACCTCGTGCGCCCAGCGGTTCATGCCGTCGTCGGCCTCGGGGCGCAGGTGCGGCATCGTGTCGCCCCGTCCCGCACCGCTCCACGAGAGGATCGACACGGGTTTGGACGCCGTGGCGAGCTCGGGGCGCCCCACGATGTAGGCGAACGCCCCGTTCACGGGGTAGTCGCAGTCGAGGAGGTGCACCGGATCGGCGATCCACCGGCTGGCCCGGTACTCCTCGATGGTGAGCGGCTTTTTCATGATGGCGTGCGGGTTCAAGAGCGCGTGCTCGCGCTGGGTCACGCAGAGCCAGCCCACCTGGTCGTCGGTGATCCCGTAGCGGTGCATCCAGCGGCGCTTCAAGAACCCGACGCGCTGCATGGTGTAGCCGAGCCCGTAGGGGACCTCGAACTGGGCTGTGCCCCCGACCCCGCCGGTCTCGGGATCGATGTCGGGCACGTTGACCGGGGCGATCGTGTTCATGATCTTGCAGACGACCACCGCGTCACAGATGCCCGCATCGACGATCTGCGCCGCCCGGGCGAGTGCGCCCACGCCGAGGCCGCCCTCTACGCTCCAGCGAACATCGGTGATGCCGAGCTCGCGGACGATTGCGCCGGTGTCGGGAGGCGGGTAGTGGTGGACCTGGATGTTGATGCCCGACACCGCGTCAAAGCCGATCCCCGCGTCCTCGGCGGCAGCCCGACAGGCTGCGACGGCGAGGTCGGTCTCTGGCTTCTCGGGCACCCTGGACAGCTCGGTGTAGCCGACCCCGATGATCGCAACCGGATTCTCTGTTGTGGCCATGTTGCTCCTCGATCGGCGGCACCGGCGGCACCGCTCCCGTCGTCCGCTACGTGCTCCAGGTGAGTGGAAGGTGCTCGATGCCAAGTTGCCCGCCGCGCTCGACGAGGGGCTCGTCGGTGGCGACCGAGTACTCGGGAATGAGCTCGTGCCAGACCGCCAGCGCGGTCGCCAGCTCACGGCGGGCCAGGTGCAGGCCGAGGCAGCGGTGCGGGCCGAGGCCGAACGCGATGTGCCGAGTCTGCGGGCGGTCGAAGTCGACCTCGGTCGGATGGTCCAGGACCGACGGGGAGCGGTTCGCAGCCGGGATCGGGAGCATCACCATGTCGCCCTTCTGCATGGGGCAGCCGTGGAAGTCCATGTCCTCGGTGACTTTTCGGCCCGGGAGGACGATGGCGTGCACCCGCAAGAATTCCTCGACGGCCTTGTCGATGACCGCGGGGTCGTCGATGATCCGCTGGCGGTCAGCAGGGTGGGTGGCGAGGTGCTGGAACATGTAGCCGAGCTGCCCGGCCGTCGTCTCGAGCCCGGCCATGGCGAGCACCTGGCAGATGTTGAGGATCTCCTCGTCGCTCAGGGGCTGGCCGTCCTTCTCGGACGAGAGAAGGTGGCTCAAGAAGTCGGTCTCGGGATCACGTGGCGCACTGCGGCGGTCTTCGAGCGCGTCGGAGAAATAGGCACGGATCGACGCGAGGGCGGCGACGAGCTTGTCGGACATGGCCGGGTCCCGCAGGTTGGCGAAGATCTCGCCGACCCGTGCCACGAAGATCGGTGTGTCCTCGACCGGCAGCCCGAGGCTGCTCATGAAGACACGGGTGGGGAAGACGGAGGCGAACTCGGTGATGAAGTCGCACGACCCGCGGTCCACGAACCCCGAGATGATCGAGCGGCAGTGTTGCTCGGTCGGGTCGGCCAGCCTCCCGACCGCTCCCGGCGAGAAACGGGGGTTCAAGATGTGGCGGTACTTGACGTGCTCGGGCGGGTCGATGTTGGTCGGGATGAAGGTGTACTTCGGGTCGGGCTCCGACGCCACCTCCGAGGAGCTCGAGAACAGGTCGCTCCGTTGGAAGGCCTCCCGGATCGCCTCGGGTTCGGTGAGCACCCAGTACCCGTAGGCGAAGGTGGTCCAGAAGTGCGAGTACTGCTCTTGGAGCTCGTCGATCTGCTGCCAGTGGCCGTAGAGGCCGGTGGCCTCGTTCATGTTGAACGAGACGACCGGCTCCCCGGTTCCCTCGAGCGATTTGGTGTCCGTCATCGTCGTGCTTCCTCCGGGTCGATGGGTGGGCGAACTGCTCGGGGGACCCTCACGGGGCGCCGGTCCAGACCGGGCGGTCCATCACTTCCCCGATGCGCAGCACCGGGTCGCTCGCCAGCTCGCCGGCCACGACGTAGAGCAGCTCGGACTGGCGCCATCCCTCCGCGGTGCGGACGAACACGTCCTCATAGCGAGCCCACCGATGGCGGTCCTTCACCTCGGGGTAGCCGGTGAAGCGCTGCCACGAGTAGAGGTACGAGTACATCGCGGCCGTGTCGGGGTCGCGAAAGACGATGTCCATGTTGGAGAGGTGGTGGCTGCTCGAAGTGACCACCGACTGCGCTCCCGAGAAGAACTCCTCGGCCGCAGCCCGGCCGCGCCGCTCGTCACTGCGGTCGGGCCGGAAGTTCACGATGCAGTCGTCGGTGAACACCGACACCATGCCGGCGATGTCGAGCGAGTCGGCCGCTCGGCAGTAGGCGAATTTCAGCGACTGGATCTCCTGGCGGTCCTTCAGCTCCCGGAGCAGGTCATCGTTCTGCTTGTCCTCGCTCACGCCTTTTGCCTCCCCATGTTGTGCTGCCCGGGACTCACGGCGCGCTCGCCCCTGCGCTCCCGCGCCCGTCCCCTGCGATGGTGCGCGAGTCGTGGCTCACCGAGACCGCGGTGGGCCGGACCTCGATCACCACGCGTTTGGGGGTGTCGAGCAGGCGGATCATGTGTTCGGGCCCGCTCGGTGCGAGGCGCCCGGCGATGAGTGGGAGCACCTCCTCCTTGGTCGCTCGGTCGTGGTGGACCTGGGCGCGGGCCTTGATGGCGACCATGCGGCGCCCATCGAGGCCGGTCCCCGCGCTGGAGACAACCAGGGTCACCCTCGGGTCCGCAGCGATGCCCCTCGTGTG
Organism: Acidimicrobiaceae bacterium; assembly: GCA_003155135.1. Classification (GTDB taxonomy): domain Bacteria; phylum Actinomycetota; class Acidimicrobiia; order Acidimicrobiales; family RAAP-2; genus Bog-515. The sequence goes on along the minus strand of PMFN01000022.1, from coordinate 115,319 downwards.
CTGGCGGTCCGAAACGGCGGTCAGCCAGAACCGCCCGTCGGCGCGGACGAAGCTCACGATCACCCCCATGGGCCAGCCGTCGGGTCCCGAGAAGACGAGCGTGCACTCAGTAGCCGCGTCCAGGAGCTCCTCAACGCCCTCGCCACTGAGCCGGGCGAGGCTCATGTCCTCGAGATCGTCGACGCCTAACTTCCCCACCGCTGGCCCCCCGGACGCTCGAGCTCAGCGGGTCGCCGGCGGCTCGACCGGCCACTGGACGTGCTTCACCTCGAAGTACTCGCGGTAGCCCTCTTCGCCGCATTCGCGCCCGACGCCGCTCTCCCGGTAGCCGCCCCAGGGCGCCTCGGGATTCATCCCGCCGCCGCCGTTGACGGTGACGGTCCCCGAGCGGATCTTGCGGGCGAACTCGAGCGCCTGGGCGGTCGGGCCCCAGACGTTGGCGTTGAGCCCGAAGCGTGTGTGGTTGGCGATGGAAACCGCCTCGTCCAGATCGTCGTAGGGCAGCACCACGCCAACGGGAGCGAAAAGCTCCTCCTGGGAGATCTCCGCCTCATTGCCGATCGAGGCCACCAGCGTCGGCTCGTAGAAGAAGCCGCCGTCCAAGCCGCTCGGCCGACCGCCACCGGTCACGAGGGTCCCGCCGGCATCGACCGCACGCGAAACGAACCCCTCGACGCGCTCGCGGTGCTCACCGGTGATCAATGGGCCGATCTCGGTGTCGTCACGGTGCGGGTCGTCGACCACCAGCCCTTCCATGGCGGCTGCCGTCTGCTCCACGAAGCTGTCGTAGTCGGCCCGTGGGACGAGGGTCCTCGTGGTGGCGCCGCACCCCTGGCCGGCGTTGCGCGAAAAGCGCAACACCGAGGGCGTCACCGTTGCTTCGATGTCCGCGCCCGGCAGCACGATGTTCGGGGACTTGCCCCCGAGCTCGAGGACGACCTTCTTGATGCTCTGCGCGGCGAGCGCCATGATCTTGGCCCCGACCGGGACCGAGCCGGTGAAGCTGACCATGTCGACGGCGTCGGCGGTCACCACCTGCTCGGTCACCGCCGGTGGACCGAAGACCAGGTTGACCGCACCGGGTGGGAACCCGGCCTCTTCGATGAGCCGGACCAGAGCGACCGTGCAGAGCACGCCTCGCGGCGAGGGAATCAGCACCGCAGAGCAACCCGACGCGAAGGCCGGCCCGAGCTTCCAGGAGATGAGGTTGATCGGGTAGTTGTAGGCGGTGATGGCGGCCACCACGCCGACCGGCTCGCGCAGCAACATGCTCGAGGTGGTGATCGGGTTGTGGTGGAGGCCGAGCGGCTGCTCCAGGCCGTCCCTCGGGCCGCGCAGGGCAGCCTCGGCGTGCCAGCGGAAGTACATGGCCGGCGCACCCACCTGCAGGTTGCGGGCCAAAGTGATCGGAGAGCCGACTTCGGAGACCACCAGTTCGACCAGGTCGTCCTTGTCGCGGTCGATGAGGTCAGCCAGCTTGAAGAGAAGCTCGCTGCGGTCCTTCGCTGAGAGCCGGCTCCATTCGCCACCGTCGAACGCCGACAGTGATGCGGCGAGCGCGTCGTCGACCTGGCGGCTTGACGCCGCCGGCGTCTCGGCCATCAACTCTCCGGTCGTCGGGTTCACCGACTTGATGATCTCGCCCTCGCCCGGCTGCCACTTGCCGTCGATGAACAGGCCTGCAGCCTTTGCGGTCTCTTCGATGATCATGGGCATTCCTCCTGCACTGCTCGATTCGCTTGCTTCATGTCGCTGGGTTCTCTTCGTTGCTTGCAGCTGTGGACATGCGTGTTGTCAGCGGGCGATGTAGCCGCCGTCGACCGGCAGCGGAACGCCGGTTACGAAGCTCGACTCGTCACATGCGAGGAAGAGCGCCGCATTGGCGATCTCCTCGGGCTGGGACGGTCGTCCAAGCGGCACGACGCTCAGGAAGCCCTGCATGAGGTCCGCGACGTTGGCTCCGGGCTCGCGCCCGAAGAACTGCGGGAGCATCGGCGTGTCGACCGGCCCGGGGCAGATCGCATTGCACCGGATGTCGGGTGCAAGCGCGAGAGCCAACGACTTCATCAGCAGCACGATCCCGCCCTTGGTCATCGAGTAGAGCGGGCTGAATGGAGAGCCCACGATGCCCGAGATCGACGCCGTGAAGATGATCGAACCCTTACCCTCTGCGCGCTTCAACAGGTCGACGGCGGCCTGCGCCACGAAAAAGGCACCCTTCAGGTTGATGTCGACGGCGAAGTCGAACTCCTCGGACGTCACGTCGAGGCCCGCTGCTCCGGGGATGCCCGCATGGTTGTAGAGCACGTGCAGGACGCCGTGGGTGCGCTCGACCTCTTGGAAGAGCGACGTGATCTGGCCAAGGTCCCGCACGTCGAGCTGGTGCGCCTCGGCCGAGCCGCCGTCGGCCTCGATCAGGGTCGCGGTCTCCTTGGCCGCCGACTCGTCGAGGTCGGTCACGATGACGTGCGCCCCCTCTTGGGCAAACCTCCGTGAGCCGGCCCGGCCCATACCCGAGCCACCTGCAGTTACCAGTGCCACCCGATCGCGAAGCCTCACGTTCCCCTCCTTCGGATTGTCGTGAGAAGTTGCATCCTGTTACTTGGACGCCAAACTTTCCCTACCGAGAGTGTAATGATCATAGTCATGGATTTTCAAGCGGCACTTTGGAAATGGAGGCTGCGATGCGCTTGCTGATCATCGGAACTGACGACGACGGTCGCTCGGCCATCGACCGGATCGAGGCGCTGGACGAAGGCGCCGAGGGCGCGAGCCGCGGGCTCTTGTCAGCCGAAGTCTGGGCCTCCGCGTCGGAGCGTGGCGCACTCGCGGACCGCCCCCGTTCGGCCCCCCTCCGACCGCTCGACTGCCGGCCCGGCGAGGTCAGCTGGCGGTTCGTGCACCACGCCCCCGGAGCGTCGATCGATCTGCACCGCACCGACTCGATCGACTGCGACACCGTGCTCGGCGGACACGTCGAACTCGGCCTCGAGGCCGGCAGCGTGCTGCTCGAGCCAGGCGACCTGGTGCTCATCCCTGGGCTCGCCCACCGCTGGCTGGCCGGTGACGAGGGCAGCACCCTCAGCGTCGTGCTGGTCGGCCTCGAGCCTTAGCGGCCCGCGGACCCAACAGAATCGGGGACCGGCTTGGTGAAGTGCCTCGAGAGGTCGCCCAGGAGGTCGTAGGTCAACACGCGCCGGGCGAAGCGCCATGCGCCCCCGACCCGCTCGAACTCGTCGTCGTAGTGCGCGACGAGGATCACCTGGAGGGGGAAGTCGGCGAGCGCCTGGTGCACGACCACCGAGCTCGTCGCCATGGCGCGGTCGCCGTCGGGACCGAGCGCGACAACGAGGTTGGTAGTGATGTGGCGCGTGCGCGGCGTGCCGTCGTACCAGTGGAGTCCACGGGTGACTAGGGCGCGAACCGCCTCGGCGCCACGCACTTCGACCGGGGAGCCGGCGATCGCCATGGTGGCGTCGGCGAACAGTGACCCGAAGGTCTCGAGGTCGCCGGCATCGATGGCCGCCGCGTAGCCGTAGACAAGGGCCTCGATTGCCTCTCGGTCGCCGTCCACTACGGCTCTCCTCCCCGCATCTCTCCCGTCGCATCACAACGGCCACCCGCGGCCACGAGCCGGGGCCCGTCTCCGTGGTTATCATACGCATAGATTCGTGAAAGAGGAGGTCGCGTGATGGTGACGGAATCGACCGCGGTACGACCGCTCGTCGGCGAGCTCGAGCTCACGATCGGCGGTGTTCGAGAGACGGGCGCAGGTGCGCCCCTGCACGTCTTCAACCCTGCAACCGAAGAGCTCATCGTGTCGGTCCCCGGCGCCGACGAGGCCCAGACCGGGCGCGCCATCCGTGCCGCTCGCGACGCCTTTGACGAAGGGCCTTGGTCGCGCTTTTCTCCTGCGCAGCGATCGGTGGCCATCCACCGGCTGGCCGAGGTCCTCGAGTCGCACGCCGACGAACTGGTGCGCTCGATCGTCACCGAAGTCGGTTCCCCGGTCACCCTCACCGAGAGCCTCCAGGTGCATGCCCCGATCAACCACCTGCGCCACTACGCCGAGGCGGCCACCCGCATCGCCGACGAGCACCTCGGCTCGCACTTCGACCCGGTGGCCAGTGCGAGCGTGGTCGCCCAACGCCCGGCGGGCGTCGTCGCGGCCATCACCGCCTACAACTACCCGCTCCTGCTCGCCATCTCGAAGATCGGTGCCGCACTCGCCGCCGGGTGCACCGTCGTGCTGCTGCCGTCCGGACGGACGCCGCTCACCACGCTGCTGCTCGGCTCCCTCCTCGACGAGGCCGCACTGCCCCCGGGCGTGGTCAACGTCCTCGCCGGGGAGGCAGAGGTGGCCCGCCAGCTGACCGAGAGCACGATGGTCGACAAGGTCTCCTTCACCGGCTCGACCGCCGTCGGGCGCCACGTGATGCGCCAGGCGGCGAACGGACTCGCTGGCGTCATGCTCGAGCTCGGTGGCAAGTCACCCTTGCTCGTCCTCCCCGGGACCGAGCTCGCCCCCATCGTGCTGCCGATCCACCTGCGCTACAGCCGCAACGCCGGACAGGGCTGCATGTCACCGACGCGGCTGTTGGTGCACCGCCCGCAGTGGGACGAGTTCTTGGAGCGCAGCGCCGCCGCCTATGACGAGATCGTGGTCGGCGACCCGTGGGACCGCGCCACCGACGTCGGGCCCCTCATCCGACCCGAGCACCGGGCCAGCGTCGAGTACTTCGTCGAAGAGGCCGTGGAGCAGGGCGGCCGGATCGCGGCGGGCGGTGGACGGCCCCCGATGGAGCGGGGGTGGTACACGAACCCGACCCTGGTGGTCAACGTCGACAACTCGTCGCGCATCGCGCGCGAGGAGATCTTCGGGCCGGTGGCGGTCGCACTCCCCTACGGCGACGTCGACGAGGCAGTCCGCATCGCCAACGACTCCCCCTACGGTCTTGCCGCCTACGTCTACGGGGCCCACACCGACGCCGCTTTGGACGTCGCATCGCGCCTGCGGGCCGGGACGGTCTCGGTGAACGGCGGTGGGGGGCTGCGGCCCGACGCCACGATCGGCGGCTTCAAGCAGAGCGGGATCGGCCGGGAGCAGGGAAGGTGGGGGATCGAGGAATTCCTCGAGCCCCAGCACATCCAGTGGGCGCTCCCGTGATCCAGGCTGCCGTGCGGTGCTGAGGGCCTCGTTCTGTCTCCGCCGGCTTCCGGAGATGAGCCACGAGCAGTTCGTCACCTACTGGCGCGACGTGCACGCTCCACTGGTGCGCGCCAACGCCTCCGCCCTCGGGATGGTGGGCTACTTCCAGATCCACACCGTGCATGAGGGCGCGAACCGCGGCCTGCAGGCGGCCCGCCACGGGCCCGACCCCTATGACGGCATCGCCGAGGCGTGGTTCGAGGACCTCGAGTCCACCCTGGAGCGGTTCTCCTCCGACGAGGGGCGGGCCGCATGGCTGCTGCTCGCCGAGGACGAGGGCCGCTTCATCGATCTCGCCAATTCACCCATCTTCTTCGGCGAGGCCTTGACCATCATCGATCCCGCCACTCGGGCCACCGGGTGACGTTCCCCTGCGACGGCGTCCGCGTGCTCGATCTCGCCTCCGGGCAGGCGGCGCTGGTCGGCATGGTGCTCGCCGACTACGGCGCCGACGTCGTCCGCATCGAGCCTCCGGTGCGCCGACCCCTCGATGACGTCCCCGCGTACCGCCAGTGGAACCGGGGGAAGAGGATCCACCGACTCGACCTGCGCCCCGCAGAGCAACGAGCGGCATTCCATTCGCTCGCCCGCGACTGCGACGTGGTGATCGAGAACCTCCGCCCTTCCGCTGCTCAGGGACTCGGTGCCGACTGGTCGACGCTCTCGGCGCTCAACCCGGCTCTCGTAGTGCTCTCGATCACCGGGTTCGGACCCGAGGGCCGCTATGCCGACATGAGGTCCTACGAGGGCATCGTGGCGGCCAAGTGCGGTCAGTTCGTGATCCAGAACGGCTACCGGAGCGACGGCCCGGTCTACGACGCCATCGCCAAGGGGGTCTTCGGTGCGGCCATGCTGGGCCTCATCGGCGTGCTCGCCGCCCTCGAATCCCGGGCCACGAGCGGCCGGGGCCAGCACGTCGAGACGTCGCTTGTGCAGTCGACCTTCGTCTACTCCTATGACGGCATGCGCCATCCCGACCCCGATGTGAACCGCTCCCTCAGCCTGGTGCAGGGCCGCGACCCGCATAATGACGCGCCGGGCTACCGCATCGCCGAGTGCGCAGATGGGCGCTGGATCCAATCGGGCAGCTTCGGGCCCGGCATCTTCGAGAACCTCATGCGCGCGCTTGGCATCGACGAGTACTTCACCGACCCCCGCTTCGCCGCTGGCGTGTGGTCATTGGGCGATGTCGACCGCCGCGCGCTGATCGACCTGGTCGATGCCGCCTACCGCACCCGGCCACTGGCTGAATGGGTCCCGATACTCGACGAGCACGACGCCGCCTACGGGCTGTTCGCCACCACCCAGGAGTTCATGGACAACCCCCAGGTCCGCCACAACGGGCAGGTTGTCGACGTCGACGATCCCCTTGTCGGTCGGTCGCGCCAGATCGGGCCGCTCGCCACACTGTCGAGCCTCGATTGGCGTTGGCCCGGTCCACCGGTCCCGACCGATGCACCGGCGTGGCGCGGCGGGCATCGGGCGGCACCGCCGACGCAGCCGGCACAGACGGCCGAGGGCGCGCTGTCGGGCCTCAGGATCGTGGACCTCGCCATGTACGCGGCGGCCCCGGGCGGCCCGGGCCTCCTCGCCGATCTCGGCGCCGAGGTGATCAAGGTCGAGCCTCTCGGCGGCGACCCCGTCATGCGGACCGGTGGGGAGCTGTTCGCGCGCATCACGCGCGGGAAGCGACGGGTGGCGATCGACCTGAAGCGCCCCGAAGGCCAAGAGGCGCTGCACGCCCTCGTGGCCACCGCCGACGTCGTGGTCCACAACTTCCGCCCGGGCGTGCCCGAGCGCCTCGGCGCCGACTTCGAGACGCTGCGGGCGCACAACGACCGGCTCGTCTACGTTTACGCCGCCGCGTTCGGCTCGAGCGGTCCCGACGCCCGTCGGCCCGCATTCGACCCGGTGATCTCGGCGATGGCGGGTGGCGAGGTGCTCCAGGCGGGGGTGGGGAACCCGCCGCAGCAGCGCCAGACCTCCGACCACACCGCGCTGCTGGGGGTGGGGGCGGCGATCCTGCTCGGTATCCGACAACGCGACCAGACCGAGGTGGCGCAGTACGTGGAGACCACCATGCTGGCGAGTGCGGGCTACCTCTTCTCCGACGACTTCCTCTCCTACGCGGGGAAGCCTGCGCGCCCCGAGCCCGATACCGGCCAGTACGGCTTGGGGCCCCTCTACCGCCTCTATCGGGCCAGCGAGGGCTGGGTGTTCCTTGCCTGCCTGCGCCCGGCGGAATGGCGGCGGCTGACCGAGGCCCTCGACCCATCCATGGTGACGCTCCACCCGGACCCCTTCGGTGCCGGGGACGCCGACAAGTTGGCCGCCGACCTCGAGTCGGCCTTCGCCACCCGGCCGGCTGCCGCGTGGGAGGCGGCGCTCAGTGCGGCCGGCGTGGCGTGCGTGGTCGCCGACGGCACGTGGCAGCGCTTCCTCTTCGACGAGCCGGGTTCGCTCGCACCGTCGATGGTGAGGACGTTCGACATGCCCGGCATCGGCGACGTCCGCCACACCGGGCCGACCATCGACCTGTCCGCGACACCGGCGCAGATCGGGCGACTCGAGACGCTCGGCGAGAGCACGGTGGCCGTGCTCAGCGCCGCCGGCATCGACGCTTCGTCTCTCGACGCGCTGCTCGACGCCGGCGTGATCGGCACCCCGCCGGCCGGCGGGGCTCGTCAGTCGTAGAGGGAACCGCCGGCCAGCCACCGCTCGATGGTGGCCTTGCCGTCCTCGGGCTTGGGCTCGACACGGAAGCCGTCGGTGTCGACCAGGTAGGCAAAGCCGTTCACCTCGTCGGGGCCGGGCTCGGTGACCTCGACCCGCCATCCGAGAGCGAGCAGCCTCGCGCCTTCGGTGGCGAGATCGGGGACCCAGTAGCAGACGTGGTGGATCGGATGACCATGACGCCGCTCCCACACGGTGCCCTCGACGGCCTCGAGCAGCTCGACCCGCACGGGCCCCTCGAGGGACCACGTCACCGCCAGGTCGACGGACTGCTCGGCGCCTTCCATCCGGATGGAGCGCTCGCGACGCTGCACCGGCGCCCACTCGAAGCCGAACGTATCGCTCCAGCGCCCGGCCGTCGCTTCGAGGTCGTCCACGACGTAGCCGAAGTGGCTGAACGTCCGGCCCCAGGGGACGGCGCCGATCGCCTCCGACGGGCCGCCGCTCACAGTGCGGTGAAGATCACCGGGAACGACTCGAAGCGGTCAGCCACCGTGTCGGCGCGGCGCCGGGGCGGGGGTGTGCGGGGGTCGAGCCGCATGCCCGCCGCCATCAGCTCCAGCATGAAGACCACGATCGACCCAGATGCGGCCTCGTCGGGATTGGTCTTCGACGTGCTGGTGGCCAGGGGCCGCCCGAGGCAGGTGTGCGGCCCTCCCCCGAACGAGAAGCCGTAGGGGTGCGCGCCCGTCGACATGGGCCGGTACGGGTTGAAGACGGCGGGATCCTCACCGCTCACCTCGACGACACGCACCGCCGCGTCGAGATCGAGGGCCAGGCACTCACCTTCGGCGATGTGCCTGCCGGTCGACAAGGTCACGTCGCGCAGCGACCGCCGCAAGAGGGAAGGGACCGGCGGGTGCATCCGGAGGCCCTCGTTGACCACCTGGCGGATGAAGCCCACGTCGCCGAGCTTGGCGGCATCGTCGGGGTGGTTCTCGAGCCAGGCGAAGAGCTCTGAGGCGATATGGGGCACGGCGTGGGTCGTGGTGCTCGACGAGGCCAGCAGGAAGAAGATCGCTTCACGGCGGACCTCGTCCTCGTCGAGCTCCTTCGCGTGGGCGAGCAGCAGCGAGAGCAGATCGACGGGAAGCTCGGCGCCGGACTCGAGCAGCTCCCGGCGCCGCCGGTAGCTGGAGGCGAACCAGCGTTCGACGAACTCGTCGCTCGCCGCGAGGCCGGCCGCCATGATCTCGCCATGGTCGGTCAGTGCCCACTCGACTGACGCCGCCTCCCCGAAGCGCTCGGCACACGAGTAGAGCAGCTCGAGCTGCTCGTCGTCCTCGACGCCGTCGAGCCCGATGAGCCGCGCCGTCATCTCGACGAGCACCATCCGTGAGAACACCAAGAGGTCGTCGCCCACCGGGTCGACGGGGTCCGTCCGCAGTGCGGTGCGCGCGGCCAGCCGGCGCTTCACGGCCGGCAGCAGCACCGACTGCTCCGAGATGTGCAGCGCATCGCGCGCGAACAGCCGGGCTTCGAGGCGACGGCGCTGGAGGTGCTCGGTGCGCGTGAGCGTGAGCACGCTGCCGCCGAGGAGCGGGAAGCTGTCCCGGTTGTGCAGGTCGGCGGCGATGTCGGTGGAGCGCAGGATCTCGTCGACCTCCGCCGGCGACGTGATGTGCGTCATCTCCGCGACCGCTGGTCCCTTCTGGTGCTCTGTCATCGCGACCCCCGTGACGTGTGGTCTTTCTTGTTATTTGATCATAATCATGATGAGCAATAGGCAGAAACTGCTGCGTGCGCGTTCCTGACGGTCCGTCAGACCCCGCGCTACTCTCGGACATGGCTGAGCTGCCCCGCATCATCTCCGTGGACGACCACGTCGTCGAGCCCGCCACCCTCTGGTCGGACCGCCTCCCCGGGCGCTACGCGGATGTCGCGCCGCGCATCGTGCGGGCCCCCATGGGCGAGATCACCTTCCTCGGCGGCAAGCTGACGGTGAAGCCGGGCTCGGAGGGCAACCCGACCGACTGGTGGTACTACGAGGAGCTGAAGCGCCCGCTGCTGCGCGTCGACTCCGCCGTCGGCGTGCCACGCGACGAGGTCACGATGCGCGGCATCACCTACGAGGAGATGCGGCCCGGCTCTTACGAGCTCGGGGCACGCCTCGAGGACATGGACACGAACCACATCGAGGCGTCGCTGTGCTTCCCGACCTTCCCGCGCTTCTGCGGGCAGACGTTCCTCGAGGCGAAGGACCGCGAGCTCGCGCTGCTCTGCGTCGAGGCCTACAACGACTGGATGGTCGAGCAGTGGTGCGGCCCGAGCAACGGCCGTCTCGTCCCGCTCACCCTCATCCCCCTGTGGGACGCAGGGCTCGCCGCCGACGAGGTGCGCCGCAACGCCGCGCGCGGGGTCCACGCCGTGTGCTTCAGCGAGATCCCGCCCTTCCTCGGCCTCCCCTCGGTCCATGACCCGAACGGCTACTGGGACCCGTTCTTCGCCGCCTGCGCGGAGACCGAGACCGTCGTCAACATGCACATCGGCTCCTCGTCCAAGATGCCCTCGACCTCGGGTGACGCCCCGCCGGCGGTGGGGTCGACGCTCACCCACACGAACGCCACCTTCTCGCTCGTCGACTACCTGTTCTCGGGCGTCTTCGTCCGGTTCCCGACGCTGCGCATCGCCTACTCGGAGGGCCAGATCGGCTGGATCCCCTACATCTTGGAGCGGGCCGACACGGTGTGGGAGGAGAACCGGGGCTGGGGCGGCGTGGCGGACAAGATTCCCGACCCGCCGTCGTCGTACTTCCGCGACCACGTCTGGGGCTGCTTCTTCGACGACGCCCACGGCGTGCGCTGCATCGAGGAGATCGGCGTCGACAACGTCACCTACGAGTCGGACTACCCGCACTCGGACTCGACCTGGCCCCACACCGCCAAGCTGGCCGAGCAGCAGATGGCCTCGCTCACCGAGGAGCAGCGCTACAAGGTGCTGCGCGGCAACGCCATCAAGCTGTACAGCCTCGACTTCGACTCGTGAGCGGGGCCCGATCCGGGCACCTCGATTCCGCCGGCTGAGGCCGACCACCGCACCGTGCTGCAAGGGGGGAGACCATGAGCGAAGCGCACGCCGTACCGGCCGACGTGGTCCGCACGGTGCCCGAGGGCACCGTCGTCTACGGCCTGCAGCTGCCGATCCAGAGCCAGTCGTCGCTCTACGTCGCCGAGTGGGAGACCAAGTCGGGCCCCGACGAGCTGGCCCGGGCCGCCCTCGCCGCCGAGGCGGCCGGGTTCTTCTACGTCGGGGTCTGCGACCACACGGCCATCCCCGAGCGGCTGGCCCAGGCCATGGGCACCGTCTGGTACGACACCGTGGCCACGCTCGGTTGGCTGGCCGGGGTGACGAGCGACGTGCGCCTGTTGTCCCATGTCCTGGTGCTCGCCCAACGCCATCCGCTGCGCGCCGCGAAGGAGCTCGCCACCCTCGACGCACTCTCGGGCGGCCGGCTCATCGTGGGCGTCGGCGCGGGCCATGTGCCCGAGGAGTACGCGCTGTTCGGGGACTTCGAGGCCCGAGGTCGCGACACCGACGAAGCCGTCAACGCCCTCGCCGCCGCCCTGAGCGAGGAGTTCCCGACGCTCCCCGGGCCTCGCTGGCCGGCTTCGGGCATGGGGGTGGCCCCGCGTCCGGTGCGCCAGCCGCGCCCTCCGATCTGGATCGGCGGGTCCTCGAAGGCGGCGATCCGCCGAACCGCGGCACTCGGCGACGGGTGGTTGCCGCAGGGTACGCGCCGCAAGGATCTGCCGGGCCAGATCGCCGACCTTCGCCGCCTGCGAGACGAGCTCCGGGGAGGAGCGCCTCTCGACATCGGCACCATCGCCGAGCCCACCTACCTCGTGGGTGGCGGCTCGGGCGGGGACCCCGGGTGGGAGCAGCCGGGCTACGTGCTGCAGGGCACGCCCGAGCAGGTTGCCCAGTCACTGCGCGAGCTGGCCGCCATGGGGGTCAACCACCTGCAGATCCCTGTGCGCGCCCGATCCCTGGAGGAGTTCTGCGACCAGGTCGCAGCCTTCGGCGAGCTGGTGGGCCCGCTCTTGGGCAGCTGAGACCGGGCGCTTCGCGGCGGGGCTCAGCCGAGCGCGGCGATGAGGGCGCGCATCGAGCGGCGCAGCTCACGGCGCAATGCCGCCGCCGCCTCGGCACCCTGGCCGTCATGGGCGGCTTTCAAGACCTCGCGCTCGCCGGCGAGCAGGTCGTGGTTGGTCTCGGCCAGTGGCCCGAGGTAGGAGATATAGCGGTAGGCATGGACCGCCAACGTCTCGTTGGTGTGGCGCAGCCAGGTGGACGGGCAGCGCAGGAGCAGGGCCATGTGGAACCGGTGGAAGGCCTCGGCGATGCTCGGCAGCGCCGCCCCCTCGGACTCGACGACCTCGCTCAGCCACTCGAAGGACCGGTCGATCACCCCGCGGTGGATGTCGTCGGTATGGCGGATGGACTGCTCGAGGGCGTGGGGTTCGATGAGCAGGCGTGCCTCGAAGACTTCTTGGGCGTCGACCACCGACGCGGGGGCGACTCGTGCCCCTTTCTGCGGCTCCAGATCGACCAGCCCGCGTCCGGCGAGCCGCTGGATGGCTTCACGGAGCGGCGTTGCGCTCACAGCGAAACGATCAGCGAGCTCGGCAGTTGTGAGGCGCTCTCCCGGTGCCAGCTCTCCCCGGAGGATGGCCCCCGTCAGGAGGTCATCGACCAGATCTGCTCTCGTCGGATATTCCGGTTGCGGCACTACGTACTGCGACCCCTCTCTGGATCCACCACCCAATCTAGTGCCGCTGACGTGGCGCAACGGGCGTTGAACCCGAGAGTCCGCTGAGGATCCGTGCATCGAGCTCCGACCGTTCCTTCCCCACTCCCGGGACAACCCCCGGTTGTTCCATCGCTCTACGCTGCACCTTGTGCCTGCAACGCCCAACGGCTTCCCCCATACCCCAATACCTGAAAAAGGGATCACCAAAGACGCGATTCTCGCCACGCTCGCCGAGCGCAAGGCGAACGACAAGGACTGGCGGGGTGGGCGGGTCTTCAGCCTCGTGTACTCGGCCGGCGATGAGCACCACGAGCTCCTGGTGGACGCGCTCGGCCTGTACGCCGCCGAGAACGGCCTGAACGTGCTGGCGTTCCCGAGCATCGGCCTGCTCAGCCACGACCTCGTGCGCAGTACTGCCAGCCTGCTCGGCGCAGACGATCCACGATCGGGCGGCCAGATCGACGGTTTCCTCACCTCGGGTGGCACCGAGAGCCTGCTCCAGGCGGTCAAGACCGGGCGGGACGTCGCCCGCCACGAGCGCGGGATCGCCCGGCCCACGGTGATCTGTGCGACCAGCGGCCACGCAGCCTTGACCAAGGCCGCCGACTACTTCGACGTGGACCTCGTCCGCGTACCGGTCGACGGCGGCTACCTGGCTGACCCGGCCGCCATGGAGGCGGCGGTCGACGAGTCGACCATTTTGCTGGTGGGCTCGGCGCCGAGCTACCCCCAAGGGGTCGTCGACCCGATCGAGGACCTCGCGGCCGTCGCCCTTCGCCACGACCTGCTCTTCCACGTGGATGCCTGCATGGGCGGCTTCATGCTCCCCTTCTTGGCGCGCGCCGGGCGCTTCGAGCGCCTGTTCGACTTCCGGGTCGAGGGCGTGACCTCGATGTCGGCGGACCTGCACAAGTACGGCTACGCCACCAAAGGGGTTTCGGCCGTCCTCTACCGCACACCGGAGCTCGCCCGGCACCAGGTCTTCGCCACCACCGACTGGCTCGGCGGGTTCTACGCCTCGACCGCCATGGCCGGCACCCGGCCGGCCGGTCCCATCGCCGCAGCCTGGGCATCGCTGATGCACCTCGGCCTCGAGGGCTTCACCGACCTGGCCGTGCGCACCCACGACGCCGCGCTGGCATTGCGCCGGGGCATCGAGGCGATCGACGGCCTCGCCGTGCGCGGCGACCCGTCCATGACGGTGCTGGCCTTCGGGGCGGTCGATCCCGAGCGCCTCGACATCTTCGAGGTGGCGAACGTGCTCGCAACGAACGGCTGGTATCTCGACCGCCAGAACGGCCCCGACAGCCTCCACGCCACCGTCCAGGCGGGCAACGCGGGATCCGTCGACGAGCTGGTGGCCGACCTCGCCCTCGCGGTGCAGTCGGTGGGATCGCGTCGGGCGGCCGACCGCTCGACCTCCTACGCCACCGGCGACTGAGGCGCTACGCCCCGGGGGTTGCCGCCAGGGCCAGGACGGCGTCCATACGGTCGAGCCCTGCAGCGAGGGCGTCGCGCCCGGCGCGGTCGAGCACGCCGTAGGCGGGCAGCACCAGCGAGTCGGTGACCTCGTCGGCGATGGCGAGCTTGGCGCGGTCCTCGTCGGTGACGCTCGGCGTGTCCTCCTCGGCCCAGCCGAACACGGCCATCATCTCGGGACGCCGGAGGTAGTGGGCCGAGAGGGGCCTGAGGCCGGCGGCGATGACCGAGATCAGGTGCACGCCGCCACGGAACTCGCGCAAGGTGGTGATGAGCTGCATGGCGCGGGCGGGGAGGTCCTCGGCCAGGGGCTCGGCAGCCAGTCCGGCGAAGAGCGGGCACGCGGTGGCGTCGGCAGCGGCGACCACCAGCTCGGCGGCGTCGCAGAACCCGTCCAGCGCGTCGACGGCGGAGAAGTGCTGGCGGCCGAAGTCGTGGCAGGCGCCCAGGAACTCGCGCGCAGCCTCGCGCGGGTCGAGGTGGGTCTTGCCCTGGTTCCACATGAACTCGACGACCGAGGGCTTGAAGTAGCCGAACGCGCTGGCGACGACCTGCCACTCGACGTCGCCCAGCACACCCCCGCGGCCGAGGAAGTAGAACTCGAACACGTCGAGCCCCAACTTCTCACCACGCGCGGCGGTCTCGGGCGTGAAGTAGAAGGCCCAACCCATCTCGCCGATGGTCGGACACGCTCTGGCGATCAGCTCTTCAGCAGTCATTTGCCGAGCGTACGCCGCGTGCTTCCGGCGTGCTCGTCCGGCACCCAGCGGGCTCAGCCGGGGTGCCGACGCGAGGAGCGGTGCGCGACGACGGCCCCGCCCGGGGTGGGGCCGGTGCGCGGGCGCTGCACCGGCCGGGCCCCGGCGGCCTCGCGGCCGACTAAGCCGGGGGGACCCGGGCGCCCGGTCACCGCCCAGTGCAAGAAGCGGGCCTCGCTGTCGATCAGGTCGCGGGTGCGGATGCCCCAGAACTCGAAGCCGTAGCGGTAAGCGGCCACATTGATGAACATGGCGATCAGGGTGCTGGCGACCGCCATCGGGTCGACCCCGGCGGGCGACGCGCTCGCCGGCGACGGCCGCGAGCCGCGCGGTCCGAGCTGCGCGATCTCCTGGGCGAGGGCCACGGTCACGGCGTTGAGGGCACGCACGCGCACACCTTTCAGTTCCGCCACGCCCTCCTCGGTGGCGAGGTCGACCACCCGGAACACCGCCCGGTTGGCCTCCCAGAACTCGATGAAGCCCTCGCTCAGGGTGAGGGCCGTCTCCCAGCTCTCGTCGTCGGACCAGTCCCCGTGCACCAGGCCGGCGAGGTCGTCGGCGGCGGCGACCATCTCCTCGGCGAGCACCCGGATAGCCGCCTCCACGTTCTCGAAGTACTGGTAGAAGGTGGCCGGCGACGTGCCCGCCACCTTGGCGATGTCGATGACGCGCACCGAGCGCCACGGCGTCTGCGAGACGACCTCGATGGTCGCCTCGAGGAGGCGGCTGCGCGTCGCCCTGCCGCGCTGGCCCGGGACGCGACCGTCGGTCGTCTCGACGTCGTAGGGCTCGCCGTCCTCGTGCGCCTCAGCGCTGCCCAGTGCTGTCTCACTCACGACGCGCCCCTTTCGTGAAAGTAGTTTGGCCGACAGCGGGTCGTGCGCGCCGACTCGCCCCCTGGGGGACTCATGGCCGTCGACGTCGAGCAGGCGAGCACCACCACCAGCACCCTGGGCGAGTTGCGTGCCTGGCTGGGGCGCCCCGACCGCCGCCGGGCGCTCAAGCGCTCGCTGCGCGGTGCGCTCGTCGTCCCTTCGGTCTTCGCCTTCGCCCTCCAGGTGCTCGGCAACCCCCAGACGGTGATCTTCGCCACCTTCGGCTCCTTCGCCCTCATGTTCATGGTCGAGTTCTCCGGCCCGCCGCGCCGGCGGATCCGCTCGTACCTCACGCTGTTCGCAGTCGGGCTCGTCTTCATCCCCATCGGCACGCTCTGCTCGAGGAACGATGCCCTGGCCTTCCTGTCCATGGCGGTGGCCGCCTTCGTGGTGCTCTTCGCCGGGGTGCTCTCCGCCCCTGCGGCCTCGGGGGCGGTCGCGGCGCTGCTCCTGTTCGTCCTGCCCGTCGCCATCGACGGGGGTGCAGGCGACATCGGGCCGCGGATGCTCGGCTGGTGCATCGCCGCGGCGGTCTGCATCCCCGCGGTCCTCGTGATCTGGCCGCTCCCCTGGCGCAGCGACTTCCGCGTGGCGCTGGCCGCCTCCGCCCGCACGCTGGCCGCCACCGCCCGGGCCGCGGCGGCCGGCGAGGTGGACGAGGAGACCGCCGAGGCGACCCGCCGCTCCGTCGTAGAGCTGCGGCGGCGCTACGAGTCGACCCCGTACCGGCCGACGGGCGCAGCCCTCGGGGACCTCACGTTGGCCAAGCTGGTGGGGCGCCTCGAATGGGTGAGCGCCAACCTCCTCCCCACCGGTGGCGTTGCGGGCGCGGCCCTCGCCTACGACGAGGTGCGCAGCGCCTATGGCGTGGTGGCCGACGTCTTGGACCTGAGCGGGCGGCTCATCGCCGAGGACACGGCCCAGGCGGGCGAGGCGCCCGCCGAGCTGCTCGCCTCCCTCGACCGGTTGAACCGGGCACGCGCGGCGATGGCCGAAGCGATACTCGGCCGGCTGACGGCCGGTGTCGAGTTGCCGAGCACCGAGGACCTCGAAGAATCCACCATGCCCGTGCTCGGCCTCATCGACTCGACGCACCACGTCCGCTCGCTCGTCGGCGCCACCGAGATGGTGGCGCGTACCGCCCTCGAGGCGAGCCCGGCGACCAGCGACGCACAGTTCCCCGGCGGCGTCGGGGCGCGCGCCGACCAGGCGCGCATCGAGCTGCGCAACGCCGGGCGGCTCGTGCGGGCCCATCTCACCCTCGACTCCGTCTGGCTGCGCAACAGCCTGCGCGGCGCCCTTGCCCTCGGGCTGGCGGTGCTCGTGACCAAGTTCACCGGGGTCGGCCACGCCTTCTGGGTGGTGCTCGGGACGTTGTCGGTGCTGCGCACGAACGCCACGGCCACCGGGACGACGGCCCTGGTGGCGGTGGGCGGCACGGTCGCCGGGTTCATTGCGGGCTCGGTGATCCTGCTCGGCATCGGCAAGAACAGCGACCTGTTGTGGGCCGTGCTCCCCGTGGCCGTGTTCCTGGCCGGCTACCTGCCGGTCGTCGCCAGCTTCGGCGCCGGCCAGGCCGCCTTCACCATGACCGTCGTCATCTTGTTCAACCTCATCCAACCGACCGGGTGGCAGGTGGGCCTCGTGCGCGTCGAGGACATCGCCATCGGCTGCGCCGTCAGCGTCGTGGTCGGCCTGCTGTTCTGGCCGAGGGGGGCCTCGAACCAGCTGGCGCGGAGCCTCGGTGAGGCCTACCGCACCGCGGCGGACTACGTGGTGGGCATCGCTGTGCAGCTGCGCACGCCGGACCCCAGCGCGGTCGCGCTGTCCCGGAGCCACGCGTCGGACGCCTACCAACGTATGGACGAGGCGTTCCGACAGTTCCTCGCCGAGCGCGGTGAGAAGCGCATCCCCCTCGACGTGGCCACCGACCTCGTCACCGGGGTGCTGCGCGTGACGCTGGCGGGCGATTCCCTCGCCGGCATGACGCCGGTGCGCTGGGCCCAGACCGGCGAGCTTCCCGCTCCCATCATGGCGGCCGACGCCCAGCTGCGGGTGGCCTTCGACCTGCTGCGCCGCTGGTTCGACGACTTCGCCGAGGCGGCGGCGGGCCACCGTGACGTGCCGCCGGTCCCCGAGCCCGACCATCGCCACCTCGACGCCGGGCTCGTCGAGGGCGTCGGCGCGGCCCGCCAGCTCGGGGGTGTCGCACCGGTGCAGTTCATGCTCCGGCTGCTGTGGGCCGAGCAGAACCTGATTCGCCTGGAGGTCCTCCAGGTCGAGCTGGCCGGTATCGCCACCCGCTCGGGCGCGCAGCGGCGCCTGTCCTGGCGAAGGGACCGGCCGTCGGCGACCCGGGGCGGCCAGGGCGTCTCGAAGTAGGCTGTTCCGATGCAGCAGGTCGTCGAGCGACCCCTCACGCGAGCCCAGCAGGCCCGGCGCCAGCGGGTGATCGACGCGGCCATCGAGCTGGCGACCGAGGGCGGCTACGAGGCGGTCCAGATGCGCGACGTGGCGGCCAAGGCCGACGTCGCCATGGGCACCGTCTACCGCTACTTCACCTCGAAGGACCATCTGCTGGCGGCCACCTTGGTGTTCTGGATCGAGCAGCTCGACGCCCGCCTGGCCGAGCAGCCGGCGAAGGGCGACACCCAGGCCGCCCGGGTCCTCGACGCCCTCGACCGCGCGCTGCGGGCCATGAGCCGCCAGCCCAAGCTCGGCGCCGCGGTGTTCACCTCGCTCTCGTCGCCGGACCCTGCCGCCGTCGTGTGCCAGCAGCAGATCACCAAACTGATGGAGGCCATCGTGCTGCGCGCCATCGGCGAGCCGGCCCCGCCCGACGCCGGCGAGCGCTCCCGCATGATCGGCCACGTCTGGTACTCGGCCATGGTGGGTTGGATCAACGGGTGGTCGACGGTCGGGCGTGTCCACGACGAGCTGGCCGTCGCCGTGCGCCTGCTCCTCCCCGAAGACTGAGCGCCGCCGGCCCGGCGTCATGCGCGACCCCCACGTCCACGCCCGTGCCCCGGGCACCACGCGTCGTCCACCGGGTTGACGCGCTGGCGGTGCGGCGCAAGGTTAGGGTCTTTCGGTGAGCAGCCCCACCAGTACAGGAGCTGTCATCGAAGTCCGAGGCCTCTCGAAGCGCTTCGGCAGCATCGAGGCGGTACGGGGCCTCGACTTCAGCGTCGTTCCCGGGCGCGTCACCGGGTTCCTCGGGCCGAACGGGGCGGGCAAGACCACCACCTTGCGCATGCTGCTCGGCCTGGTCACGCCGACGGCGGGGACAGCCACGATCTTCGGTCGCCGCTACGCCGAGCTGGCCGACCCGGTGCGCCATGTCGGCGCCGTCCTCGAGGCGACCAGCTTCCACCCGGCCCGCCGGGCCCGCCAGCACCTGAAGATGATGACGCTGGCGAGCGGGATCGCCGAGTCGCGCATCGACGAGGTGCTCGGGCTGGTCGGTCTCGCCGACTCGGCGCAGCGCCGGGTGGGGGGCTTCTCGCTCGGCATGCGCCAGCGACTGGAGCTCGCCGGCGCCCTTCTCGGCGATCCGGACGTGCTCATCCTGGACGAGCCGTCCAACGGCCTCGACCCCCAGGGCATCGCCTGGCTGCGCGAGTTCCTCCGCCACCTCGCCGCCCAGGGCCGGACCATTTTGGTGTCCTCGCACCTCCTGGCCGAGATGGCCCAGACGGTCGACGACGTGGTCATCGTCTCCGGTGGCCAACTGCGCGCCCAGGGCCCACTGGCCACACTGAGCGCCCAGGCGCACTCCTCCATGCGCATCCGCACGCCCGAAGTGCCACGCCTCCTCGGCGTGCTCGCCGCGGCGGGCTTCCCTGCCCGCCAGAGCGCCACCGACACGGTCATGGCTGACGGCGCCACCCCCGAAGCGCTCGGGCCGGTGCTCGCCGCCAACCAGATCGTCCTCTACGAGCTGGCCCACGAGGGCACCGACCTCGAGTCCATGTTCCTCTCCTTGACCGGCCCGGTCGCCGGCGCTCCCGGCGGTGGCCAGGTGCCACCGCCGACCCCGGTGCCGCAGAGGCCGCTCGGCCCGCCCCCGGGCTACGCCGCACCCCCGCCGCCGCCGCAGGGGCCCGTCCCGCCCGGGCCGGTACCGCAGTGATCCGGGTCATCCGCGCCGAGCTGCTGAAGCTGCGCACCACGCCGGGGCCGTGGGTGGTCGTGGGTGTGACGGTGCTGCTCACCGCGCTCGGGATCATCACCGCCTTCCTCGTGAGCTTCGGCAACCATGTCCACTTCGTCGCCCCCGTCGCCGAGCACCGCCTGCGCCGGCTGGTGGGCTCGGGCTACACCGGCGAGGGCGTGTGGATGGCGGCGATCATCGGGGTCCTGTGCATCACCGGCGAGTACCGCCACAAGGTGATCACCACGTCGCTCCTGCTCACCCCGCGTCGGCCCGAGCTGCTGGTGGCCAAGGCCGTCGCGTCGGTGGTGTGGGGCATCGCCCTCGGGGTGGTGAGCCTGCTCTTCGTCGGGGCCTTGGGCATCCCGCTGCTGGTCAGCCAAGGCGGCTCGGTCAGCGCACTGTTCGGCCAGGCGGGGGCGGTCATCCCCGGCCTCCTCGGTGCCTTCGCCCTCCTTGCCCTGTTCGGCCTGGGTTTCGGCACGCTCATCAAGAACCAGGTGGCCGGCGTGCTCGCCATCCTCGGCATCGCGTTCCTCATCGAGCCGATCATCACCGGCCTCCTGCCCCAGGTGGGCCGCTGGCTGCCGTCGGACGCCGCTTCGGCGGTCGCCGGCGGGATCGCACGCGGCAACCAGACGAGCTACCTGCTGTCGTGGTGGCTCGGCGTTCTGGTCCTCGCCGCCTGGGGCATCGTCCCCACCGTGCTCGGCTACTTCACGACCTTCCGGCGAGACGTCACGTAGTCCGGGTCAGCGGGGTGCGAACTCGACGGTGAGCTCGTCGAACGGCCCGCACTCGACGATGCTCGTGCTGCCGGCGCCCGACACCACCTCGACGGGAGCGCCGTCGACCACGGCCGTCATCGCCCGTCGGCCGTGAAGGACGACGCGTACCAACGTGGGGGCGGGGTACCCGCCGTCGCGCCGCCAGGCGAGCGTCGGCCCCGCTCCGGATCCTCCGAAGGTGAAGGTGTCGCGTCTCGCCGCGCCGTCGCCGTCACCGGCGTCGTCGTAGAGGGTGCCGACCGCCGAGCCGTCGGCGTCGGGGAAGCAGTGGAGTGCGAGGAATCGCGGCTCGTGCCCCTCGCTCACCGGGCCTGAGCGGCCCTCGGCCCCGGTGGCCCAGCCGTCATCGAGCGGAAGGACCGTCCCGGCGCGCACCAACACGACCGGCTGGCCGAGGGGCGCGTCGAGCGTCACGTGCGTGCTCCCGCCGAGCGGGGCCTCGCCGCTGCCCGCCACGCCCGGTGGGTGCTCGGCGTCGGGGGTGAGCCGCAATCGGTACCACAGGCCCGAGGGCAGCTCGACCGTGCGCCGGCGCGCACCCTCGGCGGTGACCGGGGCGACGAGCAGCGCGTCGCCGAGGAGGAAGGCATCATCGACGGCGGCAAGCCTCGGGTCCGGCGAGCTCCCCGTCGCCTCGTCGCCTGGTGCGGGCCACGCCAGCGGTCGGACCAGGGGATGGCCGGCCTCGGCCGCCTCGGCGGCCAGCGTGTAGAGGTAGGGCAGCAACCGGTAGCGAAGCGAGATGAGCTCGCCGATGGCCGAACGGTAGGGCTGCTCGAAGCGCCAGGGCTCACGCGACGGGACCCCGAGCACCGAGTGGGTGCGGCAGAACGGCTGGAGCACGCTGAGCTCGAGCCAGCGCACGAACAGCTCCGGGGAGGGGACGCCGCTGAAGCCGCCGATGTCCGAGCCGCTGTAGGGCACGCCCGAGAGACCGAGGCCGATGACGGTCGCCACCTGCTGGCGCAGCCCCTCCCAGCTCGACTCGATGTCGGCGGTCCAGTTCCAGGCCCAGCGCTGGAGGCCGGCCCAACCGGCGCGCGACAAGACGAAGGGCCGGTGCCCGGGCCGGAGCCGCTCGAGCGCCTCGTAGCCGGTGCGGTCCATCAAGAGCCCGTACGCGTTGTGGGCCTCTGCGTGGTCCCCGCCGCGGCCCTCGGCGTCGAAACGGGTGCTCTTGGCGAGGGAGCGGTCCCCCCACAGCGTGATCGACGTCGGCTCGTTCATGTCGTGCCAGATGCCGGCCACGCCCTGTGCCGTCAGGCGCTCGTAGAGCGAGCCCCACCATGCCCGTGCGTCGGGGTCGGTGAAGTCGGGGAAGGCCGCCCAGCCGGGCCAGACGGTGCCCCGGGCCTGGGTCCCGTCCTCGTTGCGCACGAAGAAGCCGCCGGCGCTCCCCTCGGCGTAGACGTCGTAGTCGGGGTCCTCGCGGATGGCCGGGTCGACGATGGTGACCACCCGGGTCCCGCGTGCGGCGAGCTCGCGCGAGAGGGCGCCGAGATCGGGGTAGCGCTCCTCGTCGATGGAAAAGACGCGGTACCCGCGCATGTAGTCGATGTCGAGGTGCACCGCGCTGAGCGGGAGCCCCTCGGCGGCGAAGCCCCCAGCCACCTCGCGGATGTCCGACTCGCTCTTGTAGCCCCACCGGCACTGGTGGTAGCCGAGCGCCCAGCGCGGGGGCAGCGGGGGGCGCCCGGTGAGCGCGCTGTAGCGGCGGAGCAGCTCGGGCAGCGGCCCGGTGCTCACGTAGTGGCGGAGCATGCCGCCGCTGAACGCCAGCTCGGCGTAGGCCGTGCCGGCCACGGTCACCGACGGGTCGTCGATGGTCACGGTCGCGTCGTGGGTGTTCTCGAAGAACACGAGGACGTCGGCCCCCGCCTTCAGACCCACGAGCACCGGGATGGCGCAGTAGAGGGGGTCGGTGCCCGGGCCCCAGGCCCCGCCTGGGTCCCGGTTCCACAGGCGGTGGGTGGTGCCACGCAGGTCGACGGGCGACGCCTGCTCGCCGAGACCCGAGATCCGCTCGCCGTCCCGCAGCACGGCGCGGTGCGTGCGCACCGGCCCGCGGCGCAGCGGCGCCAGCTCCGTGCGCACGACCTGGCCCGTGGCGTCGAGGTAGGTGAGCCCCCCGTCGACCGCGATGCGCACGCACAGGGACTTGGAGCGGACCTCCCAACCGTCGGCGGGGTCGGCTCTGGACAGCACCTCGACCGCCGACGCGCCGGCGGGGTCGGCCCCGTTTCTGGCCCACCCGAGGGGCTCTGTGGCCGGGCCCCAGCTGACCCGCACCATCTCGTCGGTGAGGAAGCGGACCTCGAGCTCGGCCTCGGCGAAGACGGCCACCGCGCCGACGACCGAACCCGCGTGACGCAGCGCCTCGATGCTGCGCAGCCGGCCGGGCAGGCGGGTGGTGGCGGGGGCCCGGGCAAGGCGGCTCTGGCGACGTCGGTCCATTTCACAGGCCACGCTGTTGCGCGCGATCGCACTCATCGTCTTCGGTCCGAGGTCCACGATCTCGCGCAGCAGCAGTTCGAGCTTGAGCGACGCTCGACGGACGGGTCCCCCCGCGGCAGCCATGGTCGGCGAGGTTAGCGGCGCCGCGTCGGGTGGATCGGCGGTACCTGGGGTAGGGTCGTTTGCATATGCAAGCGTCAGCGACACCATCGCGAGCGCTCGATGCGACCGTTGCCCCGTCGGAAGGCACCGCTGGCCCATCGGCCGCCCAGCACCCCGGTCTGCGTGACCCGCTCGGCCTCGCGCGGCACCACTACCGCCGCAGGGTGAGCCACACCCCCGAGATCCGCATGGTCGAAGAAGAACTGCGGGTCGAGGGCCGCAGACTGCGCTTCGCTGTGTCCGACAACGACACGACGTGCGGGCCCGAGGGCCCGGGGTCGCCACCGGTGTGGGCCGTCAACATCCACGGCTACCTGGCCGGGGGCTCCATGTACTGGCGTGAGAGCGCCCGCCTGGCGGAGCGCTTCGGTTGGCGGGTCGTGAACCCGAGCCTTCCGGGATTCGGCGGCAGCGACGCCATGCCGTGGGCCAGTACCTCGCTCGAGGCGATGGCGCACCAGGTCTCGCTGATCCTGCACCACCTCGATGCCGGGCCCGCCGTCATCTTGGGTCACTCGATGGGTGGGGCCGTCGCCGTGCAGTACGCGCACGACCACTTCAACCGCACCATCGGGATCATCTACCGCGACGGCGTGGCCACGCCGGCGTGGAAGCAGCGCCGCGGCATCGTCCCGGCCCTGGTGAGCCCGTTCCTCCCCGACGTCGCCCCGTTCGCCGACATGGGGGCGTCGGTCCTGATCGACGTCCCGGACCTCCTGCTCGGTCGCATGTACTCGACGGCGCGCTCGATGATCCCGGACTTCCGCCGCAATGTCCGCACCATGGGCCAGAGCCTCCCGGTCGGCGCCATGCTCATGAGCGTGGACCTGCGCCCCGAGGTGCGCCAGCTGAGCGCCCAGGGGATGCCGCTGCTCGCCGAGTGGGGCTGCTTCGACCGGATCTCGGACTCGGTGTGCGCGGCCGAGTTCTCCGAGATCGCCCGCACCCCCGTCCAGTGGGTCCCCGGCGGTCACTCCTGGATGCTGGCCCGTCCCCAGGGCCAGGCCGACCTGCTCCGCCACGTGGCGAGCGGCCAGCGCTTCATGGGCGAGGTCGAGGCCCGCTGGTCGAAGCTCTCGGCCGGCCAACGGGCCCTACGCGCCGTCAACTGATCCCCTCGCTGGGTCAGTCCGGGTAGGCGGGGAGTTCCACCTCGAAGCGCGCGCCGGGCGCCGCGTCGGTGACCATGACGCTGCCGCCGTGCGCCTGGACGATCTCGCCCACGATGGCGAGTCCGAGGCCGGTGCCACCCCCGGGGCGGTCACGGGCCTCGTCGAGGCGGGCGAAGCGCTCGAAGACCCGCAGCCGCTGGTCGGGCGGGATCCCGGGACCGTCGTCGCTCACCGCCAGCTCCACCACACCGTCATGGTGGCCGACCTCGAACGCAACGGTCGAGCGGGCGTGGCGTGCGGCATTGTCGGCCAGGTTGCGCACCACCCGGCGGAGCTGCTCGGTATCCCCGGTCACCCGGCCGGCGGTGACCCCGTGCAGGTCGACGGCGATGTCGGTGACCGCCGAGAGGCGCTGCGCCTCACCAAAGACCAGCTCGTCCAGGTCGACCGGCTCGGTGCCGGCCTCGAGTTGGCCCTCGTCGCTCCTCGCCAGGAGCAGCAGCTCGTCGATGATCCGCTCGAGCCTCGACCCCTCGGCGGCGACGACGTCGCTGACCGCCTCCCAGTCGGCGCGCTCGGGGTGGGCTCGCGCCACCTCCACCTGGGCCAGCAGTGCGGCGAGCGGGCTGCGCAGCTCGTGGGAGGCGTCCGAGACGAACTGGCGCTGCCGGTCGGTGCTCGCCTCGAGGCGCGCCAGCATGGCGTTCATGGTGCGCGCCAGCCGACCGATCTCGTCGTCGATGGGCGGCTCGGGGACCCGGCGGTTGAGGTCGCGGCCCGAGATGTCGGCCACCTCGGCACGGATCGACTCGACGGGACGCAGCGCCCTGCCGGCCAGGATCCAGGCGGCCAGGCCCGAGATGAGCAGCACGAACGGGAGCCCGAGGGCGAGGAAGAAGCCGAGCAGGTGCGTGGAGTTCTCGGTCGCCTCGCCGCTGCTCACGGCATAGACGGTGAGCGGCCCCTTCGGCGAGGAGACGGTCACGGCCACCGTGGTGTCGGCGTCGTCGTCACCGGGGAGCTCCCCGGTGGTGGCCAGGATCATCCGGCCGCCGACCGGCGGCCGGATGGTCGTGACCGGGCCGCGCCGGTCGAGGTCGCCCGACGAGGTGAGGACCTGCCCCTTTGCATTGACGACCTGGACGGCGGTGCCGACGCGCACCACCAGGTGTGTGGGCACCACGCCCTGGGCGACGACGGAGCCGACGTTGTCCGCTTCGCTGATCACCGCGCTGCGGGCGTTGTTCACGAGCGAGCGGTGCACCAGGAACACGAGGCCTGCGCCGCCGACGGCCAGCGTCACGGCCACCACGAGCAGGGCGGCGATGGTGATGCGCACCCGCACGGAGCTGAACACGGAGCGCGCCGCGCCCTCCACGCGGCGCTCGTGCGCGGGGGGCTCGACGCGGGCGCCCGCGGGGTCAGCCGCCGTCGGCATTGAGGCGGTAGCCGATGCCGCGAACCGTCTCCAAGGCGGCGCGGTCGAACGGCGCGTCGATCTTGCGCCGGAGGTAGCCGACGTAGACCTCGACGATGTTGGGGTCACCTGCGAAGTCGTCGCCCCAGACGTGGTCGAGGATGTCACGCTTGGTCACGGCCTCACCCGCCACGCGCAGGAAGAACTCGAGGAGGGCGAACTCGCGGGGCGTGAGGTCGATCTCGACCTCCCCGCGCCGGCACCGGTGCTCGGTGGGATCCAACGTGAGATCCCCCGCCGCGAGGACCGCCGGGCGCTCGGGCCGGCCACGCCGCAGCAGGGCGCGGATGCGTGCCACGAGCACCACGAACGAGAACGGCTTGGTCAAGAAGTCGTCCGCCCCGGTGTCGAGCGCCTCGGTCTCGTCGAGCTCGCCCACCTTGGCGGTCAGCATCAGGATCGGGACCCAGTTGGCGTCCGAGCGCAACGTCGCGCAGAGCTGGAACCCGTTCATGCCCGGGAGCAGGATGTCGAGCACCACGAGGTCGTAGAGGTCCTCGCGCGCCATCTCGAGGCCGTCCAGCCCGTTGTGGGCGACATCGACCGTGAAGCCTTCCGCCTCAAGGCCGACCTTGACGGCTGCCGCGAGGGACTCCTCGTCTTCGATGATCAGGATCCGCACGGCACGGTTCTACTGCACCGGGGAGGCCCGGTCATCGACAGGTCATGGCGAGGCACGTCGATCAGTCTTTGACGTACAGCTCGCCGTCGGGGCCTTCGGCCACCGGGTACGACGTGAGGCCTCGGGGGGCAGGCCCCTGGATGACGTCACCGTTGGACGGGTTGAACTCGGACCCGTGGCACGGGCAGACGATGAGCTTGGCCGCGCTCGAGTACCCCACGGTGCAGCCGGCGTGCGGGCAGATGGCGTCGTAGGCGAGGAAGCTGCCCGAGCTGAGTTGGAGCATCAATCCCGGGTCGCCGCTCGAGGGCAGCTGGAAGGAGGCCGAACCCCCGACGGGCACGTCCTTGGCCGGCCCGACTCGGGTGCCGGCCGGGACGGCCACCGGCGTGGTGGTGGTCGTGACACCCGCCGGCGCGGTGGTCGTGGCGCCCGTGGGAGCGGTCGTCGAGGTCGATCCCGAAGCGGAGGGCCCGGGCAACGTGCCCGAGCCCGAGTTCGGCGCCTTGGCGCCGCCCACCATCCGGCCGATCGCCGCCGAGATGCCCGCGGTGGTGAGTCCGACAATGCCCGCGGTGGCCACGGCCGCGCCGCCGAGCACGAGCATCCTGCGGTCGACGGCGTCGGGGTTGGCCCGGACGCTCGGAGTGTGCTGGGCGGCGAGGTAGGGGCAGCCCTTGGTGTCGCACGGCGCGCCCTTTTGTGCGGCACAGTGGCCATCGTCGAAGTTGCCGCACACCTTCTGCACGAGCTCGAAGGTGACGGGCACGAAGACCGGCGAGCCCTGCCCCACCTCGTTGCGGGCAAACGAGCTGATGAGGCTGTCGAGCGAGAGCACCCCGGCACCGGCGATGAGCAACGGGGTCCAGGCGAAGAAGAACACGATGTCCGCGCCCGTGTAATAGGGGGAGGAGTGGAAGCTGACGGTGAGGAACAGCATGGCCGACAGCGCCATGCCACCCAGAGCGGCGATGCGGGTCCACAGGCCGAGGAGCGCACCGATGCCGACTGCCAGCTCGCCGAGTGCGATGACGATGCCGAGTGGCGTGGCGAACTGCAGCAGGTGGCCGAGCAGCACGTGCAGCGGGCTGATGCGGTTGGCGGCGATCAGCTGGGCCTGGATGCTCGAGGGGCTCTGCGCGTTGAAGAAGTTCGGATTGGTGAGCTTCTGGAGCCCCGCGAAGCAGAAGGTGAAACCGAGGAATGCCCGCAGCGGGAGCAGCGCCCACGAGGCCATCGCGTTGGCGTGGGGCGGAGGGGACCAGAACACCCAGCGCGCCGGGCGCTTCATGACCGTCTTGGTCTTCGGGCTCCCCGGCCGGGTGCTCACCGGCTTCGAGCTCACCGTGCGCACCGGGCGGCTGCGCTGCGACATAAGCCCAGTCTGGCGCACTGGCGCTGAGAGACCGCTGAAGCACAGGGTGCATCGCGCCAGCTCATCAACCACAGGATAGGGAGCGGGCCGTGCCGCGCGGCCTCGGGGTTGGCCCGACCCGACCTGCGGGGGATGATGAAGATGTGCTGACCCAGATCCTCGATCCCATCTTGCACATGAGCCCGCTCGCCGTCTACCTCATTGTCTTCGCCCTCGTCTTCTCCGAGGCGGCGATCTTCGTCGGCTTCATCTTCCCCGGCGAGACCGCAGTCATCCTGGGTGGGGTCATCGCCAGCCAGGGCCGCGTCCAGCTCGCCATCCTCATCCCGCTCGTGATCGTCGCCGCCATTACCGGCGACAGCGTGGGCTTCGAGGTTGGCAAGCGCTACGGCGAGCGGGTCCTCAACTTCAAGCTCCTTCGGCACCGCCGCGGCGGCATCGACCGGGCGATGGGCCTGCTCAAGACGCGCGGCGCGTGGGCCGTGTTCATCGGCCGCTTCACCGCCTTCCTGCGGGCGGTCATTCCCGGCCTGGCCGGGCTCTCGGGCATGCGGTACCGCACCTTCCTGATGGCCAACGCCGCCGGGGGGGTCATCTGGGGCACCGGCTACGTCATGCTGGGCTACCTGGTCGGCAACGCCTACCAACGCGCCGAGAAATACGCCAACTGGGCCTCCTACGCCGTCCTGGCCCTGGTGGTGGTCGCCGCGGTCACCTTGCTCCTGCGCTCACGCCGCAAGGAGCGCACCTTCGAGGAGGGCTACGAGGCCACCCATCCCGAGACCGAGGACAAGCTGGTGGCCGCACCGGCCGCCGAAAATGAGGGCGACCGCTGAGGGGTCGGCCTAGCCGGCCCCGCCCTGCGCCCGGGCGGACTCGATGAGCTTGGCGTAGGCGCCGACGGCGTCGTCGCCGGCGCTGTCGGTCTCGAGCCAACGGATGCCTCGGGGCCCACGGGCGCGGTCCATGCCGTAGAGGCCGGTGCGCAGCTCGTAGCTGCCGAAGCCGTACTCGTCGACCAGCGAGCGGTAGGAGTAGGACTCGATGGGCACGCCGGCGCGCCTCGCCCGCCCGAGCCCCTCGAGGTCGGCGGCGATGGCCTCGCGCCGGCTCGGGAGCGGCTCCCCGACGGCCGCCCCGTTGTGCACCCGGCCCGCCACCGCCGCCCCGCTCACGCGGATGGCCACCGTGGGGAACGTGTCGGCGAGATCCCCGCACCACGCGGCGACGCCGAGGGCGGCGGCCGGGTCGCCCGCAGCGAGCGCGCCGGGATGCTCGACGGCCACGAAATTGAAGGGCGGCGCGGCGCCCGACTCGGCGAGGACGCGCTGGAGCCGCCGCGGTGAGGGCCGCCGGAGCCGCCGCTGCGCCCGCCCCCCGGTGGGCCCGTAGGGCGAGAGTGCCGACGCCAGGTACAGCGGCGAGACGCGGCGGGGCGCACCGGAGCGAGACGGCCGCGCGAGTGCGGCCGCGAACTCCCGCCGGCGCAGGGCGATCCACTCGTCGAGGTCGGCCGTCGCGACCTCGAGGCTCGGTGCGGCCAGGAGGTCGAGGCAGATCCGGTCGAAGTCATAGACCCTCGAGCACCCCGTGCTCATGCCCACCGCCGCTGACGGTTGGAGCTCGCCGATGGCGCGTGCGGCCAGCACGTGCGCGCACAGCAGGTTGTCGAGCACGGCGTAGCGGTCGGCGACCGCCAGGCGCCGGCCGGGGGGGAACCGACCGGTGACCCACCCGTTGATCGACACCGCCGCGGGCTCGGCGATGGTGATCCAGTTGGAACAGTGCTCGCCGAGCGCACGGGTCATCTCGGCGACGTGACGTGCGAAGCGCTCCGGCGAGCCCGGCATGAGCCAGAACTCCTGGCCCAGCCACCACGGGTGCGTGAAGTGGGACAGCTCGACGGTGGGCTCGATGCCTGCACGTCGGAGCTCGGCGAGGGTGCTCGCGTAGCGGTCGATGGCGGCGGCGTCGACTGCGCCGTCGGCTGGCTCGGTGCGGGCCCACTCGACACCGAGGGTGACCGAATCGACGCCGAGGGCCTGTGCCCGCTCGATCCACGAGGACGGGTCGGCCCACCCGTCACACGCGAGCCCCGAAGGCTCGACGTGACCGCTGTGCTCCCAGAGCACCCAGTTGTTGGCCGGCTCACCGGGGCCGTTGAGCCCCCCCTCGCTGCCGTAGGAGGTGCTGCTCACGCCGAAGTGCAAGCCCGAGTCGTTGTCCGCGATGGGCACCGGGACAGCATGGCAGAGTCCGTGCGGGACGTTCCCACTCGCGTCGGGCGGAGTAGCGTCTCGCCCTGACAGAGCGAGCACCGTTGGCGTCGCCAACGTGACCAGGAGGAGAGGCATGGCCGACGAGCTACTGCGGGAGCGACAAGGGCACGTCGAACTGCTCACCATCAACCGTCCCGAGGCGAGAAACGCCATCAACGGCGCCGTGGCCCACGCACTCTCCGACGCCCTCGACGAGCTGACGAACGACGACGGCGCCTGGGTGGTCGTCCTCACCGGTGCAGGCGAGAAGGCTTTCTCGGCAGGTATGGACCTGAAGGCCTTCGCCAGTGGCGACGCCAACATCGCCACCGCGAACGGCGGCTTCGCGGGCATCGCCAAGCGGTCGTTCCCCAAACCCCTCATCGCGGCGGTCAACGGCTCGGCCCTCGCCGGTGGCTTCGAGATCGTGCTCTCGTGCGACATGGTCGTCGCCGCCGACCACGCCACCTTCGGCATCCCCGAGGTCAAGCGCGGCCTGTTCGCGGCCGGCGGCGGGCTCATCCGCCTTCCCAAGCGCATCCCGCTCGCCTTCGCCTACGAGCTGGCCCTCACCGGCGACCCGGTCGACGCCAACCGTGCCCTCGAGCTCGGGCTCGTGAACCGGGTCGTCCCCGCCGATGAGCTCCTCCCCGCCGCCATGGAGCTGGCCGAGCGCATCGCGGCGAATGCCCCGCTGTCGGTGCGCTACTCGAAGCAGCTCATCCATGACGCCGCCGAGGTCTCCGAGGAGGAGGGCTGGCGGATCAACGACGAGGCGATGCGCGTGATCTTCTCGAGTGCGGACGCCATGGAGGGCCCGATCGCCTTCGCCGAGAAGCGCCCGCCCAACTGGACGGGTCGGTGATCGAAGCGGCGGCCCAGCCGCTCGCCCCCACCCTCGACGCCATCCGGCTGTTCCTCCACGTGGCGGGCGCCACCGTCTGGGTCGGCGGCATGTTCGTGATGATGGGGCTCCAGCCGACCGCCCGCACCCTCGGGCCCGAAGCCCCCAAGTCCCTCGCCCGGGCCTTCAGCCGCCTGGCGTGGCCGGCGTTCGCGCTCCTCATCATCACCGGCTTCTGGAACCTCGCCGCGGTCAACCTGTCGGACCAGTCCAACACCTGGCAGGCCGTCTTCGGCGTCAAGATGGTCATGGTCATCCTGACCGGCGTCGGGACGTTCCTCCACCAGCGGGCGACTACGAAGGCGGGGCTCGCCATCTGGGGCTCGGTGGCCGGGCTGGCCGCCGTCGTCGCCCTCTTCCTCGGGATATTGATCGCCGGGTAGGCCTGCCGACCCCGGGCCCCACGTGCCGGGGCCAGGGTCTAACCTGTCGGAAGGTGGGTCGCCGTCGGGTGGCCACCGTGCAAGGAGCCTCCCCATGCAACTGGCAGAAATCTTCGGCCCGGACCTCCTCATCGTCGTGCTGGTGATCGTCGTGGTGCTCTTCGGTGGCGCTGCCATCCCGAAGCTGGCCCGCAACCTCGGCTCGGCCCAGAAGGAATTCAAAAAGGGCATGACCGAGGGCCACGAGGACGACGCCACCGCGACCGACACCCCGGCCCCGGACTCGACGGAGGCCAAGAGCGAGAACCCGGGCTCCACCAAGCCCTCCTGAGCATGCCGCCAGCGGGTCGGCGCGGGCACCGGATACCCGCCCGGTGGGTGAAGGGCGGTCACGGTGGCAGTTGACGTCGTCGAGATGGCCGACCGCCTCTGGCGCGGCGAGGTCGATCCCTGGAGCGAGTACCACCCCGTCGGCCACCTCGGCGGCATGGCCGAGATCTGCCAGGGCGTGGCCTTCGTCCCCACCCTGGCCAACGTCACGGCGATCACGACCGACGACGGCCTCGTGCTCATCGATACCGGCTCAGAGCCCGTCGCACCGCTGATCCACACCGAACTGCGGCGCTGGAGCGACCAGCGCCTCAACACCGCGGTCTTCTCGCACGGGCACATCGACCACGTCTTCGGGGTCGGCGTCTGGGAGGCGGAGTCGGCGGAGAAGGGGTGGGCTCCACCGGTCGTCATCGCCCATGAGGCGATTCGGGACCGCTTCGACCGCTACATCGCGACCGCCGGCTACAACCAGGTCATTAACCGGCGCCAGTTCGGCTTCAAGAACCTCATCTGGCCGACGGCATACCGTTACCCCGACGAGACCTACCGGGCTGGGCGCCCCCTCGATGTCGGCGGCGTGCACCTCGACCTCGTCCACGAGAAGGGCGAGACCGACGACCACACGGTGAGCTGGTTCGCCGACAAGCGTGTGCTGTGCTGCGGCGACCTGTTCATTTTCGCCTCGCCCAACGCCGGCAACCCCCAGAAGGTGCAGCGCTATCCGCGTGAGTGGGCCCAGGCCCTGCGGCGCATGCTGACCCTGGATGCGGAGTACCTTCTCCCCGGCCACGGCCTGCCGGTCATGGGTTCGGACCGGGTCGCCCAGGCGCTCGGCGGGACCGCCGAGCTGCTCGAGTCCCTCGTCGAGCAGACGCTCGAGATCATGAACAACGGTGGGCGCCTCGACGAAGCCATCCACAGTGTCGAGGTCCCTTCCCACCTCGCCGGGCTGTCGTATCTGCGGCCGATCTACGACGAGCCCGAGTTCATCGTGCACAACATCTGGCGCCTCTACGGCGGCTGGTGGGACGGCAACCCCGCCACCTTGAAGCCGGCTCCCGAGGTGGCCCTGGCCAGCGAGGTGGCGGCCCTCGCCGGCGGGCCTGGCGCCTTGGCGGCACGAGCCCTCGAGCTGCTCAACCAGCCGGCGCCGACCGCTGCGGGACCCGACACCGAAGGGGCACTCCGCCTGGCGGGGCACCTGGCGGAGATGGCGTGGCTGGCGGATCCGAGCGACCCGGCCATCGCGGACGCCCGCCAGCGGGTGTTCACCACGCGCGCCGAGCACGCGACCTCGACCATGGCCAAAGGGGTGTTCAACTGGGCGGCGCGCACCTCGTCGCCCGAGGATTGAGCCACGAAATCGGGCACGGTGGGACTTTTGGCCCTGGCGCGACGCCCCCAACTGCGATTTCGTGTTTTTAGGCGCCCTTCGCTAGATTGAGCGCTGTGGATTCGCCCTCGGCCGGCTCACCCCTAGCGCGACCCCGTCGGAGGCTGCCAAAGCTGACGACGCGCCGCCTGGCGCTCGGGGCAGTCGTCCTCAGCCCCCTCGTTCTGGCCAGCTGCCAACTGCCCACCTTCGGCGGTTACCGGGGTGCCACCAAGCAGGCCGTCGACGCCAACAAGCTCTGGCAGGGGTTCTTCATCACGGGGCTGTGCGTGTTCATCCTCGTGGCGTTCCTGATTCTCTGGGCGGTGCTGCGCTACCGCCGCCGCTCGGACAAGATCCCGGCCCAGACGCAGTACCACACGCTCTTCGAGATCATCTACACCGTGGTGCCGATCGTCATGGTGCTGGTGTTGTTCTACTTCTCGGTGGTCACGGAGAACTCGGTGGACGCGGTCCCGGCCTCCAACGTCCAGGTGAACGTCACCGCCTTCCAGTGGGGATGGCGGTTCAGCTACCCAGGCCACAATGTCACCGTGATCGGCCAGGAGCTGCAGAACCCGACGATGGTCGTGCCGGTCGGTGAGAACGTCCACATCGTGCTCCGCTCGAGCGACGTGATCCACGGCTTCTACGTGCCCGAGTTCAACTTCAGCCGCTACGCCCTGCCGGGCGTGACGAACCAGTTCAGCTTCAACGTGAACCACGCCGGCACCTTCCGCGGACAGTGCACGCAGCTCTGCGGGCTCTACCACTCGCTGATGATCTTCCAGGTCAAGGCGGTGTCGCCCTCGGCCTACGAGGCGTGGCTCGCACAGAACTCCACGTCGGCGTCGACCACGGCGTACCACGCAAACTCGAGCACCGTGCAAGGAGGCTCCTCATGACCGACGTCATCAACCCGCCGGTCATCGGTGGTGGGGGCGACGTAACGGCGGTCGACGAGCACGTGGTCGAGCACGGCCACGCTGAGGAGCACGGCCCGACCGGCGTGCTCAAGTGGCTGACCACCACCGACCACAAGGTCATCGGCCTCAGTTACATGATCACGTCGCTCGTGATGTTCTACCTGGCGGGCATCATGGCCCTCGTCATCCGCCTCCAGCTGGCGAGCCCGTCGAGCTCGTTGCTCAGCTTCTCCCAGTACAACGAGCTGTTCACCATGCACGGCAGCCTGATGCTGTACCTGTTCGCCGGGCCCTTCGCCTTCGGTGGCCTCGCCAACTACATCGTGCCGTTGCAGGTGGGCGCGCCCGACATGGCCTTCCCCCGCCTGAACGCGCTCTCCTACTGGCTCTACGCCGGCGGCTCGATCACCATGCTGCTCAGCTTCTTCGTGGCCGGCGGCGCCTCGAGCTTCGGCTGGGTGGCCTACGCCCCGCTGTCGAACGCCACGAACTCACCGGGGGCGGGCTCGGACATGTGGATCATGGCGCTGGCCCTGACGGGCTTCTCGGCCATCTTCACCGGGGTGAACCTGGTCGCCACCATCTTCTACCTGCGCGCCCCGGGTATGACCATGTTCCGGATGCCGATCTTCACCTGGAACATGTTGGTGACCGGCATCTTGATCCTGATCGCCTTCCCGGTGCTCACCGCCGCGCTGATCATGCTCTACTGCGACCGGCACTTCGGGACGCACATCTTCACGGTCTCGGGCGGTGGTGTGCCCGTGCTCTGGCAGCACCTCTTCTGGTTCTTCGGCCATCCGGAGGTCTACATCCTCGCCCTGCCCTTCTTCGGCATCGCCACCGAGGTGATCCCGACGTTCTCGAGAAAGCCGGTGTTCGGCTACAAGGGCATGGTCTTCGCCACGTTGTCGATCGCCGCCCTCTCGACGGGGGTCTGGGCGCACCACATGTACACGACCGGCGTGGTGCTGCTGCCCTTCTTCAGCCTGTTGAGCCTCTTGATCGCCGTGCCGACCGGCATCAAGTTCTTCAACTGGATCGGCACCATGTGGCGGGGACAGCTGTCGTTCAAGACGCCCATGCTGTTCTGCATCGGGTTCCTCTTCGCCTTCCTCATGGGTGGCGTCACCGGCGTCATGCTGGCGGCACCCGCCCTCGACTTCTTCACCCACGACACGTACTTCGTGGTCGCCCACTTCCACCAGGTCCTCTTCGGCACCGCCGTGTTCGCCGGCTTCGCCGGGCTGTACTTCTGGTACCCGAAGATGTTCGGCCGGATGCTCTCGGACAAGCTCGGCAAGTGGCACTTCTGGCTGCTGTTCATCGGGTTCTGGCTGACCTTCATCCCGCAGTACGAGGTGGGCCTGAAGGGCATGCCACGGCGCGTGGCGGTCTACCCGTCGAACCTCGGCTGGCAGGTCTACAACCAGATCTCGACGATCGGCGCCTTCGTCATCGGCATCAGCTTCGCCATCCTGCTCGTGAATCTTTGGATCTCCTGGCGCAACCCGGTGCCGGCTGGTGACAACCCCTGGGACGCCGGCGGCCTCGAGTGGTTCACCACCTCACCCCCGCCGCACCACAACTTCACCCACCTCCCGCCGATCCGCTCCGAGCGGCCCACGTGGGACTACAACCACCCTGACTCCCCGGCCCTGCACCACGGCAAACCCACCGGCCCGTCGAGCGGCCACGGTGGTGACGGCTCGGGCGGCACGAGGGAGACGGTGGAGGTATGAAGACCGAGTCGTTCATCCTGCTCGTCATCGGCATCTTCTTCGCCATCATCGGTGCCATCTACTGGTTCACGTCCTACGAGCAGGCCGGCACCTTGATGCTGATCGGCTCGGCCCTGCTGGGCCTGTTGCCGGGCGGGTACTACTACTACTGGTATCGCAAGATGGGCCAACGGCCCGAGGACAACCCCGACGCCACCATCGCGAGCGGTGCGGGCGTGATCAGCAGCTTCCCCGGATCGAGCATCTGGCCGTTCGTTCTCGCCTCGGGGGCCTTCTTCATCGGCCTCACCTTCGTGTTCGGCATCTGGTTCGCACCGGTTGCGCTCGCCCTCGTCGTCTCGGCCCTGATCGGCGCCACCGTCGAGAGCCGCCGGGGCGGCCACGTTTAGGCAGCTCCGCAAGGAGGGGTAGGTGACCGCAAGGGCGAGACGGTGAGCGGTCGCTCGGCTTGCGCCGGACTACCTGAAGCTGGATAGCCATGCTGCGGTCCGTTCGACCACCCATCCGTACCGAGCTGCCTTGTGCCGGCCGTGCTGGCGACCAGGGTTCCCACCGCCCGTTGGCGGTCAATCCGGCCTATGTGCTTCAGGAATTCTCGCAGCCAAGCGCCGTACGCTGCTCGTCCCGCTCGCCGTTCGTGACGGCCAGCACGGCCGCTTCAGACTCGTCCACGCCTGGATAGCTCGCCCAGGTCCAGCCGTTGACCTCGATGAAGATCCGGAGCGATCCGCCCGGCGCGCTTGTTTCCGTCGATCAGAGGGTGGTTTTTGACCAGTCTGACGAGGAGGACGGCTTGTCGACGAAGTCCGGGTAGAACTCCTCGCCGCCGAAGGATGCCTCCGGCGCGTGGAGGGCCGAGTCCGCGAGGTCGAGACGGCTCGAATCGGTGAGCGTTTGGAGGTCGAGGTCGGTGACAGCTGCGGCGATCGCCAGATAGTCGGAGAGATTCAGATAGTTGGGGCTCACCGCGCCAGGCGCTCAAGCAGCTCCCGGTCCTCTTCGATGATCCTGGTCAGTCGGGCCTTGAACTCGGGGTCCGTTCGCGTGCGCTCGATCTCTTCGATGAGCGACCGCTTGACGGTCTCGTTCAGGCTGACTCCGTTCACCCGGGCCAGGGCCTCGGCGTCGGCTGCCACGTCGTCGGGCAGGCGCACCGTCAGGTTCTTCGTCATGGTGTCATGCGACCACGATGCCAGCACAGCCCGATCGGGCCGCTGGCCCATCGCCCGGCCCGTGCGACACACTCCCGCCCCAAGCGAGCAGGTGCGGCCGTATTTCTAGCCGTTTGAAAGCACGGTCACGAAGTCCCGGGTCCAGCCGACCGAGAACTGGTTGGCGGGCCGCTGCTGGCCGGGTACGCCGGCCACGAGGGGCGCGCCGGGAGTGGGCGAGGTGTCCACCTGGACCCAGTAGGGATTGATGTCGAGCTCCAGGGCGGTGACCGCACCCGCGGCGATGAGGGCATTCGCCAGGTCGGCGGGGACCGCCGACATGGAGCCGGCGTAGAGCAGGTTGCCCTGGGCGTCGATACCGAGGGCGCTGCGAGCGACGGCCGAGCCGCCGCCCAGTGTCGCCCCCCAGGCCGCGATGTCGTTGATCGACGGGCTGGGCGCCCCGTTCACGACCAGGGGGGCGAGGTTCTGGCGGACGCTGGCAACCGCCTCGCCCGGGACCGGGATGGTCTGGCCCCAGATGCCGATGTGCGCCGAGCCGTCCTGGTCGATGACGAGGCTGGCCAGCCCGTTCTCGAGTGGTGTCAGCACCTGACCGAGGACCTCCATGCCCCCCGCCGCCGCGGCCACCTTGAACCCGCCATTGAAGGCGCCGACCAGGATGGGCGCCTCTTGCGGCGCAACGATCGAGCCGTCGAGGGCGGTGATGCTGGCGCTGCCCGTTGGTGGGTCCTCGCTGCCCACGTGCAGCGCGTAGTGGACCCGTGCGGCGAGAAACCGGGTGATGGCGATCTGGGTGCCGTCAGGCTCGGCGATGGTGCGCTGGTCGGCGTTGATGCCCAGGGCGCTGCGGTCGGCGGTGGTCCAGCCGGGCTGCTCGGGCGCGGTCGTGGTGGTCGTCGTCGGCGGGACGGTGGTCGTCGTGGTGGTCGGCGCCGCACTCGTCGTCGACCCGGTCGGCGGACGAGATGCCGTGCCGGTCGTGGTACCGCAGGCGGCCAACAAGCTGACCGCCAGCGCCGCGCCGCCCAGTCGCACGAGGCGTCGCGTCACCTTGCGGAGACTACCGGTTGCCCCTCAGTGTGAGGCAGCGCCCCACGACGATCCTCAGAGGGTCCTCAGCGGGTGACGCGCCGCACGCCGGCACCGGCGCCCTCGCCGTCCGCACCCGCTCCCACCGGCTCGGGCTCGGGAGCCGAGTCCATGTCGATGAGCACGGGGACCGGCGCGGCGTCGAGCTCGACGACGTCGGCGTCCACCCGGCCGGGGGCCGGGGTCGTCGTGTACTCGCCGGTCTCGCTGCGGCTCACGATCACCGCCCGCTTGCGTTTGCCGATGCCCGACGCATGCTGCATCTCGATGCAGATACGCCACGTGACGAGGCCGGCGATGACCGGCACGACGAAGATGGCGATCCGGAAGAACCACAGCACCTCGTTGAGCGAGATGTGGAAGAAGTTGGCGAGCACGTCGGTCGAACTGGCGGCGAACAGCGTGAACAAGAAGGCGAGCATGGCCGCCCCAGCGGCGGTGCGCTTGGGCCGGTCACGCGGCCGGTCCAAGAGGTTGTGCAGCTCGTTGTCCCCGGTGAACTTGCGCTCGAGGCCGGGCCACATGTAGCAGACGCCGAAGATGAGGCCCGGGAACACGATCGCGGGCAGGAAGATCTCCCAGGGGATCGTGTGGCCCCAGATCGCCGTCTCCCACGACGGCATGATGCGCAGGGCGCCGTCGAGCCAGCCCATGTACCAGTCCGGCTGGACGGCGTAGGAGATCTTGTCGGGCTCGTAGGGTCCGAACTGCCAGATGGGGTTGATCTGGACGAGGCCGCCGAGTATCCCGGTGACACCGGCGGTCATGAAGAGAAAGCCCGTGGTCTTGGCCATGAACGTCGGGAACATGGGCGAGCCGACCACGTTGGTCTCGCTGCGGCCGTGGCCGCGGAATTGCGTGTGCTTCTGGCGCACGAGCAGCCCAAGGTGGGCCCCCACCATCCCGGCGATGATGGCCGGGATGATGAGCACGTGGATGATGTAGAAGCGCTCGATGATGATGTGGCCCGGGAACGGCCCACCGAACAGGAAGAACGAGAGGTACGACCCGACGATCGGGATCGACAGGATGATCGAGTCCGCGATGCGGATGCCGGTGCCCGAGACCAGGTCGTCGGGGAGCGAGTAGCCCAAGAAGCCCTCGATGATGCCGAGGGTGAGCA
Source organism: Acidimicrobiaceae bacterium (assembly GCA_003155135.1). Lineage (GTDB taxonomy): Bacteria > Actinomycetota > Acidimicrobiia > Acidimicrobiales > RAAP-2 > Bog-515. The sequence continues at coordinate 76,067 of PMFN01000022.1, read as the reverse complement.
ACGTGACCCCGATGGTCCAGTTGAGCTCGCGTGGCTTGCGGAAGGCCCCGGTGAAGAAGATGCGGGCCATGTGGACCACCATGGCGCCGATGAAGATGTCGGCCGCCCAGTGGTGCATCTGGCGCATGAGCAGCCCGGCACGGACAGCGAAGGACAGGTTGACCGACGAGAGGTAGGCCTCCGACATCCGCTGCCCACGCAGCGGGGCGTAGCTGCCGTGGTAGATGACCATTGTCTGGGAGGGCACGTAGTAGAGCGTGAGGAAGACGCCCGTGGCGAGCAGGATGACGAAGGAGTACAGGGCGATCTCGCCCAGCATGAAGGACCAGTGGTCGGGGAAGACCTTGTCCAAGAAGGTGCGGCCGCCCTTGGCGATGCCGAGGCGGTCGTCGAGCTCGCCGACGATCTTGCCGGTGCGGCCGTAGGGGCCGAGGGCAGCCTTCTGCTCTCGCTTGGTGCGGGCCTTGCCGTTGGATCCGCTGGCGGCGTGCCCGTCGGTCACCGCCGTCTGGGAGTGGCCGCTGGTGGTCTCAGATGTGCTCATCCCGAGTTGCGCTCCCAGTAGCCAGGGCCCACGGGCTGATCGTAGCCAGCCTGGGCAACGAGGTAGCCATCAGAGGTGATCTGGAGCGGCAGCTGCGGGAGCGGCCTCGGGGCGGGCCCGAACTTCGGCACCGCGCCGTTGGTGACGTCGAACATCGACTGGTGACAGGGGCACACGAGGAGCTGCAGCTGCTGCTCGTAGAGGCCGACCGGGCAGCCGGCGTGCGTGCACACCTTGGAGTAGGCCACGTAGCCGGCCGGGGCCCAGGTCTCGCGGCCGGGCATCGTCACGATGGCCGAGGTGCCGACCCTGATGAGGACGGTCTGGTCGACGGCCTGGCCCTCCTCGGTGTAGGCGTTCCCCTCGGGGAACACGGTCTGGATGCCGCCGACTTCGAGCTCGTTGACCTTGATGGGCCGGCCGTTCGAGTCGACGAGCCGTGAGCCCTTCTTCCAGTTGGTCTTTGTCAGTGTGTCGCCTGGGACCGGCCCGAGCGAGCGGAGCAGCGGGAAGAGGGCGACGATGCCGAAGACCCCGAGGCCGGTGGCGAGCAGGCCGCCGAGCATGCGGCGGCGCTTGACCACGATGCCCGAGCGCTGGACGAGGGCCGCCGACATGGCGTCGCGTTCGGCCGGTGTCGAGGCCAGGGGGTGGCGCTCCTCCACGAAGGGGCCCTGGGGCATCAGGTACTTGCCCCAGGTGGTGAGCCCGAAGCCCAGCAGGAGGAGACCGGCGCCGAAGGTGGCACCGAGGATCCATGGGTTGGCGTTCTGCCAGTAGGCGACGCCGAACCCGGCGACCGCGATGGTGCCGAGCACCATGGCGACCGCCGCGATGCGCTCCACCCGTTCGGGGTAGCGCGCCGCATCTTGGAGGTGCGGGTCGGAGAGGCGGGCGATGGGGATGGGCACCGACGTGCGGTGCGCTTCTTCGCCGTCGCCGTTGGTCGGGGCAGCGACGTCGACCGTCGTCTGCTCGGTCTCGCTCACCGTCGGTCCCCGCCTCTCGAGTGTCGCTCGTTCCGGCTCACTTGGCCCGGTCTCCGATCCAGAAGCAGATGAGGGCGAGGATGCCCACACCGAAGAGGAGCCCGACGAAGCCCTCACCGACCGGCCCGAGCCCGCCGAGGCCGATGCCCCCTGCGTTGTTCGGGTGCTGGATGGTCGAGGTGACGTAGCCCACGATGTCGCGCACCTGGGCGTCGGTCAGGTTCCCGGTGAAGCGGGGCATGTTGGCGGGCCCGGTGCGGATGGCCTCGGCCACCTCGGTCGGGGTGGCCACGTGCAGCGAGGGCGCTGAGGTTCCAAAGGCGAGGGCGTCACCACCGCCGGTGATGGTGTGGCATGCCGCGCAATTGAGGGCGAAGAGGCTCGCGCCCGTCGAGAGATTCGCGGTGGAGAGGTTGACGTGGGGGATGTAGGGCGTGGCCGGGTCGAGCGAGTTGACCCACGCGGCGATCTTGAGCGCCTGGGTGGGATTGAGGCGCGGCGGCTTGCGGGGTGCCTCGATGCTCGGGGTGTTGTCGGCGGGCATGCGGCCGGTGACCACCCAGAAGTCGACGGTCGCCGGCCCGACGCCGACCAGGTTGGGGGCCGCGGTGGTGCCCTCCGCCTCGTTGCCGTGGCAGCTGGCGCAGTTCTGGGCGAAGAGCGCCTCGCCGGCGGGGATGTAGCTCGACGGCGGGGCGGTGTAGAGGATGGCCCGGTTGCCGTAGGCGGTGACCTTGCCGCCCGAGACGAAGACCCTGGAGGAGTAGCGGGGGTTCCCGGCGTTGAAGACGGTGGTGTTGCCCGGCGAGCTCGGGAACTTGGGCGAGATGGTGGCCGCCACCGGCGACGCGAGTGAACTGGCGGCGGCACCTTCGGCGGCGGCACCCTCGGCGGCGGCGGCAGCAGCGGCAGCCGACGAGGCGGTCGTCGGGACCGGGGTGGTGGTGGGCGTGGTCGCCGCCGGCACCGTGGTCGTCGTGTCCGAGGCCTGGGCGCCACCGCTGAACACCGCAATGCCCGCGAGCCCGACCGCGCTGATCACGGCTGCGGGCAGCAGGTAGCGATTCCTTGTCAGATGACGCATGCAACCCCTACTTGAGCAGGAACAGACAGCTGTACAGGCCGATCCAGACAATGTCGACGAAGTGCCAGTAGTAGCTGATGCCCTGGACGACGGACAGCTCGCCCGGGTCGTCAGCCTGGCCCTTCAGCCGGCCGAGGAGGAACACCATGGCCACGAGGCCGATGAAGACGTGGATCCCGTGGAGGCCCGTCATGATGAAGAACAGCGAGCCGTAGGCGTTGGTGCCCGGGCGCGTCGTCTGGTGCGTCCATTCGTAGATCTGGTTGGCGAGGAACAGGGCGCCGAGGACCAAGGTGAGGGCGATCCACACCCGGGCCTTCGCACGCTCGCGGTACTCCTCGTGGTGCACGGCCATCCACATGGTCCCACTCGACGAGACGAGGATCAGGGTGAAAATCCCTGCCTGGAGGGTGTCGAGCTTGGTACCGACCGGCGGCCAGACAACTGCGTGGGCGCGGATCGTGAAGAAGGCCGCGAAGAGGCCACTGAAGAACATGAACTCCGAGCCGAGCCAGATCATGATCCCGATTGCCAACATCGGCGGCCGGTCGTGGACGATCTTGGTGCGCTTGCCCGGTTGCTCCACCGAAATGGCCTGGGTCACGCCCTATTTTCTAGTTGAACCCGGGCAATTTGCGCCAACAAGCAGGTCGGAGCGTTTTCGGCACCCTTGCGGTAGGCCGCCACAAGGGCCGTTTGGCCCAATTCGCCTCCCTTTAGAAGTGGGCGGGCGAGCGCTCCTGCGCCAAGCCGATCGGCAAGGGGAGCGAATGGACGACCGCCAGACGGCGCGTGGGGCGTGTCAGCGCCACATACAGCGTGCGCAGCCCGCGGGTGGTCGGCTCCCCCTCGCCCCCGTCGCCGGCGGCGATGAGGGCGGGTTCGGCCACCACCACCCCGTCGAACTCGAGGCCGTTCGCCTCGTCGGAGGGCAGGAGCACGAGCGCCGCGGCGAGGCCCTCGCTCCGCGGGTCGCGCGGGTCCACCGGGTCGAGGCCCCTCTCGGCCAGCGCAGCACCGAGGGCGGGCAGCAAGGGGGCGGGTGCGAGCACCGCCACCCGACCGGGCGTGAGCGCGGCGAGCTCCTCGGCGGCCGCCTCGGCCACGCGCTCGGCGAGCGTCCCAGGCGCGGCGGCGACGAAGCGCGGGCGCTCGCCCGACTCGCGCACCGGGCGTGGCGGCGTGATGTCGGGGGCGGCGACGCGCAGCACCCGGGCGGCGATCTCCACCACCTCGGCCGGTGTGCGATAGCTGACCGTCAGCTCCACCTTGCGGGGCTCGCGTCGGGGGCTCAGGTGGGCCGTCACGTCGTCCCAGCTCGAGGGCGCCCAGGGGCCCGTGGCCTGGGCGATGTCGCCCACCACGGTCATCGAACCCGACAGCGAGCGGCGCGCCAGCATGCGCAGCTGCATGGGAGAGAGGTCCTGGACCTCGTCGACGACGATGTGGCCGTAGGCGCGCGCCGGGTCGTCGGGGTCGGCGGTGAGCGGGCCCGAGGGCATCGGCGACGTGTCGAGGCCGCTCGGCCAAAAGCCGGTCTCCTCCCTGGCGCGCTCGAGGTGCCGAGGGTCGGGCCGGTTCCGGGCGGTGCCGGCCCGACGCGGGCCGAGCAGCGTGCGGGCCTCGTCGACGAGTGCCGCATCGGCGGCGGTCCACTCGACGTCGTCGAACGAGGCGCTCCGCTGCCGGTGGAGGAGCGCGATCTCCGCGCTCGAGACCACGCCCTTGCCCGCTGCGTTCAAGAGGGCCGGTGCCCCGAACAGGTCGTGGAGCAGCTCATGGGGCGCGAGACGCGGCCACATGCGCTCCAACGCGGCTGCGAGCTCGGGCGAACGGCGGACCTGGCGCCCGAACTCCTCCACGTCGAACTCATTGCCCGCGTCGACGCCGAGGTCGCCGTCGAGTGTGCCCTCGACGTCGAGTCCGGCGAGCAACTCGGCGGACGGGCGCGCCGGCTCGCCCGCGCTCCGCTGGATCCGTTCGTACTGGGTGGCGAGCACCCGGACGACCTGCTGGTCGACGAAGCGACGGCGGGTGTTGTGGGGGCCGGGCCGACGGCGGGCACGCTCGACGATGGTCTCGGTGTCCCCGGCGCGCAGGCGCAGGACCCCTGCCCCGAACGGGATCGCCACGTCCTCACGCAGCGGCCGCTGCCTGGTCCGCACCGCCCGGGCGAGGACGCTCGCCATCCGTTCGTCGCCCTTCAGGCGCGCCGCGTCGGGTGCGTCGGTACCGCGGACCTTGACCTCCGAGACGAGGCCCGAGACGGTCGAGAGCGTGACCCCGGTCTCCCCGAGGGACGGCAGCACCTGTTCGATGTAGCGCAGGAAGAGCGGGTTGGGCCCGACGACCAGCACACCTTGGCGCTCGAGCGGGAAACGGTGCGTGTAGAGCAGATAGGCGGCACGGTGGAGGGCGACGGCCGTCTTGCCCGTCCCGGGGCCACCTTGGACGAGGAGGACGCCGGGCAGCGGTGAGCGGATGATCTCGTCCTGCTCGCGCTGGATGGTGGCGACGATGTCGCCCATGCGCCCGGTGCGGGCCTGGCCGAGGGCGGCGAGCAGCGCGCCCGGGCCGCCGAGCGCCATGCCGTCTTCGATGAGGCGGTCCTGGTGGGTCGTGCCCTCGCCCTCGGCGACCTCGTTGCGGTAGCGCTCGGCATCGGGCACGGCGAAGTACTCGTCCTCCAAGCCCGTGACCTTGCGGCCGCGCACGGCAAGGTGGCGGCGCCGGGCGAGGCCCTGGGGGTCGAGGCCGGTGGCCCGGTAGAAGGGCTCAGCCACCGGGGCCCGCCAGTCCACGACGAGGGGCTCGTGGTCTTGGCCCGAGACCGCCACGCGCCCGATGTGGAAGGCCTCCCAGGCGCCGCCGTCCTCGGGGAGGCGGTCGATGCGCCCGAAGCAGAGCGCCTGGTCACCAATGTCGAGCTGGTTCAGCCTGGCCAGGCTGGTGCGCACGACGATGTCGCGCTCGGTCCTCGACTGGAAGGTGCCCCCCCGGCCGAGGTCGAGCACCGATTCGAGCATGCGGTTGGCCTCGGAGCGCATGGCGTCGAGGCCGTCATGGGCTCGGTCGAGGAACTGCTGTTCTTCCTCAAGCTCGGGATCTACGGCCACGTCGTCCCTTCCATCCGGTGGACCGAGGTCCCTCCGACGCCTGAACTGCAGAACCATCAAGTCTACGGGACATCGCCCGGTGTGACGCGGCCGGGCCCCGGAGGTACCTCCAGCCCGTGCGCTGGTCCCACCACGACCTGCCTGCGATGATCGTGTCCTGCATCGAGCGATGGTGCGCGACGGGAGAGCCGTGTTGATCTCGACCATGAACGACGTTCCGGGCTACCGGGTGACCACGGTGCTCGGTGAGGTGTTCGGCCTGACCGTTCGGTCCCGCAACGCCTTCTCCCAGACGGGGGCCGGCTTCAAGTCCATGTTCGGGGGCGAGCTCAAGGGAATGACGAAAAACCTCCAGACCTCGCGCGAAGAGGTGATACAGCGGATGGTGACCGAGGCCGAGGGCCGGGGGGCCAACGCGGTGATCGCCATGCGCTTCGACACCTCCGAGCTCGGCTCGGCGTGGAGCGAAATCTGCGCCTACGGCACGGCGTGCGTCATCGAACCTGTCAAGTGAGTGGGCCTTCGACCACCCACGAGGGTCTCGACGGCGACGAGCTGGTCGACGGGGCCGCGTCGAGCGCACCGCTCCCCCTCGTCCTCGCCGCCCGCAGCCAGCCGGTGCCGCACACCCCGGTGTGGTTCATGCGCCAGGCGGGCCGCTCACTCCCCGAGTACCGGTCCCTGCGCGGTGAGGGCAGCATCCTCTCGGCCATCGCCGACCCGGCCCTCGCCGCCGAGGTCACCCTCCAACCGGTGCGCCGCTACGGGGTCGACGCCGCCATCGTGTTCTCCGACATCGTGGTGCCGGTCCACGCCATCGGGTTCGGGGTCGACGTGGTCCCCGGACGCGGCCCGGTGATCGCCGAGCCCTTCGCCGGCGAGGCGGACCTCGCCCGGCTCCGCCCCCTCGAGCCCGAGTCCGACGTCCCCTATGTGGCGGCCGCGGTGGCCCTGGTCGCCGCCGAGCTCCCCCCGGGGGTCGCCCTGATCGGCTTCGCCGGGGCGCCCTTCACCGTCGCCAGCTACCTCATCGAGGGCGGCCCGTCGCGCAATTTCACCAAGGTGAAGCGGATGCTCCACACCGACCCGGTGCTCTTCGCGCAGCTGATGGATCGACTGGCCGACATGGCGATCGCCTCGTTGCGCGCCCAGATCGAGGCGGGCGCCAATGCCATCCAGCTCTTCGACAGCTGGGCCGGGGCGCTCTCGCCCGCCGAGTACGCCACGGCGGTGCTGCCCGCCACCGCCAAGGTGCTCGCCGGCGTGGCCGACCTCGGCGTGGCGACCATCGTCTTCGGGGTCGGGACCGGCGAGCTGCTCGCCCTCATGGCCACCTCGGGTGCCGACGTGGTCGGCATCGACTGGCGTGTCCCCCTCGACGAGGCCCGCCGGCGCGTCGGCGGCCTCGCCGTGCAGGGCAATCTCGACCCCGCGGTGTGCCTCGCACCCTTCGACGTGGTGGCCACCGAGGCCCGGGCGGTCCTGGCGCAGGCCGGCACGGCCCCGGGGCATATCTTCAACCTTGGGCACGGCGTCCTCCCCGAGACCGACCCGGGGATCCTCACCGAGCTGGTCGCCCTCGTCCACGAGGAGGGTCGAGCGGGTGTGGTGGGGGCGCCGGGGCCCGGGAGGGATCGATGAGCACCGACCGCCAGCCCGGCACCAAACCGATCGGGGTGCTCGTCATGGCCCACGGCACGCCCTCTCGTCCCGACGACGTCGAGGCCTTCTACACGCGCATCCGCCGGGGCAGCCCGCCGTCCCCCGAACAGCTCGCCGAGCTCACCGGCCGCTACGAGGCGATCGGGGGGATCTCGCCGCTGGCCGAGCGCACCGCCGGACAGGTCGACGGCCTGGCGGCCGCCCTCGAGGCCGCGGACCCCGGCCGCTTCATCGTGCGCTATGGCGCGAAGTACACCGAGCCCACCATCGAGCAGAGTGCGGCGGCCCTCATCGCCGACGGCGTGCGCACGGTGGTCGGCGTGGTCCTCACCCCACACCGCTCGACCATGGGGTCGGGCGAGTATCTGCGGCGCGCCACTGAGGCCCTCGGCGACGACGTCGAGTTCCTCCCCGTCGAGCAGTGGTACGACGCCCCCGGCTTCGCCGCACTCCTGGCGGGGCGGGTCCACGCCGCCCTCGACCGCCTCCCCCCTTCGACCGAGGGCGCACGCCTCGTGCTGTTCACCGCCCACTCCCTGCCCGAGCGCGTCCGCACCAACGGCGACCCGTACCCCGACCAGATGGTCCACTCGGCCGAGCTCATCGCCGCCGAGGCGGGCATCGACAACTGGCGGGTGGCGTGGCAGAGCGCCGGGCGCACCCCCGAGCCCTGGATCGGACCGGACATCTTGGAGGTCATCAAGGCGCTCCCCGACGAGGGGATCGGCGCCGTCGTGGTCTGCCCGGTCGGCTTCGTCTCGGACCACCTCGAAGTGCTCTTCGACGTGGACATCGAGGCGAAGGCCGTGGCGGACACGGCTGGTGTCACGCTGGTGCGCACGCCCTCGCTCAACGCCGACCCCGAGTTCCTCGACATCCTCGCCAAGGTGGTGGTGGCGACCGCCGGGGCGGGTGCAACCTCGTGAGCGACGCTGCGGGGCCGGGCTCGGCGCACCGTGCGACCGTGGCGGTGATCGGCGGGGGCATCGCCGGGCTGGCGGCGGCGTGGGAACTGAGCGGCGGCGCCGCGGGCCCCGGACCGGGGACGCCCGCAGTGGTCGTGCTCGAGGCCGGGGACCGTCTCGGCGGGAAGTTGCGCAGCGAGTCGTTCGAGGGACGCCGGCTCGACTCCGGGCCCGACGGCTTCTTGGGACGTCGCCCCGAGGCGGTCGCACTGTGCCGGGAGATCGGGCTCGACGAGTCGCTGCGGCCCATCGGCGCATCGGGTGCGGCGGTGTGGGCGCGCGGGCGTCGGCGTCCGCTGCCCGACGGCCTCGCCCTGGGCATCCCCACAAAGTTCTGGCCGCTCGTGCGATCGGGGATCCTCGGCTTCGGTGGCAACGTGCGCGTCCTGCTCGACGTGATCGCGCCGCGGCCCGACAGTCGCGGGCCTCTTGGTGACCGCGCCATCGGGCCACTCGTCGCCCGCAAGCTCGGGCGCAGGGTCGTCGACACCATGGTGGACCCGATGATCGGGGGGATCCACGCCGGGAGCGTCGCCGACATGAGCGCGGCCGCCGTGTTCCCGGTGCTGCTCGCCGCGTCGAAGCAGGGGAGCTTCATGCGGTCCCTCCGCCGGGCCATGGCCGCACCGCCCCCCGTCGCCACCGCCCCACCCGAGGACCCCGACGAGTCGGCCGGCCCCGCAGAGCCCGAGCCGGACACTGCGGCCACGGAGCCGGCGCCCGCGTTCTATGCCGTCGAGGGTGGCTTCGCCACATTGGTCGAACAACTCGAAAAGGTGCTCGGTGACCGGGACGTCGAGCTGCGCTGTTCGAGTGCGGTGCAGGTGCTGCAACGAGCAGGGCACGGACCGAGGCGCTGGGAGCTGTCCCTCGAGGAGGGGTCACTCGAGGCGGACGGCATCGTCCTCGCCGTCCCACCGCAGCCGGCGGCCGAGCTGCTCGACGACCACGACGAGGAGGCGGCGGGGCTCCTGCGCAGCATCGACCAGGCCTCGGTGGTCCTCGTGACCTTCGCCTTCGACGCGGACGCCGTGCCCGAGGACCTCTTCGGCACCGGCCTGCTCGTGCCCCCTGGCTCGAAGCGCCCGCCGGCAGACGACGGTGACACCGAGTTCCTCATCACCGCGTGCACACTCCTCTCGGCCAAGTGGCCCCACCTCGCCCTTCCGGGGGAGAGCCTGGTGCGGGCCTCGGCCGGGCGCATGGGCGACGAGCGGATCGCCGAGCTCGACGACATGGCCCTCCAGGCGCGCATGGTCGAAGAGCTCGGCCTCCTGCTCGGCATCGAGGCCGAGCCGCGCGCAGTGCGCGTCACCCGCTGGCCAGGTGCCTTCCCGCAGTACCGCGTGAACCATCTCCTGCGCGTGGCGGGCATCGAGGCGGGCGTGCGCAGGCTGCCGGCGATGACCATCGCCGGCTCGGCCTACCGGGGGGTGGGCATACCGGCCTGCATCGGCAGCGGCCGGGAGGCGGCACGCGAGCTGCTCGGTGTGCTCGCCCCGGACGGCGGCGAGGCGGGTTCGGGCAGGTGAACGTCCGCCGGGGCGGGGTGGCGCTCCCCTCTCTGGCCGCCGGGGTGCTCCTCGCGCTCTCCCTGCCGCCGTTCGGCATCTGGCCGCTCGCCTTCGTCGGCGCCGCCCTCCTCTTCTGGCGACTGGGCGGCCTGTCGGCGGGGACGAGGATCTGGAGCGGCTGGCTCTGCGGCCTCGGCTGCTTCGTCCCGGGGCTCCTCTGGGCGCAGTCGTTCAACTGGTACGGCGCCGTCATCCTGATGGCCGTCGAGGCGCTCTCCATGGCACTGGCCGCCGCCCTGGTGCCGGCACGTGGCGCCCGCCTCGCTCCGTTCATCGGCGCGTTCGTCCTGGCCGAGGCGCTGCGCATGGCATGGCCGTTCGGCGGCCTGCCCATCGGGGGGGTGTTCCTGGGCCAGGCGGGCGGCCCCTTTCTCGGTCTCAGCCGGCTCGGCGGCCCGCTCCTGCTCACCGCGGTCGTCTGGGCGGGGGGTGGGACGCTCGCCGCACTCGCCGGCGCACTCGATGCCGCCCTGAGCGACGACGCGCGCGACGAGACGCGACTCGACGGTGGAAGACGGCCGACGCGCTCCCCCGCCCGGGCCGGCTCGGCACTGGCGACGCTGCTCGTGGTGCTCGCGCTCATCCCGATCGCTGCTGCCGCACCCGACGGGGGACGGGCCACTGCTCGCCTCGACGTGGCGGCGGTCCAAGGGGGCGGCCAGCGGGGCCTCTCGAAGGCACAGGTCGATCCGTCGGCGGTGTTCAGCGCCCAGGTGGCGGCCACCTCAGAGATCCCCGGCCACCCCGGCGCCCGACCGTCCCTCGTGCTCTGGCCCGAGGACGTGATCGCCCTCGACCGCCCGCTCGTCGGCTCACCGGAGGCCGCAGAGGTCGCGGCACTGGCCCGTCGGCTCGACGCCACGGTGGTGGCCGGGGTGACGGTCACCATCTCGTCGAGCGCCTTCCGCAACGAGATCGTTGCCTGGGGGCCCGACGGCCGCATCGTCGGCACCTTCGAGAAGGTCCACCGCGTGCCCTTCGGCGAGTATGTGCCCTGGCGAGGCTTCTTCTCGCACCTGGCGAACCTCTCGGCGGTGCCCCTCGACGCGGTGCCCGGAACGGGCACGGGCCTTCTCCCGACGCCCGCCGCCCGCCTCGGCGTGCTCGTGTCCTATGAGGTCTTCTATTCGAACCGGAGCCGGCCGTCGGTCCGAGCCGGCGCGGACCTCCTCGTCGTGCCCACCAACACCTCGTCGTACGCGAGCAGCCAGGTCCCGACCCAGGAGATCGCCGCCGCACGTGTCCAGGCGGTCGAGACCGGCCGCGACCTCGTCCAGGCCGCCCCGACAGGCTTCTCGGCGGTCATCGACCACGACGGCACGATCGTCGAACGCAGCGCCCTCGGCGAGCGGTCGGTGCTCTACGCGACCGTCGGCCTGCGCCTCGGATCGACGCTTTACGACCGCATCGGCGACGTTCCGGTGCTCGTGCTCGCCGCGCTGGCGCTCGTGGCCGGCTGGGCGATGTCCCGGCGTCGGCGCCCGAGGCGCCCCCGGATCGACGGCGGCACGATCACCGGTGCCTCACCGCCGCGTGTCGTGGGGCGCCCGCCCCCGCCCGACGCGGCGGTCATCGGTGCAACGGAAAGGCGCGGCAAGCTCAGCGGTGCCTCGCCGCCTCGATCAGTCGAGCCCGGGCCTCACTCGTAATAGCCGGAGTGGATGTAGACGCAGGGCACACCCTCGGCCACGTACATGGCGTGGTTGGAGGGATCGTCCTCGAGGGCCAGGCGTAGGTCGAAGCCGTGACGGCGCAGGTCCTCCACCACCCCCTGCTTGAAGTCGGTCACGAAGGCGTAGTCGCCGCGGTCGCGCATGACCAACAGGTCCCACCGCAGCCCGTAACGCTCGAGCCAGGCGAGCGTCTGGGGGCGCACGCGGCCCGGTCTGCCGGTGAGCAGGATGACCGCCAGGGAGCTGTCGAGCAGCTCGAGCAGCCTGGCCACCTCCTCGATCACCGGGTCGTCGCCGCAGGCCTCGAAGAACGCCGTCCAGTCCCGTCGGCCGGCGTCGAGGAAGTGCTGGCGGCCGGCGGCATCAGAGAGGACGCCGTCGATGTCGAAGACGACGGCGGGCCCGGGCTCGACGGGGCCCTTGCGCCACTGCCAGTTGGCTCGTTCCACGTTGGTTCGTTCGGGGGTCGTGGGGGTCATGGGTGCGTTCCTGTGCTCGACGGGCGGCGGCCGTCGAAACGGAGCCTCACCACCGGTGAGCCTACCGGCGGTGCACCGGGGCACCGTTGCCACCGGACGCTCGACCCGGGCCGCTGCGTGGCAGCATGGAGCCATGGCGTCTCGCACCCCACCGCGGGGAAGCATCGCGTCGGTCGGGGAGCTGTCGCCGGAGGCCCTGGTGGTGCCGGGCCTCGAACTCCCTGGTCCGGCCACCTGGCCCGGGTCCACCCCGGAGCCGGGCGCAGACGTCCGCGGCGCACCCGGGCTCACGCTCGACGTGCCCCTCGGGCGCCGGGTGATGGTCGTCGGCGACCTGCTCTTGGAGGCGGACGCCACGCCCTCGTCGCTCGCCCTCGCCGCTGACGTGGCCCTCACCCTCGACCAGTGGCAGGGGCCGGGCCTCGTGATCGTCTGCGGCAACCTCTTCAACCTCGGCGCCGAGGAGCGCCCTCTCGAATCCGGGGAGGTGGCGCGCTCGCTCGACCAGCACGACGCCATCCGCGGGGCCATCGCCGCTTTCACCGCACGCGACGACTGTCGGCTGCTGGTGCTGCCCGGATGGCGGGACCCCGAGGTGGCGAGCGCCGAGGTGAGCGAGCTGCTCGGGGCCATCGGGGCCGAAGTGGCGGGCTCGGTCGACCTGCGGCTCACCACCGCAGCGGGCGAGCGCATCGTGGGTATCCGCGCCGGCTGCCCGCCCGACGACTTCCGCGCCGTCCTCGACGGGGGCCCGGCCGACGCCCGCCCATGGCTGGCGGGGGTGAACCGCTTGGAGGACCCCACCGCTTCGGGTCGCTTCGTGACGTCGAGGCTGCTGTACCGGCGGCTCGGACGCTACGTGTGGGTGCCACCGCTGCTGGCGGTCGTCGCCGCGCTGGTGCTGCGGCTCCAGCCGGTGTACCACGGCCTGCGCCGCATCGCCCGGCGCGGCCAGCGCAGCGTGATCGGCCACGCCTACCACGCGTCGTGGGCCCACCGGCTGCTGTTCACATTGGCGGTCATCGTCGCCTTGGAGCTGCTCCTCGCAGTCGTTGTCGCCATCATCTCGCGGCGCATCTGGCGCGCCGAGATGGGATCCCTCGCCGGATCCCAGCGCAGCGACCCGTCCCGCACCGCCCTCGCGCCGACGACGCCCTCGAGCGGCCTTCTCGTGGGGCCGAACGCCGCCCTCGACGAGGCCCGTGCGGCGGTCGCCCTGGACGCCACCGGGCTCATCGTGGGAGGCGGCCTGCGGGCTGAGCTCACGCACCTCGACCCGGGCTTCTTCGCCAGCCCCGGGGGGACGACCGAGCTCGTGCGCGAGCACGCCGGCCGAGCCGGCCTGCCGCCCGTGTTCCTCCACCACCGCCAGGCCAGCTGGCTCGAGCTCGAGACGGGGGCCGAGCTCCACGTCCGCCTGCTGCTCGCCGACGTCGACCTGCCGCTGTCGACCAAGTTCGAGCGCGTCGTCACCGGCTATCCCGCGGTCAAGGGCTACAAGGCGGCGGCAGACCTGCACCCGGCGATGGTGGCCTCCTGGCCGCGCGGCGCGTCGTGGCCGGCCGCCCCTGACGTCGCTGCCGATCGGATCCGCATGCGGCGCGTCCGACGCTGGGCGGCGTTCGCGATCTTCGTGGCCGGCCTGGTCGACGTGCTCTTGGCCGTGTCCCCGCCGCTGCGGAGCCGGCTGCACCTCATCGAGACCTACCTCCCACTCGGCGTGGCCCAGGCCGCCGGCGCCCTGGTGGCACTGGCCGGGGTCGCGCTCATGATGCTCTCGCGCGGGATCCTGCGGGGGCAGCGCCGTTCGTGGATCGCCGCGGTCGTCCTCCTGGCGGTCACCCTGGTGCTGCACATCGTCCATGCCGCCTCCTTCGCCGGGCTCTTGGTCACCGGCGTCACCCTGGCGCTGCTCCTCGTCGAGCGGTCACGCTTCGGGGCGGCCACCGACCGCGGCTCGGTCCGCTCCGCCGCCCTCGCCCTCTTCGTGGGCGTGGTCGTGGCGGTCGGCACCGCCTTCGTGGCAGCCGAGATCTCCGGCCGGGTGCGGCACCACCCGCTCCCCGCCTGGCCCGAGGTGCTCGGGGCGATGCTCGAGCGCATGGCCGGCTTCACCAGCATCTCGCTGCCCGACACCCTGAACGACTTCGTCTCACCCTCGCTGCTGGCCGTCGGAGTGGCGCTCGTGGTCATCGTGCTGTACCTCGTCACCCGGCCGGTGGTCGACCGCCAGCTCTCGTCGGGCTGGCCCCCCCAGTCGCGCCGTGCGGCCGAAGGGCGCGCCCGCGACATCGTGCGGCGCCACGGCACCGGGACCCTCGACTACTTCGCCCTGCGCGACGACAAGCAGTGGTTCTTCTTCCGAGACACGGTCGTCGCCTACGCGGTGCACGGCGGCGTCTGCCTGGTCTCCCCCGACCCGATCGGCCCGGTCTCCGAGCGCAGCCAGGTCTGGGACGCCTTCCGCCACTTCGCCGACCGCCACGGCTGGGGGGTGGCGGTCATGGCGGCGGCCGAGGAGTGGCTGCCGATCTACCGGGACTCGGGCATGCGCCACCTCTACATCGGTGACGAGGCGGTGGTCGACGTCACACGCTTCACCTTGGCGGGCGGGAAGATGAAGGGGCTGCGCCAGGCGTGCAGCCGCATCGAGCGCAACGGCTACAAGGCGCGCTTCTTCGACCCGTCCCGGCTCGACCCGGCCCTCGTGCCCCCCCTCGTCGAGCTCATGGGCCTCAACCGGCGCGGCGAGAACGAGCGCGGCTTTTCCATGATGCTCGGGCGGATCTTCGATCCACGCGACACGGGACTCCTGCTCACCGTCGTCTACGGACCCGACGGGCGCCCGGCGGCCATGTGCCAGTTCGTGCCCAGCCAGGCCATCGACGGCTTCTCGCTCGACCTGATGCGCCGGGACCCCGCCGAGCACCCGAACGGCCTGTTGGACTTCGCCCTGTGCTCGACGATCCAGCATCTGAAGGAGCTGGGCCAAAAGGGCCTCTCGCTCAACTTCGCCGCCCTGCGCTCCACCCTCGACGGTGAGACCGGCGACGGGATCGCCCAGCGCGTCGAGCGCTGGGCCCTGCGCCGGATGTCGGGCGTGCTCCAGATCGAGACGCTCTGGAAGTTCAACGCGAAGTACGACCCCGACTGGCTGCCGCGCTACATCGTCTACGACTCGCCCGAGCAGTTCGCCCCGGCCACCGTCGCCATCTTGCGCGCCGAGTCCCTCACCGAGGTGCCCGTGGTGGGGCGCCTCCTCACCACCGGCGTGGCCAAGCGCTCGGGTCCGGGCATCCCCGAGCAGTTCTTGGCGCATCCGGGCGACGGCGGCGACACAGGGCGCCCGGCATCCGAGCCGGACCCGCCCGACCAGTGACCGTCTACGTGGACGACTGGCGCCAGCGCGCCACGGTCGGCCCGGTCGACGGCGTCTGGTCGCACATGGTGGGCGACGACGAGGAGGAGCTCCATGCGCTGGCCGAGCGCCTCGGGCTGCGCCGGGCCTGGTATCAGCGCCACCGGCGCCACCGCGCCCTCGACCACTACGACGTGACCGAGCCGTTGCGCGAGGAGGCCATCGCGCTCGGTGCGGTCCCGGTGACCTGGCGGCAGATGGGCAAGCTCATCGGGGCCCGGCGCCGCCTCGACGCCGAGCCCGGTGCGGGGACGCAAAAGTCGGCCTAGCGGTGCACCGTCGACATGTCGGGGTAGCGGTCCCCGGCGGTCACCCCGGCAGGCGCCGCCTCGTCGAGGCGAGCCATGTCCTCCCGGCTGAGCTCGATGTCGACGGCCGCCGCGTTCTCCTCGAGGAAGGCGACGCGCTTGGTGCCCGGGATCGGGACGAAGTGGCGGTCCTGGTGCAGCACCCAGGCGAGGGCGAGCTGGGAGGCGGTCACGCCTTTTTCGTCGGCGATCTCGCGCACACGGTCGACAAGGGCCAGGTTGGCGGTGAAGTTCTCACCGAGAAAGCGCGGGTTGCGGCGCCGGAAGTCGTTCTCGTCGAGGTCGTCGAGGCTGCGGATCTGCCCGGAGAGGAACCCCCGCCCGATCGGCGAGTAGGCAACGAAGCCGATACCGAGCTCGCGGGCGACCTCGAGCACGCCGTTGTCCTCGGGATCGCGGGTCCACAGCGAGTACTCGGTCTGCACCGCGGTCACCGGGTGGGTGGCGTGGGCCCGGCGGATCGTCTCGGGCGCCGCCTCGGAGATCCCGCAGTAGCGGACCTTGCCCTCCGCCACCAGCTCGGCCATCGCCCCCCAGGTCTCCTCGATGGGCGTGTTCGGGTCGACGCGGTGCTGGTAGTAGAGGTCGATGGTGTCGACACCGAGGCGCGCCAGTGACGCATCGCAGGCGGAGCGCACGTAGTCGGGGCGGCCGTTGACGCCCAAGAAGCCGCCGTCGGGGCTGCGCTCGTTGCCGAACTTGGTGGCGAGCACCACCTCGTCCCGGCGCCCGGCGATGGCCCGGCCCACGAGCTCTTCATTGGTGAAGGGCCCGTACATGTCGGCGGTGTCGAGGAAGTCGATGCCGAGCTCCAAGGCCCGGTGGATCGTGGCGACGGCCTCGGCCTCGTTGCTCGTGCCGTAGAACTCGCTCATCCCCATGCAGCCGAGGCCCTCGGCCGACACCTCGAGCGCACCAATCGTCCGATGCTCCATGTCTGTCTCCTCGCGTCGTGATCCGCCGCCTTCCTACCATCTCGGGGGTGGCTCCCAAACACCGCTGCTCGGTCCGCACCCCTCCTGTGCAGGCACGACCCCGAGCGTCGAGGGGCGCTGCGGCCTAACCTCGGGCTATGAGCTTCGCCGACACGAACGGACAGCACCTCTACTACGAGGACACGGCGGGCACTGGCCCCGCCATCCTCTTCAGCCACGGCTACTTGATGGACCACGACATGTTCGCCCCCCAGGTGGACGCACTGCGCGACGACTACCGCGTCATCACGTGGGACGAGCGCGGCCACGGCCAGACACCGGTCGACGGGCCCTTCGACTACTGGGACTCGGCGCGCGACGCCCTCGCCCTCCTGACCCACCTCGGCGTGGAGGAGGCCGTACTGGCCGGGATGTCCCAGGGCGGCTTCTTGTCGCTGCGCGCCGCGCTCTTGTCCCCCGAGCGGGTGCGGGGGCTGGTGCTCATCGACACCCAGGCCGGGCTCGAGGACGCCGAGGCGGTTCCGGCGTACACGGCGATGACCGACGAGTGGATCGCCAACGGCCCCGGCGCCGTCCAAGAGATCGTGGCCTCGATCATCCTGGGCGAGAACGTGGACCCCTCCCCCTGGTACGAGAAGTGGGCGGCGATCCCGAAGGAGTACCTGCTCGAGCCGTTCCGCTGCCTGGTAGGGCGCGACGACCTGACCGGTCGGCTCGGGGAGATCGGCGCACCCGCCATCCTCTTCCACGGTGGCGCCGACGCCGCCATCCCGATGGCGCGCGCCGAAGCGCTGCGCGACGGGCTCGCCGCCGCCGGCGACATCGTCGTGGTCGAGGGCGCGGGCCACGCGTCGAACCTGAGCCACCCCGAGCAGGTGAACGGCCCCCTACGCGCCTTCCTCGAAGGGCTCGGATGACCGCCGGCGGGCACCCCCGCCGGCTCCCGGAGAGCGATCCGTGCGCCAGCTGAGCGGCCTCGACGCGTCGTTCCTCCATATGGAGTCGGCGACCAACTACGGCCATGTCGGCAGCGTGTCGGTGCTCGACCCCACCACCGTCGAGGGCGGCCTCACCTTCGAGCGGGTGCGTGACCTCGTCGAGTCCCGCCTGCACCTGCTCCCGCCGCTGCGCCGTCGGGTGGTCGAGGTCCCCTTCGGGATGGACCACCCGCTGTGGGTCGAGGACCCTGATTTCGACCTCGACTTCCACGTGCGCAACTTGGCCCTGCCCGCCCCCGGCGACGACCACCAGCTCGCCGAGCAGGTCACCCGCATCGCGGCGCGCCATCTCGACCGGGCAAGGCCCCTGTGGGAGCTCTACCTCATCGAGGGCCTGGCCGACGGGCACGTCGCCATCCAGATCAAGATCCACCACGCGGCCATCGACGGTGTGTCGGGAGCCGAGCTCCAGGGGCTCCTGCTCGACATCGAAGCCGACGCGCCCCCCGCCCCGCCCCCGGCCACGCCGTGGCGGGCGGACCGGGTGCCGAGCGAACGAGAGCGCTTCGCGCGCGGTGCGCTCTCCCTCATCCTCCAGCCCATGAAGCTGCTCAAGTTCGAAGCCGACGTGGCACGAGAGCTCCAGCGCCGGGGGCTCTCGGGCCTGCGCTCGGATGTGACCGTGTTCGGTCTCCCCGACCCGGCCCGTCTCCCCCTCGTCGGCCGGCTCTTCGGCGACGCGGCGGACCAGCCCTGGCGCGACGTGCTCTCCGCTCCGGCGCGCGCCGCGCCGAGGACATCGTTCAACCGTAAAGTCAGCGCCCACCGCCGCTGGGTGTTCGCCACGCTGTCGCTCGACGACGTGAAGGCGGTGAAGAACGCGGCCGGGGTGACGGTGAACGACGTCGTCATGGCCATCTGCGCCGGTGCGCTGCGCCGCTGGCTCATCGACCACGAGGAGCTCCCGGCTGAGCCGCTCCTCGCCATGGTGCCGGTGTCGGTGCGCACCGAGGCCGAGCGCGGCTCGTTCGGCAACCAGGTCTCGGCCATGATCGCCACCCTGCCGACCGACGAGGCCGACGCCGGCGCCCGGCTCGCGCGCACCAACGACGCCATGCGGATCGCCAAGGAGCAGCACCGGGCCATCCCGGCCGAACTCCTCCAGGACTTCAGCCAGTTCGCCACCCCGGCCATCGCGGCGCGTGCGGCACGCCTCGCCGCCCAGCTCCGACTCGCCGATCGCCTGCTCCTGCCCTTCAACGTGGTCATCTCGAACGTGCCGGGGCCACCGTTCCCGCTCTACTTCGCCGGCGCACGACTGCTCGCCGCCTACCCGGTGTCGACGATCGCCGACGGTGTAGGGCTGAACATCACCGTCATGAGCTATCAGAAGAACCTCGATGTCGGGCTCATCGCCGACCGGGACCTGGTGCCCGACCTGTGGACCCTCATGGGCTACTTCGAAGAGGAGCTGGGCGAGCTGCAGCGCGCGGTGGCGGTCCCATGACCGCGGAGGCCATCGCTCCGGGCGAGGAGGTCGAGGACGCATACGGGGCCCCGTCCCTGTTGCTCCGTGCCCTCGAGTGGCGCGCCGGGCTCGAGTACGGGGCGATGCTCGCCAGCTACCCGGCGCTGCGCATGGCCCCCCATGGTGACGGCCACCCAGTGCTCGTACTGCCCGGCTTTACGGCCGGGGACCGCACGACGCGGCCTCTGCGGGCCTACCTCTCCGAGCTCGGCTACACCACCTACGGCTGGGGCCTCGGCGTCAACCTCGGCCCGACCGAACGGGTCTTGGAGCAGCTGCCCGAGCGGTTGGCCGATCTCGGGGACAATCACGGCGAGCCGGTCAGCCTGATCGGCTGGAGCCTGGGGGGGATCTTCGCCCGGGAGATGGCGCGCCACTCGCCGGACTCCGTGCGCCAGGTGCTCACCCTCGGCTCGCCCTTCAACCTGGTGCACCACCGGGCCACCCACGCCACGCGCCTCTACCGGGCCATGGCCCGGTTCCACAGCCCGCGGCTCAGCTCGCGCATGCCCAACGAGTTCGAGCGCGGCCCGCTCCCGGTGCCGGCCACCTCGATCTACAGCCGCACCGACGGGGTGGTGGCCTGGCAGTCCTGCCTGCAGGAGCCCGACGGGCGCCACGAGAACATCGAGGTCTGGGGCAGCCATGTCGGTCTCGGGGTGAACCCGGTCGTGCTGTTCATCATCGCCGACCGGCTCGCCCAGTCCGCGGGCCAGTGGGAGCCCTACCGGCCGATGTCGACCATCGCCCGCTTCCTCCCGCCGTTGCGCCCCTACCCCGGCTGAGCCGCTCAGGGCGCTTTGCGCTCGACCCAGCGGCCCGGGGGGGCGACGCGCACCGGCGGTCCCCCGCCCAGCTGGACCCGCAGCGGCGTCAGGCACGCCACGTGGACGGCGTCGCTCCGGCACCGCAACGCCACCGGGCGGCCATGCCAACGGAGTTGGATGCGCAGCTCCCCCCAGTCAGGGGGGATATGCGGGTCGAGCACGAGAGCCCGCTGGTCCGGCGACGTGGCGCGCACACCGGCGAAGCCGAGCACGAGGGCGTGCCACACCGACGCCATGGCGCCCAGTTGCACACCGTCTGCCGCCATACTGCCGACACCGCCGAGGTCGATGTCGGCCGCAGCCTCGAGGTGGGCACAGGCTTCAGTGAGGCGACCGGCACGGGCCAGCACCGCTGCGTGGATCCCATGGGACAGCGCGCTGCCGTGGTCGGTGCGGGGCACGTAGTAGTCGAGGTCGGCCTCGAGCGAGCCCTCGGGCATGGTCTCTGGCACCAGGTGGTGCGCCATCAGGACATCGGCCTGCTTCACGATCTGCGACGCGGCGACGCCAGCCGAGCCGAGCACCATCGGCGCGGTTTGGGTCAGGCCCTCCACGCGCAAGGGCTCGAGCCGGTCGTAGCCGTCGAACTGGACGTGGCGACCGGCCCGCCCGTCGTAGCCGGACACGAGCTGGTGGGCGAGGTCACGCCAGCGAGCGGCCTCGGCGGGGTCCTCCGCATCGCCGCGGCGCAGCACGAGCTCGGCGGCGCGCTCGAGGTTCCACTGCGCCATGCGGTTGGTGAAGACGTCGTCGTTCACGTCCTCGTGGTACTCGTCGGGCCCGATGACGTGGTCGATATGCCCGCGGCCAGCGTCGTCGAGGCGAATCCTGCTCGCCCAGTAGCGGGCGGTCTCGAGCAGCAGCGGTCGGCCCCGCCGCCCCAAGAGGTGCCAGCTGCCGGTCCACGAGGAGAGCTGCCACGCGGCCCAGGCGACGTCGGCGGTGATGTGCTCCTCGAGCTCCCCGGTGTGGATGGGCATGATCCCACCGTGCCCGTCGGGGCCTGACTTGGGCGTGACGTCGGAGCCGTCGAGGCCCGACTCCCACGGGAAGCGGACGCCGGCGTGGCCGCTCGCCGCCGCCGCACGGCGGGCCGCAGGCAGGCGCCGGATCCGGTACTCGACGATGGCGCGCGCGGCCGTCGGATGGGTGGCGGCGAGTACCGGCAGGACGAAGACGTCGGCGTCCCAGAACACGTGCCCGCCGTAGCCCGGGCCGGTGAGGCCGTGGGGCCCGACGGCTGCTTCGACCTGGTCGGCCGCCGAGGCCATGACGTGGAACATGGCGAAGCGCGCGGCGCGGGTCAGCTCGTCGTTGCCGGTGATCTCAACGTCGCTCTCCCTCCAGCGTTGCGACCAGGCGTTCCGTTGCTCGTCGAGCAGCGCCACCGGGCCGATCCTCCAGGCCTCCTCCTGCCGGGATGCGAGATAGGACCACGGTGCCCGCTCCAGCTCGTCGGTCATCGAGGTGATGCGAGCCAGCGAGGTCGGTGCCTCGCCGCGCCCCTGGCTCACGCCGACCGTGTCGACGAGGCCGGCCACGACGCCGTCGAGCGACGAGCGCACAGCGGTGGCGACGCGCGCGGGAGTGGGCACGGGGACGAGGTCGGAGCCTTCCGCCACGAGCACGCCCGTTCCCGGCCGGGCCAGGCAGACCCAGCGGGCGGAGCGGAAGGGCCCACGCGCACCGGGCGCTCTGCGCAGCACCACTCCGGTTCGCAGGTCGAGGACGCGGTCGCCCGGCTCCGGCGCCCGCATGGCGAGCTGGGTCCAAGTGGGCACCTCGAGCAGCCTCTCGCCCCCGTCGGGCGCCCGGTCGTAGACACCGGCCACATAGACCGCAGGCGCCGAGCCTGCACCACCTTCTTCCAGGGAGCCCCGCGTACCGAAGGAGCCGTCCGCCAGGGCGAGCCAGCTCTCGTGGACCGGCACGGACTCGGCTGGTCCGTCGGGGACGACGAGCACCCAGGTGGAGCCTTCGTCAGCCTCGTCGCACAGTTGGTCGAGCAGCTCGCGCAGCTCGTGGTGCGTGAGCACGGTGTTCGACAGCTGGTGCTCTGGCACGCCGATCACCGGCGACTGCTCGATCCTGCCCACCCCTCACAGCCGCCACTCACGTCGACCGGGCCACGTCCCCGGGAGCAGCGCCCGCCAGCAGCGGGAAGCGGCGACCGGTCACCACGTCGGGTCGGATCGAGAGGATCCGATCGCCGGGTGAGGGCACCGACGGCGTGGGTGCCGCATCGATGTCCGCCCCGGTGGGTTCCCCGATCACCGTTGCCAGACCCCGGACCAGCACGCTCCAGGCCACACCGCCCTCAAGGTCGATCTCGTCGACCTCGAAGGCCACGAGCTCGCCACCTGCCGCCTGGAGCAAGAAGCCCACGCCGATGCGCACCAGCACCTCACGGTCGCGCACCGCGTAATTGACGGGCACGACGACGGGCGCCTGGGCGGTGGAAACCCCTAGCCGGCCGAACCCCATCGACTGGACGCCGTGGGCGAGCAACCGGAAGCACTCCGGGACGGCGAGCACCTCGGAACCACGCTGGTCGATCCACATGGAACCACGGTGGCACCCGAGCAGCACTTCTTCCAGAGTCCTTCGGCCCCGTTCACGGCGAATCGCCACTGGGGGGACCTTGTGCCCTGGCGACAGGGGGTCCGCAGTCCGACGATGGTGGTGAGGCACCAGTCATGCCTCGGAGGCACCCGATGCGACCCACACCCGAGGAGCACACCAAGACCACGAACGGCGCAGTTGTCGTGGGGTTCGACGGTTCGGAGCACTCGCTCGCCACACTGCGCAATGCTGCCGACGAGGCCGCGGTGCGGCGTGTGGGCCTGCGGGTCGTCCTGGCCCAGGCCAGCGAGACGCGGCGCAAGGGCGACATGGGGGGCGACGCCACCCCTGACGAGGTGCTCGACCAGGCCCGCTCGCTCGTGGCGGCATGCCACCCGGAGCTCGACGTGGCAACCGACATCATCCATGCGACGGCGACCCAGGCGCTGCTCTGCGCCAGCGAGGGGGCCTCCCTCCTCGTGGTCGGCACTCGGGACAAGGGCGGGCTGTCGGCCCTGGTGCCCGGTTCGATCGGTGCCCGGTGCGCGACGAGCGCCCACTGCCCGGTGCTCATCGTGCGGTCCGCTCCAGGTGGCGAGGCGACAACGCGCTCGGGGTCGACGATCGTCGTCGGCATCGACGGCTCCCGGGAGGCGACGGCAGCGCTGCGCTGGGCCCTCGCCGAGGGCGAGCGCCGCTCGGTCCCGGTGCGCGCCGTCTACGCCTGGTTCTATCCACCCGTCGGCTCGTTCATCGCCGGTCCCCGGCAGGGCTACGAGGGCATGGTCGCCCGCATCGTCAAGGCTGCGGAGGCGACCGCCCAGGAGGCAGCGCCAGGCGTGCGCTTCGAGTGCCAGGACAGGATCAGCGCAACGGTACCCGCCCTGCTCGCGGCCTGCGCCGACGCCCAGTTCCTGGTGGTCGGTGCCACGCGCAGCGCGGTACAAAAGGCGCTCCGTGGCTCGATCGGTCGGGAGTGTGCGCTGCACGCGCCCTGTCCGGTGGTCATCGTCCGGGGTGCGAGGCAGTCGGAGGCCCACAGTTTGGCTGAGTGAGTTGCGCCGCCTCCGCTCACCCGGCGAGGCACTCCTGCATCTCCTGGAGCGCCACGTAGACCGCCTGGCTGGCCTGGTCGAAGCACATCTCGGTGCGGCCATCGAGCGCGTCGGCCCCGAAGTCGGCCGCTTCGAGCCGGTCGGCGACGATGCGGAGCAACGTCATGATGTCCAAGATGTCCGCTCGAGTGGCCGCGCCACACGGCCGGTCGGCGTCGCTCCTCGGTCCGGCTCCTGGGGGCATTTGGCCAGCGTCGCGCCGTTGACCCGGGGGTGCACAGGGTCAAAGGTCCCGGCCCCGGCCCCGGTCCGGCCGCCGCCGGGAGGCAGCGGGACGGTCATGACCTTCAGCCCTTGGCGTCGGGCCTGATCTGTGTCACCGTGGCTCTAGGAGGTTCACTGAAGGAGTCACAATGTCAGAGCAAGCAAGTGCCCACGGCCCCCGGGTGGTGGTCGGCGTCGACGGTGAGGCGCCCTCGCGGCTCGCGCTCGAGTGGGCCGCACATGAGGCAAGCCTCCGAGGGGCAAGGCTCGAGGTCGTCTACGCCATGTACTTCCGCCGCGAGCTCCTCGATGTCTTCGACGACGCCTCCACCCACGAGCAGGCCGTCCTTGACGCCGAGGTGGCGCGGGCGCGGTCCCTCGAGCCGTCACTCGCCGTCGTCGGGATCGCCGCCGACCCTCCGGCCACCCGGGCACTCATTGACGCCAGTGAGGGCGCCGACCTGCTCGTCGTCGGCTCACGTGGCCTCGGCAGCTTCGAAGAGTTCGCCCTCGGCTCGGTCAGCCACGAGTGCTCACACCGCTCGCCCTGCCCTCTCGTCATCGTGCGGCCCGAGGGCACGGAGCAGATCAGCCATCCCCGCGGCGCGCACGCCTCGTAGCGCCCCCTTTCGATCGCGCCCCGGCCCCAAGGGTTCGGGTCAGCTGGAGCGGGTTCCGATCAGACGCCCCACCGCATACGTGACGGACGCAGCGACGGCCGCGGCGGCGAGCTGTCGAGACGCTGTCCGCCAGACCCCCTGGGCGGAAAACGACCCGATCGCGGCGCCGAGCGCGAATGCGGCGATCGCTCCGATGGCGACCGAAAGAACGACCGCAGTCGCCCCACTCGTGAAGAACCACGGGAGTAGTGGGAGGACGGCGCCGAGCGAGAACGAGAAGAAGGAGACGACGGCCGCCTGACGCGAGGAGCGGGCATCGTCCGGATCGACCCCGAGTTCCAAGCGGGCGTGGGTGTCGAGCGCCACCGCGGGGTTCGACATCAAGATGCGCGCCACCGTGTCGGCGTCGACGGCCGGCACGCCGCGGGCACGGTACGTGGCTGCGAGCTCGCGTCGCTCTCCGACTGGATCTCGTCTCGCTCGACTTCGATCTCATGTTCGACGAGATCGTCGTGCGCCTTGACCGAGACCAGCTCGCCGGCCGCCATCGAAAAGGCACCGGCGAGGCGGNNCGAGACGTTGGCGATGAGCCCGTCTCCGACGCCAAGCACCGCCGCCCGTGCGGCATTCCCTGGACGTCTCGGTGACGGCCACCGCGCAGAGGACCCGGTCGCAGGAGCCGACTCAAGAGTGAGCGCCGGCGGTTGGGCCCCGTCGCGCCAGTGGTGAACGGTCCGGTCATGGCCCCTCCGGGATGCTCTCGTGCGGGCGTCGGGACAGGCGGTGCGCCCCGCGCGGCAATACCGCCGCGTGCTCGAAGTCTGCCCGATTGCCGCCACGGCACTCGCAGTCGCGGTG
Organism: Acidimicrobiaceae bacterium; assembly: GCA_003155135.1. Classification (GTDB taxonomy): domain Bacteria; phylum Actinomycetota; class Acidimicrobiia; order Acidimicrobiales; family RAAP-2; genus Bog-515. The sequence continues at coordinate 50,668 of PMFN01000022.1, read as the reverse complement.
CCGGGGATCGGGGGGATCAGACGGCGAGCGTGCGGCGGTAGCGGACGACGTCCGCGGGCACCGCCCAGATGTCTTCGTGTCGCGCCGCGCCGTCGCGCCACCAACCGTCTCGCTCGTAGACCAACTGGGCGCGCACGTTGTCGGCCAGCACCCACAGGACCGCTTCGGTGAAGCCGGCGCCGAGGAGGCGTCCCCGCGCCTCGGCCAGCAGCAGCCGGCCGACGCCGAGACCGAAGGCACTGGCGTCCACGTAGAGCGCGTAGAGCTCACCCAGGCCCAAGGCGTCCTCATCGCGGCACGCGCCCGTCGTGGCGAACCCGAGAATGGTCCCGTCGTCCTCGGCCACGATCGTCGTCGGCGATGACGGGTCGTCGCTGCCGAACGAGTAGCGCGTGACGCGGTCCTCGGGCCGCAGCGAGTCCAGGAACTCGTCGTCGAAGATTCCCCGGTATGCGGCCTGCCACGATCGGACATGGACGCCGGCGACGTCCATGGCGTCGTCGGGCAAGGCTGCTCGCACCTCCACCATGTCGTCAGTCTTCCAGGCACGAGCCGGCGATGGCTGCCCACCATCGCGCGCACCCTCGGCGCGCAGGATTCAGGAGGCCGGGTGCGGCGTGCCGAGATAGGGGAACGTGGCCAGCGTGTCGGTGTGCGGGGCGAGCCCGTCGGGGGGTATGTCACCCTTCGAGAGGAAGGCCAGCCGATGGTTGATGACGTCGTCGGTGAAGACGCGCCCGTTGGGGTAGGTGGCGGGCTCGGACGGGTTGTAGGTGAGCATGTCGGGCAATAGGCCGTGCGCGTCGATGGCGGCGATCGCCTCCTCCCGGCTGTAGCCACCGGTGTGGCCCATCAGGTGCACGAACTGGTCCGTCCACCGGGCGCGGTCGTTGATCGGCTCGCTCGCGTTGTACTCCAGCTTGGTCTCGTCGGTGTTGAAGAAGCTGCTGACCGAGGGATGGCCGGCCCGGTCCACGTGGAGCAGCACGCCGTCGTCCTTGCGCAGGCTGCAGCGCCCCCAGATCCGGACCTCGGGGTCCGCACCCAGGTCGCCGGTGGGCAGCTCCATCACCATCGAGAAGATGTTTGCCTCGGTGTTGGAGTCCTTGTCGGTCCACGGCGACTCGCCACCGAGGTGCGGGGCGGTGAAGTTCCGGCCGCCGCTCGTGTCGAACAGGTTCTTGATCCCGTCGAAGTCGAAGAAGAACGCATCGCTGCGCACGCCGGCGAAGAAAGTGTGGTCGCCGGCCGTGACGATGTTCGGGTCCGTCCCGAAGGAGACGCCGGCCCCGTCCACGACCTTCTCGCCCAGCGCTTCGATCGAGCGCGCCTCGTCGCCCGTGGCGAGGAACACGTCGAACGTCTGGGCGCCGCCCTTCGGTTGTGAGTAGACGTAGCTGATGGCGATGTCGTTGCGCAGGTCGCCGTCGTTGTCGATGCCCACCCGGTAGATGGCGTCGGGGTGGAGCGCATCGGCCGACGGGTTGGCGTTCAGGATGACGACCGTGCGGGTCGGGTCGCCCGGCGACGGGAAGGCATAGAGGTCACACAGGTCGAGTCGCTGGTCACCGAGGGGCGGTCCGAGGTCGAGACCGGTGAAGTGGTTTGACATGCTCATCATCCCTTTCGGATTCTCCGATGTGCTGACCGCTCGCTGGCCGACTCGCTCGGCCACTGGCGAACCTATGCGAGCGCGCGGGCGCACGCACCGGGGCCGTGCCCCAGCCTTCCCACCAGCCCCGTCGCGCCACGGCACCACCCGGGCGGCGCCGGGTGGCACGCGACGCCGGCGCGGCGCCTTCTTCGCATGCGGTACGCGACGCCGGTACGGTGGCGCCATGGAGCTCAGTTCGGCCAAGTACGTGCTGCTCACCACGTTCCGCCGGGACGGCAACCCGGTGGCCACGCCGGTGTGGGTGGTCGGCCTCGACGGGGGCCGGATCGGGTGCTGGACCAGTTCGGGGTCAGGCAAGGCGAAGCGCCTGGCCCACACCGAACGGGTCACCGTCCAGCCCTGCGACGCCCGTGGCCGGGTCACCAAGGGGACGTCGCCGACCGACGCCACAGCTACCATCGTGCGGGGCGGCGAGTACGAGGCCATCTCGCGCGAGGTGAAGGCCAAGTACGGGTTCATGACCACCATCACCAAGGCGCTCGGCGCCATCGGCGGCATGCTGCGCCGCAAGCAGATCCCCTACGGGGACTGCGGCATCGTGATCACGCCGGCTCGTTGAACCTGGGTTCCCATAGGTTGTCGGCCGGAAGGGCCATTCCTCGAAGCGGGCGCAGTTCGCTCGTCAACGCGAAGGGCTCGTCGCTCCCTTCCTTTCGACCTCCCAGAATGCCCTCAGCGCCGCCATGCCGGCGATCGGCTCCGCCCAGGGCCACTGCTGGTAGCGGGCATCGTCGGTGAAGCGCTCTCCCACAGTTGGGAGCCGGGCGTGCGCCAGGCCTCCTCGGCGCGCGCCACCCAGCTGGCGACCTCATCACGGTTCATCGCTCATGCTGGCACTGCGCCCCGCTGACGTCACCCTCTAGGCGGCAGCCGCTCGGCTCGGGCCACGGGGAAGTAGCGGTGGTGCGATGCCCCGGTCAGCTCGAAGATGCCCGTGCCCTCTGCCCCGTCGTCGGTGCGCAGCACCATCTCGTTCAGCCCGCCACCGAGGTCGCCGTAGCGCTGCGCCCACCTCCCGGTCCCCTCCACGCCAAGGGTCCGGCCTCCCTCCAGGACCAGCTCGACCCGGCCGGCCACCCCGGCCACGTCGGAGCCGAGGCGCCCGTAGTCGAGGGCCTCACCGGTGGCGGAGATCCACGAGAGGTCATGGCGGAAGTCGATGAGCGGGACCGGCCTCGAGCCGTCGGCCGGCGCGAAGCACCCGTCGGTGTAGACGCGTGCGCCGTTGGGCAGCTCCCAGTGCCAGACCGCGGCCATGCCCTCGGGCAGCTGGATGGCGAGCCACATCCACAGTGGGCAGCGGGCATGGTCGCGGATCCCCCACGAATGGTCGCGCTGGCCCCACCAGTCGTCGAGCTCGTAGGTGGTGCCCTCGTGGGTGTAGGTGCCGGTGAAGGTGCCGGACTGCACCATGTGGCTCTGGTCCCAGATGATCTCGTTCCCGGCGCGCATGGTGCCGCGCCGCAGCCCGTAGGGAGCGGTGCGCGCCCGGAACTCGATGTCCAAGGCGACCGGGGCGCCGGGGTCGTCGTCGACGTGCAGCGTGACGCTGCGGAAGGGCTCGGTGATGTCGATGCGCACCGGGCCGACCGCCATGGTGTGCGGGTCGTCACCGAGCGAGCGGGCGTGGCGCATCATCGTCGGGGTCTCCCCCACCCGCCCCAGCTGCAGGCTGTCCATCTCGCCCCGGGTGGGGAAGGTGGCGAGGGTCAGGATCACGACGTCGCCGGAGCGGCGGCGCGGGTGCAGCACGAAGAACAGGCTCTCGCGCCAATGCTCATGGGGGGTGACGACGTGCGGCAGCGGCTCGGGGAGCTGGTGGACGAACTGCTCGTCCCATGCCGTCAGCCGGACCATGGCCCGCCCCCTTTGGTCATCGCTCGGTGAGGAGCGCCTCGGCGCCGAGGTCGAGCAACTGGGCCCCGTGGCGGTTGACCATGGCGAGGAACATCTCGTCGCCCCGATCGGTCGGGGCGACGAGCATTGCGGCGGCGAACCCCATCAGGAGGCCACCCAGACCGCCCGTCCGGTAGCCGGCCCAGCACTCGTCCCAGTCGTAGTCGACACCCCGGGCGCGGAGCAGCCCGTGGTACTCGGCGACCAGCTCGTGCTCGGCTTCGATCCGCTGCTCTCGCAGCAGGCTCGCTCCGAGGAAATAGGCGATGTCGTTCATGGCCGGGCCGATCCTGACCGTCTGCCAGTCGAGGACCACCACCCCGGCGTCGTCGAAGAGCAGGTTGTCCAGGCGGAAGTCGCCGTGGAGGAGCGTCCACGGTCGCGGCGGTGCGGCCAGGATCCGCGGCAGGTGCCGAAGGAGGCCGTCCATGAGGGCGACGACATCGGAATCCACGCGGCGGTCGAAGCGCTCGACGAACCCGGGCCAGAGCGACGCGAACAGCCCGCTGTAGCCCTCTCCCACCTCGGCCGACGGGCGCTCCAACCAGTCGACCCGCTCGAGGGAGGGGTCGGACCACCGGGGGGCGTGGAGGGCGGCGAGTTGCGGCAGGGCTGCGGCGGCCTCGTCCACGCTGCAGCCCGTGAGCTGGTCACCGGTCACCGCCGGGGCCATGTCTTGGAGCAGCACGACGTAGTCGCCGCTCGCCGGGTCATAGATCGACAGGTAGCTGGTGGGGCAGCGCACGTCGACCGTCGAAGCCAGCTCGTTGTAGAAGCCGGCCTCGAGGAGATAGGTACGGGTCATCGCCGCCGCCTGGCGGCTCTCCTCTCGCGACGAGGCCACCTTGGCGATGATCGAGCCGGGGCCGGCGGCCGGCGGGTCCCAGGTGAGGTGGAGCCGCAGACTGTCGGCCACCATGCCGTTGCCGATGGGCTCTGCGGTCACCGCCACGACCGCGCCTTCCGACACGTTGGCCAACGCAGTGCGCAGCCAGGGAGCCGTGAGGTCGCCGGCGCCGTGGGGCACCGACCCGAGATCTCGAAGCGCCACCGCCTTCCCCCCTCCTGGCGTGCCCCGCTGGCGATGCTACCCGCCGATCCCGGCGCGCTCTCGTGTGGTGGCGGTCAGCCAGCGACGGGCACCGGGTCGGTGCCGTGCACGTCCGCGTCGTTGTCCTCGGGGGGCTCGACGTCCACCTCGACGCCCAGGTTCGGGACGATGTGGTCGAGCCACGCGGGCATCCACCAGTTGCGATCGCCGAGCAGCTCCATCACCGAAGGAACGAGCACCATGCGCACGAGGGTGGCGTCGATGAGGATGGCCGACGCCAGGCCGAGCCCGAACACCTTGAGCACCCGCAGTGGGTCGCCGATCACGAAGGACCCGAAGACGCAGATCATGATGGCCGCCGCCGCGGTGATCACGCGCGCGGTCTTGGCCAGACCGTCGGCCACCGCCTCGGAGTTGTTGTGGGACCGGCGCCACTCCTCGCGCATGCGCGAGAGCAGGAAGACCTCGTAGTCCATGGAGAGCCCGAACAAGATGGTGAACATCATGAGCGGGATCCACGGGTCGATCGGCCCGGTTGCACCGATGCCGATCACCCCTCCGAGCCAGCCCCACTGGAACACCGCCACGATCACGCCGTAGGCGGCGCCGACCGAGAGCAGGTTCACCACTGCCGCCTTCAACGGGATGGCGAGGGAGCGGAAGGCCGCCATCAAGAGGATGAACGACAGGACGAGCACCACGCCGATCACGAGGAACAGGCGCGACGAGAGGTAGCTCGAGGCGTCGACGCTGGCCGCCGTCTCCCCTCCCACCAGTACCTTGACACCCGTGCCGGCGGTGGCAGCGGGGAGCACCTGGCTCCGCAGCCGGTGTACCAGATCCTCGGTCTGGGCGGACTGGGGCGACGTGGTCGGATACGCGATGATCGCCGCCGTGTCGCCGGCCGCGTCGAACTGGGGCGGCGTGACGAATGCCACCCCCGGCGTCTGGCGCAGGGCATCGTCAACCTTGGCAACGGCTGCCTGGCCGCTGCCGGCCGGCACCTCGGCGGCGAGCACGAGCGGGCCGTTGAACCCGGGCCCGAACCCTTGGGCGAGCAGGTCAAAGGCCTGTCGGGTGGTGAGCCCCGGCGGGTCGTTGCCGGCATCGGTGAAGGCGAGGCGCATCGAGAACAACGGGATGATGAGGATCAGCAGCACCAGCAGCGCCGAGGTCCCCGTGATGGCCGGGTGACGCTGGACGGTGCGGCTCCAGCGGTACCAGAAGCTCTTCGGCGAGGGCGTGGCCCCCGACTGGACGAGGCCCGGCACGTGGATCTTGTCGATGGCCCGGCCGGCGAAGCCGAGCATGGCGGGGAGCAACGTCACGGCGGCAAGCATCACCAGCACCACCGCGGCAATGGCCCCCACCGCCAGACCGTGCATGAAGGGCAGCTGGAGCACGAACAGGCCGACCAGCGAGAGGATGACCGTCGTCCCGGCGAAGACGACGGCGCGGCCCGACGTGGCGAGCGAGACCATGACGGCCTCTTTGGGGTCCCGCCCTTCGAAAAGGCCCTGCCGGTAACGGGTCACCACAAAGAGCGCGTAGTCGATGCCGACGCCGAGCCCGATCATGGCCATGATCTCGGGCGCGAACACCGGCACGGTCATCACGTGGGTCAGCAGGTCGAGGACGGCGAAGGCGATGGCGATGCCGAAGAGGGCGGTGATGATGGGGAGCCCCATGGCCACCACCGAACCGAAGGCGAGCAGCATGATGATGATGGCGGCCAGGATCCCGAAGCCCTCGCTCGACCCGGGGGCCGCGGCGGCCACCTCACTGATCGCCTCGCCACCGAGGGCCACGTGGTAGCCGGGTGCGTCGGAGGACTGGGCGGTTTCGATCACCTTCGAGATGGCCGAATGCGGCAGATCCCCCGCCTGCTCGTCGAACTGGACCCTGGCGTACGCGATGTGGCCGTTGGCGGCGATCTGGTGCGACCCTTGCGCCGAGAAGGGGCTCACCACCGAGGCCACATGCGGGAGGGTGCGCAACTCATCGACCAGCTTCGCGGTCGTTGCCTGGTTGGCCGCGTCGCTGACGGGGTCCGTCGTCGAGATCACGACCTGGGCCGGGCTGCCCGCCTGCGAAGGCAGCTTGGCCGCCAGGATGTTCTGCACCTGGGATGACTCCGAATTGCCCGAGCTGAGGCTCGACGAGAAATTGGTCCCCAGCGCCTGGGCGAGGACGTTGACGGCCACCAGGGATCCGAACCAGATGAGCAGCACGAGCCAGCGGTGGGCGTAGCACCAGCCCGAGGTCCGGGCCAGCGCGCTGTGCGCAGCCGGCTGGCCCTGCTGCCCTTCCCTCCTGGAGGCACGTTCCACGACAGAAGAGTCGGAGCGCACTGTCACCCCGAGAGGGTACAAGTTCCTGCGTCTCCCCTGCTCCGAGACGGCGCTGGCCGCCCACGGCGGCAACGGGGCGCGCCGGTGGGAGGGTTGCACCGGTCACTTCCGGGGTACTTCGCGTGGCGAGGACGCGCCCGCACGTGCGGTCACGCCCGGGCCAGAGCGAGGAGGTCGGCTATGGCGACGGCAACCATCGACAACCGAGCGCAGATCGATCCGAGAAGCGTCGACGAGCCTGTGGTGCGCGCCGGCAGCGTGGGACTGCGGACGGCCGGGATCCTGGCCATCGTGATCTCGGCATGGGCGGCCATCGTGCCCTACATCGGGCCGACCTTCGGTTACGCCGCCAACGGCACCGGTTCGTGGTTCTGGAGTCTCAGCCATTCGCTGCTCGCCTTGGTACCCGGTGCGATCGGCATCTTCATGGGGTTCGCCATCGTGGCCAGCTCCTCGGAAGTCGGCCGGGGCAGGTTCAGCCTGGCCGCCGCCGGGCTCATCCTGCTCATCTGCGGGGCGTGGGTGGCGATTGGGCCGCTCTCGTGGACGGTCATCTACGGCGGCCCCGGCTACTTCGCCGCCGCCACACCCTTCCGGGAGTTCACCTACCAGGTCGGCTCGGCTATCGGGCCAGGGCTGATCATGGCGGGCTGCGGGGCCTTTGCCATGGGCTGGGCGTCGCGCCACCAGCGCCGGGTCAGTACGCCCGCCGGTGCCGCGTGGCAGGGAGCGCCTGCCGTTGCAGCCCCGGTCGCTCCCGCCACCGCAGGCCAGTACGGCAACGGAGAGTACGCGCCCGGCCAGAATGCGCCCGGCCCGGACCCTCGGGTGGCAGATGCCGCCCCGTTCGCCGCGCCCGCTCCGACCACCAGTGGCACCGCCGTCTACCCGAGCGGCGCGGAACCCGTTGTGGCCGCGCCGCCAAGCGCGCCGGCGCCCCCGGTCGAGTCGGCCGCCCAACAGCAGCCATTCACCGGCGCAGAAGCCGCCGAGCGGGCACCCGCAGCAACAGCGCCGCAGCCGCCCGCGGAGCCCGCCGCGACGCCGCCCCCGGCGGTCACCCAAGCCGGGGGCGACGCCGAACAGACCGTCGAGGCCCCCGATGGCAACGCATGGCAGCCCGGCGCCTCGCCGTCAGCCCCCCACGATGGCGAGACCGGAGCCGGGGAGGGCTGAGTCCGGACGCGACGCGGCGGTCGAGGGCTCAGGCCGACACCACGCCGAACGCGAAGCCGTCGTAGCCCTTGACCCCGACCGTCTGGACGACCGTGGCCTCGATGCGCGGGTCCGCAGCCAGTAGCTCGAACGCGGTCCGCATGCCGACGACATCGGCGCCGGTGTTGTCCAGGTCGGCGACCGCGCCGTCTCGCACCGCGTTGTCGATGACCACGACGGTGCCGGGGTGCGACAACTCGAGCGAGGCCGTCACGTAGTGCGGCGTCGATGACTTGTCGGCGTCGATGAAGACCAGGTCGAAGGGCTCCACCCGCTCCTCGATCAACGCGGCGAGCGACTCGGTCGCCCGACCCCGGCGGACCTCGACCAGGGCGCCGAGCCCGGCACGCTCCAGGTTCGACTCCGCCACCTCGGCGTGGTGCGGATCGAGCTCGAGGGTCACGACGCGGCCGTCGGCCGGGAGTGCCCGGGCGAGCCAGATGGTGCTGTACCCGCCGAGCGTGCCGATCTCGAGGATCCGTCGCGCACCCACCGCGCGGGCGAGGAGCGAGAGGAACTTCCCCTGTGGCGCCGAGACCGAGATGGCCGGGAGCCCGGCTTCATCGCTCGCCACCAGGGCGGCAGCCAGGTGGTCGTCACCACCAACCAGCAGGTCGCTCACATAGCAGTCGACCTCGGACCATTGGGCTTCAGTCACGTGCACTGCCTTTCTCGCTGGCTCCTCTGCCGAGCCTTGCACAACGCCGCGGCGGGCTCGTCGCTCAGCCGCTGACGGCGACGGCGACGGCGTCGGCGAGGCGCGTGGGGGCCTGCGCGTCGTGGCTGAGGAAGAGCGAGGGCTCGGTCAGCTCGGCCTCGAGCACCACCGGTGCGCCGCCGTCGCCTTCGAGCAGGTCGATGCGCGCGTAGAGCAACGGACTTCGGAACGGCAGTACGGAGAGGGCGTAGCGGGCGATGGCCAACGCCTGGTCACTGGGTGCGCGCGCCGAGATGCGCTCCTCGCGCCCGAGGCGGGCCTCGCCGAGCATGGCCTCCTTGCGCACGCCGTGGCTGAAGTGGCCGCCGATGAAGATCACCGCCTGCTCGCCTCCCCTCTCGACCTCCTCCAGGTAGGGCTGGACCATGGCGGTCGTGCCCGCGGCATGCAGGCGGGCCACGTGCTCGGCGGCTGCGCCCGTCTCGCCCGGCTCGTAGCGCTGCGCGTCACGGGAGCCCGCCCCCACCGCCGGCTTGACCACGAACGGGCGATCGAAGAATGTTGGCGGGTCCCCCGGCTCGAGCCAGCGGGTCTCGATGACCGGCACACCCGCTCGCTCGAGGTCGGCCAGGTAGTGCTTGTCGGTGTTCCACGCCAGCACCGCGAAGGGGTTCGCGAGGCGCGGGACCGAGGCCGCCCACTCGAGGAAGGCCCCGTGCCGTGCCGTGTAGTCCCACGTGCTGCGCACCACCACGAGGTCGAAGTCGCCCCAGGGGACGCCGGGGTCGTCCCAGACCGCCATGGTCGCCTCGATGCCCGCCTGGTCGAGAGCGGTGAGCGCCAGCGCCTCGTCGGGGTCCGTGAAACCGAGCCCCGCCGCCGTCGCGAGCGCCACCCGCGGGCGGTCCGGCACCACGGTCAGGGGATGAAGAGGAGCGTCGCCTTGTGGGCGAAGTCGATGAGCGGTGCGGGGATGACCCCGAAGACCACCGTGACCGCCACGCACAGACCGATGGCGAGGGCGGCGAGTGCAGGGACCGGCACCTTGGCGGTGTCCTCGGCGGCCGACTCTGCTGCCGTCTCGTCGTCGACGGCGTCGGCTTCGACGATGTCCTCGCTCGGGTCGAGCACCTGCACCTCGCCGGGGGCGGTGTCGAGCAGGAGCTCGGCGTTGAGCTGCGTGCGCACCACCACCGCACCCTCGGTCCCGCTCCAGACCGGCCGCTGCCCGTTGCCCGCCGAAAGCTCGGCCGGTGCGGCATCGCCGGTGCCGTCGGTCTCGGACTCGCCGGAGGGCCCAGCATTCGCCTCGTCGTCGTCGAGCGGCTCGATGCCGGGAAGGAAGCCTTTCCCGGCGACCGGCGTATACATGATGAGGCCGATGCGCAGGTAGAAGAAGGCGGCGATGGCGGCCGAGACCATGGCGATGACCGCCAGGGGCACCGAACCGGCGTTCACCGAGGCGTCGACCACCTGGAACTTGGCGAGGAACCCGGTGGTGAACGGCGCGCCGGCTTGGGCGAGCAACAAGACGGCGAACGCCAGGGCCAGCAGCGGCTGGCGGCCGGCGAGGCCGCGGTAGCTGGCGATGTCGTGGTGCCCGTCGCCGCGGCGACCGAGCAGGGTCACCACGGCGAAGGCGCCGATGGTCATGAACGTGTAGGTGAACAGGTAGTAGAGCGAGGCGCTCACGCCCTGGGCGGTGGCCGCCTCGACGCCCAGGAGCACGAACCCGGCGTGGTTGATCGAGGAGTACGCAAGGACCCGCTTCACGTCACGCTGGACGAGGGCGACGCCGGCCCCGAAGAGCAGCGTGATGACGGCCACGGCGTAGAGGATGGGGCGCCAGTCGCTCTGCAGCGTGCCGAACGAGGACACGAACACCCGAAGCAGGGCGGCGAAGCCGCCGGCCTTGGCGACGGCCGCCATGAACCCGGTGACCGGCGACGGCGCGCCCTGGTAGACGTCGGGGGTCCACATGTGGAACGGGACGGCGGCGACCTTGAACAAGAAGCCGACCAGCAGGAGGGACAGGCCCGCCAGGAGCACGCCGTTGCTGGCGATCACGTTGTGCGAGAGGAAGTCGGCGATCTGGGTCAGGTTGGTGGTGCCCGTCGCGCCGTAGGTGAGGGCCACGCCGTAGATGAAGACCGCCGACGAGAAGCCGCCGAGCACGAAGTACTTGAGCGCCGCCTCACCCGACGCGGCGCGCCGGTGGTTCATGGCGGCCAGCACGTAGAGGGCGATCGACATGATCTCGAGGCCCAAGAACACGATGATGAGGTCGTTCGCCTCCCCCATGAACATCGCCCCGGTGGCCGAGACCATGGCGAGCACGTGGAACTCGCACCCGTCGACGCCCTCGCGCCGCAGGTACCCGTCGCCGACCAGCGCCGAGAGGATCATGGCGCACGCCACCGTGATGGTGATGAGGACGCTGAAGCCGTCGACCACCACCGCGTGGTCGATGGCCGTGTAGGGACCGTGCGAGGAGATGTCGGCCCACTGCCACAGGGCGAGGCCGAGCGAGGTCCCGGCGATCACGATGGTGCCGACCGTCGACACCGTGACCCGCAGCGGCCGGCGCACGAGCGAGGCGATGCCGAGCAGCAGGACCGCCCCGCCCAGCATCACGATCTCCGGCAGGATCGCCAGGTAGCGGATGTGCGGCAGCACGATGGTCGAGTGTGCGGTGACGACGGCCAGCGCGCTCATGGTGCGGACCTCACCGTCGCCTGGACCTCTGCCCCGTTGGTGCCAAAGCGCGCCACGGGCGGCTGGTGCGTGTGGGTGACGAGCTCGACGCGGTCAACGAGCCGGTTCACCGAAGGGGTGATGCGGTCGAGGACGGGCTTCGGGTAGATGCCGAGGACGACGATCAAGATGATGAGCGGGGCGATGATCCCCCGCTCGGCCCAGGAGAGGTCCCGCGTCTTCTCGTCGGCCGGCTTGGGCTTGCCGTGGAAGACCTGCTGGTAGGCCCAGAGCAGGTAGAGGGCGGCGAAGATGACGCCCAAGGTGGCGACCACCGCCCACCAACGGTGGGTGAGGAAGGTGCCCGAGAGGATCAGGAACTCGCTCACGAAGCCGTTCAACCCCGGTAGGCCGATCGAGGCCAGCATCGAGACGGTGAAGATGGCGGCGAGGACGGGGGCCGGCCGCTGCAGGCCCCGCAGCTCGTTCACCTGCCAGGTGTGGCGCCGCTCGTAGATCCACCCGACGAGCAGGAACAGCGCGGCGGTGATCAGGCCGTGATTGACCATGAGCAGCACGCCGCCGGTCAGGCCCTGGGTCGTGAAGGCGAAGGTGCCGAGGGCGATGAAGCCGATCTGGGCGAGCGACGAGTAGGCGATGAGTCGCTTCATGTCCCGCTGGGCACAGGCGACGACCGCGCCGTAGAGGATGCCGATCACCGCCAGGGTGAGCAGCAGCGGTGCCAGGGTGCGCGAGGCCTGGGGGAACAGGTTGAGGTCGAAGCGGATGATGCCGTACGTGCCGAGCTTGGCCAGCACACCGGCGAGAATCATCGAACCGCCCGTCGGCGCCTCGGCGTAGGCGTCGGGTGACCAGGTGTGGAACGGGAACAGCGGCGCCTTGATGGCGAAGGCCGACGTGAACGCCAAGAACAACAAGATGCCGGTCGTCGAGCTGAAGTGGGTGTGCTCGAGGGCGGGCAGCGAGAAGGTGAGCACCCCGGTCTGGGACTGGTGCAAGAAGGCGACCACCAAGATGCCCACGAGCAGGAAGGCCGACCCGAAGAACGTGTAGACGAAGAACTTGATCGCCGCGTACGCCCGTCCGGCGTAGCCCCAGCCGCCGATGATGAAGTACGCCGGCACGAGGGTCAGCTCGAAGAACAAGAAGAACAAGATGAGGTCGAGCGAGAGGAAGCTGCCCATGCACGCGGCTTCGAGCAGGAGCATCCAGCCGACGAAGGCACGCGGGTCGCGGTTCGACTTGGCGGAGACGAGCACGATCGGGAACAGCACCGCCGCCATGAGGACGAGGAACAGGCTGATCCCGTCGACGCCGACGTACCACGAGATGCCGAGCGACTTGGCCCACACGTGGTGCGAGGTGAACTGGTAGCCGCCGTTGCCCGCCTGGAGGAGGAAGCCGACCGCGATGGCGAAGCCGAGCACCGCCAGCGACGTGACGATGCCGATCAGGCGGTAGACGACCCGGCTGGCGTTGGGCAGCACGGCGGCGAGGAGGGCGCCGGCCGCGGGCAGCAGGATGAGGACCGTCAGGTAGGGGAACCCCGGGTGATGGCTCATGACCACCACGTCCTCGACACCATGAACACCAAGATGGCGGCGAGGCCGAGCACGATGCCGAGCGCGTAGTTGCGCACGTAGCCGGTCTGGAGCCGCCGGGCCCCGGTGCTCGAGGACTTGACCAGCGACGCCACGCCGTTGACCGCGCCGTCGATGACCTTCGCATCGATGACCGTGGCGCTAAAGCGCGCCACCGCCTGGCCGGGGCGCCCGATCAGGGCGTCATAGAAGTCGTCCCAGTACCAGACCCGCTCCAAGAAGGCCGGGGTGAGCGCCGGGCGGCTGGCGGTAACCCGCCAGAGCACCCAGGCGACGGCGAGGCCGGCGACGGCGATCACGCCGTCGATGGCGAGGAGCACCCACTGCGAGGTCATCGAGAGGTTGTCGTGGTACAGCGTCCCGGCGAACACCGGCCCGAGGAAGTTGTTGAGCCCCCGGTTCGTCCACGGAAGGTCGAGGACCCCGCCGAAAAAGGCGCAGAAGGCCAGCACGAGCAGCGGGATGCGCATGACCCATGGCGACTCGTGCGGCGTGTGGTGCGCTGGCTGGTCGCCCGCCGCCTCCTGCCAGCGCGCCTTGCCGGTGAAGGTGAGGTAGAAGAGCCGGCTCATGTAATAGGCCGTGAGGAAGGCGGTGATGACGCCGGCCACATAGAGCGGGAAGGACTTGGCATAGACGTTGGCGAGCACGTCGCCCTTGGACCAGAAGCCCGCCAGCGGCGGGATGCCCGCGATGGCCAGCCAGCCGACCAGGAAGGTGGCGAACGTCCAGGGCAGCCACTTTCGCAGCGCGCCCATGCGCGCCAGCTCTTGCTCGTCCTCCAGGCCGTGGATCACCGAGCCCGCAGCGAGGAACAAGAGCCCCTTGTAGAAGGCGTGGCAGACCATGAGGAAGAGGGCGGCGATGTACGCGCCGCAGCCGACGGCGAGCACCATGTAGCCGATCTGGGAGACCGTGGAGAACGCCAGCACCTTTTTGATGTCGTGCTGGGAGCTGGCGATGGTCGCTGCCACGAAGGCCGTGGCGCACCCGATGATGGCGATGACCCAGCGGCCGTCCGACGAGAGGCCGAGGATCGGGTTCATGCGGCAGAGCAGGTAGACCCCCGCCGTCACCATGGTGGCGGCGTGGATGAGGGCCGAGACCGGCGTCGGGCCCTCCATGGCGTCGGGCAGCCAGTTGAACAGGGGGATCTGGGCGGACTTGCCGGTGGCCGCCAGGAACAGCAGCAGCACCGCAGCGGTGGCCGTGGCGGAGCCGAGCAGGTGGGTGTGCGAGAAGATCGTGAGGTAGTTGAGCGAGCCCACCTTGGAGAAGATGAGGAACATGGCAAGGAGGAAGCCCACATCGCCGATCCGGTTGTACATGAAGGCCTTCTTGCCGGCCGAGGCGGCCGAGTCGCGCTCGAACCAGAAGGCCACCAGCCAGTAGGAGCAGACGCCCACCCCTTCCCACCCGACGAAGGTCACGAGCAGGTTGTTGGCCAGCACCAACAGCACCATGGAGAACACGAAGGCGTTCAGATAGATGAAGAACTTCGAGTAGTCCCGGTCCTCGTGCATGTAGCCAATCGAGTACAGGTGGATCAGCATGCTGACGCCGGTCACGAACAGGCACATGAAGATCGACAGAGGGTCGACGAGGACTGCCCACTTGACCTGCAGGCCGCCGACGGGGATCCAGCTGAAGTAGCTCTGGGTGAACTCGCGCGCGTTCGACGGGCGCCCGAGCAGCCCGGCGAAGGTGATGATGGTGGCCACGAAGGCACCGGCCACCGCAATGGTCCCGATCCACCCGGCCAGCGGGTTGCCGAGGCGCCGGCCGAACGTGAGCAGCACCACGAACCCGACGAGCGGGAACAGCGGGATCAGGAAGGCGACGTGGAGCATGGACGCTTCAGCCCTTCAGGATGTGGAGGTCGTCGGCGGTCGCACTCGAGCGCCTGCGGAAGATGGCAACCACGATGCCCAGGCCGACCACCACTTCGGCGGCGGCCACCACGAGGACGAAGAAGACCAGGGCCTGGCCGCCGATGTCGCCGAGCATGCGTGAGAAGGTGACGAAGGTGAGGTTGGCGGCGTTGAGCATGAGCTCGATGCACATGAACATCACGAGCACGTTGCGCCGCACCAGCAGCCCGAACGCCCCGAGCGCGAACAGCGCCGAGGCGAGGATGAGGTACCAGTCGCCCGGGATGCTCATGCGGGCTCCGAACCGGCGGGCGCCATCCCCTCGGCCGACTCGTCGGCGGCGGCGGCGGCCTCGGGCAGCGCAGCGGCGCTCCCGTCACCGAGCTCGCCGTCGGCGTCGCTCCCCGTACCGAGGGCCTCGGACTCCTCGAGGTCGGCCTCGCCGGTCGACTCGGGGGGCCGGCGGGCGAGGACGACCGCCCCGACCACGGCGATGACGAGCAGGCCGGCGGTGGCCTCGAAGGCGAACAGGTAGGTGGTGAACACCGAGCGCCCGAGGCGCGCCGTGTTCGACGCGGGCGTGCCGGTCCGGCCCACCAGGTGGTGGACCCCGGTCGCCCAGTGGGCGTTGACCCCGAGGGCGATGACCGCTGCGAGCACGACGACCATGAGCACCACGGCGAGCGGTCGCTGGCCCCGCAGGGGATCGCTCTCGATGTTCTCGCGCTTGTCGACGCCGAGGAACATGATGACGAACAGGAACAGCACGACGATGGCACCGGCGTAGACGATCACCTGGACCGCGGCGAGGAACTCCGCCTGCTGTGCGATGAACAGTACGGCTATCCCGAAGAGGGTCAGCACCAAGGAGAGGGCCGAGTGGACGGGGTTGCGCGACAGGATCACGCCCACCGCCCCCGCCAGCACCATGAGGCCGGCGACGATGAAGGTGATGAGGTCGGGGATTGTCGGGTGCACGGCCGCCGTGAGGATGCCAGACATTAGCCAGCACCCCCGGCGCCGGATCTCTCCGCCTTCTTCTCCGCCTTCTTCTCCGCTCGGCGCGCCTTGGCAGCCTCGAGCTTGGTCTTGTTCTTCTGGGCGCCGACGCGCGCCCGCCAGGCGCGCCCGCGCATCCCCCGGTGTTCGAGGGGGATGTCCTCGTCGAGGAGGTGGCCCTCGAGCACATCACGCAGGGCCTTGGTCCCCGTCGCCTCGTCGTCGCGCCGGCCCGACTGGCCCCCCTCGGGGGCACGCACGCCGTAGCCGAGCTCGCCGGACCACTGGACCTCGCCCTCATAGGCGGCGTTGCCGGCCGGCGAGGTGGCGCGCATCCAACCCGACGTCATGAGGTCGTCGCCCTCGCGCCAGTCCTCCCAGGGCATCTTCTGGGGTCGGCCCTCGTCATCGACCACCAGCTCGCGCTTGGTGTAGATGGCGTCCGAGCGGTTGGTGAAGGAGAACTCGAAGAGCTTCGACTCGGTGATCGCCTCGGTCGGGCAGGCCTCGACACACAGGTCGCAGTGGATACAGCGCAGGTAGTTGATCTCGTAGACGTAGCCGTAGCGCTCCCCGGGCGAGACCGGGTGGTCGGGCGGGTTGTCGAGGCCGCGCACGTAGATGCAGTCGGCCGGGCACACGCCCGCGCACAGCTCGCACCCGATGCACTTCTCCATGCCGTCCTCGTAGCGGTTGAGGACGTGGCGGCCGTGCTGGCGGGGCTGCTTGGGCTTCTTCTCGTCCGGATACGACACTGTCACGCGTGGGCGCGTCATGTGTTGGAGCGTGAGCTTGAAGCCGCCGAAGAAGCTGGCGTCGGACTTGAGGTCCTCGAAGAAGCCCATCAGCTCGCCCCTTCGCTTCCCGGCCCGGGGCCGACGTCGCCCGCCGTCGGCGGCGTGCGCAGGAGTTGCGGTGGCAGCACCCGTCGACCGATCGGCGGGAGCACTGCCTGGTCCAGGTCCTCTCGCCCCTGCCCGACGGCGAACGCCCGGGTGAGCAGGAAGCCCGCCGCCACCACGGCCAGTGCGATGCCGAGGCCCCACCAGCCCGAGAGCACGAAGGCCGCCACCAGCAGCAGCCAGGCGAGGGTGAAGGGGATGAGCCGCTTCCAGCCGAGGTCCATGAGCTGGTCGTAGCGCAGGCGTGGCAGGGCGGCCCGCAGCCACACGTAGATGAAGAGGAAGGCGAAGGTCTTGATGAGGAACCAGAGAATGGGCATCCAGACGTCCGACGTCGGGATGAAGCGCGGGATGGGCCCGTCGGGGCCGCCCAAGAAGAGCGTGACCACGATGGCCGACATCGTGATGGTGTTCATGAACTCCGCCAGGTAGAACAGGGCGAAGCGGAGCGAGGAGTACTCCGTGTTGAAGCCACCGACCAGTTCGGAGTCCGCCTCGGTGAGGTCGAACGGCGGGCGCGTGAGCTCGGCGGTGATGGCGATCATGAACAGGATGAAGGGCACGACGCCGAGGCGGAAGAAGTTCCAGTCCCAGAAGTTCGGGCTCTGGGAGATGACGATGCGCCGGGTGCTGAGCGAGCCGGTGATGAGCACGACGGCCACGACGGTCAGGCCGAGGGCGGCCTCGTAGGAGATCATCTGGGCCGAGGCGCGCACCGAACCGAGCAGCGGGTACTTGGACCCCGACGACCACCCGGCCAGCATCACGCCGTAGACAGCGATCGACGACATGGCGAGCACGAGCAGGATCCCGATCGGCGGGTCCGCCACCTGCAACTGGATCGGGTGACCCGAGATCACGATGATCCCCCCGACCGGCACCACCGTGAAGATGAGCAGTGCGGGGAGGAGGGCGAGGTAGGGGGCCAGCTTGAAGACGAACCGGTCGGACTGGTCGGGGATCAGGTCCTCTTTGAAGAAGAGCTTGATGCCGTCGGCGAGGGTCTGGAGCAGCCCCCAGGGTCCGGCCCGGTTCGGCCCGATCCGGCTCTGCATGTCCGAGATGAGCTTGCGCTCGAACCAGATCATGAGGATGACCGCCCCCATGAGGACGGCAAAGGCGACCAGCACCTTGATCACCACGACGACGAGCACGAACCAGCCGACGCCCTGATCGAAGAGGGCCTCGGTGCCGAGGAGCGGGCTGAGCAGTGCCGGGGCGATCATGCGAGCGACTCCAGGCGCACGTCGTTGACCGCAGCCCCCGCCTCGATGAGCGAGGCGGCGACATTCGCCGGGCCGTCCCCGGCGCCGACGTTGAAGTCGACGGCGAGCACGCCGCGCGCCACGTGCACGTCGGCGTCGACCGCCAGCTCGATTGCACCGCGTGCGGAGCGGATCCGGACCCGGTCGCCGCTCGTCGCCCCGATGCGGTCGAGGTCATAGGGGTTGGCCCGGGCCACGGCGTCAGGGACGAGGGCGACGAGCGAGGGCGACGACGCGACCGCGCTGCCACGGTCGTAGAGCCGTCGGGTGGCCACGAGCCGGAGCGAGTAGCTGTCGGGGGCCGGCACGCGGGGCGTCTCGGCCCGCCACGCCACGCCCGCGCCGACCGCTGGCTTCTCCTGAGCGCCGGCGAGGTCCGGCCTCCCCTCGCCTGCGAGGGGCTCGATCAGGCCGACCCAGAGCGCCGCGCCCTGGTGCTCGACCGACTCGACACCGGGAATGGCGATGGGGTCGGTGGGGATCGGCGCCCGCCCCGTGCCCCGGTCGGCCCCGAGCGGGACCACCAAACCATCGTGCGCGCCCAGGTGGTCGAGCACGGCCGGGGTGAAGCCGGCCCACGAGGGGGCGAGGGCGGCGATCTCGGACTCGAGGTCGGCGACGCCGCCGAAGCCGAGGTCGGCACCCAGGCTCTGGGCCAGCTCGGCGGCGATCATCCAGTCCGACCAGGCCTGGCCCGGCGGCACCAGCTTCTGGCCGAGGCGCGAGACCCGGCCCTCGATGTTGGTGGTCGTCCCCACACGCTCGTGGGCAACGGCGGCGGGCAGCACGACGTCGGCGTGGGCAGTGGAGGGCGACGGGTGCCCGGCGACGGCCACCACGAAGTCGGCAGCCCCGAGTGCGCGCACGGCGAGGTCAGCGTCGGGGAAGTCGGTGAGCGGATCGGCACCGAGGAGGACGAGGCTCGTGACCGAACCGGGCGCCTCACCCTCGCCGGCGAGGGCGGAAAGGATGCCGTCGGCGTCGAGGCCGGCCGCCTCCGGTGCGCCACCCCAGGCGGCGGCGAACCACTCGCGCCCGGCGTCGAGGGAGACGCGGCCGGGGAGCAGCCCCGGGGCCAGGCCCATCTCGAGGGCGCCGAAGACGTTGCCACGGCGAAGGGCGGGGAGAAAGCGCGCCCCGGGCAGCGCCTCGGCCAGTGCGGCGGCGGCGGCGGCCGTCACCTGCGCGCCTTCGGCGAGCGAGGGGCGGCCGAGCACCACCACCACGCCGTCACCGGGGCGCCCGCCCTCGGGTGCGGCGAGGAGCGCGCGGGCGGCGGCGAGGTCCTCGGCCGAGAAGGTGGGGCCCTCGGGGTGGGCGAAGAGCGACGGGGCGCCCTCGCGCACCACGCTGGCGGCGACCGCCGGGCTGTCGCCGGGGCGCACCCGCAGGCTGACGGCGGCATACGCGCTGAGCGACGTGCGGACGGGGCTGATCTCGAGGAGCTTCGTGTGGCCGTTGGTCACCGAGTCGCGCAAGCGCAGGAACAGCACCGGCAGCTCCTCGCGCACGTCGCCGGCCAGGAGCACCACGGTCGTGGCGTCGCACGCCTCGTCGATGGTGGCGCGCGGCAGGCCGAAGACCAGCTCGGCGGGGAGCCCGTCGCCCAGCTGGGCGTCGACCGAGTCGGTGCCGAGTATGCCCTTGGCCAGCTTGGCCCAGGCGTAGGCACCCTCGTTGGTGAGCCGGGCCCCGCCCAGCACGCCGATCGAGCCGGCGCCGTGCTCGGACTTCGACGCGCCGAGATGCTCGGCGACGACACCGAGGGCCTCGCCCCAGCTGGTGGGCACGAGCTCGCCGCCCTTGCGCACGAGCGGCTCGGTCAGGCGGTTCGAGACCACGGAGTGGTCGCTACGTGCCTCGCCGGCGAACTGCCCGCGCGTCGGGCCCAAGGAGACGGCCTGGCTGGCGGTGGCCGGGACCACATCGACCTCGTCGGCGGCAGTGGCGACAGCGATGGCCGGGGCTGGCCCGGTGGCGACCTCGTCGCCGTTGGTCGACTCGAAGACGAAGCGGCCCTTGTCGCACAGCCATCCGTGGTTGACCGGATCCGAATCGATGCCGAGGAGCCGGGTGAGCCGGTTGGCCGAGGACTGCACGGCGACACGGCAGCCGAAGGAGCACGTCGTGCACGTGGACTCCACCTGGTCGAGGTCCCAGGGGCGCGCCGTGAAGCGGTAGGGGGTGGCGGTCAGTGCGCCGACCGGGCAGATCTGGACGGTGTTGCCGCTGAAGTACGACGAGAACGGCTCGCCGGGGAACGTGGCCACCTCGACCAGCTCACCGCGGCCGGCGAAGTCGATCTGGGCCTCGCCGGCGACGTCCTCGGCGAAGCGCGTACAGCGGCTGCACTGGATGCAGCGCTCACGGTCGAGCAGGACGAGCTCGGAGATGGCGATGGGCTTTTCGAAGTGGCGCTTCTCCTCGATGAAGCGGCTCTCACCCGGCCCGTAGGCGAACGTCTGGTCCTGGAGCGGGCACTCGCCGCCCTTGTCACAGACCGGGCAGTCGAGCGGGTGGTTCACGAGGAGGAACTCCAAGACGCCGTCTTGGGCCTTCTTCACCTTCTCCGAGCGGGTGTCGACCTCCATCCCCTCGCCGACCGCCACGAAGCACGACGGCTGGAGCGTCGCCCCGCGCGGGCCGCTGACCTCGACGAGGCACATGCGGCAGACGCCCACCGACTTCATGCGGGGGTGGTAGCAGAAGCGCGGGATAAAGGTGCCGGCGCGCTCGGCGGCGGCAATCAGCATCTCTCCCTTGCGCGCCGTCGCCGGCTGGCCGTCGAGGACGAAGTGCACCGTCTCGTCGGTCGCAGCACTGGACACGCTCGGGCCACCCGAAGCCGGGGTCCGCTCAACCATAGGGACAGGCACCTTCCTTGATGTGGACGAGGAACTCGTCACGGAACATCGAGATGGCCGAGTTGATCGAGGAGGGGATCGAGGGGCCGAGCACGCAGATGGTCGTCTGCTGCGGCGGCCAGGCGAGCCCCGGTGAGATGTTGTCGCTGACGTCGAGCAACAAGTCGAGGTCCTCCTCGCGGCCCCCGCCGTGCTCGATGCGGTACAGCACGCGCTCGAGCCAGCCCGAACCCTCGCGGCACGGCGTGCACTGCCCGCAGGACTCGCGGCTGAAGAACTTGGTGATCCGCCAGGCGGCGCGCACCATGCATGTCGAGCTGTCCATGGCGACGATCGAGCCCGAGCCGAGCATCGAGCCCGCCTCGGCCACCTCGTCCTGGCCGAGCGCCAGGTCCACCTGGTCCGGCCCGAACCAGGGCGCCGAGACGCCGCCGGGAATGAACGCCTTCAGGGTGTTCCCCCCGGTGATGCCCCCGCCGAGGGTGGGCGCGTAGATCAGGTCACGGAACGTCGTTTTGGCCATCTCGAGCTCGAAGACGCCCGGGTTGCGCACGTGGCCCGACAGGGCGAAGAGCCGGGTGCCCGTCGACCGGCCGAGTCCGAGGCCGGCGAACGCCGCGCCCCCGTTGTTGATGATCCACGGCAGGTTCGACATCGTCTCGACGTTGTTGACCACCGTCGGCTCCCCGTAGAGGCCGATGACGGCGGGGAAGAACGGGGGTTTGATCCGGGGGAAGCCGCGCTTGCCCTCGAGGGACTCGATCAGCGCAGTCTCCTCGCCGCAGATGTAGGCGCCCGCACCCGGGTGCACGACGACGTCGACGGAGAACCCCGAGCCGAAGATGTCCGAGCCGATCGCCCCGTGGGCGTAGGCGTCGTTCACCGCCTGGGTCACCCGCTCGAGGCCGAGGGCGAACTCGCCGCGGATATAGATGAACGCCTGGGTGACCTGGAGTGCGTAGGCGGCGATGAGTACGCCCTCGACCAGCTGGTGCGGGTCGCGCTCGATGAGCAGGTGGTCCTTGAAGGTCGCCGGCTCGCTCTCGTCGCCGTTGATCACGAGGTAGGTGACCGGAGCCTTGCGCAGCATCGACCACTTACGCCCGGCAGGGAAGCCTGCTCCCCCGCGCCCGAGCAGGCTGGCCTCGTCCACTTCGGCGGCCACGGCCTCGGGCGTCATCGACAGTGCCTTGTGCAGCCCGTCGTAGCCGCCGGCTTCGAGGTAGCGCCCGAGGGTGTGGCTGTCGTCGCGGCCCATGCGTGAGGTGACGATGCGGGGGGCGTCGGTGAGAGCCATCAGGAGGCGTCCTTTCCGGCGGCGGCGCGCTCGGCCTGGGCCGCCGACATGGCTCTGCGCTCCTCGGCGACCTCGGAGCGGCCGGCGCGCAGCCCACCGTCGCGGCGGACCCGGATCAAGGTGCCGTGCTTGGGCACCTCGTCGGCCAGCGCGCCGCTCGCCAGCTCGTCCAAGAGGCGGTCGAAGTCCTCCGCGCTCTGGCGGCGGACGAAGCGGCTGTTCACCTGGACGCACGGCGGGAAGTCGCAGTCGGCGAGGCACTCGGCCTCTTCGAGGGTGAACAGCCCGTCGGTGGTCGAGCCGCCGGCCCGCACGCCGAGGCGCTCCTCGGCGTGCTCAAGGAGCTCGTCCGCGCCGCCGAGCAGGCAGGCGATATTGGTGCACACCGAGATCACGTACTCGCCGACCGGTTCGGTGTGGAGCATGTCGTAGAAGGTGGCCGTCCCGCGCACCTCGGCCGGTGTGACGCCGCACAGCTCGGCGATGTCCTCCATGGCCTCTTCGGTGAGCCAGCCGTCCTGCTCCTGGGCGAGGTGGCACATCGGGATGAGCGCCGAGCGCCGCTCGGGGTAGAGAGCGACGAGGGCGCGCGCCCGCTCGGCTGTTTCGCGGGAGAAGTGGCTCAACGGTCGACCTCGCCCATGACGGGATCGACCGATGAGATCACCGCGACCGCGTCGGCCATCACGCCGCCGCGCAGCAGCAGCGGCAGCGACTGGAGGTTGACGAAGCTCGGCCCACGGATGTGCAGCCGGTAGGGCTTGGAGGTGCCGTCGGAGACCATGTAGCACCCGAGCTCGCCGCGCGGGCTCTCGATGGCGACGTAGACCTCGCCCTCGGGGACCCGGAAGCCCTCGGTGAAGACCTTGAAGTGGTGGATGAGCGCTTCCATGGACTCGTCGATCCGGCCACGCGGCGGTGGGGTGACCTTGCGGTCCTGGACCCGGTAGTCGCCCGGCGGCATGCGCTCGACGAGCTGGCGCACGATGCGGATGGACTCGCGGATCTCGTTCAGTCGGATCGAGTACCGGTCGAAGTTGTCGCCGTAAGTACCGACGATGACGTCGAACTCCACCTCGTCGTAGGCGAGGTAGGGCATGGCCCGGCGCAGGTCCCAGGGCACCCCGGTCGAGCGCAAGAGCGGCCCGGTGGCCGAGAGGGCGAGGGCCTCTTCGGCTGTCAGGTTCCCGACCGCCTCGGTGCGCGCCCGGAAGATGGGCTGGCCGGTGAGGAGCTCGTCGTACTCGTAGGTCCGCTCCATGACCGTGTCGCAGATCACGTTCACGTCGTCCTCCCACCCGTCGGGGAGATCGGCGGCGACGCCGCCGGGGCGGATGTAGTTGTGGTTCATCCGCAGCCCGGTCGTCTTCTCGAAGAAGGTGAGCACCATCTCGCGCTCACGGAAGCCGTAGATCATCATCGACGTGGACCCGAGGTCCATCCCGTTGGTTGCCATCCACATGAGGTGCGACGAGATGCGGTTGAGCTCGGTCATGAGCATGCGGATCCACGTGGCGCGCGCCGGGAGCTCGACCCCGAGCAGCGCCTCGGTGGCGAGTGAGAAGACGAGCTCGTTGTGCAGCGGCGAGAGGTAGTCCATGCGCGTCACGTTGGTGGCACCCTGGACGTAGGTGAGCTCCTCCCCCGTCTTCTCCATGCCGGTGTGGAGGTAGCCGACCACCGGCTTCGTGCGCAGCACCACCTCGCCGTCGAGCTCGAGCATGAGCCGGAGCACCCCGTGGGTCGACGGATGCTGGGGGCCCATGTTGATGATCATCGTCTCGTCGTCGCGCCGCTCGACGTCGATCTGGCCGGCGTCGAGCACATGTCCCTCGGGCATGCGCAGGACGGCACCGACCTCGCGGCCGAGCGCCTCGGGGGTGGTCTCGTCGCGTGTCTCGAGCTCCTGGGCCCCCTCGGAGGTTTCGGTCGGGCTCCAGCGGGCGACCCGCCGCGTGCCGTCGGGCATGGTGTCGGTCATCGTGGCCCCGGCGCTTCCTTGAACTGCACCGGCACCCGCCCCACGCCGTAGTCCTTGCGCAGCGGGTGTCCCTCCCAGTCCTCGGGCATGAGGATGCGGGTCAGGTCGGGGTGCCCCGCGAAGCGGATCCCGAAGAGGTCGAAGGCCTCGCGCTCCATGGCCTCGGTGCCGGGGTAGACGTCGAAGATGCTGTCGACCACCGGGTCCGCGGCGGGGACCTGGACCCGGATGCGCGCCCGGCGCTTGGCCGAGAGCGACAGCAGGTTGACGACGACCTCGAAGCGCTCGGCGGCGACGCCCTCGGGCAGGACGCGCCCGGGGTGGCTCAGGTAGTCCACCGCGCACAGGTCCGAACAGGTCTCGAAGCCAGCCTGGCGGTAGGCCGCCACGAAGCGGGCGTAGTGGGCTCGCTCGGGGAAGGCGATCTCGTCGGTGAGGGTGCCGACCGCGCGGGGGACCTCAGGCAGCAGGGTGGCGTTGATCGACTCGGCCTCTCCGGTGCTCGTGCCCTGGGTCATCGCGGCGTGGCCACCCGGACGGCGCCGGGGACCTCGGGGACCCATCCCTGTGCCGGGTCGTCGCTGCGCAGCCCCAGGGGTTCACCGGGCCGGCGGGTGATGTGGCCCTGGAGGATCTTCTCGTGCAGGGTCAGGATCGCGTGAATGAGCGTCTCGGGTGAGGGCGGGCATCCCGGCGCGTAGACGTCGACGGGGACGATCTGATCGACGCCCTGGACGATGGCGTAGTTGTTGAACATGCCGCCGGTCGACGCGCACACGCCCATGGAGATGACCCACTTGGGCTCCATCATCTGGTCGTAGACCTGCCGCAGCACGGGCGCCATCTTCTGGGAGACGCGCCCGGCCACGATCATGAGGTCGGCCTGGCGGGGCGACGCCCGGAAGACCTCCATCCCCATGCGCGAGAGGTCGTAGTCAGCAGCACCGGCGGACATCATCTCGATTGCGCAGCAGGCGAGGCCGAAGGTCGCCGGCCAGACACTCGACTTGCGAGCCCACTTGACCAGGTCCTCGACCTTGCCCGTCAGGAAATTGTGCTGGAGGTCCTCGAGTCCCATGGCCCTATGCCGCCTGGTGGGTCGAGGGGCCGTCCGCCTCTGCGGTGATCCTCGTGATGGTGGACTCGGACGTGCGCGACGGCATGCCGCTCTGGAGGCGCTTGGCGGGGCCCCAGCTGAGGGCGCCGGTGCTCACGAGGTACAGAAGCGAGACGAAGACCACGACGGAGAAGATCAGGACCTCGACGAGGCCGAAACTGCCGAGCTGGCGGAAGATCACGGCGAAGGGATAGAGGAAGACGATCTCGATGTCGAAGATGATGAAGATCATCGCCACCAGGTAGAAGCGCACGGGGAAGCGAGAGGGCGGCTCCTTGTCAGGAACGATGCCGCACTCGTACGGGGCGACTTTGGCCCCACTCGGCTTCTTCTTCGGTCCGAGGGTCGCCGACGCCACGAAGGAACCCGCAGCAAAGAGCACCCCCACGACCAGCAAGAGGAAGATCGCCAGGTATTGATCCACGAGCGTCGGTTTTATCACGGCGTCTGCCGGGGAGGCACATCGAGGGTCCGGCCTGCCGGGACCGGGCCACCACCTACGATCGTGGCGTGACCGAAAGCTCGACGACCCCCCCAGGCACCCCGCGTACGACCGGCTCATCACGCTCGCCCTCGGCACCCCGCCGCCCCGGGACGAAGGCGGCTGGCTCGCCGGCGAAGGGCGCCAACCGCCGGCCCTCGACCCGGGCGCGCCGCAGCGGTGACGGTACGGCTGCGCCCCACGTCTACGACGTGCTCGTCGTCGGTGGCGGCCCGGCGGGCTCCGCCTGCGCCTATTGGCTCGCCGATGCCGGCTGGGACGTCGCGCTCGTCGAGAAGAAACACTTCCCCCGGGTCAAGACCTGCGGCGACGGCCTCACCCCCCGCTCGGTGCGCCAGCTGGCCGACATGGGGGTGGAGGACCAGCTCGAGGGGGCGCACCGTTACTACGGTCTGCGGGCCAACGGCTTCGGCAAGACCCTCGAGATGCGCTGGCCCGAGCACCCACATTTCCCCAACTACGGCTACACCATCACCCGTCACGACCTCGACGGCATCGTCGTCGAGCGTGCGGCCAAGGCGGGAGCCACGGTCTTCCAGGGCACCGAGGCGCTCGCACCCATCCTCGGCGAGCCGGCCGAGGGCGCTGCGCTGCCCGAGTGCCAGGGGGCAACCGTGCGCGACCGCGAGGCGGGCACCGAACGTGAGCTGCGCGCCCGCTACGTGGTCGTGGCCGACGGTTCCCTGTCCCGCTTCGGGCGCGCCCTCGGCACGAGCCGTGACCGCTCTCTCCCCCAGGGCATGGCCATCCGCGGGTACTACACGTCGCCGCGCCACGACGAGCCCTGGATCGAGAGCCACCTCGATATCCGCGACGCCGAGGGCACGGTGGTGCCCGGCTACGGCTGGATCTTCCCCCTCGGCGACGGCCGGGTGAATGTGGGCGTGGGGCTGCTCTCCACCGACAAGCGTTGGAAGGGCGCCAACACCACGAAGCTCATGGAGACCTTCGTCCAGTACGCCCCCACGTCCTGGGGCCTCACCCCCGAGACCTGCCTCGGGCCCCCGACCGGCGGCCGATTGCCCATGGGGATGGCCGTCGGGCCGCACGTTGGGTCCAACACGGTGGTGGTCGGCGACGCCGGGGGCTCGATCAACCCGTTCAACGGCGAGGGCATCGCCTACGGCTACGAGACCGGCCGCCTGGCCGCCGCGTCGGTCGGCGAGGCGCTCGCCGGTGGTGGCCGGGAGGCGCTCGCCCTCTACGACGAGCGCCTCGCGCACGCGTACGCCGACTACTACAAGGTCGCCAACGCCTTCGTCCGGCTCATCTCGAACCCCCAGGCGGTGCAGCTGTGTGTGGGTGTCGGCATGCGCTCGGAGTGGCTGATGACCCAGCTGCTGCGCATCATGTCGAACCTCATGCGCCCCGACGCCCTCGGGCCCGCCGAGGTCGGCTACCGCGCCATGGAGGCGGTGGCCCACCTGCTGCCCGACACGCTCAGTGCCCGCCTGAGCGCCTGAGAAGACCCGCCCCCCGGGGTCAGGTACCGGTTCCCGCGCTTTCGGCGACGAGCTTGCGCTGCATTGTCGCTGTCAGCGAGGACGTGAGGCTGGCCGGGAACGGTCCGGGTGAGGCGAAGGTGTAGATGGTCGCCTCGCTTCGCCCCGCGCTCACGAGCACGACGCCGATCTGCGTGCTGGTGCTCACCGTCGCCGTCGAGACCGGCAGCGTCACGCTGACCCCGACGGTGGCCACCCCGGCGTGGCTGGGCAGCGACAGCGTCGTCACCTGGGGGGTCCCGACCTGGGCGGTCGAGCCCGACGAGGAGCCCCCGAGGCTGAGCAGGGCGGCGAACGCCGCCCCGAAGCAGGTGGGGAACTGGGGCTCGCTCGTCTGCGCCTGGTCCGCTGCCACTGCGGCGGGGGACCGGAACAGCACGACGTTGGTGCCCGTCTCGATGTGCGTCGATCCCGAAGGGCCGGCGAAGGCAGGCGACGAGGCGTCGGCGGTCGGCGTGGCGCCGGCGTTGCCGAAGATCCGGTCGTTGGCCGCGCTCACCCCCATGCACTGCTCGTAGGTGGCGTCGATCTGGTCGATCTGCGAGCGCTCGGCCGGCGTGAGCGAGGAGCTCGAACCGCTCGAGGTGCTGAGCAGCCCGCTGAGCGGGCTCTGGCCCGCCGCCTCGGCCACCCAGCCCGACGGGACGTCGCTCTGGGCCAGGTTGATCTGGCGGGCCACCTCCTGGTCGCCCCCGACCACCGAGCGCCCCTGCTGGGGGGCGGGCGACGAGTTGAAGACGAGGGGGATGACGATGGCGGCGGCAACCGCCAGGGCGAGTGCGCAGAGCACGATGATGAAGGTCGAGCGCTTCGGCCGCACGTCGGACCGCTTGACGCGCACCGGTGGCCCCGGGTGCCACGGCGGCGGGGCGCCCCAGCCCGGCGCGTCCCCCCAGCCCGGCGGCGACCCGTAGGCGGGGCCGACGTAGGGGGCGGGACCGTACGGGGCTCCCCCGTAGCCGGGCGGCCCGTAGCCAGGCGGCCCGTAGCCAGGCGGGGCGTAGCCGGGCGGGGCGAAGGCGGGGGCCGGCCAGGTGGCGGGCGCAGCGGTGGCCGCCACCGGCGGGGGTGGCACGAAGTTGGCGAGCGTCGGTGGCTCGGCGTCCCATGGTGCCGACGTGGGCGGCGGCCCGAGCAGTGTGTCGGCCGGGGCTGGCGCGCTGGCACCGAACGGCGTGACGCTCGGGGCGCCCCCGGTCAGCGCCGCACCGACGACCGGGAGCCGCGCCAGCGCCCGGTCGAGGGTCATGGCGTCCGTCGCCCGCAGCTGGTCGGCCGGGACGAGCCAGCGCAGCAGGCGCCCCCCCACCTCGCCCGAAATGGTGACCGCCCGCCGCCCGTCGAGCTGTGCGGAGGGGGCCCCGCAGCGAGGGTCGCTCAGCTCGGCCCACCGAACGGTCCGAGACCCCGCACCGGGAAGTCCCGAGGTGGTGAGGCCGTCGCCGTCGACGCGGAGCCCGAGATCACGCACCGGGCTGGCGCTCCCGCCATCGAGCTCGACGCCGGAGTACTCGAGCACCGGAGGGCCTGACCAGGTCGATGCTGACGCCACGTCGACAGCGTACCGGCGGGTGCTCGCAGGCCCTGTCCGGGCTTACTGGGCGCCGAGCGCGGCCGCCGCCTCGCAGGCCGCCTCGTAGGCCGCCTCGATGGTGGCGTCGAGCTCGGCGTCGCCGTGGGCGAGCGAGGGGAAGAGCACCTCGAAGGGCCCCGGCGCGAGCGCCACGCCACGCCGGAGCAGGGCGTGGAACAGCAGTGGGTAGACGCCGTTCGTGGCGAGGGTACGGGCTTCGTCATAATTGGCCGGCGGCTCGATGTCGGTCCCGGCCGGGGCGACGAACAGCCCGAGCAGGGGTCCGACGGAGGGGACCGACGCCGCCAGGCCGCCGCTGCGCAACGCCTCGGCCAGCCGGGCGGCGAACCCCGCCACCCTCGAGCTCAGTGCCGCGTAGTCGGCGTCACCGACGCTCTCGAGCACGCACAGCCCCGCCGCGGTGGCGAGCGGGTTCCCCGACAGGGTCCCGGCCTGGTACACGGGCCCACCGGGGGCGAGCACCGAGAGCACGTCGCGCCGTCCGCCGAAGGCGCCGACCGGGAGGCCGCCGCCGATCACCTTGCCGAACACCCACAGGTCGGGCGTCACCGCGTAGTGGGCGCTTGCTCCCCCCGTCCCGAGGCGAAAGCCGGTGATGACCTCGTCGAAGATGAGCAGGGCTCCCACCTCGTCGCAGGCCCGACGCAAAGCCCCGAGGAAGCCGGCCGCCGGGGCCACCAGGTTCATGTTGGCCGCGGTCGCCTCCACCATGACGGCCGCCACCTTGTCGTCGAGCTCGGGCACCACGTTGTAGGGCGCGACCACGGTGTCGGCGACCGCACCGGCTGGCACGCCGGCCGAGTCGGGCAGGCCGAGCGTCGCCACGCCCGAGCCGCCCCCGGCGAGCAGGGCGTCGGAGTGCCCGTGGTAGCAGCCCGAGAACTTGACGACGCGGTCGCGCCCGGTGTAGCCGCGCGCCACGCGCAGGGCACTCATCGCCCCCTCAGTGCCCGACGACACCAGCCGTACCTGGTCGCAACCCTGCACCCGGGCGCAGATGGCCTCGGCGAGCAGCGCCTCCCCGGGGGTCGGCGCACCGAACGTGGTCCCGAGGGAGGCCGCCCGCGTGATGACGTCGACCACCTTTGGGTGGGCGTGGCCGAGGAGGCTGGCGCCGTAGGACTGGACGAAGTCGATGTAGCGGGTCCCCTCCACGTCGTAGACGTAGGGCCCCTCGCCGCGCACGATGGTGACCGGGGTGCCGCCGACCGAGGAGAACGAGCGGACCGGCGAGTCGACGCCGCCGGGGATGACGGCGGCGGCGCGTGCGAACCAGTCGGCGTTGGTGTCAGCCACGGTCGAGCTGCTCGGCCAGCTCGGCGGCGAAGTAGGTGAGAATGAAATCCGCACCGGCCCGCTTGATCGCCCCGATCTGCTCGAGGGCGACGGCCGGCCCGTCGATCCAGCCACGCTCGGCGGCCGCCTTGACCATCGCGTACTCCCCACTCACGTGATAGGCGGCGACCGGCAGGTCGACCGCCCGGCGGACGTCGGCGATGACGTCGAGGTACGAGAGCGCCGGCTTGACCATCACCATGTCCGCGCCCTCGGCGACGTCGAGGGCGACCTCGGCCAGGGCTTCGCGCCGGTTGCGGCTGTCCTGCTGGTAGCCGGTCCGGTCACCACCCTCGGCGATGGCGACGTCGACTGCCTCGCGGAACGGGCCGTAGAGGGCCGAGGCGTACTTGGCGGCATAGGCGAGGATCGCCGTGTCGATGTGGCCGTCGGCGTCGAGGGCACGGCGGATGGCTTCGACCTGGCCGTCCATCATCCCGCTCGGGGCCACCACGTGGGCACCGGCCCGGGCCTGGGCGAGCGCCACGCGCCCGTAGAGCTCGACGGTGGCGTCGTTGTCGACCTCCCCGTCGGCCCCGAGCACCCCGCAGTGCCCGCTCAGCGTGTACTCGTCGAGGCACAGGTCGGCCATGAGCACCAGCTGGTCGCCGAGGGCGGCGCGCAGCTCGGCGAGCGCAACCTGGACGATCCCGTCCGGATCCCAGGCGCCCGAGCCGTTCTCGTCCTTCGTCACCGGCACGCCGAAGAGCACGAGGGCGGGGACGCCGAGGTCGGCGAGGCGCAGGGCCTCTTTGACGAGCGAGTCGACCGAGTGCTGGCACTGGCCGGGCAGCGAAGAGATGGGGGCGGGCCCCTCGAGCCCCTCACGCACGAACAGCGGTGCGACGAGGTCGTCGACCGACAGCCGCGTCTCAGCCACGAGCCTGCGCAGTGCCGGTGTCCGGCGCAGACGGCGGGGTCGGTGGGTGGGGAAGCTCACCCTCCCAGCCTACGGTGCGGCCCGCTCACCCTTCTCTGGTGGGTCCCAGGTGGTCCGCGAGGGCGGCGACGAGGGCGGCGCCCGACGGCGAGGGCGAGGTGAGGGCCACGTCGAGACCGGCGGCACGGGCGGCATCGGCGGTGACCGGTCCGATGCACGCGACGAGCGGCGGGAGGGCGAGCGGGCGCCCGGCGCTGTCGTGCAGTGCCAGGAAGCCTTCGACGGTCGACGGCGACGTGAAGGTCACCACGTGGGCACTGGCGAGCTCGGCGGCCACCGCTGCTGGTGGTGGGTCGGCCGCGGCGCTGCGGTAGGCGACGACCTCGTCCACCTCCCATCCGAGCGCTCGGAGCCCCTGCGGGAGGCCCGGGCGCGCTGCGGCCGCCTTCGGGAACAGGATCTTCGCCCCCGGCCGAGGCGGTGGACCGATGGACTCGGCGAGCCCCTCGGCGGTCGAGACCTGGGGCACCAGGTCGGCCTCGATGCCGTGGTCGGCGAGCGCGGCCGACGTCGCGTGGCCGACCGCGGCGACTCTCGCCGCCCCGAACGAGCGCGCGTCGCGCAGCTCGTCGCAGAAGCGGTGCACCGCATTGGCCGACGTGAACGCCACCCACTCGTAGGAGCCGGCCTCGGCCGCCGCTCCCCGCAGCGCAGCCCCCCCGTCCTCGGGCCCGGTGATGGCGACCGTCGGGATCTCGAGGACCCGGGCCCCGGCCAGCTCGAGCTCGCGCACGAGGTCGCCGCCCTGGGACGCCGGGCGCGTGACCACCACCGTCACGCCGTGCAGGGGCCGTGCCCCCGGCCAGACGAGGCCGAGGTCGGCGACCTCGCCGATGACGATCACCGACGGCGACGCGAGCTCGACATCGGCGAGACGTTCGAGGGTCGTGCGGACCTCGCGCTGGCGCGGGGTGGTCCCCCACTCCACCACTGCGACGGGGGTCAGCGCGGCCCGGCCGCCGCCGATGAGGCGCCGGGCGATCTCCTCCCGGTTGGCCATGCCCATGAGGACGACGACGGTGCCGCCGGCCGCCCCCAGGGACTCCCAGTCCACACCGCCGGGCGCGGTCGGGTCGCCGACCTGGCCGGTGGCGAAGGTGACAGCGGTGGACACGCCGCGATGGGTCACGGGGATCCCGGCGTAGGCAAGGGCGCCGATCGCCGACGTCACGCCGGGGACCACCTCGAAGGCGATGCCGGCGTCGCCGAGCGCCTCGGCCTCCTCCCCGCCTCGGCCGAACAAGAAGGGGTCCCCGCCCTTCAGGCGCACCACCACCGCACCGGTGCGCCCGTGCTCGAGCAGCAGTGCGTTGATGGCATCCTGGCGAGCGAGCCCGGACGGGCCGCCGGGCCGGTGGAGCGCCCCGGCGTCGAGGAGGAGGGCCCCCTCCGGCGCCAGGGCGAGCAGCGAAGGGTCGACGAGGCGGTCGTAGATGACCACGCCGGCCCGGGCGAGCAGGGCCGCCCCCCGGCGGGTGAGGAGTCCCGGGTCCCCCGGGCCGGCCCCGACGAGGAAGACCGTCACCGGCCCGGCACCGGCGCGACCGGCCGGTCGAAGCCACCGAGTGCGTTGCCGCCGAGGTCGTCAAGGAGGTGCCGGGCGAGGTCGGTCCCGAGGGATGCGGGGTCCTCCCCGATGCGCTGGGCGCGCACGACCTTCGCACCGTCCGCGCTGGCCATCACCGCATCGAGCTCGAGCGACTCGTCGTCGAGCCAGCGCGCGTAGCCCCCCACCGGTGCCGAGCAGCTGGCGCCGAGCGCGGCGAGGAGGGAGCGCTCCGCCAGCAGCGTCGCGTGGCTCGGCGCATGGTCGATGCCGGCCAGCAGCTCGAGCAGCACCTCGTCGTCATCCCTGCATTCGACCGCCAGGCTGCCCTGCCCGACCTGCGGGCACATGACCTCGACGGGGAGCACCTCGGCGACGCGTGCGAGCCAGCCCAGGCGCTCCATGGCCGCCGCCGCCGCGACGACCACATCGACGTCCCCGCTCTCGGCCCGCTCGAGGCGCCGGGCCATGTTGCCGCGCAGCTCGACGAATTCGAGGTCGGGATGGAGGTGGGCGAGCTGGGCGCGCCGGCGCGCGGAGCCCGTTGCCACCGTCGAGCCTGGGCCGAGGTCGTCGAGGCGCCGGCCGATCAGGACGTCGCGCGGGTCGGCACGCTTGGGGACGGCGGCGACCACCAGGCCCTCGGGCGCCACGGGAGGGAGGTCCTTGGCCGAGTGCACGGCCAGGTCGGCCCGGCGGGAGAGCACCGCCAGCTGCACCTCCTTCACGAAGGCACCCTGGCCCCCGATCTGGTCGAGCGGCAGGTGCGCGAGCTCATCGCCGCGCGTGGAGACGACCACGATCTCGACGTCGACATGCACGGCGAGCTCACGCAGCATCGAGGCCACCAGGTCGCACTGCAGCCGGGCGAGCGGGGAGCCCCGGGTGGCCAGACGGAGCGGTCGGCCCGGGGGCCATGAGGTCGGTGCGGGCCCCACGCCGGCTCAGAGGTCGAAGAGGATGCGCAGCGCCTCGACGAGGCGCTCCCCGCGCGGTGAGCCTGCGGTCTCCTTCAAGAGCATGGTGGGCTCGTGGAGCAGCTTGGCCAGCACCGATTTGGTCAGGGCGTCGACCTTGCCCCAGTCCTCGTCGGAGAGCGAGGCGAACTCGCGGCGCCGGCGTTCGAGCTCGCTCGTGCGCTGGGACTCGAGGCGCGTCCGCAGGGCGGCCACCACCGGGGCCGCACCGCGTGCCCGGCTGGCGGAGCGGTAGCGGTCGACTTCCTCGTCGACGATGGCCTCGGCGCGCGTCGCCTCGACGCGTCGGTCGTCCATGACGTGGGCCACCGAGGACCGCAGGTCGTCGAGGTCGAGCACGGTGAGCCCGGCCGCGTCGGCGGCGGCCCGGTCGATGTTGCGGGGCACCCCGAGGTCGACCACGAGAGGGAAGTGGTGCGACTCGAGCGCGCCGTGCAGCTCGAGGGCGCCGAGGTGCCCGGCATCGGCCTCGAGGGCGGTGAACACCGCGTTGGCACCGACGATGGCCGAGGACAGCTTGGCGAAGGGGACGACCTCGACGTCGACGCCGGTGTCGGGGCCGGCGGTCGCTGCCAGCTCGTGGGCGCGCGCCGGCGTGCGGTTGGCGAGCACCACCCGGCCGGGGCGCCGGCCCCCGTTGAGCGAGATGAGGGCCTCGAAGACCCCGGCGCCCATGGCTCCGGCGCCGACAACCACGACGTTGCGCCCGGCCAGGCCGCCGTCGAGTCGCTGCTCGGCCAGCTCGACCGCGGCATGGCTGAACGACGTGGTGCCGCGTGCGATGGCGGTCTCGGAGCGCACCCGCCTGCCGGTCTGGACGGCGTGACGGAACAGGTCGGCGAGCACCGGGCCGCTCGCGTGCTCCCCCTGGGCCCGCTCCCACGCCCGCCGGACCTGGCCCAGGACCTCGGACTCGCCCGGCACCGCCGAGCAGAGCCCCGACGCGACCTCGAACAGGTGACTCGCGACGTCGTCGTCGAAGCGGATGGAGAGGTGGCTCTCGATCTCGTCGACGGGCAGGTCGGCCTTCTCGGCAAGGAGCACGCGGATCTCGTCGACCGCGTCGTGGAACCGGTCGACGACGGCGTAGACCTCCGTGCGCAGGCACGTGGAGAGGAGCACGGACTCTTCGAGGTTCACGCAGTCGCGCAACCTCCCGAGCATCTTGGGCAGGTCGGCCTCACTGACCGTGACCCGTTCGAGCAATTCGAGCGGTGACTGCTGGTGCTCCAGACCTACGACAACGACCGACAAGTAACCAAGCGCCTCTCTGCTGGGCGATCCATGCGTCCGGCGATGCCGACACACACAGGCTAGAGCCCGTTCACCGGGCTCGCGCTGCCAGTCCAGCATGCCGGTGCGTGGGCCTCCACGCCAGTCGTCAGCTACCCCCCGGGCGCCCCGCTACAACTGCGAGGCCTCGTCACGCAGCTCGTAGAAGCTCATGACCTGGAGCTCGGTCGACAGATCGACCTGCCGGACGCGGACCCCGGGTCCCAGTTGCAGGACACGCGGCGCGAAGTTGAGCAGCGACCGCACGCCGACCGCCACCAGCCGCTCGGCCACGGCCTGGGCCACCGATGGCGGGGTGGCCACCACCCCGATGCAGGCTGCCGTGCCGGCGACCGTCGCTTCGAGTTCGTCGAAATGGCGGACCTGCACCCCCGCCACGGTTGTGCCGACGACGTCGGGGGCGGCGTCGAAGAGCGCAGCGACCCGGAACCCGCGCGAGCGGAAGCCCTCGGAGTTCACGAGCGCTGTGCCGAGGTTGCCGATGCCGACGACGATGAGCGGCCAGTCGCGGTCGCCACCGAGCCGCCGGTCGAGCTCACCAATAAGGAGCGACACGTCGTAGCCCATCCCCCGGGTCCCGAACGAGCCGAAGAGCGAGAGGTCCTTGCGCACCACGGCGGCTCCGACGCCTGCAGCCGCCGCCAGGTGCTCGGAGGACACCGTCGAGGTCCCCGAGCCGAGCAGCTCGGACAGGACCCGCTGGTAGACGGGGAGGCGCTCGACGGTCGCGAGCGACGGCGGACGGGGGCCGCGCCCAGTCGGGTCACCCCTCACTGGACCTGATGGTCGGTGTGGTGCCATCGATCTCCGGGCGGCCCTCGCCGGCTCGGGGGTCGGCTCAGCCGGCCCGGATGACTTGGCTGTCGAGGAACTGGTCCAGGTCCTCCTGGCGGAGCCGGAACGACCGCCCGATGCGCACCGCGCTCAGCTGTCCGGCGTTGATCAGCCGGTACACCGTCATGGTGGAGACCCGCAGGACGGCCGCGACCTCACCGACGGTAAGGAACTGCGTGCGTGCATCTGTCACGTGCTGGGTCATCGCCTCGACTTCCCCTCCGCCCAGAACTGTAGGCGACCCCGGGCGCCAGGGAAAGTGGGAATCCACCACCCACCTGCGCTTCCGTGGTAGGCGCCGGGCGCGGCCAGTCAGTGGCCGAGCTGGCGGGAGCGCTCGGTGGCCGACGCCACCGCTTCGAGGAACGCCGAGCGCACCGCACGGGACTCGAGCGCGCGCAGCCCTGCTGCGGTGGTGCCTCCCGGCGACGTCACCGCCTCGCGGAGCGCGGCGGGCCCCTCGCCGGTGTCACGCAGGAGCGCTGCCGATCCGATGAACGTCTCGACGACCAGGGTGGTGCTCACATCCCGGGGCAATCCGGCGAGCACCCCCGCCTCGATGAGCGACTCGACAACCAAGAAGAAGTAGGCCGGCCCAGAGCCCGACAGACCGGTCACCGCGTCGAGATGGCGCTCGGGGAGCCGCACCACTGTGCCCACCGCTCCGAGGACTCCCTCCGCCCAGTCGAGGTCGGCGGCGAAGGCCTGCGTGCCGCCGGCGAGGGCGGACACACCCGCCTCGACGAGCGCGGGGGTGTTCGGCATGGCACGCACCACGACGGCCCCGGCCGGCAGGACCGCCTCGAGCCGCTGGGTCTGGAGACCCGAGACGAGCGAGAGGACGCGGGTGACCCCGAGCGCACCGAGGACGCGGGTGACGCCCTCGGCCACGTCGGGCTTCACGGCGAGCACGGCACCACCGTCAGGATCGAGGATCCCCGCTCCCGGGGCGTCGAGCACGACCAGACCGGGGTGCGCGTCGCTGAGGGCGGTGCGCCGGTCCTCGACGAGGTCGACGACGGCGATCTCCTCGGGCCCGGCCCACTTGGCACCGAGCAGTCCCTCGACCAGGGCGGTGCCCATCCGGCCTCCGCCGACGACCAGCAGCTTCACTGACATGGCCCGAGGCTAACCCGGCCGCCCGTGCCGGCGACCCGCCTCCTGGTCAGCGCCGGGGGCGGCGGTGGTAGAGGGAGGGCAGCCCGAGGGTCATGGCCGTCGGGTAGTGGTCGTCGACGTAGAGCAGCGACGAGCCGGCGATGCGATCGAGCTCCTCGTCGTCCACGTGGGCGGCGGGGATCCTCCCGACCAGGTACACGGCGTCTTCGGTCCCGAGACTGAAGGCCATGGCGTAAAGGGCATTGTTACGACGGAGCAGGTATTCCAGGACCTCGGTGACGTTCTCCTCGGGCGCCGGCATGAACTGGGCCTCGTGGTGGAGGGTGCGCTGGTGGAGCGTGAGCCAGACGGTGATGAACTCCTTCTCCTCCCCCCGCATGCGCAGATACCAGCGGTGGGTGGCCGAGCCGTCGGTGACGTCCTGGCGTTCGGCGGCGACGAGCGACTCGCCCTTGGCGAGCTCACGGGCAGCCCACGCATCGATGCAGGCGACGACCGCTGCGCGCTCTTCGTCTTCGGCGAGCCCGACGGCGGGCACGCTCAGCGGCACTCGACGAGGCGGCCGGCGGTCAGCTCGTCGAAGATCTCGTGCAGCCGAGCGGCCGCCCCCCGCCACGTGTAGTCGCGCGCCCGCAGCACCGAGGCGGTCGAGAACTGCTCGACGGCGATCGGGTCGGCCACGATCTCGCGCACCCGCCCAGCGAAGGCCGACGGGGTGGGCTCATCGACGAGGAAGCCCGTGCGGCCCGGGTCGACCAGGGTGGTGAGGCCGCCGACCGCCGAGGCCACCACCGGCGTGCCGCAGGCCGCGGCCTCCAAGGCGACGAGCCCGAAGGACTCGGACCGGCTCGGGACGAGGCAGACATCGGCGGCCCGGTAGTAGGTGGAGAGCAGCTCGTGCGGCTGGGGGGCCACCATGACCAGGCGGTCGGCCACCCCGAGCTCCTTGGCCGTGGCGATCATGCGCTCGTAGCTCTCGGGCCCCTGTGGCCCGCTCGGCCCACCGACGACCACGAGGCGGAAGTTGCCACCGTCCGAGCAGAGCTCGGCCAGCGTGCGCACCGCCAGCTCGGCGCCCTTCAGCGGCTGGATGCGACCGACGAAGAGCAGCAACGTCCCGTCGGCAGGGAGCCCGAGCGCGCGGCGCGCCTGGGGCCGGTGGCCCGGCCCGAAGAAGGCATGGTCGACGCCCGGCGCCACCACCTCGATGCGGGTGGGGTCCGCGCCGTAGAGCTCGGCGATCTGCTCGGCCTCGACCGTGCACGACGCGAGCACGGCGTCCGAGCAGCGAATGATTGAGGCCTCCGCCTCGGCTCGCCGGTGAGGGATGTCAGAAGCCACCTCTTCGGGGCCCGCCTCGGCCTTGACGCGGTCGAGCGTGTGGAAGGTGGCCACGAGCGGGAGGTCGAGCTCGTGCTTGATGGTGTGGCCCGAGAGCCCTGAGAGCCAGTAGTTGGCGTGGATGGCCTCGAACCGACCGCCCTCCTCGTCGCCGAGGGGCAGGCCGCCCGGTCGGGTCATGGCGGCAAGGACGCCTTCGGTGAACTCGTCGACGACCGCCGGCAGGCGCTCCTTGGCCATCGGCGCCACGGGGCCGGCCTTCACGTGGTGGACGACGAGGCCGGGCTCGACGACGACCACCGCGGCCAGATCCGGGCTCGAGGCCCTGGTGAAGACGTCGCACTGCGCGCCCGTCCGGGCCAGCGCCGAGGCCAGCTCGCGCACGTACACGTTCATGCCGCCACCGTCGCCGGTGCCCGGCTGTGCGAGTGGTGATGTGTGCAGGGAGAGCACGGCGAGGCGTCGCATGCGACGGCCAGCCTAGTTGTGCGAGGTACCCGGTCCTCCTGCCGGGGCCCCGTTGGCCTCGGCCACTGCACCATTGGTGGCTGGAATGTCGGCGGCGCCGTGCTCGGCGGCTCCGTCCTTTTCGGCCTCGGGGGCGGGGCCGTGGAGGACCTCGTGCTCTCGGCGGAAGGACAGGTAGATCTGGACCAGCGCCTGTTTCTGCTCCTCGCTGATGTGGCGGTCGGCGAGGATCTGGCGGGTGAGGTCAGGAGAGCCCGAGGGCGCCTCGAGGATGCCGGCCTGGACATAGAGGGTCTCAGCCGAGATCCGCAGCGCCTTGGCGATCTGCTGGAGAATCTCTGCGGACGGTCGTCGCAGGCCCCGCTCGATCTGGCTCAGGTACGGGTTGGAGATGCCGGCCAGCTCTGAGAGCCGCCGGAGTGACAGCCGTGCCGATCCCCGTTGCTCCCGGATGAAGGCCCCCAGGTCGTTCCAGCGATCGGTGGGATCTGGGGCCATCTGGCAATTGTAATGGCCACTGCCCACCATCTCAGAATCGGCTGGGCGCACCTGTCCGGTACCGGTGGAGCACCACACCTCGCACCAGCGAACGGGGCACGGGACCGAAGGAGCGGCTGTCCGTGCTCGCCGCGTCGTTGTCGCCGCGCACGACGACGGCACCTGCCTCGACCGAGGCGACCCGCTTGACGAAGAGGGCGCCGCCACCGGGTGTGCGCGGGTCGCGCAGTGCCACCAGCTGCCCCGGCCGCAGCGGCCAGCGCCGAGGGAGCCGCAGGACGACGAGGCGGTCGCCGGGCCTCAGTGCGGGCAGCATCGACGCCCCCGAGACCTCGACGCGCTCGTGGGCGAGCCACGATGCGCCGGCGAGCGCTGCCCCCGTTGCAAGGAGGGCCACGCTTCGCCTTCGTGCGCGGCGCGACCAGTGTTCACGCTGGTCGTTCATGGGTAAGGTGAGATTGACGTGCACCAGTCCACAGTGGACGAACGGTACCTGGCAGACGGGTACCGGAGAGGAGTCAAGTTCATGCGCTTCATCGACCGCCTACTGCTTGCCGCGGACCGCGTCGCTGCCCCGAAGGGGATCGCCGCGCACTGCGACCTTCCTTGCGGTGTGTACGACCCGGCACAGGCGAGGATCGAGGCCCAGTCCGTCAAGGCCATCCAGGAGAAGTTCAACGCGTCGGACGACGAGAACTTCCGGATCCGGGCGACCTTCATCAAGGAGGAGCGGGCCGACCTCGTCAAGCACCACCTCTGGGTGCTGTGGACCGACTACTTCAAGCCCGAGCACTTGGAGAAGTACCCGCAGCTCCACGAGTCGTTCTGGAAGGCCACTAAGACGGCCGGCGAGGCCAAGAAGACCAACGACGAGGCGGTCGGCCAGCGCCTGCTCGACGAGATCGACGGGATCGCCGAGATCTTCTGGGAGACCAAGAAGTAGGCGACCACACCGCCGGAACCGCAAGAAGGGGCGCACCCGCGCCCCTTCTTCGCGTCAGCGCCGCGGTGGCTCGCCCGTCATGATCCTTCGATCCACCCGACACCGCGCTGGTCGGTCAGCTGCGGGTGGTGCGCACAGGTCCGAGCGGTCGGCAGGGCCGCCAGCCGCTCCTCGGTGATGGTGGCGCCGCAGGCTTCGCAGGTGGCGTACGTGCCGGCATCGAGTCGGGCCAGGGCCTGGTCCACGTCGTCGAGGGTGCGCTCGGCGGTGGCCAGCAGCGCGTCATAGCTGTCGTCCATCGGCGAAGGGTACCGCCCGGCGGCAACTGGCCGGGCCCATGCGGCCCGGTGCACCCTTCCCCGCTCCCTAGGCTGGCACGATGCCGACGAGCGAGCAGCACGACGAAGCCCTGGCCGACCTCGTAGGCAGCCACGTGCCGGTTCCGTGCCTCGACGGCACACTGCGTCCCTACCGCGACCTCGATTGCGCGGCGTCCACGCCCCCCATGCGGGCAGTGGCCGAGGCAGTGGAGGGCTTCTTGCCCTGGTACTCGAGCGTGCACCGCGGCGCGGGGTACAAGTCACGCCGGTCCACCGCTGCCTACGAGGAGTCCCGCACCGCCGTCCTCGGGTTCGCCAACCGCCCCGAGACCGACGTGGCGATCTTGTGCCGCAACACCACCGAGGCCATCAACCACCTGGCCTACCGGCTCGCCTTCGAACCCGGTGACGTGGTGGCGACAACCGTGGTCGAGCACCACGCCAACCTGCTGCCGTGGGCGAGGGTCGCACGGCGCCGCTTCATCGAGTGCGAGCGCGACGGCACGTTCGCACTCGAGGCGGTCGTCGAGGCGCTCGAAGGAAGGCCGAGGCCAAAGCTGCTCACCATCACCGGTGCGTCCAACGTGACCGGCTGGCTGCCGCCGATCGAAGCGATCTGCGCCGAGGCGCACGCTCGGGGCATCCCGGTCGCGCTCGATGCCGCCCAGCTTGCCCCGCACCGGGCCATCCCGACGGCGCCCGATTACGTGGCCTTCAGCGGCCACAAGCTCTACGCCCCCTACGGTGCCGGCGCGCTCATCGGCCCCCGCTCGACGTTCGAGACGGGCGAGCCGTTCCTCGCCGGTGGTGGCGCGGTCGACCTCGTCGACCTCGACGAGGTGATCTGGACCGAGCCGCCGGACCGGGAGGAGGCCGGCTCCCCGAACGTGGTCGGCGCATTCGCCATGGCGAGCGCACTCGGCGAGCTCGGGCGCATCGGCTGGGACGCGGTCGGCGACCACGAGCGCACCCTCGCCGCCAAGCTGCAGCAAGGCCTTCGGGCAATCGAGGGGGTGACCCTCCTCGGTCCGGGGCCCGGTGCCGACACGCTGGCGGTGGCCGCCTTCACGGTGGAGGGCCNNGGCAGCGAGGCAGTGGCGGCGGCGCGTGCCCAGGTGCAGCGCCATGACCGCAGTGCGATCCCCGGCGCCGTGCGCGCCAGCTGCGGCCTCGGCACGACCGCCGACGACGTCGACTACCTCCTCCAGGCGGTGGCGGTTGTGGCGTCAGGGGAACCGGCACCGGTCGAGTACAGCCAGGACGAGTGGACCGGCGACTTCTGGCCGCACTCGGACGCCGCCGGCTGGGGGGCGCCGGAGCGGCCCGCCGGTGCGGCGTGCGCCCGGGGCTGACACGACCGGTCGGAGGATCTCAGCGCCGAGCGGCGCGCCGCAAGGTCCCCGCGAGCAGGACGATGACGGCCGCGGGCAGGAGGATGACGGCCGCGGTGTTGCGGGAGTGCGATGTGGTGAGCAGGCCGACGGCGACGAGCACCACGACCACGCCCACGAACAACTCGGGGGTGTCGCCGATGAGGAAGTCCCACCAGAACCGCCCGAAGCCGACCAGCGCCCGCCGGGCCAACGAACCGATTCCCGGCGATGCCGACTCAGGCATGCTCGACCGCCGGCGCCGCCTGGGCCCGGGTGCGCTTGAGGACGGTTGTCGCGACCCACGCCGCTGCGCCGTAAAGGGCGATGAGCGCCACGATGGCGAGGTCTGACCCGGGCCACGACACATGGAGGCCCTCGCCGCTCCAGAAGGTGCCGAAGCTGACGAGCATCAGTCCCACGCCCATCTTCATGGCGTTCTCGGGGACGCCGGAGAGCTGACGGGCCACCAGCGCACCGACGATGCCGACCACCACCAGTGCGGCAGCGGCCGCCAGCGCGGCAAGACCGACCTTCCCCGAGGTGGCGCCGAGGGTGAGGACGATGATCACCACTTCGAGGCCCTCGAGGAACACGCCCTTGAAGGCCATCACGAAGCCCACGCGCTGCTCGTTCTTCCCCGCCGCCTCGAGCTGGCTGATGTGCTCTTGGAAGATGGCGTCCTCGTCGTGCTTCGCCTTCAGCCCCGCCGCTCGCAGCACCGCCTTGCGCAGCCACTGCAGTCCGAACACGAGGAGCACGCCCCC
>PMFN01000022.1:0-7831 GCA_003155135.1 Acidimicrobiaceae bacterium | reverse complement strand
AACACAGCAGCGACCAGTACGAGATCGCTGCTGTGCACGGTGGCGACCACGGTCACAGTCTGGCATCGGCTTGGCCCCGGCAGCGCAGCAACCGGGCAGCCGGCGGCAGGCACGGCACAGATCCGACACGCACGGCGTCGCTTTGAATGTGGACCTCAACAGGGAGGATCACGATCCGCACCTGCCCTGTGTGGCAACTTGGTGACCGTCGAGAGGTCGGAGATGAAGGGGCGGGCGATGGACCAGACAGCCGAACCGAAACTGGGCATCATCGAGCAGTACGAAAAGGGAGTCGTCGAGCGGATCACCGACTTCAACGACCCGCGTCAGGAGTGGCGCCGGTTGTTCTCCGAGTTGCTCGGGACGTTCTTCTTGGTGCTGGTGGCCGCCGGTGGCGGAATGATGGGCCACGCCTTCCCCGGGACCATCAGCCGAACGGCGGCGGTGGTGGCGCCCGCGCTCATGGTGATGGCCATCATCTTGTTCATGGGCAAGGTGTCCGGCGCGCACCTGAACCCAGCCGTCAGCATCGGCTTCGCGTTGCGCGGCGACTTCCCTTGGTGGCGGGTGCCGGGCTACATCGTGGTCCAACTGATCGGCGCCACCCTCGCTGCTCTTTTCCTGCGCGCCGTGGTCAACGTCTCTTCGCTCTACGGCTCGAACTACCCGGCACACGGCTACTCGGCCGGTGCGGCGTTCTGGATGGAGCTGATCTTGACCATGGGCCTGGTGAGCGTGATCCTCGGGACGGCCTCGGGAGCGCAGAACGTCGGGCTCTTC
The DNA here is from genome assembly GCA_003155135.1 of Acidimicrobiaceae bacterium. Taxonomy (GTDB): domain Bacteria; phylum Actinomycetota; class Acidimicrobiia; order Acidimicrobiales; family RAAP-2; genus Bog-515. The sequence goes on along the minus strand of PMFN01000022.1, from coordinate 7,051 downwards.
GGCGCCCTCGGGGTCGGGGGCTACATCGCCCTGGCCGGTCTGTGGGCCAGCCCTATCTCAGGCGCCTCCATGAACCCGGCGCGCACCTTCGGTCCCGACCTGGTCAGCACCACCTTTACCAGCTATTGGGTCTACGTGGCGGGCCCGATCGCCGGTGCCGCGGCGGCTGTCGTCATCGCGTTCGTGCTGCGCGGCCGCGGCGGGGACAAGGGCGGCGTCGGAGCTGCTCAAGGGGATCTCTTCCCCGAGAGCTTCCACACGGGCAAGTCCTGAGGTCGACGCCCGACCACGTGGATCGTGCCCGCCACTTGAGCACCGACGCGGATGGACGCACTGAGCCCCAATCGGCAGGCCGCGACATCGCCGCACCTTGCGGCACCCACCAGACCCCGGCTTTGATGGCGTACGGAGCCGCCGAACCGCGGCACGGCGAAGGGATGCCATGACTGCCGACTTCTCGGACCGCACTGACTTCGACAACGCCGACCGTGGCTTCCTCGCCACCATCGAGCCGATGTCCATCACCGGGGGCGACGGCCGCGTCGTCTTGGAGATGGACGCCTGGAGCTTCCTCGATGCCGAGAGGCCGCCGACCGCGAACGCAAGCCTGTGGCGCCAGAGCCAGCTCAATTCCCGCCACGGCCTCTACGAGGTGACCGAGGGGATCTACCAGGTCCGCGGCTTCGACCTCTCGAACATGACGCTGATCGAGGGCGAGCGCGGCATTATCGTGATCGACCCCCTCGTCTCGCGCGAGACGGCGGCGGCCGCGCTTGCCCTCTATCGCAGCCATCGTGGCGAGCGCGAGGTCACCGCCGTCATCTACACCCACCCGCACATCGACCACTTCGGCGGGGTGCTCGGCGTCGTCGACGCGGACACCGACGTGCCGATCGTCGCCCCCGAGCACTTCCTCGACCACGCCGTCTCCGAGAACGTCTACGCCGGCACGGCCATGCTGCGCCGCGGGTTCTACTACGGGGCCCCCACCCTCGAGAAGGGTCCCACCGGGACGCTCGGCATGGGGCTCGGCGCAAGCGTCTCGACCGGCACCGTCGACCTCATCGCGCCCACGGTCATCATCAGCCACACCGGCCAGGAGGAGGTCCTCGACGGGGTGCGCATGGTGTTCCAGAACACCCCGGGCACCGAATGCCCGGCCGAGTTCAACTTCTTCCTCCCCGACAAGCGCGCACTGTGCATGGCCGAGAACGCCACCCACAACCTCCACAACCTCCTGACCCTGCGTGGCGCCCAGGTGCGCGACCCGAGGATCTGGTCGCGCTACCTGTCTGAGGCGATCGAGCGGTTTGCCGTCAATGCCGACGTCGCCTTTGCCTCGCACCACTGGCCGACATGGGGCACCGACAACATCGTCACCTACCTGTCCGAGCAGCGTGACCTCTACGCCTACCTCCACGACCAGACCCTGCGCCTGATCAACGCCGGCTACGTCGGCTCGGAGATCGCCGAGGTGCTGGAGCTGCCGCCGGGCCTCGACAAGGCGTGGCACACCCACGGCTACTACGGCTCGGCCAGCCACAACATCAAGGCCATCTACCAGCGCTACCTCGGCTGGTACGACGGCAACCCCGCGCACCTCTGGCAGCACCCGCCCGAAGAGGCCGCCTCCCGCTACGTCGAGGTCATCGGTGGCGTCGATGCCACCGTCGCCAAGGCTCGGGGCTACGCGGATGCGGGCGACCTTCGCTTCGCCGCCGAGCTGGCGAGCCACGCCGTGTTCGCCGCGCCGGACAACGCGCCCGCGCGGGACCTCCTGGCGTCGGTGCTCGAGCGGCTCGGCTACGGCTCGGAGAACGCAACCTGGCGCAACTGCTTCCTCACCGGCGCGTCAGAGCTGCGCACCGGCAAGGTCGTGCACACGGAGCTCACCAGTGCGGGACTCGCCCCGGCCCTCACCACCACCCAGCTCTTCGACTCGGTGGCGATCAGGATCAACGGCCCGAAGGCGTGGGGCGAGTCGCTCTCGATCAACTGGGTGCTCACCGACGAGGGCCAGCGCTACCGCATGGAGCTCAGCAACGGGGTGCTCATCCACTATCCGAGCGATCTCGAGCACACGGCCGACCTGACGGTGACACTGACCCGGCCCCAGCTCATGGCGCTCCTGATGGCCGGCGTGACGGACGGCCCCCACCTCGACGGTGACGCCGGCGTGCTGGCGACGATCGTCGGCCTCACCGACGCCCCCAACCCCGACTTCGCCGTCGTCGAGCCGTAGAAGAGGGCTGCTCAGGAGTTCGAGTCGATCCAGTGCTCGACGTCGAGCGCCAGCCCCCCCGGGTCTTCGAGTGGTCCGAAGTGGCCGAGGTCGCCGCGCTCGAGGAGCCGGGCGTTCGCAAGCTCGGCAACTAGCAGCGGTGCATAGGAGCCCGGGCCGAACGCCTCCTCGCGGCCCGACACCACCTCGGTCGGCTGGGTGAGGGTGGCCGCCACGTCCCACGCACCGCTCGCCGGCGCGGCGCGAAACACCGCTGCTTCGGTCGAAGGCGTGCAACGGAGGGTGACTGTGCCGTCGGGCTGCTCGGCGAAGCCGCCGAGCACGTAGCCCCACAGCGCGTCAGGTGCCAGCTCGTTGAGGGGCGGCTTGGAGGAGTAGTTCTCGTAGGCGGCCTCGTATGACGGGAACGACGCCCTGCGGCGGAGCGCCCCCTCGGCCAAGGGGTTGTCCCCACCCGTGGCGGGCATCAGTCCGGGTCCGGCGATGATGGGCTCGTAGAGCCACAACGAGCGGAGCCTCGGACCGGTCGCCGACGCGGCGAGGACGAGGGCAGCCCCTCCCATCGAATGGCCGACCCCGTGGACCGGCTGCTCGGGGGCGATCAGCTCACTGCACAGCACCGCCTCGACGTCCTCGCCCATCCTCGGCCATTCGACGTCGGCCCCTTCGGGCAGCTCGCTCAGCCCGTGGCCCCGGAAGTCCACGGCCAGGCAGGAGAACCGGTCGCGCAGCGCTGCCGCCATTGGCTCCCAGACCCGCGCGTTGAGGCCCGTGGCGTGTGCGAACAGCACGACGGGCGCTGTGTGGCTCGGCGGCCCGCCGAGATCGTGGACCGCGAGCTCGACGCCGCCAGTCGATGGGACACGCAGCATGGTCGGTCCGTCGTCGTCCACGGTCTCACCTTGTCAGACGATTGTTGGGGTGCGACAACCAAGACGTTCAGTTGGGAGCGTGACCCGTGCGCCAACAACGAGCCCTAACAGTTGGCTAACACCCCCCGGGTACGGTCACATGCGGTGGGAGAACCGCTCGAGCGCATCGCGAAGGTGACCCAGAACCCTGACGGCAGCGTCGTCGTTCGGTGGCTCGGGACGTCCATGCGCGAGCTGTGGCCGAGCGTGGGAGCGGCCATTGACTCGGTCGAGACAACGTGGGCGACCATCATCTGGGAGAACTCGGCACCGGGTGAGTGGCTCGCCAGCGAGGCGAGCGGCGCTCCGCCGGGCTGCGCCATGTGAGAGGCCATCGCGCTCCTCTTCGCTCAGGTCATGGCCGCGGGGCGAGCCGATCACGCAAACCGCTTGCGGCGGCGGCGACTTCGTGCAAGGTTTCCCGGATCGGTTCCCTCGCTGCGGCTTCGACCAACAGGCCCCTGCGATTCAGTGCCCAGGGGTGGAACAAGATGCAACGACCTCCTCACTGTCCGAACTGCGACCAGGCGTGGCCCGACGAGTACACGTTCTACGACTGCCCGGTAGCGACCGGTGTCGGCGACCATCGGCACTGGGTGTGCCCCAGTTGCGGCTACGACTGGGTCGAGTCCTTGTCGAAGACGGCGTCGTAACCCTGCACACCCCGCCTTTCGGCGATTCGGGATGTGCCCGCGGCTGGCGGAGCATCGCCGCGGTCAGGCGGTCATCGGAGTTGGCCCCCGACCCCGTTTCTCTGCTGCAAGACACCCCGTAGTCGGTTCTTCAAAGACCCCCCTTGCAAGGCGTCCCGAGATTTTTCGATTTGAAGCAAACATCAGTGGCGGTCATGACCGGCGGTCACCCCCCTCAATTTGGGCCGTTTCCGCTCGGCTCGGATAATCGGCCCACTCGTTAGAAAAACCGGCTCAGCGTTCTGAACTGGACTTTCCGTAGAGCAGCGCAACTGCTCGATGGGTGGGCCGCCCGGGTCTCGATCCCGGCACCTTGAGATTAAAAGTCTCCTGCTCTTCCCGATGAGCTAGCGGCCCCTGGCGCGGACCGCACCGGAGACCGGGCGGCTGCGTTCCGTGCGTAGGGCATTTTGACATGGAAGCAGCCGCACCGAGCCTGATGAGGGATCAGGCGACGGATTGAGGTTGGCCGATCGCTCACCCACGCACGTCGGTGCCGTGGCTGCCCTCGGCCCACTGGCGTAACTCCGAGGCGACCGCCATGCCCGAGAGGGCCGCCCCCTCGACACGGGCGCTGCCGAAGGCGTCCCCGGCAAAGAGCAGCGGGGGGAGCCCCGCGGCCATGAGGAACCGGTCGGTGTGCAGCGTGGTGGGCTTGGCGTAGCGCCACCGCTGCACGTCGGCCTCGACGACCGAGGCAACCAACGGCAGCGGCGCGGCGGCGAGGAGGGCGGCGCAGACGTCTGCGTCCGTGTCCCCCCAGTGCGCAAGGCTGAACGCCGCCGCCGCGTGGACGGTCAGTGCGGGCACCGCCGAGATGCCCTTCAGATGGTTGTCGGCCAACCAGTCGATCGGCTCGCTGGCCGGCCGCAGGGCGCCGGGCGCGGCGAGACCGCTCGGTGCATCGAGCACGGCGAGCACCGCCAGGCAGCGGTCGTAGGTGAGGGCCTCGAGCGTGTGGCGGTCGGCATCCGAGAGGGCGACCCCGCCGGCGTCGAGGAGGGCGAGCGACTGGGGCACCGGTGCGGTGAGCACCACGGCGTCGGCGTCGAGCGCCTGGCCGGCGTCGGTGACCGCCCGCCACCTCGCGCCCTCGACCTCGAGCCGTGCCACGCACGTCCCCGTCACCACGTGCAGTCCCCGGGCTTCGTGCTTGGCCAGGGCGGTCATGCCCGGTGCACCCCGGTAGCGCTGGTGGCCGTCGTCCATCGTCGAGCCATCGGGCTCGAGCCGCTCGCTGAACCACGGAGCGGCCACGCCGGCCCCGAGCCATTCTGTGACGAGGCTGGTGAACACCGGGGACTGGGCGGTGAAGAACTGGGCGCCGTGGTCGAAGGTGGCCGGCCCGAGACGCCGGGTGGCGAGCCGACCCCCGACCCCGCGGCTCTTCTCGACGACCGTGACCTCGGCGGTAGCAGCGACGCCTCGTGCGGCCAGGACCCCTGACAGTCCGGCGCCGACCACGAGCACGCTCGGGTGTGCCGTCATGGCATCGCTCGGGCGGTCAGTGCCTCGATGCGGTCGAGCGCTCGCCGGCACACGGCCAGGCAGGCGAACGCCGTCGTCGGTGCTTCGAAGGTGATGCGACGGCCTTCGGGCAGGGCGTCGATGCGGTGGCCGGTGGCCGGGATCCCCGCCACCCACCACGACCAGAAGTGGCCCTGCTCGTGGTGGGTGATGCGCAATGGCGGCCCGATCACAAGCGGCATGTGGACCCGGCCCACCGTGGTGGCATCGATGAGGGTGTCGGCCGGATCGGCGGCACGCACGCTCGGACCCCACGCGCGCCACTGGACGGTCAGCTCGCGGGTGACCGAGACGGTCACTGGTGCGCCCGTTGGCGGAGCAGCCGGCGTCGCCCCGCTAGCCCGTGCGGCGGCACGACTGGAGCGTCTGGCTGGCCTCGCGGGCCTCGTCGAGCGAGGGGCCCCAGACCGACACTCCCTCGCGGACTTCTCCCCACGCCGCGGTGGCAGGGCCCGTGAACACCCACGGGAGCCCGGGTGCGCTGCGCGTCACATAGTCGAGCGCGACGCCGGCGGGCTCGGGCATCGTGCAGACCACCACGAGCGCCTTGGCCGCCAACATGGTCCCGAGTCGTGCGGCCTCGGGCAGCGGCGTGCTGCCCGCGAGGTAGGCCACGGTCCACCCGTCGGTCGCGGCGAGGACGGCGAAGGCCAGCGCGCCAAGGACGTGGTTGTCACCGTCGGCGCAGCAGATGAGCAAGGTGTCGCCGTCGACCGGACGCAGCGCACCGAAGCGGGACGAAAGGCGCCGGGCCACCGACTCGCTCAAGAGGTGCTCGGCCGTCACATTCTCCTCACCGCCCGCCCAACACGAGCCGAGCTCCACCAAGGCGGGGAAGACGAGCGAGTCGAGCGCCAAGGTGATCGGCAGCGACGCGAACACCCGGTCGAGGTCGGCCTCGAGCTTCAACAGGTCACCGTCGCGCGCGGCGGCCACCAGCTCCTGGCTCATGATCCCGTGGTCGAGGCGAGGGCGCCGGAACTCGTCGACCAGGCACAGCGAGCCGGCCGCCTGGGCGATCCGCTCCCCCGACGTCAGGCGGTTGATGAGCCACATGACCCGCTCGACATCAGCGGCCGAATAGCGCCGGTGCCCGCCTCGGCTGCGGACCGGGCGCAGCACGCCGTAGCGCCGCTCCCAGGCGCGCAAGGTCTCGACCGAGACGCCGGTGCGCTCCGCCAACTGCCCGATGGAGAGCATGGGTTGTCCGGATGCCACGTGGAAACGTTAGCCATCCGGGCGCGCCATCGGACCGTGTGTTCTGACGGCGCACGTGCGCACCCCACGGCGCCCGCTCAGGCGGCCGGCGGCGAGCCCATCATGCCGCCCCCGGGGCCTCCCGCTGCGCCATTGGCGCCCCCGCCCCACGGGCCGCCCGAGGGCAGCCCGATCAGCACGGAGGTGGCCTGGACGGTCGAGCCCGAAGTGGACCCGACGACGGCCACGTGGGCGCCGACGGTCACGTCGGCCAGGGAGGCACCCGAGGACTTCGCGCGGTAGGTGGTCGAGCTCGACACGTCGACGGTGACGGTCGTGTTCGACTTGGTGGTGAGGGTGAACGAGCTGGTCCCGACCGATGCCACGGTCCCGACGGCGGCGGGCGCGGCGGCCCCCGTGCCGCCAGGAGCGCCCTTGGCGCCCCTGCCCCCCGGGCCGCTCGAGGGCAGCCCGATCAGCAC
>PMFN01000045.1 GCA_003155135.1 Acidimicrobiaceae bacterium | reverse complement strand
CTAGCGGTCAGCCGGCTCTGGATCACCGGTGCTCTGCGGAGCGGGGGCCCGAGATCCTCGGAGGATGCGTCCCGTCATGTCGGTCACGGCCACACCGAGGGCGCCAGCGGGGTCACGCCGGCGGTCACCACACCGCAAGCCCGTGCACGGCGCTGAAGACCGCCATCCCGACCGATTCGAGGTTGCCCACGATCCCCTCGTCAACGCCAGCCTCGAGGAACACGTCCTGCCATGGCTCGATGGCGGCCTCTGCAGGGGCGCACGGGCCCCGAGACTCGGCACGAGAAGAAGGGAATTTCGCAACTGCTGCGTGACAACCATCTCGGAGCAGTGGTCGGGCGCTCCTTGGTCGTCCGACCAGCGGGCGAGGGCGTGGTCCGCCGCGCGCAGGTGGTCGATTGGGAGGCTGATCGTCGCCCCGAGGATCAGCCTCAGCGACGAGCAGCCGGTCTTTGCCTGCCGGTCACTCGTCGGAGCTCGTCCACGGATGCCCGGATGCCGTCCGACAGGGTTCGCTCGCCGGCGCCGTGGATCCAGTCCTCGAAGGCAATCTTGAAGACGGCGATACCTGCCTCGGCAGCGAGACTCGAGGCAGGGTCGCCGGCATCCCGTCGTCGCAACGCGTCGGCGAGGGCCGAGGCGAGTGATGCGAGCTTTCTCAGCTCGCGCTCTTGAAGCTCAGGGTTCGCATCGATGATGGCCTGGCGCTGCCGCACAAGGTCGCGTCGCACCTCAAAGATGTCATCGGCGGCCGTACCGAGTGCTGCCGCGATCGCATCGATCGGAGGCAAGGAAGCGGGCGCGGCGTCAACGTTGCTCACGAGGAACTCCTGGAACGCCTTCGCGCCCCAGAACAGGACCTCGCGCTTGTCGGCGAAGTGCCGAAAGAAGGTTCGCTCAGTGAGCCCGGCACGCTCGGCGATCTCCGCGACGGTGGTGCTCTCGAATCCGCGCTCGCCGTACAACTCCATCGCCGCGTGCTCGAGGCGGCCCCGCGAGTCTGGCGCCCATCGACCCATGGGGTGATCCTACCTACCGATGACAGCAGCTGTCATCGATGGTCCAGTGATAACAGTAGATGCCATCGCATTCCATCCCGGTCGGCCCCATCTGCTCCGCCACGCACTCGAGGTCACGACCAACGAACGGATCGTGCTCTCGGTCGATTACCCATTCCACCGCATCGATACGAACGCGATTGATACGTTGCTCTCGACGCTTCCAGACCCATCAGGCCAAGAGAAGGTCGCGCACCACCACGCCGCGACGTTGTTCAACCTCGCCTGACGCCCCTCGGCATCTGCCGGCAACACCCACAACCAGAAGAAGGCACGACGATGACCCCGAAATCTCCTCACACCACCGTCCTCCTGATCGGCGCCTCCCGCGGTCTGGGGCTCGCCATGGCCGAGGAATACCTCAACCATGGATCGCGGGTCGTGGCGACGGTCCGCAGCGCACAACGAACCGAGCTGCACGACCTGCCAGACACGGCCGCCGGACGGCTGGAGATCGAGCACATCGACATCACCGTCCCCGAGCACATCGTCGACCTGCACGACCGCCTCGCCTCGCGCACCTTCGATCTGCTGTTCGTCAACGCCGGCGTTACGCAAACAAACCCCGAGGACACCATCGCCGACATCTCAACCGAGGAGTTCACCCGGCTTATGGTCACCAACGCGCTGAGCCCGATGCGGGTGATCGAGGGACTCGAAGACCTCGTCGCACCGAACGGCACGATCGCTGTCATGTCCTCCGGACAGGGCAGCATCGCCAACAACGAACGCGGCGGCTTCGAGGTCTACCGCGGCACCAAGGCCGCGCTGAACACGTTCATGCGCAGCTACGCCGCCCGACACCGCAGCGACCCCCGAACGCTGCTGCTCATGGCTCCGGGCTGGGTCAAGACTCGAGTCGGCGGTCCGAACGCACGCCTCACCATCAACGAGAGCATCCCCAACCTCGTCAAAGTGATCGACGCCCAGAACGGTCGCGGCGGGCTTCAATACCTCGACTATCGGGGGGAGACCGTCGCATGGTGAACAACAGAACCTCGTGCCCCCGCAGCGCTTCGGAGCGGCCGTTTACGATCATCGTCTTTCCAGGAGGCCGAGGTCGCGCAGGCTCTCAGCGGTCTCGACGATCGTGGTTTCGGCGGGACGCGGTCGCCAACCGAGCTCGTTGCGGGCGCGGTCGTTGTGGATGACAAGCTCAGGCGGCTCCTCTCCCGGCGCTTCCTCGGTCGGTACCCGATCTGCGAGTGGGCCGAGGCGATCGCGCAGGATCTGGGCCAGTTGCAGGTAGGTGATCGTCGGACCATCGGCGAGAGCCAGGAAGCGCTCGCCGGCCGCCTCGGGCGTGGCCATCGCCTTAATGTGCAGGTCAGCCACATCGCGCACATCAGCGACGCCGAAGCGCTGGCGCTGCACGACGGACATCGTCCCGTCCAGCATCGCCTTGATCAGCTGCAGCGAGGAACGCGCCTGCGTGGTCAGCGTCGGCCCGAGGATGAACGTCGGGTTGACCACCACCAGCTCGGTGCCGGCACCCTCAGGCTCGATGAAATCCCAGGCGGCGCGCTCCGCGATCGCCTTGGCGCGCGGGTAGGGGTGCAGTCCTGGGGTGTCCGGGTCGGTCCAGTCGGCCTCGGTGTAGTCGGCGCTCGCCTTGGGTGAGTAACCGACCGCAGCGAACGATGAGGTCAGCACCACGCGCCGGGCGCCGGCATCACGAGCGGCACGCAACACGCGGAGCGTGCCATCACGAGCGGGCAGGATCAGCTCGTCCGGATCCTTCGGCTGGATCATCGGCGAGGCGACGTGATGGACCTCTTCGCAGTCCGCCGCCGCTGCGGTCCAGCCCTCGTCGGCGGTCAAGTCGGCGGCGACGACCTCCAGGGCGCTGTCGTCCGCATCACCGCGTCGCACCGCCGCACGCACCTCGGCCTCGCGCTCGAGGGAGCGAACCGTCGCGCGCACCCGACGACCGTCGCGCAGCAGCGCAGCGGTCAGCTGCGTGCCCACATAAGCCGGACCCGCCGGTAACCAACACCGGGCTCATCGCAGCACCACCTCTTCGAGGCGCGGAATCATGTCCTGCAACCGCAGATTCGCCTCGGTCTCCGCGTCGGCATCACCTCGGTCGCGGGCGTCCCACAACGCCCCCTTCGCTCGCAGATAGTCCAGATGCGTCCGTAGCGTCTCGATCTCAGCCTCGATCCGCTCGGCATGACGCAACAGCAGGTCCCGCTGCTCACCCGCCGCCTCTTGGCCGCGCACGCGGTTGGCCTGGTAGGTGCGCATGTCCTCGATCCCGACACCCATGGCGCGCAGGCAAGCCAGTGCCTGCAGCGTGTCCAGGTCCTCGTCGCGGTACCGGCGGTGCCCGCTACTGGCATCGCGGGCGATCGGGCCGACCAGCCCGACCCCCTCGTAATAGCGCAACGTCGGCTCACTCAGCCCGCTGCGCCGGGACATGTCCTGAATAGTGAGAGCTGTCATGCGAGCAGCAAAACACACTTCAAGCGCTTGAAGTCAAGGCTCACACCGTCCGGTCGGACAGGCCTAAAGCACCGCTTGACCTTTCTCACCGCGATTTGCACCTTCGGCCGCTGAGGACCACGTTCGAGACCCGAGCGGACCTCGAAGGCGCGAGGGCACCCCGGACAAGCGAAAGTCCCGGAATCGGCGAGATTCCGGGACTTTCGATAGCGATTCGGCGACCCTAAAGGGAACGCCTGTTGGTGGGGTGTTCTCGAAAGGGTCTGGCCAGGCTGGACGGAGCGACGGGATCTCGGCATCACACCCATTCAGGCACCAGATCACACGTGCCCGGGCCAAGAGTCACGTCGTACGGCAGTCTCACGGGTGATACAGTTACGGAATGAGTGAGATCTCCATACGCGACTTGCGCAATCACGGGGGCGACATGGTTGATCGAGTAGCCCAAGGCGAACGAATGACGGTGACCCGAGATGGCAAGCCAGTGGCCCTCTTGTTGCCACTCGATCGCGCACCGCTCTCGGCCCGCGTCTTGCTCCAGCGCTGGTCCCACCTGCCGGCTATGGATCCCACCTCGCTCCGCCGTGACATCGATTCGGTCATCGACCAAACGCTATGAGCACCCCCGCCCCACCGTCGCGCGGCGTCCTCGACACCAGCACCGTGGTGTTGCTCGAACGAATTGACGACCCTGTGTCGCTTCCCCCGGAGCCACTCATCACCGCCGTCACCCTCGCCGAGCTGTCGGTCGGACCCCTCGTGGCCACGTCGCCGAGTGAGCAAGCGACACGACAGCTCCGGCTCCAACAGGCGGAGGCCGACTTCGACCCCCTTCCCTTCGACGCCGCCGCGGCGCGAGCCTTTGGGAGGGTGGCTGCATCGTTGCACCGCGCCGGCCGAAAGACGGGGGCTCGGTCCTATGACGCGATGATCGCCGCCATCGCGCTGTCCAACGACCTTCCACTCTTCACATGCAACCCGGACGACTTTGCACACATCGATGGACTCGACCTGCGGTCGGTACCGCATCCGGACTGGCACCAAAGAACCTGAGGGCAGACGCGCAGCCAGAACGATTCCCCGGGTGACGCCTGGACCAAAGATGGGAACCGCCGTGCTGGCCCGGATAAGCGAAAGTCCCGGAATCGGCGAGATTCCGGGACTTTCGATAACGCTTTGGCGACCCTTACGAGAACGCCTGTTGGTGGCGGGGGTAGGATTT
>PMFN01000024.1:48692-58918 GCA_003155135.1 Acidimicrobiaceae bacterium | reverse complement strand
CCTCGTCACCGGCGATGCGCGCCACCCACCGCAGGACCTCGGCGGGGTCGACCTCGCTCTGCGCCTCGACCATGGCCTCGACGTCGACCCAATCCCTCGGCCGGTTGAAGATCACCTTGCAGACGACGAGGTGCTCGGCGGAGAGGATCGGTATGGTCCCCTCGCCGAAGGGCACCTGCCGGCGTGCCTCTCGGGCGGCGTCGTGGAAGGCGTCGTAGGAGAAGAACAGGTCGATGGGCGTGCTGTCCCACATGACCCGGGCCTGGCCATCGTGCCGCACCAGCGCCTCGACCTCGGGGTCGTCGGCGGCGACACCGAGCTCGACGAGCGGCGTGGCCACAACCGAGAATCTCTCGGCGCCGACGAACACGTTGAGGTCGATGTCGACCGTCGCCCGCGGCTCGGCGTAGTAGGCGAGCGCCAGGGCACCCCCGAACGCGTGGGGGACGTCGCACAAGGCGGCGTCGATGGCCATGATCCGACCGGCCAGCGTGAGGGTCGTCACCTCGAGACGAGCCGGGGTGCGCGTAGCACCGGGCTGCGTGGCCGCACCGGTATGGCGTCGGCCAGCGACAGCACATCGAGGAGACGGCGACCGTGTTCCCGGAGGTCTGCAGCCGGTGGGACGTCCGACCCGACGGCCCGGGTGCCCATCTCCAGCCGCTCCCCGCCTGCCTCGACCAACTTGCGCAGCGTCTGGTAGCTGGGATCGCGCTTGCCGTGTTCGTAGGCCGATATGACCGGCTGGGACGTGCCGGCCCGAGCCGCCAGCTCGGCCTGCGTCAGCCCCTGCCGGCGCCGAAGTGTCCGGATGAGCGTCGCGGGTTCCAAGTCCTCATTATATCGGAATGTCTATAAAAGCGCACGAGCCGACGCGCCCCGTGTCCCACGCGCCGAACATGATGGTGCCGAGCGCCAGCTGGCCGACCGAAATGCCGGCACCACCCAGATCCTGCGTTGCAGGCGCTGCCCCCAACTTCGCTGTTGACGTCCATCCGACCCTTCGCGGCCGACGAAGCCGACGCTGGCGGAGTTGAGGCACGTCGGGGAGCGGTGATCGACCGGCGGCGCACTCCCACAGCGGAGATGACTTGGGCGCTTCGGGCCAGGGGCCGTCACGCCGCTGCGTACGCCACAGCCACTGCGAACTGGCTGAAGAGGTCGCCAGGGAGTGGCGTCTCGAGCCGCCAGACATCGCCATCGGGCGTCTGGCCGACCAGTCGCCTCCTCCGGGTGGGCCTACGGGAGTGCCGTCGATGTCACACCGGGCGCACAGACTTGGTTCCCGGAGGAGCGATGACGACCACGACAGGTGAGCTGAACCAGATCGCAGACGGGCTGGGACGGCTGGTCCGGGCCGGGCAATCCGACACCGGGGAGATCGTCAGCATCAGCGTCGGTGCCTACTACGTCCAACTGCTCTTCAACCACGACGTGCTCTACGCCGAGGCCGTGAGCAACGTCTATCTCAAGGGCCCCGAGCGACTTAGCGCGGAGCAGGAGCGTCGACTCCTCGCACTCGAGTGGACGAAGCCGAGCGTCCCCTGCGATCCGCGGTGCCGTCGCGACCATCCGAACTTCCACCGGCTGTGGCAACGCAAGACGCCGTGGCCAGACGTCGTCCGGGACGTGGTGATGACTCGCGTCCCGGCCGGCCCACAACCCACAGGCGCCGCTCGGCGCGCCGGCGGCAACTAGTGCCTCGGCGGCAGCTCGCTCGACGCCTCCGTTCGGCGAGGGATGGTCCGCAGCTCGAGCAGCTGTCCCTCGTGCCGCAGGTAGACCCAGACCACTGGCCGGCTGCAACAGGCGGGCGGGACCCCCCTTTACCGATGATGGAAATCTGTTTGAAAGATGGTATTCGCCATCTAAGCTGTGGATGCGATGGGCAATCGATGGCTCGTCGGGAGGAGGTCGCGGTGCGCACGCTGAAAAGGACCGACGTCGGAGAGGAACTGCGCGAGGTCGCACTCTTCTCGGAGGCCTCCCGTTCCGAGCTGGCGCAGATCCGTGGGCTGCTCATGCAGATGCCCATCGCGGCGGGGACGGTGCTGATGCACGAGGGTGCGGTCGGCAGCGAATTCATGATCCTCGCAGACGGGACGGCCGAGGTCCGCCAGGGTGGACGGCTGCTCGCCACCATCGGCGCCGGCGACGTCGTGGGGGAGATGGCCCTGCTGCAGAGCGCAGGACGGGGCTATCGGAATGCCACGGTGACTGCTGTCACGCCGTTGACGGTGTACGTGGGCACACCCCGTGAGTTCCGCCAGATCCTCGCCGTCGCTCCCTCGGTGGCCGAAAAGGTCCGGCGCACCGCGACCACGAGGGGCCTGCAGGCCGCCTGAGCTTCCGGCCTTGCTGGCGCCCTCGCCAAATCGAGGACGGCGCAATGGCCTTCTTCAACCTTCGACGGACCGGGTTCGGCCTTCGCTGCCGGTCCTCTCTCCCTCGAGGGTGGACTTGATGACGGGAAGGGCCGCACCGCGGGGCTCGAACAAGTCTTCGCAACATCGAATGACCTACCGTTGACGTGGTGGCGACTGTCCTCGGCGTCGCGCGCTGCTGACGGCGCGAGCTGCCCACGGTTGGCGACGGAGGGTGAAGCTCGACCGATGAAATGAGGTCCCGAGGATCGTCTGATTGCTGGGACTCTCGGGGGAAGCGGGGCTCATGATGTGGACGGGCTCACGAAGGTTGGCGACCCGGACGCTGGTGCTGGCCGCCGTCGCCGCCGTCGTGGTGGGGGCGCTCCCCGCCATGGCGGGGGCTACCGTGGCGACGCCCGCCGGGGCGTGGCCGTTCCCCAACGCCGACCTCGCCAACACCCGGGACGCGGTGGCCTCGACGATTACGTCGTCGAACGTGGCCGACCTCGCGCAGGCCTGGACCTTCAAGCTGTCGGGGAAGGGCGCCACCAACGTGGCCGGGGCGGGTTCCCTCGCCGCCAACCCGGTCGTGGTGAACGGTGTCGTCTACATCCAGGACCTCGAGTCGAACGTCTACGCGCTGAGCCTGGCCACGGGGAAGCTCGCATGGGAGTACCGCGTCGACGTCGCACTGCGCAGTGGTCCGGGACCCGATGGCGTGGCGGTGGCCGACGGGGCGGTGTTCGGCGCCTCCCCGACGACGGTCTTCGCCCTGAACGCCGCCACCGGGAAGAAGATCTGGATCGACCGGCACCTCCTGAACGGTGGCCAGGGCACGTTCGGCATCCAGCCCCAGGTGACGGACGGCGATGTCTACCTGGCAAGCGGCTACGGCTCGGGTCCCGGGGGCGGCGTGCTCCTTGACCTCGACGCCTCGACCGGCTCCGTCCTCTGGCGGTTCAATACGATCCTGCGCACCGACCAAGGCGTCCGGGCCGTCGGCCTCGGCTCGGGAGGCGCCTGGCAGACGCCGCTGGTCGGCGACGACGGATCGGTGACGTTCGGGATCGGCAACCCCTACCAGACGCCGGGCTCGGCCATCGCCCACCCTGCGGCGCAGCTCTACACCGACAGCGATGTGAACCTCGATGCCGCCACCGGGAAGCTGCGTTGGTACTACCAGGGCGTCCCCAACGACTTCAAGGACTACGACATGCAGGCCTCGCCGATCTCGGTCAGCATCGGTGGGGTCGAGGCGGTCATCGGTGGCGGCAAGATGGGCATCGTCTACGCCATGGACGCCCAGAGCGGCCAGCTGCTGTGGAAGACGCCGGTGGGCGAGCACAACGGCCATGACGACGACTCGCTGCGCGCGCTCGAGCACCAGGGCACGCTGAAGGTCCCCTTCACGTACCTCCCGGGAGCTATCGGCGGCGTGCTCAGCAACATGGCCGTCGCCGGCACCACCGTCTACGTGGTCACCTGTGACCTGCCGTTCACCGTCTCGAGCCTGAGCGAGGTCCTCGGGCGACCCCCGAAGGGCGCCCGTCCCACCGGTGAGGTGGAGGCGCTCAACCTGGCCACCGGGGCGGTCGAGTGGGACACCAAGGTGCCGTCGCTGCCGCTGGGTGCTGCCACCGTCTCGAACGATCTCCTCGTGACGACGCTGTTCAACGGCACCCTGGTGGCCCTCGACACCGCGACCGGCGCCATCGTCTACCGGCACTCGCTGCCCACCTCGACGAACGCCCCGATCGCCATCGCCGGCAACACCATCCTCGTGCCCGCCGGTGGGCCGGGAGTAGGCCGAGACAGTGGACACCCCCAGCTGGTGGCGTACACGGTGCCCTGAGGGCCCCGGCGCGGCACCGCCCAAATGGCGCGATCCCAGCCGGCCCGGGGCGGACACCGCCACCGGCAGACAGGATGAGGAGACCATGAGCACCACCTCGCCGAGTGATCACTCGCCCGAGGTCACCGTCACGCACATGGCGACCTCCGCTGAGGCTCGAAAGTTCAAAGAGCTGAACGAGCAGTGGATCGTCGACCTCTTCACGCTCGAGCCGAAGGACGAGATGCTGCTCGACGATCCGCAGGGGACGATGGTCGAACCGGGCGGCCGGGTCCTGATTGCACGAACCAACGGCGATGTCGTCGGCTGCGTGGCGCTCCTCGCTGCCGGCGATGGTGTGTTCGAGCTCTCCAAGATGGCGGTCAGCCCGACGCTACGAGGGCACGGTGTCGGGCGGGCCATCCTCCTCGCGGCGATCAACGCCGCCAAAGACGCGGGTGCCGCATCGCTGTTCCTCGTGACCAACACGAAGTTGGCCAACGCCGTGTATCTCTACGAATCGGTCGGCTTTCGCCATGTGCCTCCCGAGACTCTTGGCCCCGTGCCCTATAAGCGCGCCGACGCGTTCATGGAATATCGGTTGCGGTGAGCGCTGTCGACCTTTCGACAAAACGTGGCTGCGGGCTGGAATGCGGTGTGATTGGCACCTCCAATGCACTGCGATAACTGCGCACGATGATGCAGCTTTCCTAGCCCGATCAGCGTCTGGCGGGCACGGGCCTCGGAGCCGAGCAGTCCGCTCCGCAGCGTAGGTGGCGTGGCGATTCCGCCATGGGGGTTGCGAGGTATTGGGCCCATAAATATGCACACGCGGCGTCGCGATTCGTGGTCAACTACTCGACACTGCGTGACAGACTGCAGTTCGCAACGGTGCACCCGCGGCGGTTCATTTGAGGGGGAAAAGCGCCATGGGCACCTTGCGTCATCACGGGAGTGTGAAGGGCCGCGCCCTCGGGACACTGACGGCAGCCGCCCTCGTACTCGGCGTCGTTGGCACCGTGGTCGTGGCCGCAGACGGCGTCGCCGGCGCGGTGCCTTCGGGTCCCCAGACGCTCACCGTCGGCTACACCGGTGGTCCGCAGTACTTCCAGGTGCCCGCCGGCGTCACGTCGGTGACCTTCGACCTCTACGGCTCCCAAGGTGCGGGCAACGGCGGCAAAGGTGGCGAGGCCACCGTTACCCAAGCGGTCACGCCGGGCGACCTCTACCAGATCAACGTCGGCGGCCAGGGTGGTTGGAACGGCGGCGGCTCCGGCGGGAGCAGCTCCGGCGGCGCAGGAGGGTCGAACGGCGGCGGTGCCACTGATCTCCGGCTCGGCGGTACGGCGCCCGCCAACCGCGTGCTCGTGGCCGGTGGCGGCGGCGGGGGCACCGGCGTGGCCGGCGGCGCGGGCGGCGGGTCGGCCGGCGCGGGCGGGTCGGCGGCCACGGGCTCGGGTTTCACCATTGACGGCGGCGGGGGCGGCACGCAGAGCAATGCGGGCGGCGGCGGCAACAACGCGGTCTGCGGTTACCCGTCCTGTGTGAGCGGTACCGGGGGCAGCGGCCCCTCGGGAGGCGCGGGCGCATCCAGCACCAGTGGCGGCGGGAATGCCGGCGGCGGCGGGGGTGGCGGCTACTACGGCGGCGGCGGTGGCCAGGCCACGCAGTTCAGCAATGTGGGCGGTGGCGCCGGGGGAGGGGGATCGGGCTACGGGCCGACCGCCACGCTCACCTCAGGGGTCCAATCGGGGAACGGCAGCGCGGTCATCACCTACAACGGCCCGCTCGGTGCGGTTGTCACCCTCGGCGTGTCCTCGGCCACCACGCTGCCCGGCTATGCCGAGACGTACACGGCATCGGTCGCCGCGCCCGCCGGGTCGACGACGCCCCTCGGTTCGGGCACCATCACCTTCAACGACAACGGGACGACGCTCCCCGGCTGCGCCAACCTGTCGCCGGTCTCGGGAGCGGCGACCTGTTCGGTCACCTACGGCCTTACTGACGGCGGGGGCCACTCGATCACCGCCACCTACACCGGCGACAACGTGAACTACGCCGGCAACTCGGCATCCCAGACGGTCCAGGTGACCATCCCGTCGTCGCCGAACCCGACGACGACCACGCTGTCGGCCAGCCAGTCCACGTGGGCCATCAACACCCCCCTCGTGCTCACCGCCACCGAGTCGGTGGCCTCGGGCACCCTCCCGCTCTCCCTCACGATCGGGACCGTGGCGTTCACCGACGGCGGTACGCCCGTCGCCGGGTGCGGTGCGGTGGCGCTCAATGCGTCGAACCAGGCCACCTGTTCGACCAGCTTCACCGCGACGGGCAACCACCCGATCACCGCCCAGTTCAGCGGTGACACTCACTTCACCTCGAGCAGCGCATCGCTGGCCATGTACGCCGACACGTTCCAGACCGCCTTTGCCTCTACCGGCGCGAACCAGACGTTCGTCGTCCCCGGCGGCACGTCACAGGTGACCGTCGAGGTGCAGGGGGCCCAGGGTGGCGCGGGCTGCAGCAGCGGGGCGCTCGGCGGCACCGCCTGGACGACGGTGCCGGCCACCTACAACCAGACCTTCACGGTGGCTGTCGGCGGTGCGGGCGGCAACAACGGCGGCGGCTACAACGGGGGCGGCGGCGGAGGAGCGTCCCCCGGGTGGCCGATCTACACGTGCCCGACCACGGGCGGTGGCGGTGGGGCGAGCGATGTGCGCACAGGCGGCGCGGCACTCGCCGACCGCGTGGTGGTGGCCGGCGGCGGCGGCGGGGGCAGCGATGCCGGCGGCGGTGTCGGCGGTGGAACAAGCGGCACCGGCGGTGGGTCGAACACCTACGCCGGCCAGGGCGGCGGCGGCGCATCCCAGACCTCGGGCGGCGGCGGCGGGTCGGGCTTCTGGGCGAATGGCGGATCGGGCTCACTCGGCACCGGCGGCGGTGGCGGTGGCACGGGGAATCCCGGCTCCGGCGGCGGTGGCGGCGGTGGTGGCTATTACGGCGGCGGTGGTGGGGGGGCCGACACCTCCGGCGGCGGGGGTGGAGGAGGATCGGGCTTCGGACCGAGCGGCACCGTCTTCACGACGGGGACCCATGCCGGAAACGGGAAGGTGCTCATTGGTTACTCACCGGCCAACGTGCTCACCGTCACGGTGTCCGCCACACAGGTCTACGGCGGATCGCCCACGTACTCGGCCACCTACGGCGGGTTCATCTCGGGCGACGGGCCGAGCGACCTCGGCGGTGCGCTCTCGTGCAGCTCGGTCAACCCCCTTCTCGGCGTAGGGTCGTCGGCCCTCAGCGGCTGTGGCGGCCTGACGAGCGCGACCTACGACATCGTCTACCTCCCGCAGTCGATCGCCGTGAGCCCGGCCCCGTTGCAGGCGACGGTCACCGGCACGCAGCCCTTCGGCGGTACGCCCGTCTATTCGGCCACCTACTCGGGCTTCGTCAACGGGCAGGGGAGCTCGGTCGTCGCCGGCTCCCTCGCCTGCAGCACCAGCGCAGGTCCGACGAGCCCGACCGGACCCGGCTACTCGATCAGCGCCTGTTCGGGGCTCAGCGCGGCGAACTACGCGATCAGCTACACCTACGGGACACTCACCGTCGTCCAGGCGCCCTCCATCTCGAGCGCTGGGGCGGCCACCTTCACCGTCGGGACGGCCGGGTCCTTCACGGTGACGACCGGCCCGCGCTACCCGACGGCCGTCACGCTCACCGAGACCGGCGCACTGCCGAGCGGCGTCACCTTCGTCGACAGCGGCAACGGAACCGCCACACTCAGCGGCACGCCGGCCACCGGCCAGGGGAAGGCCTACGTCCTCACCATCCGGGCGCACAACGGGATCAACCCCGATGCACTGCAGACCTTCGCGCTCACGGTCGACGAGGCACCGACGATCACGAGTGCGGCGAGCACCACGTTCACGGCGGGGACGAACGGCAGCTTCACCGTCACCACCGGCCATGAGTTCCCGAGCGTGCCCACGCTCACCGAGTCCGGCGCGCTGCCGGCCGGGGTCACCTTCGCCGACAAGGCGAACGGCACGGCGACCCTCTCGGGGACGCCGGCGGCCGGTGCGAGCGGGGTGTTCGCCATCACGATCACCGCCACCAATGGCGTGGTGCCCGACGCCGTGCAGCAGTTCACCCTCACCGTCCGCCAGGGCCCGGCCATCACGAGTGCGTCCTCCACCTCCTTCGTCGTCGGCACGGCGGGCACCTTCACCGTGACGAGTCCGGGGACCTACCCCGCACCCACGATCACCTCGGCGGGCACGCTGCCGAGCGGCGTGTCGTTCACGGACAACCACAACGGCACCGCCACGCTGTCGGGCACGCCCGCCACCGGCCAAGGAAGCGTCTACACGCTCTCGTTCACCGCGAGCAACGGCGTCGGCACCCCGGCGGTCCAGCAGTTCACCCTGACGGTCAACGAGGCGGTCCGCATCACCAGTCCGTCGACGGCCACCTTCTCCGTCGGCACCCCCGGCACGTTCAGCATCGTCTCGGCCTTCCACTTCGGCGCGGCCGCCACCCTCACCGAGGTGGGGCCGCTTCCGAGCGGCGTGACACTCACCGACGGCGGTGGCGGCACGGGCACCTTGGCCGGCACCCCCGCAGTGGGCAGCGGCGGGAACTACCCGATCACCCTGGTCGCCTCCAACGGCGTGAGCCCGGCGGGCATCCAGCAGTTCGTCCTGACCGTGCAGCAACCGCCCGCCTTCACCAGCGCGGCCGCCACGACGCTCGTGGTGCGGAACCCCGGTTCGTTCGCGGTGTCCGTCTCGGGGTTCCCGGCCCCGGCCCTGAGTGAGTCGGGGACGCTGCCGGCGGGCGTGACCTTCGTCGACGACGGTGGTGGATCGGCCACCCTGTCGGGCACCCCGGGCACGGGGACAGCCGGTGCGTACCCGATCACCCTGACGGCGTCGAACGGCGTCGGTTCGCCGGTGAACCAATCGTTCACACTCAACGTCGCGCTGCCGGCGGAGCTGCCACTGTGGATGGCGACCGCCGACGGCGGGGTCTTCCCCCTCGGCACGGCGAGCAGCGTCGGCTCCATGGCCGGCCGGGTGCTGAACGCCCCGATTGTCGGGATCGCGCCGACCCCGAGCGGGCTCGGCTACTGGCTGGTCGCCTCCGACGGCGGGATCTTCGCCTTCGGCGACGCCAACTTCTACGGTTCGATGGGCGGCACGCACCTCAACGCCCCGATCGTCGGGATCGCCCCGACCCCGAGCGGGCTCGGCTACTGGCTCGTCGCCTCCGACGGCGGGATCTTCGCCTTCGGCGACGCCAACTTCTACGGTTCCATGGGAGCCCAGCACCTCAATCAGCCGATCGTCGGGCTGGCGGCTGCGCCCGGCGGTGATGGCTACTGGATGGTGGCGAGGGACGGGGGCATCTTCAACTTCGGGCGCGCCGCCTTCGCCGGCTCTGCGGTCGGGATCACCGGTGCGGCTCCGGCGGTGGGCGTCGCCGCCGATCTCGCTTCGGGCGGCTACTGGGTCGTCACCGCCACGGGCGGGATCTTCGCCTTCGACGCGCCACCGGTCGGCTCGCTGACCGGTGGACCGATAATCGGCACCTCGACCAGCGTCGTGGTGGGGTTGTCTGCCGGATCGTGACCCGAGCCACCGGCGCGCTCAGGGCGAGACGGCATGCGCCAGGAGGTTCAGCCCCCCGAGTCCGGGCAGGCGGTCGACCCGCCGGTCGATCCGTTCGGCCATGGCGTGCCCCTCGGGGTCACCGAACAGGTAGGTGCCGAGGAAGTCCACCTCGGTGTCGGGGACGACGCCGCTGCCGACCGGAGACCAGAACCGGCGCAGCGCCCAGCGGGTGATGCGCTGCGCCCGCTTGCTCGACTCGAGGCGCTCCGCGGCCTGGGTGGCGTAGAAGTCGATGTGCCGGCCCTCCTGCTTCATGATCCGGCGGAGCAGTGTGGCGAGCGTCGGGTGGTCGGAGAGCTTGGCCAGACGGGCGTAGGCCGCCTGCGTGGTCCACTCGTTGACCGCACCCCACGTCAT
>PMFN01000024.1:20303-48660 GCA_003155135.1 Acidimicrobiaceae bacterium | reverse complement strand
AACGAGGTGATCTCGGGGTCGCGATGCGCGCGCGTGACGAGGATGTCGCGTAGGTAGCAGACGGTGTGGCTCTCGACATCGTGCATGTAGCGGAGGCACCGGAGGGCCTCGGGGTCGAGGGGCTGGCTCCGGAAGGCGTCGAAGTCGATGTCCTCGACCTCCAAGCGTGCCGAGAGCCGCTGGTAGGTGGCGGTGTCGAATCCCATACCAAGTGTTCGGTGCGGGCACCCTACGGGGATGAGCTCAGGCCGAGGACCGGCGCGCCGGGCGCAGCACCTGATACGAGACGTGTGTCACGCCCGGGGCCTCGACCACACTCGTGCACTCGAGCTCGATCGCGTCAGGGCCGAGGTGGTCGAGCAGACGCACACCGCCCCCGAGCAGGACCGGGACGATGTGCAGGTTCAGCTCGTCGAGAAGGCCTGCCCGCGGGCACTCCTGCACGGGGGCCGACCCCATTACACTCACGTCCCGCTCACCGGCTGCGGCCTTGGCCTGGTCGACCGCACTCTCGATGCCGTCGGTGACGTAGGTGTACGACGGGTGCGCCTCAACCGCTCGGGGTTCGCGGTGGGTGAGGACGAAGAGTGGCACGCCCGGCAAGGGACCCTGCCCCCCCAGCCGTCCACGATGTCGTAGGTACGTCGCCCGGTGATGACCGCCCCGATGCGAGTCGCGTACTCGTCGAAGAACCGGGCGCTCGGCGCCGACATCGAGAAGTTGTCGTAGAACCGGCTTCGAGTGCCGCCGTCGAAGTACCAGTCGAACAGCCGAGACCCGCCTTCGCCGAGCGGCTGTGCGGCGCTGTCGTTGCGGCCGGCGATGAACCCGTCGACCGACGTCGCGAGAGCGGTCAGGACTCGTGGCATGCGGGCTCCTCCTCGGCTCTCACCCGTGTCCTCGAGCTCTGCGGGGTGCAGGCATGGCCACCTCGCCTGCGACCACCGACCTCACGGCTCGGGTCCCGACTCCTGCGAGAAGAGCGCGTGTCCCGCTCGGCCAGCCGACCGCTCCGCCAGAGTGATCGCCCGGCGGACCAGGCCGCCCATTTCGTTGGCCGCCAGGTGCAGGCTGTGCTCGACGTTGAGGAGCACTCGGAACCCGGGCCCCCGGTAGTGCCTCGTGACCGACTCGAGCGGCAGGAGGGGGAGCGACACCGACGCGACGACCAGGTTCTCGACCGTGTCGGCCACCGAGCGGCGGTGGCGCTCGGTGGCCTCCAGCTTCCCGGTGACGACGTCGACGATGTTGGCGAGTGCCTCCGAGCCCGGCTCGAAGTACTCGGAGTGCTCCCGCACTGCGACGGCGCCGGGCCTGTTCGTCGCCAGCCAGGTGCCGCCGAAGACCGTCGCCGCCGGGTCGACACCGAGCAGTCCGAGGCCGGCGACGGGGTCGCCGGGGGCGCGCTCGACGTAGAACTGCTGGCGCTCGAGGTGGAGCTCGCGCACGTCGTCGACCGACATGCCGGGGCTGCCCACCACGACGACGTTGGTGCAGCGCAGCTGGTGGTCTGCGAGGGCGGCGCCGAGCACGATCGAGCCGAAGCTGTGGGCGACGACGGTGAGCGTCTGCTCCTCCCGCAGCGGCAGCCGGTCCACGAACTCGCTCAGTGCTCGCCCCCCGCAGTCGGCCCGGTCATCGCAGACGACCTCGGCGATTACCGCATGGGTGAGGTCAGCCGGATCGTTGTAGTCCTTCCAGAGGATGACCGTCGTCGAGGGTGCCGCGTCCTCGAGCGTGCGTGCCCACGCCAGCCAGTTGTCGCGGAGGTTGGTGTCGCCCCCGACGCCGGGGACGAAGACCGCCACATGGTCAGAGGAGTCCAGCTCGCCGAAGATGATGGCGTAGCGGCTGTCCGCCGGCTCGTAGAGGGCGAGCGTGCCGCCACAGGCGAGCAGCGCCTCGAGCACCGCCATGCGGTCTGCATCGCCCGCCTCGGTCGCCGCGGCCAGGTCGGCACGCAGGATGTCGTCGTAGTCGGTGCTCGGCAGCACCAGGTCATCTTGCCAGCCACGTGCCGTGGCGCGGTTGTGCCACGTGCACCGGCCCGCGACCGAAGGCCGGCGGTCGGAGGCTCACCGGGTGACCGGTGGCCGCACGGTGATGAGGGTGCCCGAGAGGTGGTTGGCCGCGTCACTGCACAAGAACACTGCCAGGGGGACGATGTCCTCGGGCTCCCCGAGCCGGGCTCCGGGATAGTTGGCCGCCACCCGCTCGAGGTGCTGCTCGGTCACGATGGCGCGCATGCCGGGCGTGTAGGTGAGCCCGGGTGCGAGGGCGACGGTGCGGATCCCTTGTCGGCGAGCTCCTGGTGGGCCACATCGGCCAGGATGTTGACCGCCGCCTTCGAACCCCCGTAGGGGGCGCCCCCGGGCCCGGCCTGGGCGCCGATGACGCTCGAGAGATAGATGATGCGGCCCCCACCACCGCGGATCATGAGCGGTGCGAAGTGCTTGGTGGTGAGGAAGCTGCCGATGACGTTCGAGCGCAGCACCCGCTCGAGGACAGCGACCTCGACGTCGAGGACCGGTTGGTTGCCTGGCATCCACCCGGCGTTGTTGATGAGTGCGTCCACCCGGCCCCAGGCGGCGTCGACCTCGGCGGCAGCCGCCATCACCGCCGCCTCATCCCCCACGTCGGCCTCGAGGGACAGGGCGGCCGGGGCCTCGGGCAGTTGGCTGATCTCGTCGACAACGAGCTGGGCCCGGGCCCGGTCACGGGCCAGCACGGCGACCCGGGCTCCTGCGGCGGCGAAGCCGAGAGCCAGCGTGCGCCCGATCCCCTGTGCGGCGCCGGTGACGACGATGACCTTGCCGGTGAGCTCGAAGTTCATGTGTGTGCCTTTCTCGTGTGTGGCTGGAATGCCGTGTGCGGCGCCGGCGGCGTTGGCTGCCACCGCACTCACGCGGCCATGGCGTCGGCGACGTCGATCCGCTCGGCCGAGTGGATGACGGCGCTTGACCGTTGCCTGGTCGCCAGGGTCACCAGAAGAGCGAGCACCATGGAGACGGTGGACCCGGTGAGGGTGGCGGAGACCCCGTGGGCCAGGACGTGGGCGTCCGACTCGCCTCCGCCGGCGTGGGTCGCCGAGACGAAGACCGTGGTCAGCACGGCGATGCCGAGGCAGCCTCCGACCTGCTGGAAGACGTTGACGAGCCCCGAGGCGGCGCCGGCGTCGCGGTCGGCCACGCCGGTGATGGCCCGGCCGGTGAGGGTGATGAATGCGATGCCGACCCCCGCCCCCACGAACAGCATCGGGACGGCGATCTGCGGGAAGTAGCCGGTGCTCGCCGAGATCCGGCTGAGCCACCCCATCCCCACGATGGCGAGCGCCAGTCCGCCGAGCAGCAGGCGGCCGGTCCCAACGCGAGGTGCCAGCATCGGGACGACACGCGACATGGCGAACATGACAACGGTCATGGGCAAGAAGGCGAGCCCCGCCTCGATGGCGCTGTAGCCCCGGGCTTCTTGGAAGTACTGGGTGAGGAAGAAGAACGAGGAGAACATCCCCGCCACCAGGAACAGCCGGCCGACCAGCGCGCCGCTGCGCTCCCGGCTGGCGAAGAGGCCGAGGGGGAGCATGGGGTGCCGCGCATAGCGCTCGATGAGCACCATGGCGCCGAGGAGCACGAGGCCGACGGTGAACGAGGCCGTCGTCAGCCAGTCGCCCCAGCCCGCCGATGCCGCGCGGATGAAGCCGAAGACGAGGGCGAACATGCCGAGGGACCCGGCGAGGGCGCCTGCTGCGTCGAAGCTCTTGGTGTCCCGGGGCGTCTCGGGCAGGTACCGGGGGGCGAGGACGATCGCCGTCACGCCGATGGGCACATTGATGAACATGCCCCAGCGCCACGAGAGCCAGCTGGTGAGCATGCCGCCGAGCACGATGCCGATGCTGCCCGCAGCGCCGCTCACGGCGCCGTAGAGGCTGACCGCCCGGAGCCGTCTCGGCCCCTCCGGGAACGACATCATCAAGAAGGTGAGTGTGGCGGGCACGGCCACCGCTGCCGACGCGCCCTGCACGGCGCGCGCGGCGATCAACCAGGCCGGCGACTGCGCGAGACCGGCCATGAGCGACGCCAGCGTGAAGAGGCCGAGACCGGCGGTGAAGACCCGTCGGCGCCCCAGGATGTCGCCGGCTCGTGAGCCCAGGAGCAAGAGCCCACCGAAGGGGAGCATGTAGGCGGTCTGCACCCAGGTCAGTCCTGCCGTCGAGAAGCCGAGCGACCGGTGGATGCTCGGCAGGGCGGTGATGACGACCGAGGCGTCGACCACGGCCATGAGCTGGGCGGCAAGGATGATGGCGAGGACCACGGACGGGGAGCGCACCGGGGCCGGTTGGATGGTTCGAGACTGCATGTGGTGACGACCTTTCCTTCGGGGAGGGGAAGGGATAAAGTGGAGGGACCCCTCCGATAGTAACGGAGGTATGCCTCCGTTTGCAAGGGGCGAGGAGAATTTGGCATATGAGCAGCACTGACTCGGTTCCGGGGCTTCTGTCGAAGCGGCCGCAGCGCGCGGACGCCCGGCGCAACTACGAGACGCTGATCGCCGTCGCCCGTGACACCTTGGCCACCGAGGGGATATCGGCCTCGTTGGAGGAGATCGCCCGCAAGGCCGGCGTCGGGATCGGGACCCTTTACCGCCATTTCCCCACGCGACAGGACCTCTTGGAGGCTGTGTTCGCCGATGACGTGGACAGCCTCGTCCGCTCCGCCGAGGACGTCGTCGACCTCCCACCGTGGGAGGCGCTGTCCACCTGGCTCTACCACTTCGTCGACTATCTCGGCACGAAGCGGGCCCTCGCCCAGGCGCTCAACTTCGACTCGGACCTGTACCAGAGCGGCCGGGCGTCGGTGCACGCCGTGGGTGGCCAGCTGCTCAGCAGGGCACAGGACGCGGGGGTGGCCCGGCCGGAGGTGACCTTCGACGACGTGCTCCGGCTGCTGGCCGGACTCACCATGGTCACCTTTGTCGAAGAGGGCCAGCGCGAGCGGGTCCTCGACATGGCCCTCGACGGGCTACGCGCCCAGCCCTGAGCCGACAACTAGGTGGCGTCGAGAGCCGTCACCAGCTCGCAGGTCTACGGGCCGACGTCTCGCCGGGAGAGGGCGAGCTGAACGAAACCAGCGACGATCGCCGCTGCTAGCCGCCCACCGGGAGCGGGGCGTTCTCGGGGAAGACGCCGCGTCGCCGGCGGGCGAAGGCGAGCGATGCGGCGAACTTGGCTCGGATCTCGTCGTCAACCATTGGTTTGAGGGAGCCGACCTCGCTGCTCGCGCTCCGCGAAGCCGTCTCGACGGTCACCCGTGCGCGGGGGCAGCCCGCGCTGTCGGGAAAGGTCTCGCGCACATCCGTCCGCGCAGCGATACCGAGGATCTCGGGATCGTCGAGCACCCCGTCGGCAAGACCCTCGAGCGACGGCGCACCTCGGGCGAGGGTGAACGCGACCATGAACGGGACCGAGTACTTGGCATCGGCCATCACTCGGGGGAGGCGTCGCTCGTCGAGTGGCTCGCAAAGGCGCCCCGCCGATCGGTTGACGTCGATCGTGACCTGGCCGGGCGACTTCCCGGCGAGCTGGCTGCGCACCTCGAGGGCGGCGGCGACGTAGGTGTGGGACAAGCGGCAACACGGCCAGCGTTTCACGTCGGTGGCCAGGAACGACCACGCAGCACCCTCGTCGACCAGTGCGTCAGCTTGGCCGGCGCTGAGGTTCTCGCCGAGATACAGGCGGAAGGTCCCTGCCTCTCCGTCGAGTCCGCTTTCAGGCCCGATCAGGCCCACGCGGGCAAGGAGGGCGGCGCGCACGCCACCCTCTGCGGCGAAGGCCGGGTAGATCGACCGCGCCGTCGAACCGGTGCCGTAGCCGGCTTGCTTTGCGCCGGCCACCTGCATGGTGGCTAGGCCGATCGCCGACGTGAGCTCGTCTTGGTCGAGGTTGAGCATGCAACCGGCGGCGACCGACGCGGCGATGTAACCGAAGAGCTGGGTCAGGAACCACCCGGCGGCCGGCCCTGATCCGGCAGGATCGGCGAGCACTCCAAGCCTGCACAGCACCTCGTTGCCGACCGCCACCGAGCGGATCAGATCGGCCTCGTCGAGGCCGGTGAGATCTCCGACGGCGAGCGCCGCGGGCAGGGTCACGGTCGTGGGGTGGAGCCGAGCCATGTCATGGATGTCGTCGAAGTCGAGGGCGTGGATCAAGGCGGCATTGGCGAACGCCGCGGCCGACGGGCCGAGCCCACCGCCTCGGCCGCGGCTGTCCCCGCCGAGGACTCTCGAGCGCCCTGAACCGCCTGCAGTCGCTGCCGCGTCCACGATGCGCGCACCGATTGTCTCGGCGCGCGCAGCGAAAGCAATACCGGTCGCGTCGAGGATGTGGAGTGCCGATTTGTCCTCCGCGGCGGGCGGGAGCGGCTCGGCGAGCTGGATCCCGACCCACTCGGCGAGGCGCCTCGAGAGCGGGGTCACGGCAGCGTGACGGGTCGCCGCCTCGCTCTGCGAGGTGGTGCTTCGTCGTTTCGATCCACCAGATGGTGGACGATGGCGCGCATCGCGATGATCAACAGCTCCATGAGGTGGTCGATGTTGAGCCGCTCGTCGATCTGGGTGGCAACGAAGAAGCCGTCCGAGACGGCGATCATGATCTCGGCCAGATCCTGCGCCGGGCCGGTCAGGGGCTCGCCGTTTGACGAGGGCAGCGTCTGGACCCACCATGAGGCGAGCTGCTCTCTCGTCTCGTCCCGAATGGCCTTGAACCGTGCCCGGGCCGAGACTTCGACCACTCGGCGCTCGAGAGCCAGCATCAGCCCGAGGCGTTGGAACTCGGGCTGCTGCTCGAGACCGATGGCAAGTTGGCGCAGTGCGAACTCGACCTGGTCGTCGAGCGTGCCACCCGTAGGGGCCTCGATCCAGCCGGTGCGCAGTGCCCGCCAATTCCGGTAGTTGTACTCGAGCGCCTCGGCGAGCAGCTCGTCCTTGTTCTCGAAGTGCCAGTAAACCGAGCTCGGGGGGATCCCGGCCCGCTTCGTCACCTGCGAGAGCGTCATCCCGTCGTACCCGCGTTCGGCGGCGATCTCGAATGCCGCCTCGAGTATCCGCTGCTGCGACTCCAGACCCTGCTGGTGGCGCCGGTCGCTCTTTCTGTCACTCTTGCCAGCCAACGGAAGCCCTTCGCGAGTCGCAGTGGTGTTCGGTGCCCCGGCCAGCGTAACGATTGACATCGGTCGGCTGGTGCGGGAGATTTCCCTGTAGTGATGACTATAGAGAAGGAATCCCCGCATGGCCCTCTGGTGCGCGGTGTGCGAGGTGGGTGAGCAATGACCTTCGACTACGACGTCGACGTCGCGGTGGTGGGCGGCGGCGCCTGCGGGATGATGACGGCACTGCGCGCGGCCGAGGCCGGCGCGCCGTCGGTCGCCATCTTCGAAAAGAGCACGAGACAAGGCTGCAACACACAGTTCTCGAGTGCGAGCTTGGCGGCCGGTGGGACCCGATGGCAGGCCGAGGCGGGAATCGACGACTCACCGCAGCGCCACGCGGCGGACATCCTGTCCGTGAGCGGGGATCGCAGCTCGGCGGACATCGTCGATGCTCTCTGTGCCGCCGCGCCGTGCTACGTCGAGTGGTTCGCTGATTGCCTCGGTCACCCCGTCGAGCTCGGCGCTGACATGCCACGCGCGGGACAGTCCGTACCGCGCCTGCACACCGACCGCGGCCGACAGGGGGGCGGGCGCCTCGTCGAGCTCCTCCGCGGCGCCGTCGAGCGCTCCGAGCGGATCGCCTTCGTGGACAACACGCCGGCGACGGGCCTTGTCGAGTCGCGCAGCTCGGTCACCGGCATCACGGTGGCCGAACAGGGGGGCACCCGGCACGTCGGTGCGGGCTCGGTTGTCCTTGCGGCCGACGGGTTCGGAGCCAATCAGGAGATGCTCGCCGCGTACTGCCCCGATGCGGTCGGGCGCGTCTACGGAGGGGTCAGCACAAGTACCGGGGATGCGATCAGTTGGGGGATCGGTGCAGGGGCAGCCGTGTCGAACATGACGGCATTCCTCGGCCACGGTCTCATGGTGCCGAGTACGGGCACGCGGCTCAACCCGGCCCTGCCATTCCTCGGAGGCGTCCTTGTCGACAGTTCGGGCAAGCGGTTCGTCGATGAGTCCGCACAGGGCTACTCCAAGCTCGGCAGCATCGTCCTCCGCCAGACCGGCGGCCGCGCCCTCATGATCTGGGACCGCCAGGCGATGGAGGCAGCGATGAACTCGGAGTTGATGCGCGAGTCGAAAGGGGCGGGTGCCTTCCGGAGCTTCGACGACGTGCAGGCGCTCGCCACCGCCATGTCGATGGACCACGCGACGGTCGCCGCCTCCGTCGGGGGTGAGCTGAGCGAGAGTGCGCTCGGGCCACCGCTTCGCGCCCTCGAGGGCCCGCTCTTCGCAGCGTGGGTGACCGGCGGGATCCTCACCACCCAGGGTGGACTCACCGTCGACCCACACGGCAGGGTGCTGCTCGCCTCGGGTGGGGCACTCCCCGGCCTCTTCGCCGGCGGAGGAAGCGCCGCCGGCATTTCGGGCCCGTCGTGTGACGGCTACAGCTCGGGCAACGGGCTGCTCAGCGCCTTCGGCTTCGGCTGGATCATCGGAGCGCAACTGGGTCCTCACCGCTGAGCCCATGGTCCTCAGGGCCGCTGAGCTGGCGAATACCAAAAGTGGTTGACACCCCGCGGCACCTGTGTCACCATCACTTCCCTGTAGTGAAGACTACAGAGAAGGAGGGGGGGCTCTCAATGTCTTGCATCCCAATCGGCCGTATCCGATACTCGACGGTCGCTGCGACGAGCACGCCTGATCTCTCTGCCTTCCCGTGTTCAGTACGGCGGGAGAGCACGAGATGATCCACTCACTCGGCTACGTCGGCTTCGGCTCCCCCCGCTACGAACAGTGGGAGCGCTATGGCACCGAGGTCCTGGGCTGCCAGTACGCCGGTCGGGGCTCCGACGACGCAGTCCGACTCCGTATCGACGACTTCAACTACAGGATCGCCGTGCACCCCTCAGAGCGTGACGAGGTCGCCTACATCGGCTGGACGACGGTGGACGAGCAGGCCTTCACCGCACTTTCGGGGCACCTCACTGCCTGCGGGGTCCAGGCGACCGCCGCGTCCGCAGACCTCCTCGAAGAGCGCCAAGTCGCAGCGCTGGTGTGGTTCGTGGACCCCTGGGGCAACCGCCACGAGGTCTCGTGGGGGAAGTTCTCGGATCCTTCGACCTTCAATTCGCCCCGCGGCATCGCCAAATTCGTGACCGGATCCCAGGGACTCGGCCACATCGTGCTCCTCGTGCCCGACGTACTCGAGGCCGACGCCTACTTCACCAAGGTCCTGGGCCTGCGCCTGTCGGACCGCATTGTGTCGGACATCTTCAACCTGCGCTTCTACCACTGCAACGGCCGCCATCACACCCTCGCCCTCGGTGAGGTCCCGAACATGACCGGCTTCAACCACCTGATGCTCGAGGTCGCCAACTTCGACGACCTCGGCAAGACCATTGACCTGGTGAACCGCGAGGACACCCCCGTCGACATGATGCTCAACCTGGGGCGCCACACCAACGACCTGATGACGTCGATCTACATCAGCACGCCGTCGAGCTTCCAGATCGAGTACGGCTATGGCGGCTTCATCATCGACGATGCCGACTGGGTCGCCCCGACCTACACCGCCACGGGCATCTGGGGCCACAGCCGCTCCGAGCTCTTCTTGCAATCGCCTCCCGGGATCTTGAACCCATTCAAGCCCGACGACTCCCAGTGATGCTCGACACCGTGGCTGCCCCCCGCATGGCGCAAGGCTCCCCGGCGGTCCCGGCGAGCGAGCTGCGCGCTGTCATGGCCCATTACCCGACGGGCGTGGTGGTCGTCACGGCCATGGCGGACGGCGCCCCCGTCGGCTTCGTCGTCGGGAGCTTCACGTCGATCTCCCTCGACCCGCCGCTCGTCGGGTTCTTCGCCGACCAGTCATCGACCACCTACCCCAAGGTTGAGCGGGCGGGCGCCTTCTGCGCCAACGTCTTGAGCAGCGACCACTCCCACCTGTGCCGCCAGTTCTCCTCGAAGAGCGGGGACCGGTTCGCCGGGACGACGTGGCGACCCGCACCGAGCGGCTCACCCATTCTCGACGAGGCGGTGGCCTGGGTCGACTGCGACCTGCACGACACCGTCGTGGTGGGTGACCACACGCTGTCGGTGGGGCGTGTCCGCTCCCTCAGCCTCGAGACGCATGCGGCACCTCTGATCTTCCACCGCGGCGCCTACGTCACCGGCCTCCACCAGTCCGACGAGGCACGATGACGCTGACCGCAGGCGTGGTCGACGAGGCCGCCACGCGCATCCGCACGGCACAGGAGACCAAGGTCGCTTGTGCACCGGTGCGGGACCTCCTCGACGGACTCGGGATCGCCGAGGCCTACGCGGTGCAGGCACGCAACACGGACGACGCGCTCGCCGCCGGGGCGAGGGTGGCCGGGTGGAAGGTGGGCCTGACCGCCAAGGTCGTCCAGCGTCAGTTGGGCGTGGACCGCCCCGACTTCGGCGTGCTCCTCGCGGATCGCGGCTACGGCGATGACGAGCCGGTCCCGCTGTCACGCCTGCTGCAACCGCGCATCGAAGCCGAGGTGGCGTTCGTGCTGGAGCGCGACCTCCCGGAGCGCCACGTGAACGCCGTCGACATCCTTCGCGCCACTGCGTTCGTACTGCCGGCCCTCGAGATCGTCGACTCGAGGATCGCCGGCTGGGACATCACCATCCTCGACACGGTTGCCGACAACGCGTCCTCGGGGCTCTTCACGCTCGGCCTCAAGCCCACACTGCTCCACCAGGTCGACCTTCGCACCGCCGCCATGGAGCTGACGTCAGCCGACGCGGTCGTCTCGGAGGGATCAGGTGCCGCATGCCTCGGCCATCCCGTCAACGCGGTGGTGTGGCTCGCCAACACGCTCTTCGACATCGGTAGGACGGTCAAGGCCGGGGAGGTCATCCTCTCGGGGGCGCTCGGCCCCATGGTGGCGGTGAGCGGCCCCGGCACCTACGAGGCAACGATCGGCGGCCTCGGGTCAGTGCGGGCGGCGTTCATCGATGAGTAGAGCGGACGGAGCGAAGACCAAGGTGGCGATCATCGGCTCGGGCAACATCGGGACCGATCTGATGATCAAGGTGCTGCGCACGTCGTCGGTCCTCGAGATGGGCGCCTTCGTGGGCATCGATCCGGAGAGCGACGGGCTCGCCCGCGCCGGCCGCATGGGAGTGCCGGTTACCGCCGGCGGCGTCGCCGGCCTCCTCGCCATGCCCGAGTTCGACGAGATCGACATCGTCTTCGACGCCACCTCGGCGCGGGCCCACATCGCCAACGCGGAGGTCCTCGCACCGCTCGGCAAGCGATTGGTCGACCTGACTCCGGCCGCCATCGGGCCGTTCGTGGTCCCGGTGGTGAACCTCGAGGAGCACCTCGATGCCCCGAACATCAACATGGTCACCTGCGGGGGGCAGGCGACGATCCCGATTGTCGCGGCGGTCTCCTCGGTGATGCCGGTGGCCTACGCCGAGATCGTGGCCTCGATCTCGTCCAAGTCGGCCGGCCCCGGGACGAGGGCCAACATCGATGAGTTCACCGAGACGACATCGCACGCCATCGAGGTGGTGGGCGGTGCCCGCCGGGGCAAGGCGATCATCATCTTGAACCCGGCCGAACCGCCCATGCTGATGCGCGACACCGTGTACTGCCTGGTCGAAGAAGGCGACACCGGGGCCATCACCGACGCGATCGACTCGATGGTCGCCAAGGTGCAGGGCTACGTGAAGGGCTATCGGCTGAAGCAGTCGGTGCAGTTCGAGCACTACACCGACGCGGCACCCCTCATCGCCCCCGACCTCGGCTGGAACGGCCGTGGCCTGAAGGTCACGGTCTTCCTCGAGGTCGAAGGTGCCGCCCACTACCTGCCGGCCTATGCCGGCAACCTCGACATCATGACCTCGGCGGCGCTGCGCGCAGCGGAACGACTGGCCGAGACCCGCCAGGAGCTGGTCGCATGAGTTTTCGATCCGACTTCTCCCCACCGGCTCCGCTCTACATCCAAGACGTCACCCTGCGTGACGGCATGCATGCAATCCGCCACCAGTACTCGCTCGTCGACCTCTCCGACATCTGCCTGGCGCTCGACGCCGCCGGGGTCGACGCCATCGAGGTGGCGCACGGCGACGGGCTGGGTGGATCTAGCTTCAACTACGGCTTCGGCCGCCACACCGACGACGAGTGGATCGCCGAAGCGGCCTCGGTGCTGACGCATGCGCGGCTCACCACTCTGCTGCTTCCGGGCATCGGGACGGCGCGCCACCTCGAGCGGGCCCACGAGCTTGGCGTGCGTTCGGTGCGGGTGGCGACGCACTGCACAGAGGGCGACATCGCCGAACAGCACATCGGCCGGGCCCGCGAGCTCGCCATGGACGTGGCGGGCTTCTTGATGCTCTCGCACATGACTCCTCCGGAGGAACTCGCCAAGCAGGCGAAGCTGATGGAGTCCTACGGCGCGCACTGCGTCTACGTCACCGACTCGGGCGGTCGGCTCACGATGCGTGACGTGGCTGCACGCGTCGACGCCTATCGAGAGGTCCTCGAACCGGCGACCGAGATCGGCATCCACGCCCACCACAACCTGGGCCTCTCCGTGGCCAACTCCATCGCCGCTGTCGAGCATGGCGCCGTGCGCGTCGACGCCGCGCTCGCCGGCATGGGCGCTGGTGCAGGCAACACGCCCCTCGAGGTGTTCATTGCGGCGATCGACGTCATGGGATGGGAGAACCACACCGACCTCTTCGGCCTCATGGACGCAGCCGACGACCTCGTCAGGCCCCTGCAGGACCGGCCGGTGCAGATCGACCGAGAGACCCTCACCCTTGGCTACGCCGGTGTCTACTCAAGCTTCCTCCGCCACGCCGAGAAGGCAGCGGCGACCTACGGCCTCGACGCCCGTTCCATCCTCGTCGAAGTCGGCCGCCGCCGGATGGTGGGCGGCCAGGAGGACATGATCGTCGACGTCGCCCTCGACCTCGCAGCGGAGCGCGATGCGCTCGAGGGGGCGGCCACATGATCACCGGGCCTCGGCGACGGATGCAGCCGACAGGCCTTGACCCTGGGCCGTGCGCACGTTACACTTATATCCAGTCTGTACACAAGAGATATACAAACTGACGGAGCCGCACTTCGTGGCTGCGGCAACGGGGGCGGACGGGGTGCGGGGGCCGTTCGTCTCGGGGTGAGCGGGATCCCGCAGAACACGTGCGCAAACCGATCGGTTCGCGCTGATCGACGACAGGGGACTGCACTCGCAGCCCACCACCAAGTAGGGGGGACTACATGAAAGTGCCAGCAAAGCGGAACCCATGGCGGTGCAAGGCCACCATGGCCGGGGCCGCCATCGTGGCGATGGTCGGATCGGCCTTTGTGAGCTCGACCGCCGGTGCCCAGGGCAGCTCGACGTACACGTCGAAGGCCGGACTCGCCTACGCCAAGGCGCAGGTGAAGAAGTACTCGGGGGCGGTGACCTCCCCGGCGGTGCCAGCCATCGCCAGCCCGGCCAACTTGAAGGGCAAGACGATCTGGTACATCCCGATCACGAACGCCGTCGACTCGTTGGCCGGCATGGGGACGACCATGGAAAGCGCCCTCAGCCACCTCGGAGCGAACGTGCACGTCTGTGACGGCGGCGGACTGCCCACCACTGTCGCCAACTGCATGGCGACCGCCGCCCAGCAGAACGCCGCAGCCGTGTTGACGTCGTACATCGACTACGAGATGGTGCCCACCGCGTTCCAGGCGCTCGCCGCCAAGAACATCCCGGTCGTGGTCGGCAACGAGGCCGCACCCCCGGGCGTGAAGCCATCGAAGGATCTGCAGTTCATGGACGGCAGCGCGCAGACCAACCTCTTCTCCCAGCTGATGGCGTACCTGACCATTGCCGACAGCAAGGGCAAGGCGAACGTCATCGTCATCAAGCTGACCGACTCGGCGTCGACGACCAAGGCGGGCAACATCGAGATCGCCCTCTTGAAGAAGCTCTGCCCGGGTTGCACCGTGAACTCGATCTCCATGCAAACAGCGGCGATCGCCCAGATGCCGTCGGCACTCTCGGCGGCGCTGGTGGCGAACCCGAGCACCGACTACGTGACGGTGCCGACAGACGCCTACCTGCCCCCGGCCATGGGCGGCATCGAGGCATCGGGGTTTGCCTCCAAGGTCCAGGTGATCTCTGCTGATGGCGGTCTGGCCGGATTGCAATCGGTCGACGCCGGCAAGGTGGCCTACGACCCGGGCAACCCGGTGGAGTACGTGGGTTGGCAGTACGCCAACGCCGTGGTCCGGCTCCTCTCGGGGCTCACGGTCTCGCCCGCTCCGGCCGGCCCGACACTCGTCTTCAACGCCGCAAACGTGAAGACCCTGGACCTCACGCCTCCGAACTACCTGAATATGAGCTGGTACGACGTCTCCGACGCAGCGTTCCAGAAGCCGTACCTCGCAGCCTGGAAGGCGAACTAGCAGTGACCACTGAGGCCGCTCGGCGCCTTGAGGTGCACAACGTCACCAAGACGTTCGGGGGCACCAAGGTACTGAGCGGCCTCAGCCTGGTTGTCGACGCCGGCGAGATTCACGGTCTCGTCGGTGAGAACGGGTCAGGCAAGTCGACGCTCGTCAAGATCCTGACCGGCTACCACACCTGCAACAGCGACGCCGTCATTGCTGTGGACGGACGACGCGTCGGGGTCCCGGTGCGCTGGGAGGAGGTCCACGCGGCCGGCGTCTCGGTGGTCCACCAGGACCTCGGCCTGATCGACCACCTGAGCGTGGCGGAGAACATTGGCGTCGGGGGCTACCAGACGTCGTCGTTCCTGCGGAAGATCAACTGGCGGAGCCAGAACGCGGTCGCCGCCTCCGCACTCGCCCGGGTTCACTCTGGCGCCCGCCCCACTGCCCTCGTCGCCTCGCTCTCTGCGTCACAGCGCGCCGAGGTGGCCATCGCACGGGCGCTCCGGGACCACCTCCCCGGGTCGGGCCTGATCATCTTGGACGAGGCGACTCGATCCCTCAGCCGCGACGAGCTCGCCCGCTTCCACACGACGCTGCGCCTCGTGGTGGACCAAGGGACGTCGGTCCTGCTGGTCAGCCACAACTTGGAAGAAGTGCTCTCGCTCACCGACCACGTCACCGTGCTGCGCGACGGTGTCGTGGTCGGCAGCGCGCTCACCACCAGGGAGGTGACCGAGCAGGAGGTCGCCCGGCGGATGCTCGGGAGAGACGTCGCCACGCTCGCCCAGCGCCCCACCGCGCCCCAGTCGATGCCCATGGTGGCCGTGCGCGGGCTGGCCGGCGACGCAGTCAGGTCGGTGGACCTGACCGTGGGCAAGGGCGAGGTTCTCGGGATCACCGGCCTCCCCGGCAGCGGGTTCGAGAGCATCCCTTACCTGCTCGCCGCCGCGCGCCCAGCTCGCGCCGGGTCGATCCAGATCGACGGGGACACGATCGACCTGGCGACGGCGTCGGTGCGCCGTTGCACGGGGGCCGGCATCGCCCTCGTGCCCGAGCGCCGCGAGCGTGACGGCCTGGCATTCGACCTGAGTCTGCGCGACAACTTGAGCCTGCCGATGCTCGGGGCGAAGGGGCGTTGGTGGTTCGTGTCCAAGCGCTGGCAGCAGATCAACGCCGAGCAGGCGGGCGAACGGTTCGGGATCCAACCGAAAGACCCAAACCTGCTGATCCGACAGTTCAGCGGGGGCAACCAGCAGAAGGCGCTCATGGCGAAGTGGCTCTCCGTCGGCCCGAAGTTGCTCATTCTCCACGAGCCCACCCAAGCCGTCGACGTCGGCGCACGCCAGGACATCCTCCGCCAGATCCACTCCGTCGCCGACACCGGGGTTTCGATCCTGCTGGTGAGCGTCGAGACGATGGACCTCGCCGAGGCATGCGACCGCGTCCTCGTCTACTCGGGCTCGGGGACGTTGGACGAGATCAAGACGAACGACCCCGACGAGATCCTCGATCTCGTCTATTCACGCTCAGTTGCATCGTGAGGGCGCCATGACGATCCATGACCACAACACGCAGTTCGAAGACGTCACCGTCCAGCCCGGAGCCGTGGACGCGGTCAGCGACGGCTTGCCCGAGGTGGCGTCGACAACGGTGCCGCCGACGCTGCGGCGTCGCCTCAGCGCGGGGACGGCCACCGGAGCCCGGTCGATCGCCAGCAAGTACGCGCTCTTGGTGGTGTGGGCGGCCATGGCGCTGTTCTTCTACATCGCGCTGCCGTCCACCTTCGGTCGCGTGGCCACGCTGCAGTCCATCTTCGGATCCCAAGAGGTGCTGGTCTTCCTCGGGATCGCCGCCCTCACCACCCTCTCGGTCGGCGAGTTCGACCTGTCGATCGCCTCGATCATGGGTATTGCCGCCACCACCGTGCCGGTGCTGGTCACCCTCCACCACTGGAACGTGGCTTTGGCCTGTGTCGTTGCCATCGTCGCCTGCTTGGCCTGTGGCGCCCTCAACGCGTTCTTCGTGGTCAAAGTCGGGGTCTCCTCGCTCGTGGTCACCCTCGGGACCGGAACGTTGCTTATCGGAGTGGCCGAGTTCATCTCCTCCTCGAGCCAGGTCTCGATTTCGAATGCGGCCTTCTCCAAACTCTCGCTCTTCTCGATCCTTGGCCTGCCGATCTCCTTTTATTACGGCCTGGTGCTGGTCGCCGCCTTCGCCTACATGAGCTCCTGGACGCCGCTCGGCCGCCACATGCTCTTCGTCGGGGCGAACCGCGAAGTGGCGCGTCTGGCGGGCATCAGGGTGAACCGGGTCCGCACCGGCTCGTACCTCGTTGCGTCGGTGATCGCCGGCATCGGGGGCATCCTCCTCGTCTCGTCAACCGGCGGGTTCGACGCCAGCGGGTCGGCGGGCTACCTGTTGCCCGCCCTCGCCGCAGTCTTCCTCGGCACCGCAGTCGTCCAACCAGGCCAGTTCAACCCGATCGGGACCCTGATCGGCATCTACTTCCTCGAGACCGGCATCTTCGGACTCGAGCTGTTCGGCTACAGCGGCTGGGTCCAGGACGTCTTCTACGGCGCGGGCCTCGTGGTAGCCGTCGCCGTCGCCACCATCGTGCGCAACCGGGCGTCGACCGGATGACCACCGCAGCACGCCCGCCGCATCGCACCAGAGAAGACCCCCACCAGCCTGTCCGAAGCAGAAACGGAGTCCAGCCATGACAGTGACCATCACCGAAGAGTCGACAAGCCGCTACGTGCAGACCAAGAAGTGGCGGATGCACTACAACGAGATCGGCGAAGGCCCGCCGCTGATCCTGCTGCACGGCAGCGGCCCGGGTGCGACCGGTTGGAGCAACTTCAGCCAGAATATGCCAGCCCTCGGCCAGCACTTCCGCGTCCTCGCCGTCGACATGATCGGCTGGGGCGGTTCGGATCCCGTTCCCTTCGACGAGCGCGACAACACTGAGGCGCTCAACCTGTTCGTCGACGCGCTCGGCCTCGAGCGCGCTGCATTCGTCGGGAACTCCCTCGGGGCCATGATCTCGCTGCGGATGGCCGTGCACCACCCTGACAAGGTCTCCCATGTGATCACCATGGGCTCAGGCTCGGGCGGCATCAAGTACTTCGCGCCGGGCGACGGGCCCTCAGAAGGCATGAAGGTGCTCTTCGCCGCCTACCGCGACCCCTCGCCCGAGTCGATGCGCCGGCTCGTCGAGGTGATGACCTACGACTCGAAGTTCGCCGACGGTGAGTTGGCCGAGCGCCGATCCGAGTCGGCGAGGAAGACCCAGGTCCACCTCGACAACTTCAACGCCGGCGCGCCTCGCGGCCCCGGCGACATCTTCACCAGTGACGAGGAACTGGCCTCGATCGCCGCACCGACGCTGCTCATCCACGGGAGGGACGACCGCGTCGTCGGGCTCGAGCACTCGCTCAAGCTGGTGAGCGTCATCCCCAACTCGCGCGCCGTGATCCTCAACCGCTGCGGCCATTGGGCACAGCTCGAGCACGCCGAGGAGTTCAACCGGCTGGTGACCGAATTCGTCTCGAACAACTAGCAGTTCCGAAGGTTTTCAACTGCAGGGCGTCCCTGCACGACGATTGGAGAGAGCAGATGACTGACGTAGTGCAAAGAGTCCACGACATCGGCAGTGACCTCGAGGGGATCAATACCGAGGCTGACGAGCAGCGCTACCTGCCCGAGACCGCCATGAAGCAGTTGTCGGACACCGGGCTGTTCCGCCTCCTGCAGCCGAAGGACTTCGGCGGCGAGGAGGCGCACCTCTGTGAGTTCTTGGAATCGGTGATGGCGGTCGGCTCGCACTCCCCGTCGGCGGGGTGGATCAGCGGCGTGGTCGGCGTCCACCCATGGGAGCTGGCGGTGACGGACCGGCGGCTGCAAGAAGAGATCTGGGGGCAGAACCCCGACACGCTCGTGGCGTCACCCTACGCGCCGTTCGGCCGGGCAAAGGTGGTCGAAGGTGGCGTGGTCTTCAGTGGCCGTTGGCCCTACTCGACCGGCACCGACCACTGCGAGTGGATCATCCTGGGCGGCCTGCTGACCGACGCTGAGGGCGATGTCGGAACGGTCCCGGAGATGCGCCACTTCGTCCTGCCGCGGTCCGATTACGAGATCGTTGCGGACTCCTGGTACGTCATGGGCCTGCAGGGAACGGGGAGCCGCGACGTCATCGTGGACGAAGCCTTCATCCCCGATTATCGAATCGTGTATCCCCCGGGCCTCGACGATGGCAGTACCGCCCGGGAGATGGGCCGAACGGACCCCCTGTATGCCATCCCCTTCGGCGTCGTGTTCTCGGGTGCCATCACGGCGGGGACTCTCGGTATCGCCGAGGGGGCCCTCAAAGCGTTCACCGACTACACGCGTGACCGGGTCCGGGTGAACGGCGTGAAGGTCGCAGGTGACCCCTTCCAGCTCGCCGCCCTCGGCGAGGCCACGGCCGACCTCGACGCGAGCCGGCGCCACGTGCTCAGTGACATCGAGCGGCTCTACGACATCTTGGAGACCCGCGACCACATCACGCTCGACGAACGCCTCGTGGTGCGCTCCAACCAGGTGCGGGCGTCACGGCGGGCTGTCGATGCGGTCGACCGGCTCTTCGCTCACGCCGGGGCAGGATCGCTTCGCCTCGACCACCCGCTGCAGGCATTCTGGCGGGACCTGCACGCCGGCATGAACCATGTCTGCAACGTCGCCGAGCCCGTCTACCAGGCGTACGGTCTCAACCTGTTCGGCCAGCCAATCCCGAAGGGCGTCTACGTGTAGCTGCGGCCGTGCAGCGTCGGGTGCGCCGGCAGGGAGGCCGTCCTCGGCACCCGCGTATCGAGGCCGCCGCAGGGTCGCTGCATGCGGCGCCGATACAGTCCGGATACAGGCCGCCGAGCCTGACCGAGCACCCAATCGAAGCAGAGGAGCAGAACCGATGAAGCAAGGCGACGTCGTCTACGAACACTTGAGGGAAGACATCGTCGAGATGCGGCTCGCCCCCGGCTCGGTGCTCAACGAGGTCGAGCTCACCGAGCGGCTGTCCGTCTCGCGCACACCGCTGCGCGAGGCCATCCAGCGCCTCGCTCGGGAAGGTCTCGTGCACACCACGCACGGCCGCGGGACAACCGTGGCCGAGATCTCCCTCGACGACGTCGTGAAGCTGGTCCAGATGCGCGAAGCGCTCGAGCCCTATGCGGCCCGGCTGTGCGCCCGGCGCAGCAACCGCAGCGTCTTCGAGGGTTTGCGCGTCGAGCTCGAGCAGTGCCGCAACGATCTGTACGCCGGCGCGGTCGAGGACAAGTACGAGGGCTACTACGAACTCATCACGCGCTTTGACGACGCACTCGCCGAAGGCGCCGACAACCACTACCTTGCTGCTGCGCTGCTCGAGCTGCGCGGCCACCTGTACCGGCTGCGGCGGTTGGCCCGTCGCCGGCCCGACCGCATGGTGGCCACCACCGACGAGCACCTGGCGATCTGTAACGCCATCTGCGAGGGGGACGAGGTCCTGGCGGTGCAGGCCGCCTCGGTGCACATCCACAACAGCTTCCGCAACATCCTGGCTGCACTCATGGAAAACGTCGTCGGCCCCGGCCTTCTCGGCCCGTTGCCGCCGACCGTCACCGATCAGCTGGACCAGGTCGACGATGGCTGAGCCCGAAGAGCCGTCTCGCAGGTTGCGCCGCCGGATCGCAGAGGGTCCGGTATTGGCTGTGCCCGGAGCGGCGAACGCCCTGACCGCCCGGGTTATCGAGGACCTGGGGTTCGAGGCGGTCTACGTGAGCGGTGCGGGGATTGCCAACACCTTCCACGGGACTCCCGACATCGGCCTCGTGACGCTGACCGAGCTCGCCGCGCACGTCGCCGCCATACGCGACGCCGTCGAGGTGCCGCTGCTCGTCGACGCCGACACCGGGTTCGGGAACCCAGTCGGCGTGCGCCACGCCGTTCAGGTGCTCGAGCGCGCCGGGGCCGACGCTATCCAGATCGAGGACCAGGAGTCACCGAAGCGCTGTGGCCACTTCGAGGGCAAGCGCATCGTCTCGAAGGCGGACATGGTCCAAAAGGTGCGGGCGGCGGCTGACGCCAGGAGGAACGACGACGTGGTGCTCATCGCGCGCACCGACGCACGGGTCCTCGAAGGCCTTGACGCGGCGATCGACCGTGCGGGCGCCTACCTCGACGCCGGCGCCGACGTCGCATTCGTCGAGGCGCCCCAGAGCGTGGAAGAGGTCCGCCTGCTGCCGTCGCTGCTGGATGCTCCCCAGGTCATCAACCTGGTGCAGGGTGGCAAGACCCCACTGCTCTCGCTCGCCGAGCTCGCGGGATTCCGCCTCGCTTTGTTCGCCAACATCTCGCTCCAGGCATCCGTCTACGGCATGCAGCGGGTGCTGGGCACGCTGCTCGCGACCGGCTCGATCACGCCGGAGATGCAAGGCGAGGTCGTGAACTGGGAGGAGCGGCAACGGGTGGTGCGCAAGCCCTACTTCGACGCGCTCGAAGAGCACTACGAGTCCTCCCTCCCCGAAGTGTCCGACGCAAGATGACAACCCGAGGGGGCCCCCGACGGTGAGCGCAGTCACCGACATCCTTGTCATCGGCGGCGGGCTGGCGGGCCTCTCGGCCCTCACCTCGGCGGCCGAGAGCGGCGCGAGCGGCGTGCTGCTCGAGCGCACCGCCTCCCTCGGCGGGAGCACCGTCTTGAGCTCGGGGCTCATGGCGTTCGCGGGGACCGACGAGCAGGCGTCGGCCGGGATCGAAGACGATGTCGAGCGCCTACGGCATGATCTGCTCGAGACCGGCCGGTTCCGCAACGACGAGAGCCTCGTTGACGAGTACTGCGCCAAGCAGCTCGACACTTACTCGTGGCTGAAGGCGCTCGGGGTGCAGTTCGGTGTTGCCCACGCCGGCTCGGGGCAGGCTGTGCCGCGGTCACACCCCGTCGACACCGCCTCGGTGATCGACACCCTCGGCCGCCATGCCCGCGTGCTCGGTGCCGAAATCCGCTGCAACGTCCGTGTGCGCCGCCTGCTTGTCGAAGGCGAACAGGTCGTCGGGGTGCGCGCCGAAATCGGCGATGACGAGGTCGATGTGCGTGCCGGGGCCGTCGTGCTGGCCAGTGGCGGGTTCACCCAGAGCGAGGAGCTCCTCGAGCGCTTCGCCCCTGCGATGGAGCACGCATTGCGGGCCGGCGGTGCGGGCAACACCGGCGATGGGCTGTTGATGGCGGCCAAGGTCGGCGCTGGCCTCGCCGACATGGCT
This sequence comes from Acidimicrobiaceae bacterium, assembly GCA_003155135.1. Taxonomy (GTDB): domain Bacteria; phylum Actinomycetota; class Acidimicrobiia; order Acidimicrobiales; family RAAP-2; genus Bog-515. Next base: position 26,817 of record PMFN01000024.1, on the reverse strand, counting down.
TTCGTGAAGGGGACCTTCGGCATCTTCCCGTGGCGCTCGGCGGCCGAGGAGGGAACGGGCATCCTGGCGGTCTATAAGGGCGCGATCGCCGTGAACGGGTACGGCGAACGCTTCATCAACGAATCGCTGCCGTACAAGGTGATGGGTGATGCGTGCCTCGCCCAGCCCGAGGCCCTCGCCTTCCAGATCTTCGACGAGAACGTGTTGGTGCAATCCGACGCGTCGGTGCCGATCTACAACTTTCGCCGGCGGCTCGAGGCCGGTCAGGTGCGCCGGGCGGACACGCTTGAGGAACTCGCTGAGCAGCTCGGCATCCCGGCCGACGCACTCTGTTCGACCGTCACCGGGTACAACCAGCGGTTGCGCGACGGTGCTCCTGATGCACTCGGGCGGACCACGCTGTGCGGCGGGGTGGGGAAGCCGACCCCCCTCGACACGCCGCCGTACTACGGGTTTCCCTCGACCACGGTGGTGCTGGCCACCTACTGCGGTGTCCGGGTCGACAATGAGACGAGAGTGCTCGACGTGTTCGGCACCGTCATCCCTGGCCTGTACGCGGCGGGGGAGGTCACCGGTGGGTTCCACGGTGACGGGTACGTCACCGGCTCATCGCTGGGCAAATCCGCCGTGTTCGGCCGGATCGCCGGGCGGCGGGCCACTGCCTTCGCGCTGGGGTCCCTGACGTCGGTGGCCAGATGAGCGATCTCTTCGACCTCACCGGGTCGAGCGCCCTGGTCGTCGGCGCGGGCGGAGATCTCGGGCGTCGGGCGGCGCTGGTGCTGGGTGCCCGGGGGGCCACCATCTATGCGGCTGACCACGCGACCGCCTCGGCGGATCTCAACCGAACGACGAGCGAGCTCGCCGAAGTCGGGGTGTCGGTCACCCCTTTGCTTTGCGACGTCACCGACGAGGAATCGGTGACCGCTGCCGTCGCCGACGCCAGCGTCGAACATGGCCTCGACGTGGTGGTCAACGCGGCAGGCGTGATGGTGCGAAAGCCGGTGGGCGAGACCACGTTGGCCGAGTGGCGCCACGTGCTCGACGTCAACCTGACCGGGACGTGGCTGCTCAACCGGGCGGCGGCCGTCCCGATGTCCGAGCAGGCGCATGGCTGCATCGTGAACATCTCGAGCGTCTACGCCGAACGCGTCGGGCCCGTGCCCGAGTCCGCCTATTACGCGTCCAAAGCGGGGGTGGCCAATCTCACCCGCTCGATGGCGAGCGAGCTCGGACGGCTCGGCGTCCGTGTGAACTGCCTGGCCCTCGGCGTCTTTTATCCAACGAACATGACGGCGCCCTTGAAGGATGACCCCGGCACGCTCGCTTGGTTCGAGGACCGCACCCTCTTGAAGCGCCTGGGGGACCCCGCACGCGATCTCGATGGCCCACTGCTCCTCCTGGCGAGCGAGGCCTCCTCTTACATGACCGGCCAGGTGATCTACGTCGACGGGGGGTGGTCGGCGTGGTGAACGCCCCGACGCTGCGCCCGACAAGGGGAATTACGACATGAGCGACACCGCCCTCCTGCTGCTCGACTACCAGGTCGCCCTGTGCGACGCCGGCCCGAACGGGCGCCAGCCTGCACTGGCCGCCCAGGTCGAGGAGCGTCAGGTGCTCCAGCACGCAGCGCGGGCCCTCGACGTGACACGTGCGGCCGGACGCCGCGTGATCCACGTGCGCCTGGCCTTCGATCCCTCCTACGAACTGCGGACGAACCGCTCGGCCAGGTTCGACACCTACCGGACCGAGCGCGCCATGCTGCTCGGCTCGGCCGAGGCACAGTTCATGGCGGCCGTGGCCCCGCTCGCCGACGAGCCAATCGTCACCAAAGGGGGTGTCGACGCATTCATCGGCACCCCACTGCTCGAGATGCTGCTCGGCATGCGCGTCGACCACGTCGTGCTCGGCGGGGTGGCGACCAACCTTGTCGTCGAGTCCACCGCCCGCCATGCCACCGACGTCGGCCTTCAGGTCACCGTGCTCGAGGACCTCTGCGCCTCCTTTCGGCCGGAGCTGCACGACTTCGCCATCGCCAACCTCTTCCCCCTGTTCTCGACCCTGACCTCGAGTACCGAGTTCTTCGCCCTGAGTTCTTCGACCTGAGTTCGTGAAAGAAGAGGACGAGATGAGCAGCACAAGCACCGATGTGATCGTGGTGGGTTCGGGTATCGCCGGGCTCTCCGCCGCCCTTTCGGCGAAGGAGGCGGGGGCCGACGTGGTGGTGGTCGAGCGGGCCACGCAAGCCGAGAGCGGCGGCAATACCCGCTACACCGAGGCGTATCTCAGGATGAAGTCGCTCGATGAGGTTTCCGACGACTTCACCGATGCGCTGCTGTCGGACTTCATGGGCTACCCCGATCCCGGGCTCCTCCTGGAGACACTTGACGAGCGCGCGACGTGGAGCGGGGCCACCGCCACGCTCAACGTGGTCGACCATGCTGTGGTCACAACCCTGGCGGAGCGCGCCGGCTCCACGCTGTCGTGGTTGTCCGGCTTCGGCGTCCGCTTCGACGCCCTCCCGACGGCCTTTCTCACGACGTCGACGACTCGGCTCATGCCCGTCGGCGGTGGCCTCGCTCTCGTTGAGGACCTCACCCGGGCGGCCCAGGAGCGCGGCGTGCGTTTCCTCTTCGAGACCACTGCCCGTTCACTCATCACCGAGGAAGCCCGGGTGGCCGGCCTGCGGGTCGTCGGCGCCGAGGGTCCGGCGGATCTACTCGGGTTCGTGGTCCTTGCCTGCGGAGGCTATGAGGGAAACAGCGAGATGCTGGCTCGCTACCACGGTGAGAAGGGCATGTTGTGCCGGCCCGTCGCTCGAGGTGGGCACTACAACAAAGGTGAGGGGATCGAGATGGCCCTGGCCATCGGCGCGCAGGGGGCCGGCAACTTCGGCCTCTTCCATGCCGAGCCCGTCGATCCACGCTCGGGTGTCGCCGAGGCGGCCATCTTCGCATTGCCCTACGGCGTGCTGGTGAACACCGGGGGTGAGCGCTTCACCGACGAAGCACCGGGCCCCGTCGACGCATGGTACGAGCGGATCACGCGTCGAATCCACAACCAGCCCGACGGTCTCGCCTATCTGGTGCTCGACGCGGAGGCTCAGGCGGTACCCAACCTGCGCACCGCCTTGCGCACCGACCAGCCGCCCATCGCGGCCGACAGCCTCGGCGAGATGGCCGAGAAGCTCGGAGTCCCGGTCGCTGCCTTCGCGAGCACCATTGCCGACTTCAACCGGGCGTGCGGTGAAGGCACCTACGACCCGACCCGGGTCGACGGGCTGGCCACCAAAGGGCTCGAACCTCCGAAGTCGAACTGGGCACGTCCTGTCGTGAGGGCACCCTTTCATGCGTATCCGGTGATCGCCGCCAATGTCTTCACCTATGGCGGTCTTCGCACGAATGAGCGGGCCGAGGTGCTCGACCGTGATGGCCGGGTGATCGCCGGCTTGTACGCGGCGGGCGAAATGACTGGTCTCTACTACACGAACTACACGGGCTCGACATCAGTGCTGCGAGGCGCGGTGTTCGGGAAGATCGGTGGCGCGCTGGCCGCCCAGGCGGCTGTCCCGGCGAACGCGATGGCGCAATGAGGATCTGGTACCAGAGCTTCACGGTCCTGGACGACGTCGGGACATACTTCGCCACACTCCGGCGCCACCTGGAGGAGCGCGTCTCGGCCGGGACCGAGATCTCGTTCCACGGCATGCGCCCGGGGACGTACCCCTCGTCGTATCCCGGGACGCACATCGGGTACGCCTACCTGGCGGGACTCCACAAAGAGCAGTTCGTCGCCGCCGCGCTGCAGGCTCAGGAGGAGGACTACGACGCGTTCTTCATCGCCACGATCCCTGACACCGGGTTTGAGGAGATCCGAAGCCTGATCGACCTCCCCGTGATCGCCTATGGCAACGCGTCGGTGGCGTTCGCCGCCACACTTGCCCCGAAGGTGGGCATCGTGAACTTCATCGAGGAGCTTCAGCCCCAGCTACGGCGCAATATGAACCTCTACGGCTTCGGTGAGCTCGTCGGGCCCATCGTCGCTGTTGGCCGGGACTTCAATGACATCGTCGGCGCCTACGCCAGCCCCGCCCCGCTGATTGCCGCCTTCGAGACCGCCGCCCGCTCGGCCATCAGCCTGGGCGCACAGGTCATCATCCCGGGCGAAGGTCCGCTCAACGTGCTGCTGGCCAGTAACGGCGTGAACCGGGTCGACGACGTGCCGGTGCTCGACTCCCTCGGTGTCGGGATCGCCCTCTGCGAGGTCAGGGCCCGCCAGTACCGAGGGGCAGGGCTGCGGCCGTCACGCCGTGGCTTCTTCTTCGCCACCCCACCGGCCGAGGCGATCGACGACGCCCGTCGGCGCTATCTGGCCGACCCGTCGCCAAAGGAGCTCGGCAAGCCGGGGTCCTGAGCCGCACCCCAGCCGGTCGGCGCCGGACAAGGAGTACCAAGATCAAAGCGAGACGGACAGGAGCCATGATGAACGTGACATTCGACTTCACCGGCAAGGTGGCACTCGTGACCGGGGGAGGGTCGGGCATCGGGAGAGCGAGCGCCGAGGCCTTCGCCGCCGCCGGGGCAATGGTGGCTGTTGCCGACATCTCCGAGGTGAACGGGAAAGCCGCGGTCGACGCCATCGAAGCCACCGGGGGGACAGCCAAGTTCTTCGCTGTCGACGTGTCGTCGGATGAGGACGTGACGAGTCTCATCGCCACGATTGTCGGCGAGTTCGGGCAGTTGGACATCGCCCACAACAACGCCGGCATAGAGGGTGAAGTGCTCCCGCTCGCCGAGATCTCCTCGGAAGGCTGGCGGCAGGTTCTCGACGTCAACTTGAGTTCGGTCTTCTACTGCTTGAAAGCGGAGATCAACGCCATGCTGGCGAAAGGCGGGTGCATCGTGAATACGGCCTCGGTCGCCGGGCTGATCGGCGGCTACCACCTCGGTGCCTACACGGCGGCGAAGCACGGCGTCGTCGGCCTGACCAAATGCGCGGCCATGGACTATGGATCGAAGGGTATCCGCATCAACGCCGTGTGCCCCGGCCTCATCGATACGCCGTTCCTCGACGAGATGCCAGCGCCTTTCAAGGACCGATTGATCTTTTCCATCCCATCGGACCGGATCGGAACGCCTGCGGAGATCGCGAGGAGCGTGTTGTGGCTGTGCTCCGACGGAGCGGCCTACATGCTCGGCCACGCGCTGCCCGTGGACGGCGGCGTTGTCTTGGGAGGAACAGGGACCAGATTCGATGACCTTGTCGGGAGCCCCACAGGTTGACGGCTTCCCGCTTGATTGCCGTCAAGTCGTCGCTCAGCCCACGACCGTTCCGTACATGTCACTGAGCTGATAGGACAGCAGCTCCAGCCGTTCGCCGTCGGGCCCGGGGAAGTAGGCCGAATCCCCGTTCACGATGTGGGGCTCGACACCGGCGGCCCTGAGCTTTGCGACCAACCGGTCCCACTGCTCGGGGGTGACCGAGATGGCGATGTGGTGGAGGCCGCCGAGCACCTCTTTGTAGTCGCCGAGCTCGAGACCGGGGAAATCGAAGTAGGCCAGGTAGTTGCCATGGCCGATATCGAAGAAGAAGTGTGTCGAACCCCGGTAGTCCCGGTTCTCGAACAGTTCGACGAGCGGGAATTCGAGAAGGTCCTGATAGAAGGTGATGGTCCGCTCGACATCACTGGAGAGCAGCGCGAAATGGTGGAGGCCCCGCGCAGACGACGCCGGTCGCTCGCCCCGCGGACGAAGGAACCGAGCCTTCCAGTCGGCCCATTGCTCGGTCCGGTCGATGTCGCTCCCGTGTGGCGTCATTGCAGGTCTCCTTCGGCGAACTGTACCCCCGGCGACCGTGCCACCGTCAGGGGAGCGGCGGCTGCAGGCACCGATGAAGGAGAATCCGTCTGCCCTACGCCGTGGGTTCGAGACCGTTCGGCAGAGGCCGCACCACCGCGTCGACCCGGCATCCGGGCACCAACNNGTGACGGCCCCGTCCGGTGGGGTCGAGAGCAGGGCCTGCAGCGCCGTGACGACTGGCTGCCACGAGGCCTCGAGCTCTTCGGTGTCCTCGCTGTCGGCTTCGTCCAGGGAGAGCCGGACGATCGTTCCGCTGTCGCACCCTCGTAGCTCCCAGGTGACATAGATCTCAGGATGCCCTGCATCGATTGCCAACATGTACGAGAGGCGGGCCGGGCACTCAGTAAAGAGGACCTCGCCAACCATCANNCGTCGAGCGAACCCGAGATGCGCGAGCCCACCGCCCACTCCGACTGAAGGCTGATGCCCAGGAATCGACGCGTCGTCCCCGGGTTTGTGAGGACCCGCCAGACCTGCTCGGGGCAACCGGTCGCCCCGATCTGGAACACAGGTGCCCACTCAGACGGACAGCGAGCTGTGGATCGCGAAGGTGGTCTCCTCGGGCGGCTCGGGCGGTCCGTTCTCGACCGTGGCCAATCCGGGCACGAGAGTCTCGTCCCGGAACTTCACCCACAAAGCCTCCGAGTCCCAGAGTGCAA
>PMFN01000024.1:0-20289 GCA_003155135.1 Acidimicrobiaceae bacterium | reverse complement strand
CCCAGCCCCCCCCCCGGGTCGTGTTCTGGTGGCGACACGCTACTCCCCGAGAACCCCGGCCGCACCGTGAGCAGGGGGTTCACGACGGACGGCGCCCGGCCGGCGGCGAGAGGGTGCTGGCCGGCATCGTGGCAACGGACGGCGCATCTCGTTGGTCTGCCGTGACCAGTGCGGGCTCATCGCGCCGGCCCACTGCGGTGCGGGTGGCAGCGTTCCTTGGCGCTTCGCCGTCCCACCGGGCAAGGCGCGAGCCCTGGTCGTTCGTTCGCCACTGTCATGCTGGGGAGCGTGGACACGAAACGGGGACCCGTTGAGAGCATCAGCGCGATCACACTGCTGACCGCCGACATGGGTGAGGCAGTTGCCTTCTACCAAACGCTCGGCTTCGAGCTGTCCTACGGGGGAGAGGAGGCACAGTTCACGAGCTTCAGGGTCGGCCCCGGCCACCTCAATCTTCAGCTCGACACCATCGGTTCTCCTCCACGCGCCGTCTGGGGGCGGGTCGTGCTGTGGGTCGACGACGTGGACGCGATGTACGCACGTGCGCTCGCCGCCGGGTTCGATCCGCAAACCTCACCTGCGGACGCACTCTGGGGTGAGCGCTATTTCCATATCCATGACCCCGACGGCCACGAGCTGAGCTTCGCACGACCATTGGCAAGCTAAGCGCGCCCGCCGCGCCCCCTCTCGGGGGAATCGTGCCCAAAGGCGACAGCAGACTCGGCGAACTATGGTCGAGGCGCCCTTTGTCGGCGGGATCGCCAGTGGGGAGGGACCAGTGAGCCAAGATCGCCAAATCGACGTCGACGTCGTGGTCGTCGGGAGCGGATTCGGTGGCAGCGTCACCGCCCTACGGCTGACGGAGAAGGGGTACCGGGTCGCAGTCCTCGAGACCGGCCGTCGCTTCGACGAGTCGACCTATCCGAAGACCTCGTGGCGGGCCCGGTCGTTCTTCTGGGCGCCGAAGCTCGGCTGCTACGGCATGCAGCGCATCTCCTTCCTGAAGGACGTCATGGCCCTGTCGGGCTCGGGAGTCGGGGGCGGCTCGCTCATCTACGCGAACACGCTCTACGAGCCGCTTGCGCCGTTCTTCGACGACCCCCAATGGTCGGCGATCACTGACTGGCGCGACGAGCTCAGGCCGGCCTACGACCAGGCCAAGCGCATGCTGGGTGTGGTGCCCAACCCCACCCTCACTCCCTCCGACGAGGTCATGAAGGCAACCGCCGAGGAGATGGGCGTGGGCGACACCTTCCACGCCACACCGGTGGGCGTGTACTTCGGACGGCCGGGGGTTGAAGCCGAAGACCCCTTCTTCGGCGGAGTGGGACCGTCCCGGCAGGGCTGCCTCGAGTGCGGTGAGTGCATGACCGGTTGTCGCCACGGCGCCAAGAACACCCTGCTCAAGAACTATCTCTACCTGGCCGAGCGCGCCGGGGCGCAAGTCCACCCCCTCACCACGGTCACCCGCGTCCGGCCCAGGGATGGCGGCGGCTACGTGGTCGAAACCGTGCGAACCGATCATCGACGCCAGAAGGAGCAGCGCACCTTCAGCGCCACCGATGTCGTGTTCGCCGCCGGGACGCTCGGGACCCAGAAGCTCCTCCACGCCATGAGGGACGAGGGCACGCTGCCCCACCTCTCCGAACGCCTGGGCGAGCTCACTCGCACCAACTCCGAGGCCATCCTGGGGGCACGCACCTTCGAACGGGGCGCCGATTTCACCCGCGGGGTGGCCATCACCTCGTCGTTCCACCCTGATGACCACACCCACGTCGAACCGGTCCGCTACGGCAAGGGCTCGAACTCCATGGGGATGCTCATGGCCAGGCTCGTCGACGTCACCGACCGGTCTCGAGTGTCCGAGTGGTGGGCCGAGGCGCGCCGCGCTCCGATCGCCACGGCGCGCTGTCTGAGCCAGCGCCACTGGTCGGAGCAGACCATCATCGCCCTCGTCATGCAGACCCTCGACAACTCGATCACCTGCTACACCAAGCCCGGTCGCTTCGGGCGACGGGTCCTCACCTCGAAGCAGGGGCACGGCCAGCCCAACCCAACGTGGATCCCGGTCGGCCACGAGGCGGTCCGCCGCATGGCCCGTCGCATCAAGGGGATCCCCTGCGGGGGGTGGAACGACATCTTCAACGTCCCGATGACCGCCCACATCATCGGGGGAGCGGCCATCGGCGACAGCGCCCGGACCGGCGTCATCGACCCTTACCACCGCGTCTACGGGCACCCGGGACTCCATGTCGTCGATGGCGCCGCGGTGTCGGCGAACCTGGGCGTGAACCCGGCACTGACCATCACGGCACAAGCCGAGCGCGCCATGGCCCTGTGGCCCAATGCTGGCGGTGACGATCTCCGGCCTCCTTTGGGTGATCCCTATCGGCGGATCGATCCCATCGCACCGAGGACGCCCAGCGTGCCCACGACCGCACCGGGGGCACTGCGGATCGGACGACACCGGTCGCCCGGCGCAGCGGGTTCGCGAGCTGCTCGGTGAGCAGGCCACGTCAGGGATCGGGGACGGAAGCGGCAGTGACGGTGCGCTCAACGCGACGGGAGGGTCGGCCGACAGGACGGGCACAGACGATGCGGAGCCGGTGTGACTCCCGCATGGCAGCTCTCCCGGCGCGCCTGCGCAGCGAGCCGTAGGCTCCGGCAGGTGCACACCCCTTTCGAGGTGAAGGTTCCCGTGCGGGCGCAGTCGCGGCTCCGGCCGCTCATCGGTGCGACGCGCTACGCCGAACTCGAGCAGACCGGGTCGAGGGCCCGAGCAGTTCTCGGCGGCATCACGGTCTGGAACGTGAGCTCGACCGCCGACGGTGGCGGCGTCGCGGAGATGCTCCATGTGCTCGTGGGCTACATCCTCAACGCCGGCGTCGACGTCCGGTGGGTCGTTCTCAGCGGGGACGAGGAGTTCTTCCGGATCACCAAGCGGATCCACAACCGACTGCACGGATTCAGCGGTGACGACGGCGAACTCGGGCCAGCCGAGGCTGCGCACTACCGGGGGATCGCCGAGCAGAACGCAGAAGGGCTTTCGAAATCGGTCCATGCCGGCGACGTGGTGCTGCTGCACGATCCGCAGTCCCTTGGGCTCGCCGAGGCCGTGAGCGAGATCGGTGCAATCGTTGTCTGGCGGTCCCACATCGGGACAGCGCTCAGCAACCGCTGGACCGAGGACGCGTGGACGTTTCTCCGCCCGCACTTGGGTGCCTGTCGTGCCTTCGTCTTCTCCCGTGAGAGCTACGCACCCTCGTGGCTGCCGGCCGAACGGGTCACGACGATCCATCCCTCCATCGATCCGTTTTCCCCGAAGAACCAGGGTCTGGCCGACCCTGAGGTCCGCTCGATCCTGACCACCGTCGGCGTGCTCGCAGGGCCCGACGTCGCGCAGCTCTCCTCGAACGGGAAGCCACGCCGCCGGCGAGTCACGCGCCGTGCCGCCATCGTCGCCGACGGTCCGCCGCTCGACCCGGAGACGCCGGTGGTCATCCAGGTCTCGCGCTGGGACCGCCTGAAGGACATGCAAGGGGTCATGGAGGGCTTCGCCGAGCACGGGATCCTCCGGAACGAGGCCCACCTCGTCCTCGCCGGCCCGGCGGTAGCAGGGGTGACCGATGACCCGGAGGGAGCCGAAGTCCTCGAGGAATGCGTCGCGGCGTGGGAGTCATTGCCCATAGGTGCGCGTCGGCGCGTCCGCCTCGTCGCCCTGCCCATGGTGAACGTTCGGGAAAATGCGGTGATGGTCAATGCACTGCAGCGCCACGCGTCAGTGATTGTGCAGAAGAGCCTGGCTGAGGGATTCGGCCTCACTGTTGCAGAGGGGATGTGGAAGGCAAAGGCCGTCGTCGCGTCGGCAGTCGGTGGCATCATCGACCAGATCGCGCCCGACACGGGCATCCTGCTCGAGGACCCGACCGATCTCGATGCGTACGGTCGGGTGCTGGCGTGGTTGCTCGAGCGGCCTGGCACCATTGCTGATCTCGGTGCCCGGGCCAGGCAGCGGGTACTCGAGGACTTCGTGGGGGACAAGCACCTGATCGCCTACGCAAAGCTGATCGAGCGGTTGGTGATTCCAGGCCTGGCTCCTGCCGGGGTCCTCGGCAGTGCCGACACCGCCGCACCCCCCGACTGAGCCCCTCCACGACGGCGACGAACTCGAGTCGGCACCGTCGTGGAGGCGATCCGCCTACCGGCGAACCTGGCTGGGTCCCCAGCCGACCTCGAGATCTAGCGGGTGGAGGCCCTCTTCGCGGCAGCCTTCTTGGTCGGGGACTTGCGGGCCGTTGTCTTGCGTGCGGCAGCCTTCTTGGCCGAGGCCTTGCGGGCGGTTGCCTTCTTGGCGGCAGCCTTGCGTGGCGCTGCCCTGCGAGCGGCGGCCTTCTTGGCGGCAGCCTTTCGTGCCGGCACCCGGGTGGCTGCAGCGTGACCGACGTCGACGACCCTCTGTGCGAGATCGTTCGACGCGCCAACGAGCTGCTCGGTCATCTTGAACGCCGAGTCGATGATGTGCTGTCGGGTGACCCCGTCTTCTACGACATCGGGGAACGCACGGTTGACCGAGTCGACGAAGTTTCGGACCGCGTCGATTGCCGTCTTCTCCGCGTTGACGACAGAAGCGACGACGCGGCTTGCACCGTCGCTTCCGGTTGCTCTGGTTGCTCTGGTTGAACGTGCCATGTGAACACCTTTTCTTTCTGCCGACGTGCGGCTGCAGCAATGATGCAGGCACGGGCAGCCGAGCGGAAGAGGCTTTCGGCAGGTTCTCATCCGTCAGGCACAGATGACGACGCCACCTCGCCCCTGTTTGCAGAACGCGCGGCCACTATCTGAGTAAGCCGGACCGGTGGCCGAACCCCTACCCCGCACCGCAGGGCGATCGGAGCACGGGCGGATCGATCAGCCCAGTGGGTGGTACAGAGTGTCCGGTGGGCGGGGCGGTCGCGCCCCTGCAGCGCTAGCTCTGCTGGCTCCAGAATGCGCACTGGTGCTCGGTGGCGAAGGTCGTCGCCACCTTGGGGGAGGGGGTGTCGAGTGACCACATCTGCTCACCCGTCGGCGTGAAACGGCTCCAGTGCGCTCCGCCCGGCGAGCTCGGGTTCGCGCCCTTCGCGAAGTTCGTCCACGAGGTCTTCATGGTCGACGCCAGCTTCACCTGTGCGCTGGAGAGAGTGCCGGGAAATGCTGTGTTGCTGAGTGAGAAGAGGTACTGCACCTCCGATTCGTGGGCTGCACCGTAGGGGAAACCCACCGGAGCGAGGTAGCGCTCGGGGGCGTTCTGGTCGTTGAACTCGTACGCATAGGTCGCCACGTACTTGGACAGCGACTGGTCAAGGGTGAGAGCGGGGCATGAGAACGACTCGTCGGTCCAGGCCGCCGCGTACGCCAACGGAGCGCTCGGGTAGGCGCTGAGTGGATAGTGCAGCGCCACGACCGCGGCCGCCGCCGGGGTGATGGCGAACCTCGACGCGAGGGTGCTCTCGTAGTTGGCGGCGGTGACGGTGGACCCGGCCAGCTGGTAGAGCCCGACGAACAGCCGCCGCTCGTCGCCGTTCGTGCCATCGATGACCGGCATGTGGTTGAACGCGCCGGTGGCAAAGGCGGTGCCGAGGGACTCCGGCAGCACGTCGCTGTCGACATTGGGGTCATAGCCAGCGGGGTTCTGGGCGGCCAGAATGGCCCCCACCGGAAGGCTGCGGAGGCACGTTGCGCTCTGGTCCGCACAGCCCGCAGCCGTGGCGAAAGACTCGCCGGCTGCCTCGGCCGTCGCCAGCGGCGTCGTGGTGAGGGCGTAGGTCCCGCTTTCCACGATGGCTCGCGAGAAGAGGCCCTTGGCGCCGGGCGACGCCAGCTGGGACAGCACGCTCAGGCCTCCCGCCGACTCGCCGAACAGCGTCACCTTCCCGGCGTCGCCACCGAAGTGGGCGATGTTGGACTGCACCCAGCGCAGGGCGGCCTGCTGGTCCATGAGCCCGTAGTCACCTGAGGGCCCGCCGGGACCGGACGCGAGCGCCGCGTTGGCCAGGAAGCCGAGGGCACCGAGGCGATAGTTGATTGTGACGACCACCACGCCGTGGGCGACGAGGCCGGCTGGGTCGTAGTCGTTGCTCTCGCCCCAGTCGAGTGCCCCGCCGTGGATCCACACCATGACCGGCAACTTGGCGGCAGCGCCGGTGCGCCCTGATGGGGCGTAGACGTTCAAGTACAGGCAGTTTTCCGACGTGCTGGCCACGCCGAAGGGCGATGCCGGCTGCGCACAGTTCTGGGCGAACTGGGTGGCTGCGAGCACGCCTGACCACGTTGCGGCGGGCTGCGGTGGCTCCCAGCGCAGGGGCCCGACGGGCGGGGCCGCGTAGGGGATGCCGAGGAACTCGGTGGTCGAACCGGTGGTCAGGCCCTGCACCGCGCCGTCGGAGGTGGCGACGACTGGGGACTTGCGCGCACCCTGGGCCGGAGAGGTGTTCGTGCTCGCTCGGGCGGAGGACCCGCTCACGGACAGCAGCACGCCGGTCACGACCACAGCGGCCAAGCCAGCGCGGTACCAACGAGAGGAGCCGAACGGGGCCCTTCGCTGCAGGGTCATGGACGACAACTCCGAACGGGGCACGGTGGTGAGGCTCTTTCCGATGGCTGGTCGTACGTCGACGATGGTTGGGCCGCGAGACGCTGCGAGCGCGGGGCAAGGCCTGGGTGACCGCCGCCGGTCACCCAGGTTGGCCGGCGAGGTCCGACTGCGGGCCGAGGGCGCGAGTCACCGGCTCCACGACGGTGCCGATCGACCCGTTCAAGAGGTCGACGGCGTCGTCCAGCCGACCGATCATGGCGGGCTTTCCCGTGGACTCGACGAATCGGCACGCGGCCTCCACCTTGGGCCCCATCGAGCCGGGAGGGAAGGGGTGGCCACGGAGGTCGGCGGGCGTGGTGTGCCCGATCGGCTTGGCGGAGCCGGTGCCGAAGCCGATCTCGACGTTGGCGACGTCGGTCAGGATCATCAGGGCATCCGCTCGGAGGTCTCGGGCGAGCAGGGCCGCGCTCAGGTCCTTGTCGATCACCGCCTCGGCACCGTGCAGGCGGTCGTCGGGTCCCCGGGTCACGGGAATCCCGCCGCCGCCCGAGCAGATGACGATGGCGCCGTCGCCGAGCAATGTGCGGATGGTCGGCAGTTCGAGTATCGCTAGGGGCTCGGGCGACGCAACCACCCGGCGCCAGGCGCTGCCGTCATGGCGCATCTCCCAGCCTCGCTGCGCCGCCACCCGGCTGCTCTCGGCCTCGGTGTAGACCGGGCCCACGAACTTGGTGGGCAGCGCAAAGCCCGGGTCGTCGGCCGCCACCTCGGTCTGTGACACGAGGCTCACCACCCTTCGTCCCGGGAGTACGTTGCCGAGCGCCTGGAGGAAGAAGTAGCCGATCATCCCCTGGGTCTGCGCGCCCAGCACGTCGAGCGGGTACGGCGAGGGGAGGTCGGGATCGAGGGCGCTCTCGCTGGCCAAGAGGCCGACCTGGGGGCCGTTGCCGTGGGTGATCACCAGGTCGTGGTCGCCGGCGAGCGGCGCCAGTGCCCGGGCTGCCACGTCGACATGGCGCTCCTGGATCTGTGCCAGTGGCACCTCCCCGCGTTCGAGCAGGGCGTTGCCGCCGACGGCGACGACCAGCAGCACCTCAGTCGCCGATGGTTGCGACCATGGCCGCCTTGATGGTGTGAAGGCGGTTCTCGGCCTGGTCGAAGACGATCGACGCCGTCGACTCGAACACCTCGTCGGTCACTTCGAGCTCAGACAGGCCCCACTTCTCGTGGAGCTGGCGGCCCAGTTCGGTCTCGGTGTTGTGGAGGGACGGCAGGCAGTGCATGAATTTCACGTCGGGATTGCCGGTCGCCTCGAGGAGCGCCGAGTTGACCTGGTAGGGGAGCAGCGCTTTGATCCGCTCGCCCCATTCCGATGCAGGCTCGCCCATCGACACCCAGACGTCCGTGTAGATGAAGTCGGCTCCCTCGACCATGGCGGTGAGCTCCCCGAGGTGGATCCGGGCTCCGGAGCGCCGGGCCAACGCCTGGGCCGTCGCTTGGACCGCATCGGTCGGGAGGAGGTCACCGGGGGCGATGATCCGGACGTCGAGGCCGAGCAATGCCGCGGTGACCAACAGCGAGTTGGCAGTGTTGTTGCGGGCATCCCCGACGTAGCAGAGGGTGACATCTTCGAGCGGCTTGCCGGCGTGGTCCCGGATGGTCTCGACGTCGGCCAGCATCTGGGTGGGGTGCCACTGGTCGGTCAGGCCGTTCCACACCGGCACCCCGGAGAATTCGGCCAGCGCCTCGACTGACGCCTGGGCGAAGCCCCGGTATTCGATGCCGTCGAACATCCGCCCGAGCACCCGGGCCGTGTCCTTGATCGACTCGGAGCTGCCGATGTGGCTTCCTTCTGGCCCGAGGTAGGTGACGTGCGCCCCCTGGTCGTGGGCGCCGACTTCGAACGCCGCCCGTGTCCGCGTCGAGGCCTTCTCGAAGATGAGGGCGATGTTGCGCCCGGTCATCCGCTGCACCTCGGTGTCGGTGTGCTTCTCGAGGCGAAGCGTGTCGGCGAGGTCGACCAGGAAGAGGAACTCGTCCTTCGTGAAGTCGACTTCTTTTAGGAGGCTTCGTCCGTGCAGGTCGATGGAGGTGTCCACTGCGTGCGTACCGTTATGCCGCATCGCGCACGGTCGGGCAGGTCATGCAACGTGGGCCACCCCGGCCACGCCCGAGCTCGCTGCCCGAGATGCCGATCACCTCGATGCCGTGTTTGCGCAGCATGGTGTTGGTGGCCACGTTGCGCTCGTAGCCGAGGACCACGCCGGGGGCGACCGCCAGGTAGTTGGTGCCGTCGTCCCACTGCTCGCGCTCGGCGGCTCGGACGTCCTCGTCGGTGGTGAGCACGGTGATCTCAGCGACGTCGAGGATCTCCGCCAGGGTCTCCCAGAGGCTGTGGTTGCGCGAGACGCTGAGCTGTCCCGGCTCGTCGCCCGCGGTGATGGTCCAGCTGCGCAGATGGCGGTCGAAGTACGGGTAGAGGACGAACGTGTCGATGTCGACCATCGACATGACCGTGTCGAGGTGCATGAAGGCGTGGCTGTGGGGGAGCTCGATGGCCACCACCTTGGTCGCCTGCCCGGCGGCGAACAGCGCGTGGGCCACCGCCTCGATGGCCATGGGGGTGGATCGCTCACCCATGCCGATCAGCACCGCGCCGTGGCCGATGACGTGGACGTCGCCGCCCTCCAAGCTGGCCGGCTGGTAGGAGTGGTCCCCGTCGCCGTAGTACGTCACGAAGTCGGCCCCGGCGAAGAGGGGGTGGAAGTTGTAGATGGCCCGGGTGTGGAGCGACTCGCGTTGCCTCGCCGGCTTGGCCATCGGGTTGATGGTCACCCCGCCGTAGATCCAGCAGGAGTTGTCCCGCTGGAACAGGTGGTTGGGCAGGGGGGTGAGCACGAAGTCGTCCGCCCGCAGCTTGTCCCACGTGAGGCTGTGGGTGTGGAGCGGGTGCAGGTCGGCCTTCAGGATCCCGCCGATGCAGAACTCGGCCAGGGCGGTGCCGCCGAGGTCCTCGAAGAGGCGGCGCACCGGGTCGACCAGTGAGGGCCCGAGGATCTCGGGGGTGCACAGCCGGTCGAGCACGAAGTCGCGCCCCTCGGGCAACTCGAGCGTTTCGGCCAGGAGCTGGCCGTAGTAGTGGACGAGGACACCCTTCTCCCGGAGGGACTCGGTGAAGGCGTCGTGCTCCTCCTTGGCCTTTGAGCCCCACACGATGTCATCGAAGAGCAAGGACTCGATGTTGTCGGGTGTCAGCCTCGAGAGCTCGAGCCCGGGCCGGTGCACAATGGCCTGACGGAGCTGGCCGACCTCAGAGGCAACGTTGAACGTCATGGTGGTCCTTTCGGGGTCTCGGAGATGCGGCATGGGGGGTCAGGAAAGCTCTGCGCCGGCCTCCGCCGGGACTTGGTCGGGAAGGTCGACCGGTTCGGCCGCCTCACCTAGGCGCTGACGGCGGGCGTTCAAGAAGGCGTAGAGGATGAGGCCGGCCAGGATGACGACGAGGGCCTGGTAGACGACCTGGTAGCCCGAGGCGAAGGTCACCCACATGGAGAAGAGCACGCTGGCCCCGGCCACCGAGAGGTCCCGGGCGAGCAACCAGCCCACGACCCGCCGCCGACGCGAGACGAGGAAGGTCAGCTGGGCGATGGCCGACATGAAGTAGGGGATGGCCACGGTGACCACGGTGAGGTCGACCAGGTAGGTGAAGACGGTCAGTCCCGAACTCGACGTGTAGCGCCAGAGCATGAGCAGCGACGGCAGGGCGGTGCCGACCAGGATGCCGAACCAGGCCGTGCCGTTCCTGTCGGTCCAGGCGAAGGGGCGGGGGAACATGTCGTCCTGGGCGATGGCCCTCGAGGTCTCGGTCACGATCAGGGTCCAGCCGTTGAGGGCCCCGATCCCCGAGATGACGGCGATGGCCGCGATGAACTTCCCGGCCCACGTGCTGTGGGGGAAGATGCTGTCGAAGGCGTTGACGAAGGGTGAGCCGGTGTTGATCAGGGTGTGGTGGGCCACCAGGCCCATCACCGCAGCGGTGACGACCACATACAAGATGGCGCTCGCCGCCGTGCCGATCATCGAAGCCCGGAGGACGTTGCGCCGGGGGTCGCGCACCCGCTTGGCCGTGACGGCGGCCGCCTCGACACCGATGAAGGAGAAGAGGGCCACGCCGGCCGCGATGCCGATGCCGCTGTAGAGGCTGCCGCCCGAGGCGTTGAAGGGCCCGAAGTGGGCCTTCTCGACGAAGGCCCAGCCCACGATGCCCACGAACAGCAGCGGGAAGAACTTGAGGACGACGGTGATGTTCTGGAAGACCGCCATCTGGCGGATCCCGGCCAGGTTGATGAGGGCGGGGACCCACAGGCCCACCAGGGCGATGCCGAAGTTCTCCATCCCGCTCGGGTGGGCGAAACCGAACAGAGCGTCGACGTAGAAGACCCACGACGACACGATCGCCGCGTTGCCCGCCCAGGACTGGATCCAGTAGCACCAGCCGACCAGGTAGCCGGCGAAGTCGCCGAACTCGTGGCGAGAGTAGGCGTAGAGCCCACCGTCGCTGTTGGGGACGCGCTTGGTGAGTTGGCCGAACAGGACGGCGAGCAGCATGGCGCCCACCGCGACGACACCGAGAACGGCGATGCCCATGGTGCCTGCACCGGCCAGCACTGCCGGCATGGTGAACACCCCTGTGCCGACGATGCTGCCGATGACCAGCCCGGTGGCCGAGGTCAGCCCGAGGGCGTGCGATTTCTCCTGGTTGCGTGGCGAGAGGGTGTCACCCGGAGGCGCTGCATGCGGGGGCGGGGGGGCGGTACTGAGGGACATCGAGGTTCCTTTCCTATGCCACAGTCGCCGTCAAGCGCAGGCTCGTTGCACTTCTGACTGTGGCGGAAGATCGCCAGACTCGGCAGGGTACAAAGTCCCGAGCGCCGGGCGCACCCCCGGCAGAAGGCGCCCCATCCTCTCCGGCGATGGCGATGCGGGAAATTGCACTCCGAGGCGCATCGAGCGACGGTGGGCACGCCCGGTGGATACGGCGGAACCGAGGGCCCGTAGGCTCGGGAAGTGCGGGGCCGGTCGCTGTCATCTCGTGACGCGCGACGGCATTGCCAGCAGATGCGTGGTGCTCACAGATGTCTCCTCGGCGATGGAACTGCGTCACCAAGGTCTGGAGCGACGATCGATGGCCGCTCAGGGAAGCGGCTCAGATGAGGTGCTGCAAGCGGACAGTACACCCCGGTCGTGGTGTTCCACAAAGGGCAACCTCGTGGTGCGGCGCGGTGCCTCCGGCGGCGTGACGGACCACACGGCAACCGGGTTGGTCTGGCGCGCTCGGCACCTCGGCGATGATCTAGCCTCNNCTCGACGAGGAGAAGGCCGTGTTGCCGCCAGTTCAGATCAGTGGTGCTTGCGTCCTCGGACGGGTCCGTCCGTGTTGAGAGTCCCACAGCCCCACCCGTACGAGCAGTCCGAGTCCACGCCGGGAATGTGCGGCACTGCGGTCCCGCCCAGGCGTCCCCCCGCCGCCCCCGACCCGGTTGTCGACAAGGTCGTCGATCTCTGCCAGGCATCGGCATCGCCGTCATGAGCTGCTTGGCCCTCCTGGGGATCTTCGTGCCGTCTCTCGGATGGCATTGGGTCCTGTTCGTTTGGGTGTACGCGCTCGCGTGGTTCCTCGTCACCGACCGGGTGAAGCTCCTGGCCTATCGCGTCTTCGATCCGACAGGCGTCGCCGACGAACCGGGCGAGGAGGGGACCTCGCAACCCGAGGTCCGAGGGACCGCGGCTGCGGGCGCCCATGACGACGGTCCGCACGCTGCAATCGGCTGAGTGCGGACCCATGCCGCTGCGCGCTGCCCGTGAGCCGGGCAGCGCGGCGCTGCCGCGCGCAGGACGGCGATGCACCCGGCGGTGTTCATCTGTCGCTCCCGGGGGCGAGCCGTGAGGGCATGGTGCGTCCCGCCGACGTTGCGCGGCTACCGGGCAGCGTGGCTGGGCGCCGATGCCCTCGCGGGCTTGAGCCTCATGGCGGTCGCGCTGCCCTCGCAGATGGCCACCGCCGTACTAGCGAACATGCCCGTGGTCGCCGGCCTGTTCGCCTTTGTCGCCGGCTCACTGTTGTACGCAGTGCTCGGCCGGAACCGCCACCTCTCGGTCGGCGCTGATTCGACCATCGCCCCGGTGCTGGCCACCGGCGTGGCGTCGATCGCCGTCGTGGGAACCGCCGGCTATGTCACGGCCATGGCCTTCACCGCCCTCTTGGTCGGCGCCGTCCTGATCGCGGTCGGCCTGTTCCGTCTCGGGTGGATCGCCGAGTTCCTCTCGACACCGGTGATCGCCGGGGTCCTCGCCGGCATCGCCGTCGAGATCATCGTCCGGCAGATCCCCGTCATCCTGGGAATACCCGCTGGTACCGGGAGCACCATCGACCGCTTGCACCATGTCGTCACCGACGTGGGCCAGGTCAACGGGTGGTCATTGCTGATCGCGCTCGGCGTCCTGACCGTGATCATCGCCTTCCAGCGGGTGAGCCGACGTCTGCCCGGCGCGCTCATCGCCCTCGTCGTGTCGGTCATCGCGGTGAAGGCTTTCGGCCTGTCTGCCGACCACGGTGTTGCCCTTGTCGGCGCGGTCCACGGCGGGCTCCCCCGAGTGCGCCTCCCCACCGTGTCGTGGTCGCAGCTGCGACGCCTGCCAGCACCTGTCCTCACGGTGGCGTTCCTGTGCATCGCCCAGACCGCAGCCTCTGTACGGAGCGCACGCTCAGCGACAGCAGATGTGGTCGGCTTCAACCGGGACCTCGTCGCCATTGGTGCGGGCAGTCTCGGGGCCGGGATGATCGGATCGTTCGCGGTCGACGCCAGCCCCCCGAATTCAGCCGTCTCGGCATCCGCCGGCTCCCGATCCCAACTCACCAACATCTTCGCAGCACTCGCTGTACTCGTTGTGGTGCTGGCGTTCTCCGGAGCGTTGGCGGACATCCCCGAAGCAACGCTGGGCGCCACGCTCGTGTTCATTGCGGCCAAGCTGTTTCGTGTCGGCGAGCTGCGGGCCATCTTGCGCTTCGACCGCCTCGAATTCGCACTTGCGACGATCACCCTGTTGGTGGTGGCGCTCGTCGGCATCGAGCAGGGGGTGCTGGCTGCCCTGATCCTCTCGCTGGCCGACCGGACCAGGCGATCGGCACGGCCCCAGGATGCGGTCCTCGGCCGCGAGCCGGGCACCGACCACTGGGTCCCGCTCGACGTCGGGCAGCCAACCGAGCAGGTGCCGGGCATTCTCGTCTACCTCGTCTACGCGCCGCTGTGGTACGGCAACGCTGACTACTTGCGCGTACGGATCGGCCAGCTCGTCGAGGGGAGCCCCGAGCCGGTCAAGGCCGTGATCCTCGATGCGGGCGGGATCTCGGACATCGACTACACGGGGCTCCAGGCGCTTCGATCCCTCGCCCTGGACCTTGAGCGGCGTGGCACCGTGGTCGCAGTCGCCCGGGCATCCAAACTGGTGCACCACGACTTGAAACACGGTGCGCTCCTGGAGCAACTGGGTCGAGATCATCTCTTCGCCTCGGTGGACGAGGCCGTGGTCGCTCTCTGCGAATGAGCGGCGCACCGGGGCCAGACATTCGATGGGCGAACCGACGACGAGCCAGAGGACTCGCACCATCGGGCGTCAAGGACGTGCGACAGACGTCCCGACGAGGGCATGAGTGGTCGATCCGCAACCCGTGTAGGGTCATCGCGGCAGCCCGATCGTCACGAACGTGTGCAAGGGCGGCGATGTTTCGAAGCCGTCACTCCAGTCCCTTGGTGGCGCAGACTGGCACCAAGGGAGAGAAGATGACCGGACCTGGGCAGCTCGAGCTGCTCGACCCCGGGGTCGAGACCGATGCACCGCACTCCGCGTGGAGCCGTGCGACTCGGCAGGTCGTTCGTCTTTTCGGGCTGTCGTTTGCGACCTTGCCGGGAGACCGCGTGCGCGGTCCGGGCATTCCCGACCCCCCCGCGCCTGCGCGCGGCCACTTTGTCCCCCGAGGTGCCGTCGGGGTCCTGGCGAACGCACCGGTGAAACCCGGCTTTCGGGGATCCGTCCCAGTCGAGAACCTGGCCGGGGTGAAGAACCCGACGGGTGCCACGATGCCAGGCTCGTGCGCAATGGCACTGCCGAACAGCACGGCGCCGAGTTGCCCGGGATGTGAGTGCAGCCTGACGCACGGTGCACTCGACGGCCCTGCGAGTGAGCTCACCGGCCGCGATGTCGCTCCCACGGCATGGCGTGCGCAGCCCCACGTTCTCCCGCCCCAGGTCGAGCCGGCACCATTTCGGGACCTTGCACGACCGTCGGCTGGAGCGCAGCGCACCGTGTCGGTGCAGGCAAACGACTACGCGGCGCCAGCTGTGGGCACCAGTGGCGTGCTGCCCGACTTCCCCCGGACGGCGCTGTCGTGACCCGGGCGTTCTGCGTGTCGATCGACTTCTCCGGGACCCCAGTGGTCGTTTCGATCCAGGGGGAGCTCGACATCGCCACCGCGCCCGAGCTGACGGCCCTTCTCGGCGCGCTGATCGATCGGGGACATCGGGCGGTGGCTCTGGATCTGGTGGCCCTGGACTTCATGGACGCCTCGGGACTCGGCGTTATCGTCGCCGCGTTGAACCGCCTGGGACATTCGACCGGCGCGCTCACCGTCCGTTCTCCCCCATCGATGATCTGCAGGCTGCTGTCGCTGACCGGGTTGTCGCACGTCCTCAGCGAGGACGATCGAGCGCGCAGCGTTGCCTGAGGGATCCCGCCTGCGGCGTGCCGAAGGGCTCGACCACCGCGCCGGCCAGCACCAGTTCGTCGGCGGGATCAGCGCCGGGTCTTGAGCGGGTCGAGTGCAATCGGGTTCACGGCGCCCTCGGCGACGCCCCGAGCGAGTTCAGTGAGCCCGAGGTTGTGGTTGCGGGCGTGGTTGCGCAGCCGCTGGAACGCAACAACCATGTCGACATGGCAGGCTTCGCTGATCTTGCCCTTCGCCTGTTCGATCAGCACCCGGCTGGTGAGCGCGAAGTTGAGCTGGTCATTCAGGGCCTGGGCGTTGAGCGCCGCCTGATGCTGGAGGATCGCGATGGTCGCGACATCGGCGAGCCCCTGGGCGGCCTGGACGTCTGCATCCTCGAGTGCCCCCCGGTCGGAACGGAACATGTTGAGCGCGCCGATGGTACGGCCTCGGAGGCGCATGGGCAGGCAGTGGACCGAATGGAATCCCCCGGCGAGTGCCAAGGGGGTGAACCGGGGCCAGCGGCCATCGGTCGTCGACAATTCGAGGTTGACGATGGCGCCACCATCGTTGAAGCAGTCCACACAAGGGCCCTCGTCAGCCTGGAGCTGGAAGAGCTCGAGCACCCGCATTGCTTCGTTCGACGAGGCGACCACCTGGAGGTCGCCGGCGGGTGAGGCGAGCATGACCCCTGCGGCCGCGACGTCGAGCGTGTCCACGCAGCGGTCGCTTAGGACCGTCAGGACATCGATGACGTCGAAGTCATCGACCAGGTTGTCGGCCAGCTCCACCAGTGTGTGGAGGAGGAGCGCTTCTCGGGTCATCGCGACACCAATCCGTGAGATGGGACTCATCGGCGATGCAGCGTTCCCGCCGATACAACGAGCTGCACTGATTATCGCACCCCGGGGAGCGGCACCCCTCCACCGGTCTCCTCGCCCTCGAGGGGGTCGAAGCGGAGCCGCCGAGCGACCACCTCCGTTGCCACCTCGGTGATCGTGCAGTCGGTGCCATACGCATGGGCGCGCAGACGTACTAGGGCGTCGCCCACCCCTTCGCCCACCTGGACGGAAACCATGCCCGACGCCTGGTGGACCACTGCCTGGAAGTTGGCACCGGTCGCGAGCTCCGCTCCGACCGTCCCCAGGGCCGCTCCGGCCTGCAGGGACAGGATGGCGCGGGCCACGACGTCGGCCATGACGAGTGCGTCGGCGTGTTGTTCGTCACCGAGCGGCCCCGTCTGGTCCCGGTAGAGGCCGATGGCTCCGAGGCGGGCCGCACCGACGTGGACCGGGAATCCAAAAACGGCCCTCGCTCCCGCATCGGTGCCGGCCGGAGCGAACGCCGGCCACCGCCCGTAGGGGAAAGGGCTCGCAAGGTCGGGTTCGAAGACCGGCCCATCGAGCGCCCACGCGTCGAGGCAGGGTCCCTCCCCGAGGGCGAACTCGAGCTCAGCCAGCGTCTCGGACACGACATCGCCACCGCACAGCACTCCCTGGAAGCGGCCGTCGGAGAGGAGCACGAGCCCCGCACCGTCCATCGCCGTCACCTCGGCCGCAACCTGGCAGAGCCGGGTGGGCCCGGGAAGCGCCTCACCGCCCTCCGAGAGGAGCAGCAAGATGCGCGTCAGGCGTTCTTCCATCAGCGGTCCTCGTGTCGGACCGGCAGGCCAGAGCGCGACCGAGACATGCGTGCAGTCACCGTTGGGTCTCCTTGTCGACTGACGAGACGCTCAACGAGGACTGGATTCAGCGCACCTGGCCCGGGTTGACCGGGCTCCGCCCAACCTAGCCCTTGAGGGATGTGCCGAGCTCCCTCGGCGTCTGCAGGGGCTCGCGCTGCCAACCGGGTCCCTCCCGGACGCGCCGCACCCCGGCCGAGCGGACTCGGTCGGGGTGCGGCGGCAACCGGAGGACGAAGCCGAGGACTACTTCCCGGTTGCGGTGATGTGGGCGGTGCCGAGCGGCATCCCCGCCTTGAAGGCCGTGGTGGCGAACGCCTGGTTCAAGGCAGTGGCAGCCGTCGGGGTCAGGTTCGCAATGGTCCCGTCGAGGTGCACCGCGCCCCCGCTCTCGGTGATCTGGAGCGGCTCGCCGTTGAGCTGGAGCAGCGGAACGTTGGCGGCGGGGTACTGCCCGTTGACGTTGCCGTAGAGGACCGAGTCACCCGGGTCGATGGTGAAGTCGGTGAGCGACACCGTCGTCGAGCCCTTGGTCAGGGTGAGGCCGCTGCCCTGGTGCAGGACCACCCCGTCCACGTAGCCAGGCTTGTAGCTCTTATCGGCGTGGATGACCGCCACCCCACCGGTGATCGGGAACGTGACGGTGCTGCCGCTCGCCGTGGCGGTGCCGGTCACCCCGGGGGTGATGCCCAGGCTGGTGAGTGCGGCCGCGGTCTGGGGGTTGAGGTCGAGCGACGTCGACGAACCGGTCAGCCGCGAGATCTCCGCCACCTTCCCGGTGTAGGTGTTGGCCGTTCCCTTGGCCACCAGGTGGACGGTGCCGAGCTCGGTGCCTCCCTTGATGGCCTGGGTGTTGAATGCCGTGTCGAGGGCGGTGGCCGCAGCACTGGTCAGGTTGGCGATGGTGTCGTTGAGTACCACGTCACCCGAGCCGTCCTTGCTCACGCTCACGTCGCGGCCGTCGAGCTGCAGGAGTGGCGTGGCGTCGGGGGTCCCGTTGACGCTGGCGTAGAGCACCGAGTTCCCCGGGTCCACCACGAAGTCCGACAGCGTCACGGTCGTGCTGCCGGCGGTGAGGGTGAGGCCCGAGCCGTAGTGCTCGATGGAGCCTTCGATGTAGCCGGGCTCGTGGCCCTTGTCGCTGTGGATCTCGACGTAGCCCGAGGTGATCGGGAACGTGACGTCGGAGCCCGACAGGGTGGCGGTCCCGTAGGGGGCGACCTTCACGCCGAGGCTGGTGAGGGCCTGGACGGTGGCGGCATCGAGTGCGACCGTCGTGCCGACCCCGGTGAGGGCCGGGATGGCCGTGACCGTGTCGGTCGTCTGCGCCGACGCGATGCTGGGGGCGACGGCCACCGAGGCCATGGTGGCCCCCGCGATCCCGGCGACTGCAACTGCTGTGAGATGACTTCTCAGGTGAGGCACGCGTTCATCCATTCTGTGGGGGGGGGCTTGTAATGAGTGTTCGGAGCGAACCGCACAGTTGGATGACGGTTGCGTGACGCCACGTTGCCGGACCGCCACACCGAGCTCCCGCTCGAGCAACTGGTGTTCCCGGGCGAGGCCCGGGATCCGGGAAGCAACAGCCCGAGCCCGCGCACCAGGGTTCCGCTACCGTGGCGGCGTGGTGCGACCGCCGGGGGGCGTCTCGGAGCAACGTGGCAGCGTGCGGCCATGAGCGCTCACGGGGACTTCGACGTCCTCGTCATCGGTGCCGGGTTCGGTGGGATGTACATGGTCCACTCGGCGCGCCAGCACGGGTTGCGTGTGCACGCTCTCGAAGCGGGGGGCGACGTGGGGGGCACGTGGTACTGGAACCGCTATCCCGGCGCGCGCTGCGACGTCGAGAGCCTTGAGTACTCCTACGGCTTCTCCGACGATTTGCAACAGGACTGGGTCTGGACGGAGCGCTACGCCAGCCAGCCCGAGATCCTTGCCTATGCCGACCACGTCGCGACGAGGTTCGACCTGCGGCGTGACATCTCGTTCACTACCACGGTGCGCTCGGCGACCTTCGACGAGGAGAGGTCGCGCTGGATAGTGCGAACCGAGGCCGGCGAGGAGCTCTCCGGGCAATTCCTCGTCACGGCCATTGGCTGCCTGTCGGCGGCGAACATCCCGCCGTTCCCCGGCCTCGAGCACTTCGGCGGCGAGTGGCAGCACACCGGCCGCTGGCCCGCTACGGGATTGGACTTCTCCGGCAAGCGGGTCGGCGTGATCGGGACCGGCTCGTCGGGAGTGCAGTCCATTCCGGTGATCGCCGGGCAGGCGGAGAAACTGTTCGTCTTCCAGCGCACCCCCGCCTACACGGTCCCCGCGCACAATCGTGCGCTCTCCGGTGAGGAGGAGAAGGCCATCAAGGCTGATTATCCGGCCTTTCGGGCGGCGAACCGCCTCATGATCACGGCCATGGGCTCGCGATTTCCACTCAACGATGTCTCTGCCCTCGCCGTCTCGCCCGACGAGCGCGAGCGCCTGTTCGAGGAACGCTGGGAGCGCGGCGGCCTGGGCTTCATGGGGTCGTTCAACGACCTGCTGATCGATGCCGCGGCCAACGAGCTCGCGGCTGCGTTCGTCCGCAACAAGATCCGAACGATCGTAGAAGACCCGGACGTGGCCGGCCGGCTCTGCCCGACGACGACGATCGGCTGCAAGCGACTCTGCGTCGACACCGGCTACTACGCCACCTTCAACCGCGACAACGTCGAATTGGTCGATGTCGCCGCTGCACCCATCACCGAGATCACCGCCGCCGGCCTCCGGACGACCGAGCGTGCGTTCGACCTCGACTGCATCGTCTTCGCCACCGGCTTCGACGCCATGACGGGCGCGCTCTCGCGGATCGACATCCG
The DNA here is from genome assembly GCA_003155135.1 of Acidimicrobiaceae bacterium. Lineage (GTDB taxonomy): Bacteria > Actinomycetota > Acidimicrobiia > Acidimicrobiales > RAAP-2 > Bog-515. The sequence continues at coordinate 421 of PMFN01000024.1, read as the reverse complement.
TGGTCGTGGCGGCATGCCGCTGACCGATGCCTGGGCGGAGGGCCCACGCACGTATCTCGGGCTCGGCGTGGCGGGATTTCCCAACCTGTTCACCATCACCGGCCCCGGCAGCCCGTCGGTGCTGGCGAACATGGTCGTGGCAGTCGAGCAGCACGTGGACTGGATCACCGGGTGCATCGAGCACCTGCGCACACGCGGCGTGCGCGAAATCGAGCCGACGGCCGAGGCGCAGGACGCATGGGTGACCTTCGTCGCCGACGTGGCCGACTTTACCCTCTTCCCCACGTGCAACTCGTGGTACCTCGGTGCCAACATCGAGGGGAAGCGCAGGGTGTTCATGCCGTTGCTCGGCTTCCCCGAGTACGTCGAGCAGTGCGAACGGGTGGCGGCGAAGGGCTACGAGGGCTTTGCCCTGATCTAG
>PMFN01000012.1:68265-80207 GCA_003155135.1 Acidimicrobiaceae bacterium | reverse complement strand
CGGGGATGGGCGCGTTATCGACGGACACGTGCTTGCCATCCGCGAGCTGCCGCCGACCGGCACGACTGGGGCACCCCGTCGATACTCAGAGAATGGGCGATCTCGGCGCAACTCATTCAGGCAACGTGATTGCGGATCCACCAGAGGCCGACCGCAATCAGGGCGACGGCACCGGCGACGAAGATCGTGGCCTCGCTCCACTGGAGCGCCCAGTAACGACTTGACGGAAGGTACGTCACGATCGTGTGAAGGTGGTTCTGCTATTGGTTGCCTTCAGCGGTTCGCACACGGGCTGCAGTGTGCCCCTATCAACCAGTGTGCCAACCGGCCTTCGAGATTGCACCCGGATCAATGCCTTCTATTTCGCCGGATGGGGGCTCATGGGTGTCGCCCTGATCGTGACGGCCCTGGGCGTCCGAGCACTAATCCAGCAACGCCGTCAGACTGCCTCCGAACCATCCTGAGAAGACCCTAAACGCCGGGTCGGCGACGCTTCCTGGAAATGTCCGACCGTCAATTCCGGGCCCATTCAGCCCGCCTCCGGGCGCCCGGCGGACGAGAGCACCGTCGGTCCCCACCGTAGGCTCACGAAGCATGGGCTCCCTTCTTGCTGTTGTGATTCCGCTGGCGCTGGGGGCCGCCGTCAGCCCGACCCTCTTCGCGCTCGAGGTTCTTGTGCTCACGGGTAAGCACCATCCCGTGGCCCGGGGCTGGGCGGTGGCCGGCGGAGCGGGAGCGGTCCTCTTGGCGTTCGGGTTGCTCGGCGTGACGGTGTTGCGCACCATCGAAACCGGCCACCACCACCGATCGTTGACCGGTGCCGTCATCGACCTGGGTGCGGCCGCCGCCCTCGTCCTCCTCGCGGCGCGTTCGCTTCAAAAGGCGAGGACAGCGGCAGAGGCCCACCACGAGCACACCAAGGGGCGCCTGGATGACGCCCCCACGCTCACCTTCGTTGGCGTCGGTGCTCTGGGCATGCTGGTGAACTTCTCGACGCTCGTTCTCTTCTTGCCCGCCGTGCGCGAGATCGAACACTCGTCGGTGGATGTCGCCGAGAAGGTCGTTGTTTGGCTGATCATCACCGTCATCGCCCTCCTCCCCGTGCTCCTGCCGGTCACCCTGGTGGCACTCCTCGGCACGCGGGCCGATCCGCTGTTGGCCCGCCTCAACGCGTTCGTCGGCCGGCACGCCCGGACTATCGCAATCGCCATCGAATTGGTCTTTGCCGTGGTCCTCGCGTGGAAGGGGATCGGGGACCTCCACTGACCTGAGTGGCAGTAATCCTCCCAAGGGTCGATTAGCCCTCGCCTCCGAACACCGGGTGAGTGACCTCCTCCGTCACGTCGGGGATGGTCCGTCTTGCGAGTCGGATGCTGCCTCGACTCGTCGTCGATACTGGGTGAGTGACATCTCTGGCATTGTTCGATCTCGACAGCACCCTCCTGGATCGAGAGAAGGCATTCGCACTGTGGACGAAGCAGTTCCTTGAAGTCCACGGACTCAGTGAGGATGCGTTGCCGACTATCGAGCGTGTAGACGCCGACGGATACAACCCCCGTGAACAGTTCTTCTCAGAGTTGCGCAGGGAGTTAGGTATAACGAACTCGATCGACGAGCTACTTGCCGACTACTACGTCGAGTATCCATCGAAGTACGCGGTGGAGCCTGAGGTGATCGGTGCAGTCAGATCACTGCGGGCAGCGGAGTTCAAGGTAGGCGTCGTCACCCAACGGGCCTCCCTCTCAGTGGGCAAAGTTCGAGGCTGCAGGCATAGAAGACGAGTTTTATGCAGTGTGCGTCTCGTCGGTCATCGGCGCACGCAAGCCCGATCTGGCCATCTTCGAGGAGGCGGCCAAACTCTGTGAACTTCCGCTTGCCGGCTGGATGATCGGCGATTCGCCCGAAGCTGATGTTGCAGGTGGCTTTGGGACCCGGGTCCCGGAGTACGGACCGTCCCGGAGGGCCAATGACCCTGATGCCGCACCCGCAATCGTGGAACAATCCCTGGCATGGACGAGCCGACGGAGCTTCAGTACGACGGATACTGGAGGACGGCTGTCTGGGCCCTCCGAGTGGGATTCATCGCGCTGGCCGTCGTGATTGCGGGTCTCATCGTGATGTGGTCGGGATCCACGCCGTGGGTCTTGGCCGTCGGAGAGATCAGCTGGCTTACTGCAGCCTTCGTCGCGTTGGCCGGGTTCCTCTGGGCCCGGCATCTGCTTCCCACGCCGCGGCCTGGGTTCTGGTCGATGCGGTTCATGCTCATCCACGACACCGTCCGCGCCCGGTCGTCGGCCCAGCGGTCCTGACGGCTCCTCCCGTGGCGGCTGCGTCCGACGTGCGGAAGTCTCCCGTCTTGTCGGCCAGACCGGGATGGGCCGATACCGGGCGGGTGCGAAGGGTGCCCCATATCGGATTGAAGGCACCTAGTGNNCTAGTGGTACGTCTGAGAAATGGCTGGGCCGGTCGGGTGGAGTGAGCCTGCGCACGCGTGCTCCGACCTGTGTCGAGACCGGCCAATTCAAACCCGCGACGGACCACTAGCTGCTTAGGGGTTGCTCAACGCAGAAGAGTCGCCGCCGGCGACACCGATGAGGGCGCGGACTCGGCCAGCGAAGCGCGCGTTACGCGGCCGGCGTGAACTCTGTCGCGACCACCATCTGTCCTCGCGACGTGGTGCTTAGGCGGATCTCTTTCACCGACTGGTAGTCGGGGTCATTCGGAAAGCCCCAAGCTGCCTCGGCGTCAGCGAAGCGGATCACGACCGTGCTGTTCGGCGGCTCACCTTCGGCGGGCTCCGCATCAGAGCCTGCGACCAGGAGTTCAGCGGCATGCTTCTGCAGGAACGGCCTCACCCCAGGCAGGTACTCATTGCGGTACCGGTCCATGTCATGGATCTCTTGCATCAGAACGAGATAAGCAGCCATTCGTTCTCCTCACGCATCGTGCGGGCAGCCGCCCGCACCGTAGTTCGTCAAATCGCGCCACGACCGTTGAGCGCAGGTAGGGAGACGCCGCGGCCCGGGCGGCCGAGATGGCGTCTTCGGGGTCGGCACTTCCCGTGGCGGCGCCGACGTTGGCGGTTGGGCGGTCGACCTCGACCACCCGAATGCCTTGCCCGTGCAGGTGAACGAGTGAGCCCAGCCCCATAGGAGCCGGTGCCCTCGACGCCGAGAAGCTCGACGGAGCCGAGAAGCTCTCCGGCCAGGCCAGCAACTGGGCGTAGCCCTTCGGTGTGGTCTCGAAGGACTCGACGCCGAGGAGCGCTCCCCGTTCATCCAGGGCGGCTGCAACATGCACGTCGAGGTGCGTGTCGACCCCGCCGGTGATCTGCCCTGCCGAAGTGGTCATTGTCATCCCTTCGTTCCAATCGGGTGGGGTGGCACCACATCGATCAGGACGACGGACAAGACAACGACGGGTCTGTGCGGCAGGCTCCTATGAGGTCACTCCGTCCGACCGAGCGGCGTCGGGTGAATGTCCGAGCCGGGCCGACGAATCGTAAGCAAGACAGTCCCAAGGGACGTCAGCAGGTTCATTTGAGTTAGGCCTGGCTCGGGCATCCACCCTCACGCTGACCGGTGGCGCCGCCGAGGTGGTGGACCGGATCAACGCCCTGTTCAATCCTCGCTGCCGGCTCGAGGTCGCTATCGGTGGCGGCATATACCCGGCGATTGAGGACACGTCAGTGACCAACATCTTGGGTCATGCAGACCTGCAAGCGTCGAGGCCCCACCCGGCATCACTGATTAGACGGGACCGCTGACGTCAGTCCGTTTGCGACATGGTTCGCACCTCGCACGTCAGTACCAGATGATCCAGTGGGGCCCAGCGGCGTCGGTGCAAGGGGGAAACGGTGGCCACACGGTCTCGATGTTCGCCTCAGGGTCGACGTCCACGTATTGCGGTGCGATCGGAGCCGCGGGATCGTCGTAGAGCCCCCAGGAGCGCGCGTGGAGGAGTCCCGGGCGGTCTTTGTGGCTCGGCGGCCCTATCGAGTCAGGGAACGCTCAGAATGTCTCCCGATTCCACGCGTTCACCCCCCTCGGAGGGCAGGCGACCTCGAGCTCCAACCGAGAATCCACGCCCGGCCCCCCAATGACACACCCAGTGCTACTCGATCATCGGCAACTCGATGGGCGAGATGACGGCCTACTGCCGGCGCCTCGAGCAGGCCTGGACCACGGGCTGATCTCACTGGGCTGCTCGGGAACCACTAGGGACGCAGAAGAGAGCTCAGCCCGTCGAGAGCAATGCCTCATTCGGCTCGCTCGACGAATTCCACGCGGTTCTTGGGACATCTCACCTACGGCAGCGGGGCGCAGAGGCCCCCGTAAGCCTCCGGGCGGCGAGTGGTCAGGAACGGAAACAGCGTGAGCCAGTCCTCCCGCTGCTCGAGATCGAGGTCGGCCACGAGCACAGCCGGCTCGTCCCGCGGCGCCTGGACCAGCTTGCGGCCATAGGGGTCGGAGATGAACGACGAACCGTAGAAGGAAAGGGGGTCTTCGGTGCCGATCCGGTTGACGGCAACCATGAACGTGCCGTTGGCGATCCCGTTGCCGAGGATGACCGTCTCCCACAGGGGCTCGGTGTCAAAGCTGGGGTGGTCGGGCTCCGAGCCGATGGCGGTCGGGTAGACGAGGACGTCGGTGCCGGCGAGGGCGTAGGCCCGGGCCAGCTCGGGGAACCACTGGTCCCAGCAGGTGGGGAAGCCGAACTGGGCACCGTCGATCGGCAGCGGACGGGCCACCTCCTCGGCTGGCCCAGGCTCGAAGTAGCGGTCTTCGTAGTAGCCGGCGGTGATCGGGATGTGGAGCTTGCGGGTCCTTGATGCCAACCTCCCGTCGGGTGCCACGACGATGGCGGTGTTGTACCCGAGGTCCTGGCCGGGCCGGGCCTCCCACAGGGACGCGTGCACGTAGACGCCCGTCTCAACGGCGAGCTCGGCGGCGAAGGTCGCGGTCGGACCTCCCTCGAGCGGCTCGGGCTCGACGCCAGGCCGGGGTCCGTCAGGGGTGACGGCGAAGTACGGGGAGAGGGTCAGCTCCTGCAGACAGACCAACCGAGCACCTTCGCCCGCCGCCAGTCGCACGCCCTCGGCCAGCGCGGCCCGGTGCTCGGTCGGATCGGGGTGCCAGCGGTGCTGGACGGCACCGACCCGCAGCAGGCGCGGCCGCCCGGGCCCTACCTGGGCGTACGAGACGCCCGCCGATGCCGTCAGTACCTTCATTGCGTCGCTGTGCGGAGCGGCACCTGCTGGGTGATGCAGTGCGGTCCACCACCGCCGTAGGCGATGACGAGCCCGGGGACGCCGACTACCTCACGTCCGGGGAAGGCGGCCGCGATGCGCTCGAGGGCCTCCTCGTCGCTCTCGGTGGCAGAACCACCGGCCAGGGGGACGATCGCACCTCCGTTGCACAGGGTGAGGTTGAGGTACGCGTTGGGCACGCTGGTGCCGGCCACCTCGCCGTAGGCCAGCGGCGGGAAGCTCACGACCTCGAGGCCGGCGACAAGCGCGCGCTCGCGGTTCTCAGCCATCGTCTCGTGGTCGGGGTCACCGGCAGGCCGCGACTGCAAGAGCAGCTGGCCCGCGTCGGTGAAGGTGGCGATGCCGTCGACGTGGCCATCGGTGTCGCGGTCATCGGCCAGCCCACGCCCGAGCCAGACCACGTCTGTCACCCCGAGGTACGAGCGGAGGGCGTTCTCGATGGCGGACCGGTCTAGCTCCGGGTTCCGGTTCGGAGCGAGCAGGCACTGCTCGGTGGTGACGAGCCTCCCCTGCTCGTCGATGAGTAACGAGCCACCCTCGAGCACGATCGGCGCTTCGAAGGCGACGTCGCCGTACTGCTTGGCGAGGACGCCGCCGGCGGCCTCGTCGCGGTCCCAGCCGACGAACTTCTCGCCCCAGGCGTTGAAGCGGAAGTGGACCCCGGCTCGGCGGCCAGCCGCATCCAGGGCAAAGATTGGCCCGTTGTCGCGCATCCAGGAATCATCGAGCGGTAGATCGACCAGGTCGACGCCCCCGGCAAGCATGGCCCGAGCCTCGGCGGCGGCGGCACCGTTGGGCACCACCATGGTCACCGGCTCGAAGGCGGCGATGGCGTTGGCGACCTCGGCGTAGTCGCGCCGTGCCGCCTCCAGCTCGCTCCTCCAGAGCTCACGCCGGCAAGGCCACGCCATGAGCATCCGCTCCTGCGGGGCCGTCTCCGGCGGCATCCGGAATCCGTGGTCCAGAGGGGTGTCCGTCGGGGCGGTGGCAGTCATGACCAGCGATGGTACTCATCGTTCGTTGCCCCGACCGGTGCCCGTCGTGGGTGCGCGGCGGCGGGGTTCACCTGCCGTCTCTTGTTTCGGCTTCCGTCGCTCCGAAGCCAGTGCAATTGCGTGCACCTCCACCAAGGCGAACGAAGTGATCGTCACCTATTCGGAGTGATCGGCCGAGTCGTCGCGTGCGGCCCGCGGTTGAGGACTACCCCATACGCCCTTCGGGTCGAAGGCGCTCAGCCGGAAGGCACGGTCAGTGGGGGCACCGTGGTGCTTGGCACGGTTACCGGACCGCCCCCGCCTCCAGCCGTGCTGCTGCTGGACGAGGTGGATGGGGTGTTACCCGCGCCTCTGGTCAGATGGAGCAGCACCTCGAGCGTGCCGTTGTTAGCGGTGGTGACGAAGCCGCCGACGCTGGGGTTCGCGATGTTCCAGTCTGAGAACGTGATGGGCACTTCGGCCAGGACGTCGATCTCGGACCCGATGCGCTCCGCCGTGAGGGTGAAGGTCACTGACTTGGACACACCGTGCATGGTGAGGGTGCCCTGCGCCGTGTACTGCTTCGTGGTGCCGGCTGCCGGAAGTGTTCCCAGAGGAATCGGTGACGTCAGGACCAGGCTGGCGGTCGGGTACTGGTTGACGTCCATGATGCGGCCATCGAACTGTGCGTTGCGCTGACTCTGGTCGCTGACCACACTCGCCATGTCCACCGTGAACGTGCCTTTGGCGACCGACGTGCCACCTAAGGTCAGTGAGCCCCAAATCTTGCTGGTCCGACCGACGGCCGTGGCGTTCTGGCCCACCAGCACCTCTTGGACCCGGTAACCGGTCTCAGAGCCGGGACCGACATTCCAGGTGCCGCTGACGGCGGATGACGAGGCGGCCGAGTTCGTCGCGCCAGCTACCGAGGTCGAGGTGTGAGTCGTCGGCAGTTCGAGCTTGGTCGGGGCAGGACCCTCAATGAAGTGGATGTAGATGAAGGGACCCGCCACGGCCAGGGCGGCGATGAGCACCACTGCGCTACCGATCCACCAAATGAGCCTACGCCGACTCCGCGTGACCATCGTTGCACCTTTCGGATGGGGGCCAACCTTGTCAGGCCGGCGGGATCACGGTAAAGCTGCGACATAGAACCAGCCTGTGGAGCGTCTGTGACCAAGCAGAGAGTGACTGGTGCGTGCAGGCGGGCCACGACCCGCCCGCGGTGGCTCAGGCCGGGATGCTCGGCAACGGCATGTGCACCCGACCCGTCGAGCTCGAGGAGGAAGCAGCCCTGGAACGCAGATCGGTTGTCCTCGTGCACATCGACATCCTCTCAGGAGCGATGCCGAGGTCATGGAATGTCACACCAGGCATGAGAGGCAACTTGGGTGTCCCTACCAACGGCTGGGTGCGCAGCCGAGCCGGTGCCCACCGTTGCTGGTCTTGGCGCTCTCCGACTTGAAGGCCAAGGAGGCACCTGATCGAGGCGGGCAACGGTCTAAGGCAGGCGCACGTCGACCAGGTCAGTGAGGAGTTGGAAATCGGCGACGTTGTAGGTGAGCAGTGGCACCTGCTCGACTGCTGCTGTGGCTGCGATGGCGAGGTCGATTTGTCGTCGTCGCGGGTTGCCCCCCCGCTGAGTAACGGCGGAGGCGAGCCTGCCCCAGGCACGTGCAACCTCGGTGCTGATGGGCAGGGGGTCGAAGGTCGCCTCGACGGCAGCTAGGCGATCGGCCCGCCTGGCCCGTTCGTCGGGGTTGTCGGTGACGAGGACGCCGAAGTGCAGCTCGGCGATCGACGCCACGCTGATCGCCGCTTCGAGATCCTGAGTGACTTGAACACCCGCCTCTGTCCCGCCCGCCACGGTGACCTCAAGCTCGTCGTTCGGGCCTCGGAGAGGATTCGGCCCGATGAGCACCGACGTGTCGAGGATTGCCCTCACTGGTCGAAGGGGTCGGTCAGTCCAGCGTCGAGCTGGGTGAGTTCGTCATCCAGACCGCGAGGGGTCGGGCCGCTCCAGATCCTGACCAGCTCGGATCCCTTGACCCATCGGCGGCGCCCGGTTGGCGAGAGTTCGGCCACGGGGCGCCCGGCGACGGTGATCACGAGGGTCTCGCCGGCCTCGACCCGCCGCAGCACGGCACTCACGTCGTTGCGGAGCTCTTTTTGAGGGATCGTGTCCACGTCACTAATGGTAGCAGTTCTGCTACCACCTCGGCCGTACTGGCTCTGGGGTGCCCTCCAACAGTGGGTATGGGCGCCGCTGGAGGTTCTCCGCCGGTGGGCGGTGCTGCGGGCGTCCCGGGTCCGGCGATCATTCCGGTCGGCTACGAGGCCGTGTCCGGCTTCAGTGCCGACGAGCGTTCGGCCAGTGCCACGTTCGTCAAGTGGTCGAAGCACCTGCAGCGAAAAGGCGTCGACCCGGACACCTCGAAGATCTCCCTGCACCTGGCCGAGGAGATTCTCTTCGACCGGGAACGCTTGGGACGGTCGGCGTGCCGGACTCGGGAGTCGTGATCCCCCAGAGCACGCTCGACGCCATCGCTGCGAAGAACGCCAAGGGAGCCTGAGCAACCAGAGCTCAGCGGTGTAGTGATCGGTGCCCACGACGGAGTTCCCGACGGCCCATGATGCGCGTACCTGGAGGTAGCGTCGACCTCATGGCAGTGGCACGGCTCGCGTCCATCGCACTCGACTGTGACAACCCCCACGAGCTCGGTGACTTCTGGGCCGCCTTGCTCGACGGCGAGGTGGCGTTCACGAGCGACGAGTTCGTGGCGGTGAAGACCGAACACGTCTGGCTGGCCGCCACTCGTGTGGCGTCCTACCAACCACCGTCATGGCCCGATGGAGCAGTTCCGAAGCAGATCCACCTCGATCTCGCCGTGGAGGAGCTTGCCGTCGCCGAGGCAGAGGCGCTCCATCTCGGAGCCCGCCGCGCTGAGACCCAGCCCGCACCCGAGCGCTACCTCGTCCTGCTCGACCCCGCCGGCCACCCGTTCTGCTTGTCGACTCAGATCCCCGACTGAGGGTTCCCGGTCGGGCCTCCCCGCAACCTCGGTTGTGATGCCTTACGGTGTGGGGCAAGGCCGGCGCGGGGCCTCGCTGAGCAGACAGATCCAGCGAGGCTGACGCCATTGGTTGTCGACCATAAGGAGCACGCGATGGGCACGCACCGTTTCACGACCGGGCTAGGTGCGCTGGCGCTCGGCCTCATGGTGGCGCTCGCGCCGGTGACCGTCGCATCGGCCGGCACGCACCACGGCGTGGCAACCGATGCGGGCAAGCACAAGAAGGCCAAGCACAAGCCGACGAAGACCGGCACCCAGCAGGCAGCGACGACGAGCGCGCCGCTGTGCACCTTCTTGAATGGGGAGTCGAGCAACTCGGCGAAGCTGGGAGCCACCATCGAGCAGGCCGTCGAGTCAGGCAACTTCGCCGCTGCCAAGGCGACGCTCCTCGGGATCTTCAACGACGCGGTCAGCGAGGGAGCGAAGGAGAAGGCGGCGATCGCCAAGACGCCGGCGAACGTCCAGGCCGCCCTCAACACCCTCATCGCCTCTGACAGCAAGTTCCAAGCGGCCGTCTCCAGTGCCACGAGCTTCCAGGGGCTCGAGCAGTCGCTCGTCACACTCGGTCAGACACCGGGCCTCTCCTCGGCGGCCGAGACGGTCGCCACCTACGCCGACTCCTCATGCACGGCGACCTCCACCACGCCGACGACCTGAGAGATCGCGGGCCCCGGAAGCAACGACGCCGCCTTGTGCGTCGGGCGTCAGTTGCCCGGCGCCAACGCTGCCTCGAGTGACGAGCGCTCGGCGCCGGTGAGGAGCCGATAGGCGGCGTCGGGGTCCGGTCGCCACCAGAGCGGGTCGGGCGTGTTCCAGCGCTCGGCTCGAAGCTCGCGTTTGAGGATCTTGGACGTGGCCGTCTTCGGCAACTCGGGGCAGAGGCGGACATAGCGCGGCGCCCACTTGGTGCCGAGGTCGCCCTGTGCGGCCAGGAACCGGGCGAAGTCCTCGCCGTCGAAGGGGGCTGCCTCGGCACCCTGTTCGATCGCCACCATCACCTGGTCGCCGACGATGGTGTCGGGGACGGCGTAGGCGGCGGTGACGACCGTGCCCGGGTAGCGGCTCACGATCCGCTCGACCGGGGCGGTGGCGAAGTTCTCCCCGTCGACCCGGATCCAGTCGTGGTCACGTCCGGCGAAGTAGAAGAAGCCTGCTTCGTCCCGATAGGCGAGGTCGCCGGTCCAATACCACCCGTTGCGCACCCGGACCCGCTCGGCCTCCTCGTTGCGCCAGTAGCCCTCGAAACCGGCGCCACCCGCTTTGCTCACCAGCTCGCCGATGGCCTCACTCGCGTTGAGGAGTCGCCCGGCGCCGTCGAAGATCGCCGGAGGGCATTCGGTCCCCGTATCGGGGTCGAGGACGCACGTGCCCTCAGGTGCGCGGCCCATCGCACCGGGCGGTGTGTCGGGCGTGCGCGAGACGTTCGCCCCTCCCTCACTCGAGCCGTAGCCGTCGGTCACCTCGCAGCCGAAGCGCGCAGCGAAGCGTTCCACGTCGGCGCTCGATCCCTCGTTGCCGAAGGCGCGGCGCAATGGGTTGTCCCGGTCGTCGTCGTGGGGAGGGGTGGCGAGGATGTAGGCGAGCGGCTTGCCGACGTAGTTGAAGTAGGTCGCCCCGAAGCGGCGCACGTCGGGCAGGAAGGTCGAAGCCGAGAACCGCCCCGCGGTCGGGAGCGCCACCGCCGCCCCCGCGCTGAGCGACGGTGCCCAGCCCGCCATGAGGGCGTTCGAGTGGAACAGGGGCATGGCCAGGTAGCTGACGTCGTCGTCGGCGAGGGCGAACATGGATGCCACGATCCCGCCGATGGTGGCGAGGCGCCCCTGGGAGCAGCGGCACGCCTTGGGGGCACCCGAGGTCCCCGACGTGAACAGCAGGTAGCCGAGGGTGGCGGGCGTCACCCCCGAGGCGGCGAGGGACGGGGGAACGGCACCGGCGTAGGGGGCGAGAGCCTCACCGGCCTCGTCGTCGACGAAGACTCGCGGGTTCGACCGTTGCACCACGCCGAGCGCGCTCCCGAGGCCCCTCCCCTCGAGGAGCGCAAGGTGCGATGCACCGGCCACGAGGAGCTGGCACTGCGTGTGGACGAGGTCGCGCACGAGCTCGTCGCCTCGGTGCGTCGGGTTTGCCCCGACGACGGTGGCACCGGCCAGAGCGGCCGCCTGGAGCCAGAAGACGAACTCCGCCGAGTTGTCCGAGAGCACCGCCACGTGGAATGGGCCGTCGCCGCGGTGCTCGGCCAGCCATGCGGCGCGAGCGGCCGCCTCGGCCACCACCTCGCAGTGGCGCCAGCTCCGTTGCGCCGTCAGAAGGCCCGGGCGCTCGTCGTCGGCTCGCGCCAGCACCAGCTCCGCGATGCTGCTCGGTCCGGGCACGGCGTCTCCCCCCTCGTTGCAAATGAGAACACGTTGCAAAATACCCCTGTGCCAGGGCCCGCGTGGGCCAAGCTGGAGGCGAGCGAAAGTTCCCAGCTGGCTCACAGGAAGGGCACAGCAAGTGAGAAGCTACCCCCACCATGATCAGGAACATGACCGTGATCGAGAAGGCTGACCAAGGCAGAATCCTCGTTGTCGACGACGAGCCGTCCATCGTCGATTCCGTGGCCACCTCCCTGCGCTACGAGGGCTT
>PMFN01000012.1:0-68195 GCA_003155135.1 Acidimicrobiaceae bacterium | reverse complement strand
TTGCGCTTCGCCGACGTGGAGCTCGACGAGCTGGCTCACGAGGTGCGCCGCGCCGGCGAGGAGATCCAGCTCACCGCCACCGAGTTCAACCTGCTGCGCTACTTCATGTTGAACCCGCGCCGCGTCCTGTCCAAGCCCCAGATCCTCGACCACGTGTGGCACTACGACTTCGACGGCGAGCAGAACGTGGTCGAGACCTATGTCAGCTACCTCCGCAAGAAGCTCGAGCGCGACGGGCCGCCCCTCATCCATACCATCCGGCTGGTCGGCTACACCCTCAGGGAACCGGTCGCCTAGGTGTCGCTCAGGACCCGCCTCGTCCTGGCGGTCACCGCCGTCGCGCTCGTCGCCTTGCTGGTGGCGGGCGTCGCCACGTACTCGTCGTTGCGCAGCTTCTTGTACTCGCGCATCGACCAGTCCCTGACCCAGACCGTCCCCCCCCTCAACAGCCCGGGCTTCTCCGGAGGCTTCGGGAACCCGGCATCGCCTGGTGGCACCCCGACCACGCCCACTGACCCCAACCGGTTCCGCTACGTCTCGACGCACGCGCCCGGAACCTACGTCGAGGTCCGCAGTGCCTCGGGGGCGGTGGTCGGGCCGACCGTGCCGGCGTACCAGCGGGGCGGCGAGCACGCCTCGCCCGCCCTGCCCAAGACCATCACCGGCTTCACCAAGGATGCCCAGGGCCAGTCGAGCCTGCTGTTCACCGCACCCTCGGCACAGGCGGGCGGCGCCCCGTTCCGCGTGCTGGCCGTCCAGCGCCTCGACGGCGACACGCTCATCCTCGGCATCTCGCTGGCTGACACCAACAGCACCCTGCACCGGCTGCTCCTGATCGAGATCGCGGTGGCGCTCGGAGCGCTCCTGACGGCCGCCCTGGTGGGGTGGTGGCTGGTCCAGGTCGGGCTCCGCCCACTGCGAGACGTCGAGGACACCGCCGAGGCCATCGCCGAGGGCAAGCTCACTGAGCGTGTCCCGGGCGACAACGAGCGCACCGAGGTCGGACGCCTCGCACGCACGGTCAACCTGATGTTGAACAGGATCGAGTCCGCCTTCGCCCAGCGGGACCGTACCGAGCACGAGCTCCGCCGCAGCGAGGAGCGGCTGCGGCGGTTCGTGGCGGATGCTTCCCATGAGCTGCGCACGCCCGTGGCTGCGGTCTCGGCCTACGCCGAGCTCTTCGAGCGCGGTGCGAGCACGCGGCCCGAGGACCTGCACCGGGTCGTCACCGGCATCCGGACCGAGACGGACCGCATGAGCCGGCTGGTGTCGGACCTTTTGCTCTTGGCGCGCCTTGACGAGGGCCGGCCCATGGAGCTGACCCGGGTGGAGCTGGTGTCGCTCGCCGCTGAATCGGTCCAGACGGCCGAGGCGGTCGGGCCGCAGTGGCCGGTGACGCTGCGCGCCGAGCGGCCGGTCGAGGTGCTCGCCGACGCGTCCCAGCTGCGCCAGGTCCTGGACAACCTGTTGGGCAACGTCCGGTCGCACACGCCGCAGGGCACGGCGACGATCGTCTCGGTCGACGAGGAGGAGGGCGATGCGGTCGTGCGCGTGGCCGACCAGGGCCCGGGCATCTCCGATGAGGACCGCGCCCGGATTTTCGAGCGCTTCTACCGGGCGGATCCATCACGGTCGCGGAGCAACGGGGGTTCCGGCCTCGGCCTCTCCATCGTTGCCGCCCTGGTGAAGGCCCACGGCGGTCGAGTCGGGCTCGACGACGCCGACGTGGGGACCACCATCGCCGTGCACCTGCCCCTCGCCGACGGGTCCGACGGACGCGGTGGCGACGAGGCGGTGGCCGATGCCGCACACCTCGGCCCCGTCGAGGCGAACCGGTGAGGGCGCGTCCCGCAGGGCTGTGCGCGCGATGACAGCGGACCCACAGCCCGGTCCCAGTGAGGCGGTCGAGGATCACCCCATGACGGTGACTCTGAGCGACGTGGCCGAGCGGATCGGGGAGAGCGGGGTGGCGACGGTGGTCGACATCGTGATCCCCGTCCACAACGAGGAGGCCGAGCTCGAGGCGAGCGTGCGGCGCCTGCGGGCCTACCTCGACGCCCATATCCCCTTCAGCGCGTCCGTGGTCATCGCCGACAACGCGAGCACCGACGCCACATGGGCGATCGCTCAGCGGCTCAGTGGCGAGCTCGAGGGGGTCCGGGGAGTGCGCTTGGCCGAGAAGGGACGTGGGCGGGCACTGCGCGCCACGTGGCTCGCCAGCAACGCCAGCGTGCTCGCCTACATGGACGTCGACTTGGCGACGGACCTCGACGCCCTGCTGCCACTCATCGCGCCACTCGTGTCGGGGCACAGCGACCTGGCCATCGGCAGCCGACTGGCGCGTGGCTCCCAGGTCGTGCGGGGCCCCAAGCGGGAGCTGATCTCTCGGGTTTACAACATGATCATCCGCGCTGCACTCGGCAACGGCTTCACCGATGCCCAGTGCGGCTTCAAGGCCATCCGCTCGGACGTGGCGCGGGTGCTGCTCCCCGAGGTCGAGGACCAGGCCTGGTTCTTCGACACCGAGCTGCTGGTCGCCGCCGAGCGGCACGGCTACCGGATCCACGAGGTCCCCGTCGACTGGGTCGACGACCCCGACTCGCGTGTGGACATCACGAGCACCGCCATGGAGGACCTGCGGGGCATCTGGCGGCTCCGCAAGCGCTGGCGCGCCTCACCCCCGTCGGGTACGGGAATCGCGCGCCGACTGTCGCTCGACTCCCAGCTCGGCCAGTTCGCGGGAATTGGGATTCTGAGCACCCTCGCCTACTTGCTCTTGTTCGTGGCGCTCAACGGCCCGCTCGGTGCCTACGGCGCCAACGCGGTCGCCCTGGTCATCTGCACCCTCGGCAACACCGCGGCGCACCGCTGGATCACCTTTGCGAACCAGGGCCGCTTGGGCGTGCGCGCCGCCCTGGCGGGCATTGCGGCCGTGCTCGCCACCAGCCTCGTGTTCACCATGGCTGGCCTGGCCATCGCCAACTTGCTCGCCCCGGGTTCCGTCGGCGTCGAGGTCGTCGCCCTGCTGGTCGCCTCCGGCTTTGCCGCCCTCGTGCGCTTCGTGCTCCTGCGAGCCTGGGTGTTCCGCACGCACCTGCGCGCACTGCACACGAACGGCACCACGGGCGAAGGGAGCCCGCCCGGTTGAGCACAACCATCGGCGCGCCAGCGCCAGCCCAGCAGACCGACGACCACGCCGGTTCGCCGCGGTCGTCGCCCTGGTGGGTGCGGCCAGGGCGTCCGGCATGGTCGCTGCCGGCGCGCGCGGCCATCGGGCTGCTCGCCCTTGGTCTCTACACCTGGGGGCTCTCGCGCAACGGCGTGGGCAACACCTTCTACGCGGCGGCGGTGAAGAGCGGCACCGAGAGCCCGAAAGCCTTCTTCTTCGGCTCGCTCGACCCGGCCTCGTTCATCACCGTCGACAAGCCCCCGGCCTCGCTGTGGCTGATGGGGCTGTCGGCGCGGATCTTCGGGTTCTCCTCGTGGAGCCTGCTCGTCCCCCAGGCCCTGTGCGGGGTGGCCAGCGTGCTGGCCCTCTATGCGGTCGTGCGACGGTGGGCGGGCGAGGTGGCGGCCGTGTTCGGGGCCCTGGCCCTGGCGTTGACGCCCATCGCGGTGGCGATCTTCCGCTACAACAACCCCGACGCCCTCCTGACGCTGCTGCTGGTCCTCGCTGCCTGGGCCCTATGGTCAGCCCTCGAGTCGGGTCGCACGGTGGGGCTCGTCCTCTGCGCGGTGTTGCTCGGCTTCGCCTTCAACACCAAAGAGCTCCAGGCCTTCGTGCTCGTGCCCGTCTTCGCCGGCACCTACCTGTGGGCCGGGCCGCCCCAGCTCGGGCGCCGGGTCATCCAGCTGCTCTGGGCGGGTCTCGGACTCGTCGTCTCCAGTGTGTGGTGGGTGGCCATCGTCGAGCTGACGCCGGCGTCGTCGAGGCCCTTCATCGGGGGGAGCACCGACAACTCCGAGTTCAACTTGATCTTCGGCTACAACGGCTTCGGCCGCCTCCTCGGCTCGGGCACCGGCTCGGTGGCCGGATCGAGCTTCGGCCCCGGTTTCGGCGGCAGCCCCGGCCTCGCGCGCATGTTCAACATCGAAAACGGCGGCCAGATCTCGTGGTTCCTGCCTCTCGCCCTCGCCGGGCTCGTCGCTGGGCTCTGGCTCACCCGCCGGGCCGGCCGCACCGAGCGGCTACGGGCGGGCTTCATCCTCTTCGGGGGATGGACGCTGCTCACCATGGCGGTGTTCAGCCTGTCCAAGGGGATCTTCCACCCGTACTACACGGTTGCCCTCGCGCCGGGGGTGGCTGCGCTGGCCGGGGCAGGGTCGGTCGCGCTCTGGAAGCTCGGTCGTTGGTCGGAGCCCCTAGCCTGGGCGCTGCCCATCGCGGTTGCGGTCTCAGCCCTGTGGTCGGCGGAGCTCCTCGCCGCTGTGCCCGGGTATGCGGCCGGCCTCGGCCTGGCGGTGATCGTCTGCGGTGTCGCGGCGGCTGTGGGCATCTTCGTCGTGCTGCGCGGCTCGGTGGCGCTCCCGTGGCTGGCGGCCGCCTCGGGGGCGCTCGCCACCGCAACGCTGCTCGCCGGCCCCGCCGCCTTCGCGGTCACCACCATCTCGACGTCTGCCACCGGTGCGATCGTGGCTGCGGGTCCCACCGATGCCGCCAGCTCGACCGGGGGGAGCCTTCACCCGATCCACGTGCCGGGCGTGGCGGAGGGCGACAAAGGGCTGCTTGCCTACCTCGAGGCCCACCGGGGCGGGGCCACGTGGCTCCTGGCGGTGACCGGCTCGCAGGAGGCGGCGCCGTTCATTGTGGCAACCGGGGACCCGGTCATGGCCATGGGGGGCTACACGGGCGACGACCCGTCCCCGACGGTGGAGCAGTTCAAGGCGCTCGTGCGCCAGGGCAAGGTGCACTTCGTCCTCATTGCGCCAGGAGGGGAGGCGGTCGCCGGCATCTCCTCGGTCAGCCCCGACTCGACGAGCGCGGCGGCAGGCGTCGAGGCGTGGGTGCGCGCCCATGGCACACCGGTGCCGGCGAGCGAGTACGGCGGGGGCGGCTCGGGGCAGCTCTACTTGGTGCCGCCTGCAGGGGCGCGCTGAGCGAGAGCCCTCCCGGGTTCTGCAGCCCGGCACCTCGGTCCCTGCTAGAACGGCTCAGACAACCACGAGGAGGCGCCGATGTCCGACATGAACGACTGGAACCAGAAGATCATCGAGGAGTTCCGGACGAACGATGGGAAGGTCGGCGGTCAGTTCGAGGGCGCACCCCTCCTGCTCCTGCACCACACCGGGGCCAAGTCGGGCACCGTGCGGGTGACGCCCATGATGTACCAGCCCGTGGGTGACGACTACGCCGTCTTCGCCTCCAAGGCCGGGGCCCCGACCAACCCGGACTGGTTCCACAACCTCGTGGCCAATCCTGACGCGAGCGTCGAAGTCGGCACCGAGACCCACAGCGTCACGGCGCGGGTGACCGAGGGTGACGAGCGTGAGCGCATCTGGGCGAAGCAGAAGGCTGACTTCCCCGGCTTCGCCGAGTACGAGCAGAAGACCGACCGCACCATCCCGGTCGTCGTGCTCCACCCCGCCGGCTGAGCCGAACCCCCGACTGAGAAGGGGCCGTTAGGGCCCCTCGCCGCCCGAGGCGGTGCACGAACGCGGGTCCCAGGGTGCGAGCGCCTCGACCGAGGGGGTCGGGGCGGTGAACTCGCCGTTCGAGACCGTCGCCTCGGTGGTCGAGGTCGTGGTCGGGGCGACGGTGGTGGTGGTGGTGGTCGTGGCCTTCTTCGCGCCCTTGGCTGCGGTCGTTGTCGTGGTCGCCGGCGGCGCAAGGGCATTGACCGAGAAGTCGGTGCCCGTCACCACCGTCACCGCTGCGCCGTTGCTCGTCGGGCCCATCGCCATGATGACCTGTCCCGACAAAGAGTTGGCCACCGCGACGGCGGCCGGCTCGGCGGCGGCGTTGGCGTAGGTGACCACGGTCTCAGCGGGGTCACCGACCGGGTCTGCGTCACCGGTGCCGACGATGTGGAAGCCGAGGCCCCCGAGCGCGAACGCAGTGGTCG
The DNA here is from genome assembly GCA_003155135.1 of Acidimicrobiaceae bacterium. GTDB lineage: Bacteria > Actinomycetota > Acidimicrobiia > Acidimicrobiales > RAAP-2 > Bog-515. The sequence continues at coordinate 62,133 of PMFN01000012.1, read as the reverse complement.
CCGCCTGGTTGTAGGCGCCGGTCCCGTTCAGCACCGAGACCGTGACGGTGCTCGGGGCGGGTAGTGCGGTGCCGGTCATCGGGTCGGTGGCGGCGGTGATGCCCAAGAACTGGTCGATCACGTTCTGGTCGTTGGGCTCGGAAGGGAACTCGACGTCGCCGTAGCTGCCACCCTGGTAGGTGTAGCTGCCGAACTGGTCGACGTCGACGGGGATGGTCAGCTGCGGGGTGCCCGCGATGTTGGCACCGTGGTAGTCGAGGACCAGCTTGATCATGTCCGAGGCGGTGAAGCTCTGGTCGACGGTGAGCTGACCGACCACCGAGGAGACCAGCTGCTGGTCGGTGATGGGGTTGCCGAGGCCCTTCGCCGAGACCGTCTCGGCCAGGACCCGGAGGAACTCGTGGTCCCGCCGGATGCGGGCGAGGTCGCTCTCGGCCTCCTGGGGCCAGTCGGCGGGGTTGGTGCTGGTCACCCCGGGCGCCTTGTACTGCAGGTGCCGGGCGCGCACCACCTGGAGGGCGTGGAACCCGTCGAGGTGTATGCACCCCGGGGTCTGGACGTTGAGGCCCGAGTAGGCGTCGAAGACCGGTTCGGGGAAGTACATGTTGATGCCGCCGAGCGCGTCGACGACGTTGGCGAAGGAGTCGAAGTTGAGCAGCACGGTGTGCTGGATAGGGATGCCCAAATCCTCCTGGATGGCGTCGACGAGCTGGTTCGGCCCCTCGTAGAGCGCGGCGTCGATCTTGTTGGCGCCCTCCGCCCGGGCGTTCGGGACGAAGAGGTCGCGCGGGATCGAGAGCACCGAGACCGTGTGGTTCGACCCGTCGAGGTGCAGGATCATGACCACGTCGCTGTTGACGCCGTTGACGCCCTGCGAGCACAGGCCGTAGGCGGCGTTCTGCTGGGTCAGCGCGCAGCGCGACGTCGAGCCGATCATCAAGATGTTCTCGGACTGGGCCGCCGCCCCGGCGGTCGCCTGCGGGGTGAGGTCCTTCACCTTCACGCGGTGGATCTTCGAGTTCAGGTACCAGCCGTAGCCCGCGGCTGCGCCGATGAGCACGACGACGACGACCCCGACGGTGAAGAGGCCCCAGCCGATCCGCCGTTTCGCCCTTCCCTGCGGTTTTGGTGCGGCGTGACGTGGGCCACTCGGCGAACCGTCAGTCTTCGCCGGGGGCATGGGATGTCACGGTAGTCGCCAATTGTTTCCAGAAAGGCTCAGGGCCTGGGTTAACTGCTCCACCGGCGCGAGCGTCGCCACCAGGGAAACCGAGCGCGCCAGCACCTCGTCGCCGTAGGCGAGGGGGACCCCGACGACCGCGTCGCTCGCCACGATCACCTCGTAGCCGAGGTTGGTGGCCTCGATGCACAGGCCGAGCACCCCGAGGTTGATGGACACACCCGCCACCACCAGCACGGTCGCGCCGAGCGCGCGCAAGGTGGCGTCGAGGTCGGTGCCGCCGAACGGGGAGACGCCGTGGCTGCGAGTCGAGAGCCGGTCACCGGGCTCGGGCCCGAGCGCGGCCAGCAGTTCGGTGGCCGGCGTCCCCTCGGCGAGGTAACCCGGGCGGAGCAGCGCCCGAAAGAGGGGCGTGGTGGCCCCAGCCCCATCGACGTCGGGCGCGAACGACGCCGTGCAGTGGACGACCGCAAGTCCGGCCGAGCGCGCCGCTCCGAGGAGGCGGGCGCAGTTGGCCTCGATGCCCCGCTCGGCCACGGCGGTGGCGAGCGCGGGGAAGGCGGCCAGGTCGCCGGCCACACCGCGCTGGAGCTCCATCGTGACGACGACGGCGGGAGGTGGGCCCTCGGTGCCGAGGAGGACCTCGGCCAGAGGGCGTTGCTCGCCCGCGTCGGGGGTGTCAGTGGGCCGCACCCCGGGTGCGGCCCTCAGCCCGCGTCGGGCGCGGCGTCGCCGCCGAGCACGATCCCGTCGGCCCAGCGGTAGTCGGGCTTGCCGCTCGGGGACCGCTGGATGGTCTCGACGGTGAAGAGGCGACGCGGCAGCTTGTAGCCGGCGATGCTCGAGCGGCAGTGGTCCTGGATGGACTCGAGGGAGGGGGAGCGGCCCGGGCGCGGGGCGATGATGGCGGCCACCGTCTGCCCCCACCGCTCGTCGGGTGCCCCGACGACGATGGCGTCGAGCACGTGGGGATGCGAGCGCACCGCGGACTCGACCTCTTCGGGGAAGATCTTCTCCCCGCCCGAGTTGATCACCACCGAGCCGCGCCCGAGGAGCGTCACCGAGCCGTCATGCTCGACGGTGGCGAAGTCGCCGGGCATGACGTAGCGGACCCCGTCGACCTCCATGAAGACCTCGGCGGTCTTGACGGGGTCGTTGTAATAGCCGAGGGGGATGTCGCCGTAGCGGGCGATCTTGCCAATGGTGCCCGAGCCGGGCTTGACCAGTTGGAGGTCGTCGTCGAAGACCACCGTGCCGCCGAGGATGCTGACGGTCGGGCCGCTCTTCATGGCGCTCTGGCCGGCGGAGATCACCGTCATCCCGTTGTTCCCGCTCTCCGAGGAACCGATGGCATCGGTGATGAAGAGGTTGGGGAGGTGGCGGAAGAACTCGTCCTTCACCGGCGCCGAGAACAGGGCGGCGGACGAGACGACGGCGAGGAGCGACGACAGGTCGAAGCCGTGTCCGGGTTCGTCGAGGACCTCGACGAGCGGCTTGGCCATGGCATCGCCGGTCACCATGACCGTGTTCACGCGCTCAGCTCCGACGAGCCGCCAGGTGGCCGCCGGGTCGAACTTGTCCACGAGCACCACCTTGGAGCCGATGAAGCTCTGGCTCATGACCGACCACTGCGTGGCGCCGTGCATGAGCGGCGCGATGGGCAGGTGCGTGAGGGGGAAGCCGTTGCGGCCCTTCTCGACCATCTCCTCTGGTCGCTCCACGCGCACGTTGGTGGTCGGGTCGGTCCCCCCACCCAGGGCGTAGAACACGTCGCGGTGCCGCCAGACCACGCCCTTGGGTAGGCCCGTCGTGCCGCCGGTGTAGAGGACATAGAGATCGTCGCCCGAACGCGGCCCGAAGTCTCGCACCGTGCTCTCGCCGGTCAGCGCGTCCTCGTAGCGGACAGCCGATGGGGTGGGGTCGGGGTGGTCGGTGCCGTCGTCGATCACCAGCACGTGACCGATGCCGGGGAGCTCGGGCAAGAGGGCGGCCACTTGCAAGGAGAACTCGCGCTGGTGGACGAGTGCCTTCAGGTTGGCGTTGGCGAACAGGTAGCGCAGCTCGTCTTCGACGTAGCGGTAGTTGATGTTGATCCAGATCGCTCGGAGCTTGAAGACCGCCCATGCGGTCTCGACCCACTCGACCCGGTTGTACGCGTAGATGCCGACATGGTCACCCTGTCCGATGCCGTTCGCTGCGAGGTGGTGGGCCAGCTGGTTGGCTCGTGCCTCCATCTCGGCATAGGTGCGCCGCTCGCCCCCGGCCACGAGGTACTCGCGCTCGGCGAAGGCGTCGACCGCCGCTTCGAAGAGGTCGGCCAGGTTGAACTCCATGGGATGCGACACTAGAACACGTTCCCGTTCGGTGGGCGACCGGCTCGTTGCCTGCCGTGACGCCCTCTCTTGGGGGCGGGCACTCCGGTTGCGTGGTGGGCGGGGATTGTCGGCGACCGGGGTTTCCGTCAGGTCACGGTCGGTCGACGCAGCCGGGCATTCGAGGCACCCGGGGTCATCGCTGCGTTCACCGCTCTTGAGCGACGGCTCGCCAGCCCCGAGGGCGATACCCGTACGAGCCGACCCGTCCGCAGGGTCCCTCGACTGCACTGCGCCCGCAGCGGAGCTCTCGCGCACACCAATTTGAGGCGGGAGCCCCTTTTCGCCCACGGTGGTGGCTCTCTTGTGCATCGCTCGGGTGCACTCGTACGAACCCGGTGGCGCAACGCAGCGCGCATCAGGGACAGAGGCGACAGGAAGGCGAGCTCGGTGGACGAACCCCGCCTCAGGACGTCGCGTCGCTCGCCAGCCAGGCCTGGGCCTCGCTGCGGTGCCGGCCGTAGTCGAGCTTGCCCGAAGGGGATCGGCCGACGGAGCCGACCACTCGCACGTGGCGTGGCGCCTTGTAGTGGGCCAAGTGGGCCTTCACGTGGTCGATCAACTCGGCGGCGTCAGGCGCCTCGTCGTAGCACTCGACGGCCGCGACGATCTGCTCGCCGTAGTTGAGGTCAGGCACCCCGACGACCGCGGCGTCGGCGACCGCCACGTGGGTCTTGAGCACTTCTTCGACCTCTTCGGGGTAGACCTTCTCGCCGGCGGTGTTGATGCAACCCGACCCGCGACCGAGCAGGCGGATCGACCCGTCGGCGCGGATCTGGGCGAAGTCACCGGGCACTGAGTACCGGACACCGTCGACCACCCGGAAGGTGGCGGCGCTTTTCTCGGCGTCTTTGTAGTAACCGAGGGGATTGCGCCCTCCGAGGGCGAGCACGCCGACCACGTCGCTGCCCGGCTCGACGTCGTGGTTGTCCCCGTCGAGGACCCGGACGTCGGGCCCGAGGGTGAACTCGGCGGTGTGGCTGGCGAAGCCGGCGGCGGAGACCGAGACGCCCATCCCGAGCGCCTCGGAGGAGGAGAAGGCGTCGACGAGCAGCATGGCGCCGTGGTGCGCCAGCAGGCCGACCTTTATCTCCTCGCTCCACATGGCCCCCGACGAGGTGATGGCGCGCAGGGACGACAGGTCGAACGACCCCGGGTTGGCGTCGAGGGTGGCGACCAGCGGCCGGGCGAAGGGGTCCCCGACGATGACCACCATGTTGACCTGCTCGTCCCCGACGGTCCGGAGCAGCTCGGCGGGGTCATAGTGGCGCTGCTCGAGGAGCACCACCCTGCCCCCCTCGGCCAGGCACTCAAAGGCCGTAAAGGAGCCGGTGCCGTGCATGAGGGGGCATGCCGGGAGGAGGGTGGGCCCGGGGCCCTCGGCCCCCACGATCCTTCGGACGTCGGCGGGCGAGCCGTCGTCGCCGTAGCTGCGGGCCCCGGCGCGGTTCAGCCGGGCGAAGAGGTCGTCCTGTCGCCACATCACGCCCTTCGGCACACCGGTGGTGCCGCCCGTGTAGAGCATCAAGATGTCGTCGCCACTGCGCTTCCACGGGGCGGTGGCACGAGCGGTGCCCGCCCCGTGGACCGACTCGTAGGGCAAGGCCCACTCGGGGCACGGGCCCGATCCGTCGTCGACCCACAGCCAGCTCGTCACCAAGGGCGTCCTCGGACGGACCCGCTCGACCATCTCGGTGAAGGTGCCGTGGAAGACCACGGCCACGGCATCGGCGTTGACCCACAGGTAGGTGAGTTCGTCCTCCTCGTAGCGGTAGTTCGTGTTGACCGGCACCAGGCCGATCTTGAAGCAGGCGAACACCGACTCGAGATACTCGGGCGAGTTGTAGAGGTAGAGGGCGACCTTGTCCTGCTGGCTCACGCCCTGGTCGAGGAGATAGCCGGCAACGGCTTCGGCGCGCCTGTCGAACTCCTCCCAGGTGACGCGCCGTTGGCCCTGCACGATGGCCTCGGCACCGGGCTGGGTCTCGGCAACGGCCTCCCAGGCGTCTGCATAATTCCAATCGGTCACGTGGTCCTACTCCGTCTGGCCGGCATGGTGTGCCGAGCTTAGGCTCGGGCGATGGACCTCGGCTTGCCCCCCGACGACGACGCGGCGCGAGTGGAGCTGCGCAGCTGGCTGGCCGAGCACCCACGCCCGACCGGCCGGGAGCTGGCGCGACGAGGCCTGGTCGTCCCGCACTGGCGCGCCCCGTACGGCATCGGTGCAGACCCCCTCACCCAATTGTTGATCGACGAGGAGCTGCGGCGAGCCGGCGTGAGCCGGCCGGTCAACCCCATCGGCATCGGCTGGGCCGGGCCGACCATCCTCCAGGCGGGTACCGAGGCGCAACGCGAGCGTTGGCTGTGGCCCCTCCTCGCAGGGGAGGACTTCTGGTGCCAGCTCTTTAGTGAGCCCGAGGCGGGGTCGGACCTCGCGGGACTTCGGACCACGGCGGTACGCGACGGCGAGGAATGGGTGATCTCGGGGCAGAAGGTCTGGACGAGCTACGGCCACATCGCCCGCTTTGGGATCCTCTTGGCCCGCACCGACCCGGCGGCGCCAAAGCACAAGGGCATCTCGTACTTCGTCTGCCCGATGGACGCTCCGGGGCTCGAGGTGCGCCCACTCATCGATATGACGGGGGACCACGCGTTCAACGAGGTTTTCTTCGACGAGGTCCGCATACCGGCCGACCACCTCATCGGCCGGGAGAACGAGGGGTGGGAGCTGGCCAAGGTGACGCTCGGCAACGAGCGGGTCTCACTGTCCGGCGAAGGCGCACTCTGGGGGCGGGGCCCGACGGCCCACGACCTCGTCGAGCTCGTCCGCCGGGCCGGGGGTGCACGGAACCCCGTCGTCCGGGACCGACTCGTCTCGCTGTTCATCGAAGCGGAGCTCCTGCGGGTGCTGCGCCTTCGGATGGTCTCGGCCATCGTGGCCGGCAAGTCGCCCGGGGCCGAGGCATCGGTGCGCAAGGCGATCGCCGACGACCACGGCAAGCACGTGATGGAACTCGGCCGCGACCTCGCAGGGCCGGCGGGCACATTGGCGGGGACGGGTCCGCTCAGTGGATGGCCCGAGGCGCCCGACGCTGCCGCCGACCCTCAATGGTCGTGGGGCTACCTCTTCTCCCCGGCGCTCACCATCGGGGGCGGGACGTCGGAGGTCCAGCGCAACATCATCGCCGAGCGGGTCCTCGGTCTCGCCCGCGAGCTCAACACCTGAGGAGCTTCGTCAGGTCCGCTTGTCCGGCGTCAGGAGTACCTGCCCCAGAGCAGGATCCGCTTGAAGGGGTAGAGGTACGGCGAGCGGTCGCCGAGGACGCCGAGCAGGCGGGTGCGGTAGAGGTCCACGAACCGGTCCCAGCCCTCCTGACCGAACGGTTCCTTGAAGCGGGTGAGGGTGGTGCCCTTCACCCACTCGACCACCTCTCGTGTCGAGCGGAGGTGGTGGACGTAGACCTGGAGCCGGACGTGCTGGTCGCCGAACCCGAGCTCGTCGAGCACGACCGCGTAGTCCTCAGGCGCGAGCACGTTCTCGGCCACCGGGTCTGGGGGCGGCTCGGCGAGCAGCTCGGCGGCCAGCTCGGCGGCGACCGTGTGGGCGGGATGGTCGGCGTTGGCCGGCACCTGGACGGCCAGTTGGCCGCCGGGTCGCAGCGACTCGGACCAGCGGGCGAGCACGGCGCGGTGGTCGGGCACCCATTGCAACGACGCGTTGGCGAAGGCCACATCGACGGATGCGGGCTCCTCCCAGGCAGCGAGGTCGCCAAGAGCGAACTCGAGGCCCTCGGCCGGTTGGGCGGGCGCGGCGGCGATCATGGCGGCGGAGCTGTCGATCCCGAGGGTGTGCCTGGCGCCGAGCATCTCGTGGAGACCGGCGGTCAGGCGGCCGTCGCCACAGCCGAGGTCCACCACGACGGGCCGCTCGACCGGCTCCACCAGCGCGGCCAGGTCCCAGAACGGCTGCTCGCGCTCGGCCGCGAACCGGTTGTACTGCACCGGGTCCCACCTGTCGTTCATCGCCACCCTCCCTCGTCACTGCGCTGTCGGTGCCTCGCCTACAAGGTCGCCGCGAACTTTCGGGCGAAGGTGTGGGCGTCGCCGGGCCAGCGGGCGGAGGTATACGAGCCGTCCGCCACCACGAACGCGGGCCGCTCGTCGGTCGGGGTGTCGCGGACCCGGCCACTCGACTTCATTGCCGCATCAGGGGTCCCGGGCACCACGTCCAAGAAGTCCTCGGGTCGCTCGAGCGCCCGGGTCACCTCCTGTTCGACCGACATGTAGCCCGCAGGCTGGCCGGCCTCCTCCTCGTAGGTGCGGTAGTAGCCCGGGTCCCAGAACCGGGTGAGGCGACCCACCCGCCAGGCCCGCTGCTCGAGGGACCAGGTGAGCGCCGTCGTCTGCTTGCCGAAGAGGACGGATCGACCGGTCGCCGGGTTCGTGCTGCGAGCCGCGAGCAGCACACCGTGGCAGATCGCACCGACGGGGCGCCCGTCGGTGAAGGCGGCGACGACCAGTTCTCGGAGCACGTCGCTCTCGAGATAGCGGCGCATGCCTCGTGCCCGGTGGCCGCCGGGGAGGAGCAGGCCGTCGAAAGTATCGAGGCGGACGTCGTCCCAACCGACAGGATGGACGAAGGCGGGCGCCGAAACCAGCTCGTCATAGGCGGCACGGGCGCGCCCGTCGGCGGCGAGCAGCCGCCCGATGCCGACGAAACGGGCGAGGCCGGGGACCGGGGACCACGGATCGAGGCCTTGCCCGGTCACCATGAGGGCATCGCCCTCGGCCGGTGTCGCAGCGGGTGTGGCGAACCTGACCTCGTGGCCGAGCGACGAGAGCACCTTCCAGCTGACCGCCACCTCCGTGGGGTCGAAGTCCTGCGCCGGCAGCGGGATGAGGACGACAGCCACGCTCCCATCCTGCGTCAAAAACGACCGGGCCACGACATGACTCCTGGTCGGGGACTGTTCGGGGGCGCCCGGTCGGCGGGGGTGCCATCGGAATTCGGGTCGCCATTGGTATCGTGGGGCCGTGTCCGATGGCCGCCCCCCGGGCGAATCGGGTCCCCCTCGCGGCTCCGGCCGGCACTCGCCTGCGAATGAGGAGGGTCTTCACGCGCTGGGTGAAAGTACCCCGGCGGCTATCGACGCGCCCGCCCGCCCGAGTGAGCAGCGGCTCGCCGACCTCGGGGCACAGATCGACCTCGCGCACCGGCCACGCTCTGCACGCGTGCGGCGCCGCCGGCGGATCGTCATGGTGCTTGGCGCCCTTGGCCTCGTCATCGTGCTGGCGGTGGGGGCGGCGGCCGGGTATGCCTGGTACCTCAATCACAAGGTGCACCGCATCAACGTGAACGGGCTGAGCGACGCGTCGAGCAGCGGCGCCGACCAGGGAACACAGAACATCCTCATGGTCGGCTCGACGTCACGGTGTGCACTGACCCAGCAGAACGCCGCCTACGGCCTGTGCAGCCAGGGGGTGACCGGAGTCAACAGCGACGTGGTCATGATCCTGCACCTGAACCCGGCCACCCATACGGTGTCGATCCTCTCCATTCCCCGTGACCTCTTCGTCCCCAATGCCAGGAAGGAGGGTGCGAACAAGATCGACGCCGCACTCGTCGAAGGCCCGAGCCAGCTCGTGGCCGCCGTCCAGGAGGACCTCGGGATCCCGATCAACCACTACGTCGAGCTCAACTTCGACACCTTCGCCAACGTCGTCAACGCGCTCGGCGGCGTGAAGATGTACTTTCCCGAGCCCGTCTACGACGCCTACTCGGGCCTCAACGTCCAGACCCCTGGTTGCCTCACGCTCAACGGCTTCCAGGCATTGCAGGTCGTGCGTGCCCGGCACCTGCAGTACAAGGCGCCCGGGGTGACCGCGACCAATCCCGCCGACTGGCCCCAGGAGACCCAGAGCGACCTCGCCCGCATCCGCCGGGACCACGAATTCCTCCGGGTGCTCGCCACCGCCATCTCGAAAAAGGGCCTGGGCGACCCACTCACCGACCAGCAGATCGTCTCGTCGGTCGTCTCGCAGCTGACGGTGGACAGGGGCTTCTCGGCTTCGGACATGGTGAACATGGTGCTCAACTACCACTCGGTGAACCCCGATGCCGCCCCACAGCTGACCATGCCCGTGGCGGTCGGGAACTTCGGCACCTACTACTACGAGGGTGGAAACTACGGGGACATCGAGTTCCCCGCCGAGCCTCAGGACCAGCAGTCGGTCAACTCCTTCCTCGGCATCAGCAACACCACCAACTCCATGACCGGCCAGCCGCTGCCGAGCCCGTCGTCGATCTCGGTTCAGGTGGTCAACGGCACCGGGGTCACCGACCAGGCGGCCCAGACGTCCCAGGCGCTCCAGGCACTGGGGTTCCACGTGGCGGGCCTGGGCGATGCTTCGGCGGTCGGGGCCGAGGCCGAGACGGTCGTCTATTACGCCGCCAACACGCCGAGCGATCTGGCCGCCGCCCAGACGGTGGCGCGGTCGATCTCGGGGGCGGCGATCATGGCCCAGGATGCGAGCGAGGTCCCCGCCGGCGCGAACGTCACGGTGGTGACCGGGACCGACTTCGCAGTCGCCACGCCGGCGCCGGCCACGACNNACGACCGCCACGACCGCCAAGGGCAGCAAGGCCACCACCACGACCGTGGCGCCCACGACCACCACCACGACCACGACCACCGCTTCCTCCTCCTCCCCCTCGTCGGAGTTCAGCGCGCCCACGCCCAAGACCGAGGCACTCGCCCCGTGGGATCCGAGGTCCTGCACGCCGAGCGGCGGTGAGGGCCCATGACCGTGCGGCGCCCGTGAGTCAGCGTGAGGTGGCGCGTGGCGGCCGTGCACGCCACAATCCCCCGATGAGCCGACCACGCGGCGCGCTGGCCCCGGGTCGCCTGCGGGTGCCCGAGATCATCACCGCCTACTTCTGGATCATCAAGGGCCTCTCGACCGCAATGGGTGAGTCCACCTCGGACTACCTGGTGCACCGCATCCACCCGGTGCCCGCCGTCGCGCTCGGGTTCGTCGGCTTCGTCGTCGCCCTCGTGCTCCAGTTCCGCATGCGTCGCTACATGGCGTGGACGTACTGGTTCGCCGTCGTCATGGTCGGGGTCTTCGGCACCATGGCGGCCGACGTGCTCCATGTCGGCTTCGGTGTGCCCTACTTCGTGTCGACCACCTTTTACGCCATCGTCTTGGTCGCCGTGTTCTTCGCGTGGGATCGGGTGGAGGACACGCTCTCGATCCACAGCATCACGACGCCGCGTCGCGAGCTGTTCTATTGGGCGGCGGTCGTCGCGACCTTCGCACTCGGCACCGCGCTCGGTGACCTCACGGCCACGACGCTGCATCTGGGCTACTTCAAATCGATGGTGCTCTTCGCCGTCATCATCGCCGTCCCGGCCATCGGGTACTGGCGGTTCGACTGGAACCCGGTCTTCAGCTTCTGGGCGGCGTACGTCATCACCCGCCCGCTCGGCGCGTCCTTCGCCGACTGGCTGGGCAAGCCCGTGGTCGTCGGCGGCCTCGGCTGGGGCAACGGCAAGGTCAGCCTCGGCCTGACGGTGCTCATCATCGGCTTCGTCGCCTATCTCGCCATCACGCGCATCGACGTGGCCCGGCGCCCGAGACTCCGGCCCCCTGCGCCCTGAGCTGGGCCTCGAGCCTCAGCTGAGGACGGAATCGAGTGGACCGGCGTCGTCGAATCCCTGACGGATGCCCTGGCCGGCCCGGCGTGTGAGCTGCTCGGGCTCGTAGAGCATCCAGTAGGCGTTGCGGGCGTGCTTGCGCGCACGGTTCCGGCAGACCTCGGCCACCACGGACGGATCGTCGGACTCATCCTCGTGGACGAACACCTCGAGGATCGCGGTATTGGTCATGAGCTGGGCCGTCATGATCCCCTGGGACGCCTCATGGGCGCAGACCTTGTCGACCGGAGCCTTGCCGGGCATCCCGAGGGCGACGACGATGCGGCAGTCGTGTTCCTCGATGAGCACCTTGGCGGCAACCGCCAGGTCCTTGAAGCCCGGGACGGTCCGTCGGACCACCTCGAAACGCTCGCCGTGCCCGGGGCAGTCGGCGAGCTCGTCGAGCGCCTCTGTGCCCATGTCGTAACGGGCGAACATGGTGTCAACCACGCCGATGCGATCCATCCTGTCCCTCCGAGACGTGGGCGGCGCCGGTGGCCGGCCCATGGTCTCCATTCTCGCGTGGCGCCCGGCCCCTCCGAGCGGGAGGGCGCCCGGCGCTCACTCCTCGTCGCTCGGGGGGGGACCATCGGAATGTGTGCCGCCGTCATCGCCGCCGCCGTCACCGCCGCCGTCGTCTGCGGCGGTCAGGGCGGCCGGATCGTCGTCCCCGGCGTCGAGCTCGTCGACGACGATCACGTCGTCGTCATCGGTGGCGAGCACGGCTTCTGCCTCGTCATTGATCTTCTGGACGGCGATGAGCCCGAACACGGTGAGCACGAGCACCGCCAACGCCTGGCCACCGACGCTCACATAACGCTCCCACGCCACGTTGCTGTTGGCCGAGCCGCCGACGAACAAGGTGCCGAGGAAGGTGGCCACCGAACCGATCGCCAAGAGGACGAGGAAGAAGCCGCCAACCGAGGACATCCAACCGAGGCGCGGCAGGCGGGCGATGCCGGACACGTCGTCGGGCGCTTGGCCCACCTGGCGCACCTGCCACCAGCACAAGACGAGGGCGACGATGACCACCAAGGAGGTGGCGATGGTCGCCCACGAGGTCGAATAGACCATCACGTAGCCGTTGAGCTGCAGCGACGACGTGCTCTGGGGCAGGGGCTGGAAGATGCCGATGATGGCGGCCACGAAGCTCGTGGCGAGCAGGAGCGCGGTGGTGACCAGGAGCCCGGCGGCGAGGAACTCGGGCAGCTCCCAACCCGGGCGCTCGATGGTCACGACCACCTCGACGGGCTCGTCGTTGTCGGCCACCGGGTCGATGTCTGTTTCTTGATCCATCCGAAGAGACTACGAACTGGCCACCGGCCCTTCGGGGATGGGATGGCGGCCGCCGGCGCTCCTGGCCCAGACTCCTCCAATGGCCCAGCCCGACCCAGCCACCAAGCCCGAGCGACTGGTGGTCGTGGCGGGGACCGGGACCGAGGTCGGCAAGACCTGGGTGGGCGCTGCACTGCTCAGGACCCTGCGAGATGCCGGGTGGAGGGTGGCGGCGAGGAAGCCCGCCCAGTCCTACGCGCCCGACGACGCACCGAGCTCGACGGACGCGGCGGTCCTCGGGCTGGCCAGCGGTGAGCCGCCAACGACGGTGTGCGTGGCACACCGGTGGTACCCGGTCCCCATGGCCCCGCCCATGGCCGCACGCGCCCTCGGGCGACCTCCCTTCACGCTGGCCGAGCTGGCCGTCGAGCTCGAGTGGCCCGAGGGCCCGGGGCTGGTCGGGTTGATCGAGACGGCCGGCGGCGTGCGCTCGCCGTTGGCCGATGACGGTGACACGGCCGACCTGGTGCGCCTGCTCGAGCCCGACGCCGTCGTACTGGTCGCCGACGCCGGCCTCGGCACCATCAACGCCGTCCGCTCGAGCGCGGCGGCGCTGGTGGGCGAGCCACTCGTGGTGGTGCTCAACCGCTTCGCCGCCTCGAACGAGCTGCACGAGGCCAACCGCCAGTGGCTGGTCGAGCGCGACGGCTTTTCCGTCGTCGTGGTGCCCGGCGACGAGGCCGCGCTGGCCGAGTTCGCTACGAGAGCAACGCGTTCGTGGGGAGGACCGTGACCTCGACGTCGGGCACCGGGTGGTTGAACTCGGGGTACTTGCGCACCGCCTGCTGGCGGTAGCGGGTCGTCGAGTGCACCGGGTCCGAGTCGAACTCGGGGATGACCTTGGTCCCGAAGAGCTCGAGCATCTCGAGGACCTCCTCGTGTTCGACGCTGTCGCTCGGCAACCCGAAGACCAGCTGGTCACACCCGACGCTCTGGTAGCGCTCGACCTGCTCAGCCACCTCGTCGGGGTCGCCGCAGAGCAGCCAGCCGGCCTTGATGAGGGAGTCGAGCATCTCCTCGTTCGGGAGCTGGAAGGGCTCCTCGGGCCAGACCGCCACGCCGTCGGGGTGGGGCATGGTGTCGTGGTACAGGCAGACCATCGAGTAGAGGTAGCCACGGCCGGCCCGCAGGGCCACCTCACGGGCGCGCTTGCGGTCGGCCAGGCAGATGACCGCGTTGGTCATCATGACGTTGTCGTTCTTGAACTGGCCGAGCGGCTCGGTGCACTCGGCGATCGCCTCCTTGTAGGCGTCGATGCGTCCCTTCAGGTTGAAGATGGGCTCGAAGTTGAAGGCGATGGCACCGATCCCGAGCTTGCCCGCCAGGGCGAAGGTGGGCGGGTTGCCGCACGCCACCCAGATCGGGGGGTGGCCCACGCCGTAGGGCTTCGGCAGGACGTTGTGGGGGGTCGGCACCGTGAAGGACTCGCCCTCGTAGCTGTAGTCGCGCTGCTCCCACATGCGGGGGATCTCGTGGACCGCCTCTTCCCACTCGGATTTGGTCGAGTTCTTGTCGAGGATGTTGAAGGCGGCGATCTCGTGGCTTCCCGCCCCCCGCCCGGTGCCCCACTCGTAGCGCCCGTCGCTCATGTGGTCCAAGAACGCGGCCCGCTCGGCGTTGCGCACGGGGTGGTTGACCCGGGGGGAGAGGTTCATGATGGCCGAGCCCAGGTGGATCCGCTCGGTAGCCCGGGCGCAGTAGCCCATCATCACCTCAGGAGCGGACATGTGGCTGTACTCGGTGAGCGAGTGGTGCTCGCCGAACCATGCGTACTTCCAATTCGAGCGGTCCGCGGCGATGACGTACTCGGCCTCTCGGTGCAGCATCGTGTGCTCGCTCGCCGTGTCGTGGGCCGCAGGCCCCGGCAGGTAGCCGTTGACGTAGACCCCGAACTCCATCGCGTCCTCTTTCCACCGCGTACCCGGCGCAACCCCACGCCGTGCCCTCGGTGAAAAACTAGAACAGGTTCTACCTTTCGTCAAGGTCGTCAGGTCGAAACGGTGGTGCTCTCCGTCGTCCCGTGGTCTCGGCACCGAGCCGACCAGCCGCCCGGCGTGACCAGCACGGCCATCCGCCGACCGCAGCTCGGGCAGAAGCGCGGCGGGTCGAGCGGTCGGGCACAGCCGGGGCACTCGGCCCGAGGGCGCCCGCAGCCGGTGCAGAAGAGCCCGGGGCCCCCGTGGCCGTTCGCGGAGGTGAAGGCCGCGTCGGGCTCAGATGACGGCACTCAACGCGCCGATGGGCATCCGCAGGTCGTGGAGCATCTGGAGGTCCGCGGCGGGGGAGCGGCCGAGCGTTGTCAGGTAGTTGCCCACGATGAGTGCGTTGATGCCCGCCGTCATGCCCATCACCTGCAGGTCGCGCAGCGTCACCTCCCGGCCGCCGGCGTAGCGCAGGATCACGCTCGGCAGTGCCAACCGGAACAGGGCGATCCAGCGCAGTGCCTCCCAGGCGCCGAGGACCTCACGGTCGCCGAGGGGCGTCCCCGGGCGGGGGTTCAAGAAGTTGACGGGCACCTCGGTCGGGTCGAGCGCGCGCAGCTCCATCAGCAGCTCGATGCGCTGGGCCGCCGACTCGCCCATGCCGATGAGCGCCCCGCAGCACAGCTCCATGCCGTGGCTGCGGACCAGCTCGCAGGTCTGGGCCCGCTCGTCCCAGCTATGGCTGGTCACCACCTGGTCGAAGTAGGAGCGGGCCGTCTCGAGATTGTGGTTGTAGCGGTGGACACCGCCCTCGGCCAGCCGGCGAGCCTGGTCGTCGGTGAGTAGCCCGGCGCTCACCGCCACGTTGAGCCCGGTCGCCTCTTTGACCTGTGGCACGAGCTCCAAGATGCGCGAGAGTGTCCGCTCGTCGGGGCCCTTGATGGCGAGGACGATGCAGAACTCCGACGCCCCGAGTGCGGCGGTCTCCCGGGCGGCGGTGAGCACCTCGTCGGTGTCGAGGAACGGCGTGGCCTTCACCGGCGTGTCAAAGCGCGAGCTCTGGGAGCAGAAGTGGCAGTCCTCGGGGCACCCGCCGGTTTTGGCCGACAAGATGCCCTCGACCTCCACCTCGGGGCCGCACCACGCCAGGCGGACCTGGTGGGCGAGCGCGGCCAGGGCGGTCACCGCCGAGTCGGGCAGCTCGGCCAGTGCGGTGAGCTCCGTGGCGTCGAGGAGGCGGCGCTCGTCGAGGAGCGCACGCTCGGCCGCGGCCACCAGGGCCCGCTGCTCGGTGGTCAGCGGCAGCTGGGCGGCCGGTGGCACCGATGCGGTGGGGCTGGCCGGGCGGATCGAAAGAGTGCTACGCGAAGAGGGGGAAATTGGTTGTCCGGGCACGGCGCACACGGTAGTGGGCGCCGGTGCCATGCGGGAAGCCCGAATCGAGCGAGAGTGAGGCAGCGCCATGGCGTGGGACTTTTCAACTGAACCGGAGTTCGAGGCGAAGCTCGAGTGGATGCGGGCGTTTCTGCGCGACGAGATCTTCCCGCTCGAGGTGCTCGATCTCAACTACGAGCAACTCTTGGAGGTGATCCGCCCCCTCCAAGAGGAGGTAAAGCGCCAGGGGCTGTGGGCCGCGCACCTCCCGCCGGACCTCGGGGGAATGGGCTTCGGGCAGGTCAAGCTCGGCCTCATGCACGAGGTCCTCGGCCAGTCCCCCTACGGGCCGGTGGTGTTCGGCAACAACGCACCGGACTCGGGCAACGCCGAGCT
Source organism: Acidimicrobiaceae bacterium (assembly GCA_003155135.1). GTDB lineage: Bacteria > Actinomycetota > Acidimicrobiia > Acidimicrobiales > RAAP-2 > Bog-515. The sequence continues at coordinate 45,857 of PMFN01000012.1, read as the reverse complement.
CCTCGCCGTGGGCATCGAGATGTCGGGCCGGGAGGACCAGCGCACCCAGTGGCTCCAGCCGCTGCTCGACGGCGAGCTGCGCAGCGCGTTCTCCATGACCGAGCCCAACACGGCGGGCTCGGACCCGACGTTGCTCTCCACTCGCGCCGTGCTCGACGGCGAGGAGTACGTGATCAACGGGCACAAGTGGTACACGAGCAACGGGTCGGTCGCCGATTTCCTCGTGGTCATGGCCGTCACCAACCCCGACGTCCACCCGTATCAGGGCTCGTCGATGTTCATCGTCCCCGTCGACACTCCCGGGGTCGACATCGTGCGTGACGTGCCCTCCATGGAGGACCCCGGCACCTACTTCGGGAAGTTCGGCAACCATGCCGAGATCCGTTACACCGACGTCCGGGTTCCCGCCGCCAACCTCGTCGGCAACGAGGGAGCCGGATTCCAGCTGGCCCAGGCCCGCCTCGGCCCGGGCCGCATCCACCACTGCATGCGCTGGCTCGGCCAGTCGCGGCGGGCCTTCGACATGCTGTGTGAGCGGGCCGTGTCGCGCTACGCCCACGGCTCGACGCTGGCGGAGAAGCAGACCGTGCAGAACTGGGTGGCGGACTCGCTCGCCGAGATGCATGCGGCGAGGCTCATGACGCTGCAGGCGGCATGGAAGATGGACCAGGTCGGAGCGGCCGAGGCGCGCGTCGAGATCGCCATGATCAAGTATTACGGGGCGAGCGTCCTCTACAACGTCATCGACCGCGCCATCCAGGTCCACGGCTCGCTCGGGTACTCGTGCGACCTGCCCCTGGAGCAGATGTACCGCGCCGCGCGCGCCGCTCGGATCTATGACGGGCCCGACGAGGTGCACCGCCAGACGGTGGCCCGGCGGACCCTGCGCAACTACAAGCCCACCGAGGTCCCGACCGAGCACATCCCGACCCGCACGGTCTCGGCCAAGGAGAAGTTCGCCGAGATGCTCGAGGCGCTCACCGTCGCCGGCTGAGCCTGGCGGCGGGCCTGCCCGCTCAGCTGACCGACTTGAGGTCGACGACGAAGACGAGGGTCTCGTTCGCAGCGATCACCGGCGGCTCGCCCGCCGCCCCGTAGCCGAGGGCCGGCGGGATGACGATGACGCGCCGGCCGCCGACCTTCATGCCCTCGATGCCTTGGGCGAACCCCGGGACCACCCCCGAGAGCGAGAACGACAGCGGCTGGCCGCGTTGCCAGCTCGAGTCGAAGACCTTGCCCGTCGTGTAGGCGGCCCCGACGTACTGGACCAGCACGGTGCTCGACGCACTGGCCTCGGCCCCGGTCCCGACGACGAGGTCCTTCGTGACGAGGCTCGTGGGTGGCGGGGGCGATCCGGCGCTGATGACCGGCTCCATCGACAGATCCGTAGCGTGTGCCACGGCCGGCACGCCAGCCGGCGAGGCCGCCCCCGACGTTGTCGACGCGCTCGGGGCTGCGCTCGTCGTGGTGGTGGTGGTGCCCGACGAGCTCGACGAGCACGCGGCCAAGGTCACGGCGGCACACGCGGTCAGGGCAAGGGCGAATCGGCGCATGGGCGGGGACCCTATCGCCGCGCCGCAGCAGGCAGGGCGCGTCGGGTGCCGAGCATCCACGCCAAAAGTCCCTTGACGTGGAACGATCTGCAAATCACATCCGTGAAGTTCGTACCGGCGAGGCCGGTGCGGCCGCACAAAGGGGACTGGGTTGACCGCAGAGATGCTCACGTCGGCAGCAAAGCGTCAGTCGGACCAGGTGGTGCTCGCCAAGGCGTGGCTCGGCTCCTCGCCGAGTCGGCTCCGCCAGTGGCAGGCCGTCCGGGCCCTGCGCCAGAACTGGGCCATGACCAAGATCAGCGCCCGGCGCCAGCTCGGCCTCGCGTAGCGGCAGCGCCACGGCGGATCATTGAGCAGGTTCTTGGACCTGAACGTCGACCGCTACCGCAACTGCCAGGCGACCTGCCTGGCGGCGTCACCTCAACTGGGGCGCCTCGAAACCCCGAAGACCAGTGGCGCGCGCCGCACGCCGGCGATGACCGGGCTCGGCACCCGCTCGATCGGCCCCGCTGGCCGAAGTGACCGATACCGCTCGAGGAGCTCCTCGAGGACGACGCGCGCCTCGAGGCGAGCGAGCGCAGCTCCCAAGCAGAAGTGGGTGCCGAAACCGAAGCTGAGGTGGGGATTGGGGTCGCGCCCGACGTCGAGGGCGTTCGCCGACTGACCGAAGACCTCTTCGTCACGGTTCGCCGAGGCGTACAGGCACAGGAGCGGGTCACCCGCATGAACCGCCGTGCCGGCGACGTCGGTGTCACAGGTGGCCGTCCGCAGGAACGAGATCACCGGCGTGGTCCAGCGCAGCAGCTCTTCGACCGCCCCGGGCACCCGGTTCGGCTCGCCTCGCAGCCACTCCCACTGCTCGGGGTGCTCGGCGAGTGCGTAGAGACCCCCGGCGACGAGGTTGCGGCTCGTCTCGTTGCCGGCCACGAGCAGCTGGATCAAGAACATGGCGAGCTCCGCCTCGCTCAGCAGGTCGCCGTCGCTCGTGGCCCGGGCGAGCGCCGAGACCACGTCGTCGCGTGGTGCCGAGCGCCGGCCCTCGGCCACGCCGACCAGGTACTGCCACATCTCGAGCTGCAGCGACGCCTTCTTCTCGTCGCTCAGCTCGCTCGCCCCTGGGATGACGGCTTCGGACCATTCGTAGAAGCGCGGCCACTCCTCGCCGGGCACGCCCAACAGCTCACAGATGACGAGCAACGGGAAGGGGACCGCCAGTGCGGGCACGATGTCGACGGGCACGCCGGACTCGATCCCGCCGATGCAGGCGCTGGCGTGCGTACGGACCCGGCGTTCCAGCGATCGGACGACCGAGGGCTTGAAGCCCGGCTGCACCAGCCGCCGGTAGCGGGTGTGGGCAGGCGGGTCGGTGTGCATCATCGTCGGGGGCGCGGCGTACTCGACACCGATCTCGTCGACCAAGATGCCCCGGCTCGAGCAGAACCTCGCAGGGTCGCTCCCGATGGCCGCCACCTCGCGATGCGTGCTCACGGCCCAGTAGCCATGGGCGGCGTTCCAGGCGAGCGGACCGGCGGCCCGCAGCTCGGCGTAGAGAGGGAAGGGGTCGCGCGCATAGAGAGCGGGATCGCTCAGTTGCGCGGCCAGTCCGCTCGGCGGATGGCCGGTCACCCCCATCGACGCGTCAGCTCACGATGAGTCCGTTGGGGCGGGGCTTGCCCTCGGCTTCGAGCAGCGCCATGTAGGCCTCGAGGATGGCGGCCCCGTCGGTCACCGACTCGATGCCCCCGTCGGCGTCGAGGTTCAAGAGCGCACCTTCGATGACGAAGAGCACGTTGGTCGTGCCCTCGTTGTCCTCGGGCACGTCGAGCGTGTGGACGCTGTTGGCCGGCTCGTAGATGTAGGAGCCCGCCACGGAGAAGAAGTCGTACTCGAGGTAGTGCCAGCGGCCCGTCAGCGTGAAGGCGTCGACGGGCCCCGTGTGGCGATGGATCTGGAGCCGCACGCCCGGCTCGAATCGGTTCTCGATCACCCAGGTGCCCTTCGAGGCGTCCAGGCGGACCAACTTCAGCCCGACGCCGAAGCCGGCGTTGACCCAGAGCTCCTCGTCGTCTCCCACGTGTCGGACGATGTCGCTTCTCACATCGAGTGCCATCAGCCCCCCTTTTCCACATCGAAGTATCGCCTCGACCGCTGCCAGAGGTTGGCGCTCAGCTGCCGACCGGGGCCAGCTGGTCGAACCCGATCGCCGCCTCGAGCGCAGCAGCCGAGCGCAGCACCACGAGGTCGGCGTGCTGGGGGCCGACCAGCTGGATGCCGACCGGCAGCCCGGCGTCGGTCAGCCCGGCACAGACGGTGGCGGCCGGTGAACGTGTCATGTTGAAGGGGTAGGTGAAGCGGACCCAGTTGAGGTCCGTCGCACCGTTGATGACCCCGGCTCCCCCAAGAGAGGTGGGAGGCGGGGGAGCGGCCACCGTCGGCGTCACGAGCAGGCGCACGTCGTGGAAGAGCTCGACCAGGCGCAGGTTGAGCCGGTGGCATTCGTCGAAGACCCCGATGAGCTCCACCGCGCTGAGCGACCGGGCCTGTTCGACCACCATGGCGAGTACCGGGTCGACCTCGGACCACGCCTCCGATGACCGGTGCGGGCCCATGGTGCGCAGCAGGCACGCGCCGACCATGGAGAGCCAGGGGGCCATGGGGTCCTCGTCGAAGACGGTCTCGACCTCGATGATCTCGGCACCGAGGGACTCCAACGCGCCGAGGGCCCGCTCACAGACGGCCAGCACCTCTGCGTCGACGGGTGCGTAGCCGAGCGTGGGCGACCACGCGATCTTGGCCGGGACGTGAGGGTTGTCGAGGACGGCCGGCCAGGAGGCCTCCGGGCGCGGCAGCGCGCGCAGGTCCGTCGGCTCGGGCCCGACGACAGCGTCGAGTGCGGCGATCACATCGCTCATACGGCGCGCCATGGGGCCCTTGGTCGACAGATCGAGCCATCCCGCCGGGTCGATGCCACCGGCCGGGACTCGCCCAAGCGAGGTCTTGATGCCCGAGAGGCCGCAGCACGACGAGGGGATCCGGATGGAGCCACCGCCGTCTGACCCGGTGGCGAGCGGCACCATCCCGGCCGCCACCGCCGCAGCCGAGCCGCCCGACGACCCGCCGGGCGTGTGCTCGAGGTTCCACGGATTCTTCGTGAGGCCGTAGAGCCTGTTCTCCGTGCGCGCCGTCCAGCCGAATTCAGGAGTGTTGGTCTTGCCCACCACCACGCAGCCCGCGGCGCGAAGGCGCGCCACGTGAGGGCTGTCGTGGGCGGCGGCGGGAGCATCGCGCAACAACGGTGAGCCGGCGGTGGTGGGGTAGCCGGTCGTCTCCTCCAGGTCTTTCACGCCGATGGGGATGCCGGCGAGCGTGCCGGGGTTCCCGCCGCTGGCGACGATCTGGTCGACGGCTGCCGCCTGCTCGAGCGCACGCTCCTCATCGATGCGGGTGAAGGCGTTGATGAGTGGATTGAGCTCGGCGATGCGATCGAGTGCCCCCTGGGTCAGCTCACGGGCCGATACGTCCTTTGCCCGCACTCGGGCTGCCAGCTCCACCACGGTGCTCTCGCGAAAATCCATGGCCTTTGCGTAGCAGACAACGCTTCCGGGCGCTCGGCTGCACGGCCCGGAGGTCAATGGGCGGTCATCACCTTGCACCACTCATAGAGCGCCTCACCGTCGGCCGTGAGCTCGGCTTCGGACTCGTAGGTCCACGGGAGCCGGTAGAGGCCACGGGGTCGCCGGTCGAGCCAGAGCTGGCCGCCTTCGGGCTCGCCGTCGGGCTGGCCGGCCAGCCACACGGCGGTGTCCGCACCGACCTCAGGGGTCCGAAACAGCGGGCCGACGACCTTGGTGAACGTGGGCAGCCCGCTGTGCACGCCCGGCGTGTCGGCCCAGCCGGGGTGCACCACGTGGAAGTCGACGCCCTTGGGCCCGAAGCGGCGCTGCAGTTCATGGGTGAGGACGACCTGGGCGCGCTTGGCCCGGGCGTAGGCGACCGTGCCGTCATAGTCGTCCTCGCTCATGACGAGCGTGCCGAGCGAGAACTTCTGCGTGTACATGCCGCCCGACGTCATCGTGATCACCCGCGAGGGCGCCGACGCCTCGAGGAGCGGCAACAGCCCCTGCGTGAGGGCGAACTGTGCGAGCAGGTGCACGGTGATGGTCAGCTCGTGCCCGTCGGGTGCCCGCGTGTAGGTGCGCAGCAGTGCTCCGGCGTTGTTGATGAGCACGTCGAGGCGGTCGAGCCGCTCGAGGAGCCGCTCGCCGAGGCGCCGGACCTGCTCCAGGTCGCCCAGGTCCGCCAGCTCCACGTCGATGCGCCCACCCGTCGACACCGCCCGTACGGTTCGCCGGGCCTGCTCGGAGCGGGTGGGGTCGCGGCCCACGAGTACCAGGTTCGCCCCCCGTCTCGACAGTGCGCAGGCGGCTGCCAGCCCGAGGCCTGACGTGGCGCCGGTGATGACCATGGTGCGGCCCGCCACCGCCGGCGGATCCACCCAGTGCTCGAGGCGCCGGCGGACCGCAGGCCCGATGCGGGTGAAGCTGCCAACGACCGACGCCTCCAACACGGCGTCGACGGCGGTCGCCGCCCCGGCGCGCACATCGATCGGCTGGCTCATGGCGCCAGGGCCTTGCGCAGCCCTGCCTCCGCCCGCTTGCCGATCCGATTGAGGGCGATGCCGAGGGTCGGCCCGAGCAGGCCCGCCGCGCCCTTGGCGCGCAGCTCGGCGTCATAGGTGGCCGTCGTCGTGCCTCCCGATTCGGACACGGTGATCCGGTCGCTCGAGATGATGTAGCTGTTTTCGGCCCTGAGCACGACTTCTCGCGTCGGCTCATAGTCTGCAACCCGATAGTCCAGCGGCATCGTGCGACCGAGGAAGATCACATTTACCCGATAGACAGTGCCGAGGCCGACGGGACCATCGCTGGTCTTCTCCGCGCTCGCCACGCCAGGGTCCCACGAGGGGGCGTTTCGCATATCTGCCATGAAGTTGAAGACTTCGGCGGCCGGGCGACTCGAGGTCGCGCTCGTCGTGAATCGGGCCACACATGCCTCCGGGGCTTGCCTCTGGGCGGCCACGGCATCCAAACGGGTCGGTGGCGCCGAATCTCTCTTGAAAGGACGTTAGTGAGAAAACCATGAGACCGCGCGTAGCCGTCGTGGGGACCGGGGTCGCAGGCCTGACCTGCACCCATGTCCTCCGGCACGACTTTGACGTCACCGTCTTCGAGGCTGCGCCGCGTCCGGGCGGCCACACGAACACCGTGTCCATCGCGCTCCCCGAGGGCGAGTTCCCCGTCGACACCGGCTTCATCGTCTACAACGAGCCGGGCTACCCGGGCCTGGTCCGCTTGCTCGCCGAGCTCGATGTCGTCACGAAGCCGAGCGACATGAGCTTCTCGGTGGCTGACGAGGCCACCGGGCTCGAGTACCGGGGCACCTCCTTTTCGACGGTGTTCGCCCAGCGCCGCAACCTCGCACGCCCGGCGTTCCTGCGCATGCTCGGCGAGGTGGCACGCTTCAACCGGCTGGCGCACCGCCTGCTGGACGAGGACCCAGGGCCCGACTACACGTTGCGCGACATGCTCGACGAGGGCCGGTGGTCGAGCGCGTTCGTCGACTGGTACCTGGTGCCGCTCGGCTCGTCGATCTGGTCGGCGGACCCGACCACGTTCACCGACATGCCGGCTTCGACGCTGGCGCGCTTCTTCGACCGCCACGGGCTGCTCTCCATCGGCGACAAGCCCGACTGGCGCACGGTCGCCGGCGGCGCGAGGCACTACGTCGACGCCATCTTGGCGCCGGTGATCGCCGAAGGCCGGCTCCGCCTCTCCTCGCCGGTCCTTGCCGTGCGGCGCAGCGACGACGGCGTTGAGCTGCGCTGCGAAGGGAGCGAGCGGTGGGAGGAGTTCGACCACCTGGTGCTCGCCACCCACAGCGACGAGGCGCTCGCCGTGCTCCAGGACCCGAGCCCCGAGGAGAAAGAGGTCCTCTCGGCCATCTGTTTCCAGCCGAACTCGGCCGTCTTGCACACCGACCGCAGCTTCTTGCCCCGCCAGCAGCGCGCGTGGGCGAGCTGGAACTTCCACCGGCGCGCCGACCAGGGCGATCGTGCCACGCTCACGTACTACATGAACTTCCTCCAGGGCATCCCTTCGGCTACCCCCGTGCTCCTGACGCTCAACCAGGACGACGTGATCGACCCGGGTTCGGTTGTCGCTACCTTTGACTACGCGCACCCCGTTATGAACGCCGCCGCCGTCGACGCCCAGGGCCGCCACCACGAGGTGAGCGGCGTGAACAAGGTGTCCTACGCAGGCGCCTACTGGGGCTACGGCTTCCACGAGGACGGGGTCCAGAGCGCACTGCGCGTCTGCGAGGGCCTCGGGGTCACGTGGTAGACGTGCCTGTGCGCAGCGAGCTGGTCGAGCGGGCAGCCCGCCGGGACGACACCCCTGGGCGCAGCGCCCTCTACGTGGGCACGGTCCTGCACCACCGACGTGGCGAGGTCGAGCACCGCTTCACCCAGGAGGTGGCCATGCCCCTACTCGACCTCGGCGAGGTGGAGCAGACCATGGCTGCGCACCCGCTCTGGTCGGCTCGCCGGCCCTCGCTGGTCCGGTTCCGGCGCGCCGACTACCTGGGCGACCCCTCCGTCGACCTCGCCGAAGCGGTGCGCCGCCTGGTGGACGAGCGCACCGGCACGCGCCCGGGGGGCCCGATCGCCGTGCTCACCAACCTGCGGGTGTGGGGCTGGCTGTTCAATCCCATCACGTGCTACTTCTGCTACGACCCGAGCGGCGCGGACGTCGAGTTCCTGGCGATCGAGGTCACCAACACGCCGTGGCACGAGCGCCATACCTACGTCGTCGGCCCGCCCGGCACCCACCACCTCGATAAGGAGCTCCACGTCAGCCCTTTCTTCGGCATGGAGCAGACCTACGAGCTGCGCTACCAGGCGCCCGCCGAGCGGCTCTTCGTCGGCTTCTCAGTCCGCGAGGGCGGCAGCGAAGTGCTCTCGGCGTCCATGGCGCTGCGCCGCCAGCCACTCGACCGGGCGGCGCAGGGCCGCCTGGCCCGGCGCCCGGGGCTCGGCGCCCCCGGGGTCTCGGCGGGCATCTACCGCCAGGCGATGGCGCTGCGGGCCAAAGGTGTCCGCTTCCACCCCCACCCCGGCAAGGCCGGCGTCCCGATGAGCGAGGTGCAGCGTGGCGAGTGAGCCGGTGACCCTTGCAGACGAGGCCACAGTCGGCGAAGCGCCGCAGCGCCCGCTCGCCCTGGTGCAGCCCGCGGCGCGCGCCGGGCTCGATCCCGCTCCGGTCCGCGACGATGCACCTTCTGTCGGTGCGGTGCACCGGGCGGCCGCTGCCGTGGCCCGTCGCCTCGGCCGGCGCGTGAGGCACGGCCAACTCCGTGTCGAAGGCGTCGGTGGCGGGTGGCAGGCGGGGGAGGGCTCGCCGTCGGTTCGTGTCACGGTCCACGACGGACGCACCTACTGGGCGGTGCTGCGCCACGGATCCGAGGGACTCGCCGAGAGCTACATCGCCCGGTGGTGGGACTGCGACGACCTGACCGGGCTCACGCAGCTCCTCCTCTTGAACCTGGCAACGCCGATCGACGTGCTCGACCGCATCGGCGAGCGCTCGAGTGGGGCGCTCTCGTGGTGGCAGCGCCGCCGCCCACCCACCGCCGCGGCCGATCAGGCCAACGTTCGTGCCCACTACGACCTGCCCCCCCGGCTCTTCGACCTCATGCTCGACGAGACCATGAGCTACTCGTGCGCGGTCTTCGACGGACCCGAGATCAAGCTCGCCGATGCACAGCGCGCCAAGCTCGACCGGCTCTGCGCCAAGCTCGGGCTCGGCGCCGACGACCACCTCCTCGAGATCGGCACGGGCTGGGGAGGCCTGGCCATGCATGCGGCGGGGAACTACGGCTGCCGGGTGACCACCACCACCATCTCGGCCGAGCAGCGCGGCGCCGCCATCGAGCGGGTGGCGGCCGCCGGGTTGGACGATCGCATCGAGGTGCTCGGCCTCGACTACCGCCAGCTCACCGGGACCTACGACAAGCTGGTCTCCGTCGAGATGATTGAGGCCGTCGACTGGCGCCTCCACGACGAGTTCTTCGCCACCTGCCGCCGGCTGTTGAAGGACGACGGCTTGATGGCGCTCCAGGCCATCACCATCGCGGACCGCAGCTACGAGCGGGCGAAGCACCACGACGACTTCATCCGGCGGATGATCTTCCCCGGTGGGTGCCTGCCCTCGGTCACCGCCATCGCCGAGAGCGTGAAGCGGGCGAGCGACCTGCGCATCGTCGACCTCGACGACATCGGACGTCACTACGCCACGACACTGCGCCGGTGGTACGAGAACTTCAACGAGCACTGGGACGAGATTGCCGCCGACGGCTTCGACGAGCAGTTCCACCGGCTGTGGGACCTCTACCTCTGCTACTGCGAGGGAGCGTTCTTGGAGCGCCACATCAGCGACGTCCAGATCGTGCTTGCCGCGCCCCGCTGGCGTGGTCCGTTGGCGGCGAGGGGAGCCTGAGGGGGAAAGGACCCTCCCATTCCCGCCCGAGCGCGCGACCCCGACGCACGTGGCCCGCCTCCCCCGCGGCGGGTATGTGGCGGCGCGGTCATGGCCGTCGTCCGGACAGGGGACGCGGCTGGCACCTGGGCGAGGGCGCCTCCGCTCAGCTCGGCGCGAGCCCGCGCACGGCCTCGGCCATGTCGACGACGGGCACGATCATGATGGCGGGGATGCTGACCCCGTTCTCCATATAGCGGCCCACATGCTCGCGGCAGGCCTCGGGCGGCCCGTGGACGACGAGCTCGTCGACCACCTCATCGCTGATGGCGGCGAGCGCCCCCTTGCGGTCGCCCGCCGCCCACGCCTCCCACATCGGCGTGAGGGCCTCGCCGCGGCCGAGCCAGCGCTGGAACTCGGCGTAGGCGGTCACGTTCAAGTAGGCGGCGATCATCCGGCGCGCCACGCCCCGGGCGAGCTCCGCGTCGGCGGTCGGGATGACGAAGATGCGCGCGGCGATGGGGTGGCCTGGGCCGACCTCGGCGACGGCCGTCTTCACGTCGTCGGCCGACAGCCAGTTCAAGATGGCGCCGTCGGCGTGGCGGCCGGCGAGGCGGAGCATCCCCGGCCGCAGCGCGGCGAGGAAGATGGGGGGCGGGGTGACGGGGCGGGCCAGGCGGAAGCCACGCACCGAGAACGTGTCGTAGTCGGCGGTCACCTTCTCCCCGCTGAGCGCTGCCTTCAGGAAGGTGAGCGTGTCGCGCACGCGCTTGTAGGGCTCGACGTAGTCGATGTTGTTCCAGGCCGAGACGATGACCTCGGAGGAGGCGCCGAGCCCGAACGTGAAGTGCCCGGGGGCAGCGTCGGCCATGGCGGCCACGCTCTGGGCGAGGAGGGCCGGGCCACGCGTGTAGGCCGGGGTGATGGCCACGCCGAGGTTGAGGGAGGGCTCCCAGGCCGCCGCCAGAGCGAGGGGCGTGAAGCCGTCGGCGCCGTCCACCTCCGCCGACCACACATCGGTGTAGCCGAGGTCGACCAGCTCGGAGAACCATCGGCGGTGCTCGGGCAGCGAGACGCCGTCGAAGGGGATGGTGATGCCGTATCGGGATGGTTGTTCGCTCACGGGGTCACTGTTGCACCATTGCGCCGCGCCCGTCACCTCACCGGCACGGGTGCCCGGGCCTTAGGCGAGGCCGTAGTCGACGCCTTGCGAGGGCGGCACGTCGATGCCCCAGCGCTCCATGCCGGCCTCCATGCCCCGGATGACCGCCTCGAGCACGGCCAAGCGCCCGTAGCGCTTCTGCTCGGCGGCGATCGCGTCCCACGGGGCGAGGGGCATGTCGGTGCGTTCGAGCATCTCTTCGACGGCGTCCTCGTAGGCGGCCCGCTGGCCCCGGTTCCGCCAGTCCTCGTCGGTCAGCTTCCAGCGCTTCAAGGGGTCGCCCTCGCGGTCCTCGAAGCGCCGCAGCTGCTCGTCGGGGGAGATCTGCAGCCACAGCTTGATGATGACCATGCCCTCCTCGGCGAGGGAGTGCTCGAAGCCGACGATCTCGTCATAGGCCCGGCGCCACTGCGCCTCGGTGGCCAGGTTCTCGACGCGCTCGACCAGGACGCGGCCGTACCAGGAGCGGTCGAAGATCGTCATGCCGCCCCACCCGGGCAGGGCCGGGAAGAACCGCCACAGGAAGTGGTGGCGCAGCTCGTCGTGGCTCGGGGCCCCGAACTGGGCGACGCGCACGTGGCGTGGGTCGAGGGGGGCGACGAGCCGGCGGATGGCCCCGCCCTTGCCCGAGGCATCCCAGCCCTCGAAGACCACCATGACGGGTGGCCCGAGCTTCTTGTCGCCGAGTTGGCCCCCACACAGCAGGCGAAGGTGCAAGAGGCGGCGCTGCGCCTGGGCGAGGCTCTCGACCTCCTCTTCCTTCGAGATGCGCAGTGACAGGTCAACGTGGTCGAGTTGTCGGTGCTTGGCGGTCACGGCCACCATTGAAGCCGACCGGAGCCGACAGGGCGCGCCCCAACCGCTCAGCGCACCAGCGCGTCCGCCAACGGTGCGGCCGCGGCGAGCCGCCGCACGTCGTCGCCCGGCCCGGCGATGACCAGTAGTTCGCGGTTGCGAACGTGGGAGACCTTGCCCACCTTGTTGCCGCTCGGGTCGAAGATGCCGATCTGTGCGCCGACGTAGCGCTGCGAGTCGAACGACAGGGCGACGACCTCGTCGTGGTGCGAGCACATCGCCTCGAGCTCGGCCTGGGTGACCCATGCCTCGTCGTTGTAGGAGAGCACGAGGACTCGGCACTCGACGGCGCGCAGCAGCGTCGCCAGGGCGCCGGGCATGGCGGGCTTGGAGTTGAACACGCTCTTGGTGGTCGGGTCGCGCGCGTCGATTCGCTTGCAGGCGACGCCGTAGTGGGCGGGCGCGTCCCACGCGACCAGCGTCTCCCAGACGTGGTAGTTGGTGAAGTAGCGGTGCTGGTTGTACGGGGGGTCGAGGTAGGCGAGGTCGAACGGGCCGAGTTCTCCGGCGAGCACCATGGCATCGCCACGCACGGCCGTCCCGGGGCCGGCCAGCAGCTCGGGGACCCGCAGGTCGAGGGGTCGGAACGAGCGCGGGGCCCAGTTCTTCACGTAGGCCATCTGAAGCCCGGTCGTCGAGTCGACCCGGTCGGCCGCCTCCAAGAGGCTGGTGAGGAGGATCGGGTAGAGGGCCGTGCCGCGGTAGCGGTCCTCGATGGCGTCGCGCACCGCGTCGATGCGCTCCCCGTTGGCGGGCTGGACGAAGCGCGACGCGACGCAGAAGGTCTCGGTGAAGTACCCGGGGCGGCCGGGAAGCTCGTTCAGGGCGCCGACGGCCACGGCCAACGCCGCGTGGTCGACGAGGCGCGAGTCGGTCTCGATGTAGCAGCGGGCGAACATCTCTGAGTAGCGCGCCGTGTCGACCGCGGTGACCGCCAGGCCCTCCTGTTTGAAGGCCTGCGCCACCCGCGTCGTGCCGGTGAAGAGGTCAAGCGCGCTCGTGGCACCGACCCGCCGGGCGATGTCGGCCAGGACCGGCACCAGGCGGCGCTTCGACCCGAGGTACTTGATCATCGGAGCGTGGTTGCCGGCCGCCGGGTGGAGGCGGTGTGTGGATTCCTCAGGAGGCCGCGGCCGCTCTGTCACCCTCGAAAGCGAGGCCCTCGGTCTCGGTCTCGAGGCGAGCCGGGAAGAGGAGCCGATAGGTGAGGGCTGCGACGATGCCGCCGACCAGCGGTGCCACGATGAACAGCCAGACCTGGCTCAGGGCTTCGCCGCCCACGATGAGGGCCGGGCCGAGGCTTCGTGCCGGGTTGACCGAGGTGCCGGTGATGGCGATGCCGATCAGGTGGACGATCACCAGGGTGAAGCCGATGACCAGCCCCGCCGTCGTGGCGTTGGCCGTCTTGGCGGTGACGCCCAGGATCACGAACACGAACAAGGCAGTCAAGATGACCTCGCACAGGAAGGCACCACCCACAGAGATGTGGATCTTGGAGAGGCTGCCGTAGCCGTCGGCGCCGAGCCCGGTCTTCGTGCGCGAGTACATCGGCGACGCGCTGAACATCAGCCAGAGTACGAGGGCGCCCACGATGCCGCCGGCGAACTGGGCGATCCAGTAGCCGACCGCCTCGATCGGGCTGATGCGACCCGCGGCGAGCACGCCCATGGTGACCGCCGGGTTCACGTGGCAGCCCGAGATCGGCCCGAGCACGTACGCGAGCGCCAGCAGCACGAGGCCGAATGCGAAGGCGGTGGCCACGACGCCCGCCGCCACGCTGCCACCGTCGAAACCGAAACCGAACATGAGGGTGGCCACGCCACAGGCGAAGAAGACGAGCAACGCCGTCCCCAGGAACTCAGCTACCAGTTTTCTCGCCATGTGCCACCCTTTCGATCAACCCCGCGCTGGGGGACTTTTGTCGCGTTTCGTGCCCAGGGTACTTCGGCGGCGCGCGCCAACCTGGGATTGCGGTGGTGAAGGGGACGGGTCGCCGGGAGGCCGTCGTGCGGAGGCGGTGTCGGCGGCTCAGGCGTGGACGCGACGGAACGACTGGCGCAGCTCGTGGGTTGCTGCCCCCGTGGCCTCTTCGGCGACCGGGAGGAAACCGGGCAGGGAGAAGAAGCCGTGCATCTGGCCCTCGTAGCAGCGGTAGACGGTGGTCACCCCGACCTGCGCGAGACGGGCCGCATAGGCCTCGCCCTCGTCGCGCAGCGGGTCGTAGCGGGCGGTGAGCACGTGGGCGCACGGCGTGGTCGCCACGAGCTCGTCGGTGGCGAGCAGCGGTGAGGCCTTCGGGTCCTTGCGGTCGCCGTCGCCCAGGTAGTTGTCGAGAAACCATGCCATGGTCGAGGCAGTGAGGAGGTACCCCTCGCCTTGTGACCGTACTGAGTCGAAGGACGACGTGGCGTCGGTGGCCGGGTACACGAGGAGCTGGTGGACGAGGCCCTCGACGTGCTGGGCACACAGGGCCGCCAGGTTCCCTCCGGCAGAGTCGCCGCCGACGGCCACCCGGTCGGGGTCGCCCCCGAGCTCGGCGGCGTGCGCCCGCGCCCATCGGGTGACACCGAGCGCGTCGTCGAGGGCGGCGGGGAACGGGTGCTCGGGGGCGAGGCGGTAGTCGGCAGAGATGACGATGCACTCCGCGCCGGCGGCCAGATCCCGGCACGTGGCGAGTGAGAGCGACGCCGAGCCGATCACGAACCCACCGCCGTGGAACCAGACCAGCACCGGGAACGGCCCCGAGCCGTTCGGGGTCACGACGATGCACGGCACGCCGGCCAGCTCGCGCTCGTCGACGGCGGCCACCTCGGCGCCCTCGCGGGCCGACAGCGCTCCGAGCCCCTCGTAGGCGGCCCGGGCCTCCGGAGCGCTCAGCGTCTCGAGCGGCGCAGGGCTGACCTGCGCGAGCAGGTCCATCAGGGTCTGGTTGGCAGCATCGAGTGGCATCGTGCCTCCTTGTGGTCGCGGCCCGAACCCTATCGACGCGGCGGCGCCTTGTCTCTACGATGCTGCGGTGCCCGACATCCCCGACGTGCCATGGCGCCAGACGAACCGGGCGAGCTGGGATGAGCGCGTGGGGGTCCACGTCGAGAGCGACTTCTACGACGTGGAGGGCTTCCTCGCCGGGCGCGACACCCTCAGAACGTTCGAGCCCGACGAGCTTGGCCCGGTCGAGGGTTGCTCGCTCGTGCATCTGCAGTGCCACTTCGGTCTCGACACCCTGTCGTGGGCCCGTCGGGGAGCAACGGTCACCGGCCTCGACTTCTCACCGCCCGCCATCGATGAGGCGACGCGCCTGGCCGACGCCCTGGGGATCGACGCGTCCTTTGTGTGCGCTGACGTCTACGACGCGCCCCAAGTGCTCGGTCGGCGCTTCGACGTCGTCTACACCGGGCGCGGCGCGCTCAACTGGCTCCCCGACCTCGACCGCTGGGCCGGCGTCGTGGCGGCGCTGCTCAACCCGGGCGGACGCTTCTACCTGCTCGAGTTCCACCCGCTCGGCTGGATCACCGCGGACGAGAGCCTCGACATCGTCTACGACTACTTCAACAACGGGACCCCGTTCATCGACGACAGCGCCGAGGACTACGCGGACCCGAACCGCCCATTGGTCAACGCGATGACCTACGAGTGGCCGCACGGCCTCGGCGAGGTGCTGAGCGCCCTCGCCGGGACGGGCCTTCGCATCGAATTCCTCCACGAGTTCGACGAGATCTCGCACCTGCGCTGGCCCTTCCTCGAAGAGCAGCCCGGACGGCGCCGTGTCTACCGCCTGCCTGCCGGGATGCCGTCGCTGCCGCTCGAGTACTCGATCCTGACCCGTGCGCCGGAGGTGCCACATTGAGCGAGCAGTTCCGCAGGCGAACTTCGACAGCGACGCTGAGAGGGTGACGGATGAGAATCGAGGCGATCGGGGTGGTGTCGGTGCCGGTGAGCGACCAAGACCGCTCGAGGGACTTCTACACCGGGGTGCTCGGCTTCGAGCTGCTCGCCGACGTGCGTCTGAGTGAGCACATGCGCTGGGTCCAGGTAGCGCCGCCGGGCTCGCCGACCTCGCTCACCCTGGTGAACTGGTTCGAGACCATGCCGGCGGGCTCCTTGAAGGGCCTCGTGCTCCTGGTCGACGACATCGACGCAGTGGCTGCCGACCTCGAAGGGCACGGCGTGGCGACGACGGGCATCGAGTCCGCCCCGTGGGGCCGCTTCACCGCAATCGACGACCCCGACGGCAACGGGTTGGTGCTCCAGCAGAGCACGTGAGCTCAGCCGAGCGGCTCGAGCCGCACCATCTTGAGCCGCCGGTCCGTGAGGTGCTGGTACTCGCCCCAGCCGCGGTAGGACGCCACCATGCGGTCCCAGAGCTCGGGGTGCTCGTCAGAGGGCAGCACGCTGGCACGGGCGGCCACGCGGCGGCGGCCCACCTGGACGGTGGCCGCCGGCTGCACCTCGAGGTTGAGGAGCCAGGCCGGCGGTTCGGGCCGGCCACCGTTGGACGCCACCACCATGAAGTCCTCGCCCTCTGGCATATAGAGCAGCGGGGTGGTGCGCTGCGCACCGGTCCGCCGCCCGGTCGTGGTGAGCAGCAGCATGGGCCCCATGCCGCTGTGCTGGCCCACCACCCCGCCGGTCAGCTGGTAGAGGTGGCGGTGGATCCGGTAGGCGAACCTCCCCACCGAGCGGTCGAAGCGCACCGTCCAACGCGCCATCCCGCTCACCTGCTGCTCATCGGAGGGCATCGGTGCAGGCTACGACCACGGCGGGGTCGCCACGTAAGCTCGGCGCGTGACGGGCGACGAAGCGAGCAACCCGTGGCTGTCCGGTGACGTCCCACGGGGCGAGGAGTACGACCAGCGCTTCGAGCGATTGGCGGCGAGCGGCGTCGACGCCCACGGTGAGGCGGCGTTCATCGCATCCCTCGGTGTGCACTCCGTCCTCGATGCGGGCTGTGGGACCGGTCGCGTCGCCATGGAGCTGGCCCGCCGTGGCATCGACTGCGTCGGCGTGGACCTCGACGAGCGCATGCTCGCAGTGGCGCGCCGCGCGGCGCCGCAGCTGCGGTGGATCGAGGCGGACCTGGCCGGCCTCGACCTCGACCGCAGATTCGCTGCGGTGGTGCTGGCGGGCAACGTGCTGCTTTTCGTCACGCCCGGGACCGAGGCGGCGGTGCTCGAGCGGATGACGGCGCACCTCGAGCCCTCGGGGCTCCTCGTGGCCGGCTTCTCGCTGGACGGTCGGCTTGCGCTCGATCACTACGACCGCCTCGCCGCCGCGGCCGGGCTTGAGCTCGTGGATCGCTTTGCCACGTGGGACCGGACACCCTTCGCCGAGGGGTCCCCCTACGCGCTCTCCGTGCACCGCCGCAGCGGCGCCACGCCTTAGAGGATCTCTCGTGCCCAACGCGGCGGGCGCGCCCGGAACGACTTGACCGCCGACGGCGTCGGTTGCTTGGTCCAGTCGAGCGGGATGACCGACTCGTCGACTTCGAGGATCGCCGCCCAGCGGGCCCGCGACCGGTCCTTCAGGCGCTCCTTGGCGGCGGCCGCGGCCTGGCGCCGGTAGTCGCGAGCATCCCCCTTGCGGGTTTGCTCTCGGCCGGCCCGTCGGGCCGCCTCGGGCGACTCGGCCCACGCCGGCGGGTTGCGGACGAGTGCGGCGACGTCGTCGGCCGTCCAGCCCCGTCGCGGCGCGAAGGCATGCACCGCGTCGACCGGGAGCCCGAGGAGCTCTGCCACTTCGTCGTCGCCGAGCGCCCCGGCGACCGCGCGCCGAGCCGGTGCCGGACCGGCGGCCTCCTCGTGCCCGGTGTCCGTGCTGTCGCGCAGCACCGCGATGGCGGCCTGACGCAGCGCCTCCTCGGCGCGCGCCTCGAGCAGCCACAGCGGCGCGGCGGCGACCAGCGCGTCGAGGTCGACGCCACTCGGGTCGGTGCCCACCTGGGCGGTGAGTGCGGCCTCCCCGACGCCGAGTCGGGCGGCGAGCTGGGCGCGCCCCCCCGTCGTGTCGGTGCTGCCCGCTCCGCCTGCGCTCGGCTGGCGTGGTGTCTGCTCTGACGGGTTCGTGATGGCCATGGCCCTACTGTAGCGAACACTTGTTCGCTCTGGCGGGCCCCTCAGCCGGCGGCGTGTCGCCGCAGGTCCTCCAAGGTGACCCACTCGAGCGTGACCGCATGGGTGGCGGCCAGGTTCACCGGTGGCGCCACGCCCGCCTCGAGGGCCTCGGCCCAGCGATCGGCGCAGAGGCACCAACGGTCCCCTGGGCGCAGGCCGGCGAACCCGTGGTCCGGCCGGGCAGTGGAGAGGTCGTTCCCCCGCTCGGTGGAGAAGGCCAGGAACTCGGTGGTCATCACGGCGCAGACCGTGTGCAGGCCGAGGTCCTCCGCGCCGGTGTTGCAGCAGCCGTCGCGATAGAAGCCCGTGAGCGGCTCCGCGCTGCACTCCTCGAGCTCGCCACCTTCGACGTTGCGTGCCATTCGCCATTCCACCACGCCCTGGCCCCGCCGCGGGTGGCGGGGGCGCCCTGGCTACCCTTTGTCGATGAGCCTCTGCGCCGCTGCCGGGCGACCGCTGCCGTGCGCCGCCGCACGGAGCATCCCGGCGCTGCGGTGGCGCGCCCTGTGGGCTCCACTTGGCTGACCCCTCCGTGTGGCGTGGCCTCCTCGCCAAGCTGGGCATCGCCTTGGTGGTGCTCGGGGCACTCGGGCTCGCCTTCGTCGCCTTCCAACTCTGGGGCACCGGGCTTCTCCAGGCGCGTCATCAGGCCGCGCTGCGAAGCGAGTTCGATGCGTCGCTCCCGCCCGAGGCGCAGCACTGGTCGACCCACGTCCACTCGGTCGGGGCGCCGAGGACTGCGCCCACGGCTTCGGGCCCGGCGACCGGCCGGCCGGTCGGCACGATCCAGATCCCCTCGATCGGCCTCGACCAGGTGATCGTCGAGGGCGTGGGGGAGGGGCAGCTCCAGCTCGGCCCGGGGCACTACCCCGAGACGCCCCTTCCCGGGGAGGCGGGCAATGCCGGCATCGCCGGTCACCGAACGACGTGGGGGCGACCGTTCTACGACTTGGACGAGCTCGTGCCCGGTGACGCCATCGTGATCACGACGACCCAGGGCCGCTTCACCTATGACATGACGAGCTTCCAGGTGGTGGACCCGACCGACGTCTCGGTGCTCGACCCGACGGCGGACCCCACCCTCACCCTCACCACGTGCAACCCGCGCTTCAGCGCGGCCCAGCGACTCGTCGTCCATGCCCGGCTCGTGGCGAGCACGCTTCCGACCTCGTCCCCCGCACCCCTGGCGACCCCCGCCCCGCGGACCGTGGCCACCCCGTCGCTCGACCCCGCACAGGGCTCGTGGCTCCCCGCCCTGGCGTGGGGCACAGGCTGTGCGCTCCTTGCCGCAGCCGTTCTCGTGGCCGTGCGCCGGCTCTCGGCCCGCTGGGCACGCGCGCTCACCGTGGTGGCCGGGGCGGGAGCGTTCGCGGTCGGCCTGTTCTTCTTCTTCGCCGCGCTCAGCCAGCTCTTGCCGGCCAACTACTGACGAGCAGTGCTAGTGGCCCGGGTGCGCGACACCGAAGAGCACGGCCGCGAACACCACCGCACCGAGCACGCGCCGGAAGGGGTTCACGCCGCGCGCAACCTCGTCCGCCGACCACCACGCGATTGCAGCCGTCCCCGCCCAGTTGAGGGCGCTGCCGATCGCCCCGGCGGGGTGGAACAGCCAGGTGGCCGTGCGACACGCCACGAAGGCGACGAGGGCCACGTTCGGGAACTGCGCGACGGTGAGGCGCCCGGTGCTCCGGCTCTCGAAGCACCAGTGGAGCACGCCGCGCGGTCGGCCCCTGTCCGACGGCGCCTGTGCGTCCTCAGGGATTGGGGATCACCGTGGCGCTGGCGGTGGTGTGCGCCCGTGCCACCACCGGCGTGCCCGGTGGGCTCGAGATCTTGATGATGGTGGTGCTGCGCGACGGACCGGTGCGCTGCCGAGTGTGGAGCCCGAACCAGCCGTTGCCGAACGAGTTGAACCAGATGGGTTGGATGACGAGGTCGACGCCCCGCCGGCTCAAGGCGTCGACCACGCCCGAGTAGAGCCCGGTGGCGGCCAGCGAGTCGAAGTCACCGTCGACTTGGGTGGGCAGGTCCGACGGCCGGAGCAGGGCGACCGCCTGGTTGGTGGCGTGCCCGACAGCCGGCTCGCTGACCGAGGACAGCTTCGGGAAGTTGACGACCTGGACGACCATGACGACGGCGACCACCGCGCAGGCCGCGAGGCTGGCCACGCCGAGCGCCTGGCGGCCTCGGGGCACCGCCACGCGGGTGGCGTAGCGGGCGAGCAGGACGCCCAGCGCCCCGAACACGCAGAAGCCGAGGGCCGCTGCCACGCCGAGCGACCACTCGAGCAGGTAGCCCCACGTGATGCCCACGATGTCGTTCCCGGCGATGGCGCCCGCCACCATGCCGACGGCCACCACTGCGGTCAGCATCCGCAAGTAGTGGGGGAGCAGGGGGGAGAGGGCGGCCAGGCCCACGAGCAGCGCGCAGATGACCACGAGGGTCGTGATGGCGTCGTTGTGGGGCACCCAGCCGAGAAACGTGATGCGCGCCCCGCCTGAGCCGGCCGACGCCTTGGCCAGGTAGTCGAACGTCGTCAACAGGCCGTTGGCGGTGAACGGGTTTCGGTGGTTCGTGAAGAAATGGACGATGGCGCTCAGGTTGCCGTCGGTCGAGTTGTGCTGCTGGGCCAGGGGCGGGCCCCAGATGAGGGCGAGGAGCACGACGCCACCCACGAGCGAGAGGACCGGCCGCAGCCATGGGCGCACCGCCCGCTCCTCCTCGCCTCGGCCGTGCGCGCCACCCGAGCGCCGGATCCAGTGGCGGTAGGCGAGGCGCCCGAGGGCGAGGCAGACCACCACCGCCGAGACGAGCCCGACGAGGGGGGCGGTCCCGATGTCGGCCGAGACGATGAACGAGCCGACGGCGAGCATGCCGGCCATCGACGGCGCATCGTCGATGGCCGAGGCGGCGAGCACCATGAACAGCAACGTCGGGGCCACCACCACGTCGGGGTTCCACGGGCTCGTCACGATCGACATCACGTCGAGGGAGTCGGGGGCGCTCGACGAGAGGGCCAGGTAGAAGAGGAAGAGCCCACCAGCGACAGCACACATCCGGCCTGCGGCGATCCCGGCGCGCCACTGCACGAGCAGCACCGAGGCCGCCACGCAGGCGATGGAGAGCAAGAGCGCGGTGGCGTAGAGGGTCCGAGGCGAGGAGCCGAAGACCCAGTAGAAGCCGGCGAACAGGTAGGAGAGGGCGGGGCCCGGGTGGTGCCAGCCGAAGCGGTCGTAGACCCCGACGTAGAGCTGGCCGTGCATGGCGAGGCGGGCGTTGTAGTCGGCGACGGCGATGTCGCCGTTCACATAGAGGACCTTCGGCCCGAAGAACTGCAGCCTCGCCCACTCGGCGCCGAAGGGCAGCAGGATCAGCGCCAACAGGAGGTACGTCCCCCGCTTCGCCGAACGACGGGCGTCCACACTCACCGGCGCATGCTACCGGTCGCCCGGAGAGGTCCCCTGGTCAGCCCGCCGCCGCGGGCGAGCGCTCAGTAGGGACGGTCGCCCCTGAGCGTCACCCGCTGGATGACCCGGTGGTTGGTGCCGTAGTCGGTGATGGCGTAGTGCTGGGTCGTGCGGTTGTCCCAGAACCCGAGGTCGCCGGCCTTCCAGCGGTAGCGCACCACGTACTCGGGCGTGGCCATGTGCTCATAGAGAAAGCGCAGCAACGTGTCGCTCTCCTTCCTGCTCACGCCCTTGATGCGGGTGGTGAAGCCAGGGTTCACGAAGAGGTTCTTGCTCCCGGTCTCGGGGTGCGTGCGGACCACCGGGTGCTCCACCGGCTCGAGGGTGGTGAAGGTGCGGCCCTCCCACTCGCCCTGGCCCAGCTGGGCCAGCAGCGCGCCGAAGGTGGCGTTGCCGTCGTGGTAGGCGTTCAGCCCGTCGACCAGCTGGCGTACCGGGGCCGAGAGGCCCTCGTAGGCGGCCTGGGTGTCGGACCACAGGGTGTCGCCGCCGGCCTCGGGGATGACGATGGCGTTGAGGATGGAGCCGAGCGGGGGGCTCTCGACGAAGGTCACATCGGTGTGCCACTTGTCACGGTCCCCGTAGACCGCGGCGGCGTTGGTCGGGTCCATGCCGACGAGGGTGCGGGCCCGGGTGTAGTCGATCTCGAACACCTCTTTGTGCTCGTCGACGCCCGGGATGATCGGGTGGGCGTTGGTCAGCTCGCCGAAGGAGGCGGCGAAGCGCTTGTGCTCGGCGGGGGAGAGGTGCTGCTCGGGGAAGAAGACGACCTTGTAGTCGAGCAGGGCCTGGCGGACGGCGCTCACGGTGGCCGGTTCGAGCTCGACGTGGAGGTCGAGGCCGCGGATCACCCCACCAATGGTCCCCGAGAGCGGCTCGATGTCGAGCTTGACGGCGGTGCTGGCGGTGCTGGTCGTGGTCATGACGAGGTCCTCTCCGGGTGGCGGGAGCTAATCATGACTAAGCCCATCGACTATGTCAAGAAGCAAGGTTCCACGGCTGGCCAGCGTTTGCGGGGCTCGGCCCACGGGTAGCGGGTTTACGCAATATTTAGGTGCTTTGGGCCTTTCTGCCCTACGCGTCAGGTCCGGCGCCACCTACCATTGTGGTCATGGCGCGCGGTCCGAAAACCATCCCGGGCCCGACATCCCCTTGCCGACCGCTCAGCTAGCCGTCTCGGACCACGCTGTAGCGGCAGGAGCACCGGCCCACGACGCCGAGGCCGCCCTGCGGTTCAAGGGCGTGGTCCGGCGGTATGGAAAGCACCTCGCGCTCGACCATCTCGACTTCTCGGTGGCGCGCGGTGAGACGCTCGCGCTGCTCGGCCCGAACGGGGCGGGCAAGTCGACGACGATGTCCCTCCTCCTCGGACTGCTGCGCCCCAACGAGGGGACCGTCGAAGTGCTCGGCACGACACCGCACAACGCGGTGGCCCAGGGCCGGGTCGGGGCCATGCTTCAGACTGGCTCGGGTAGCGGCCTCCCCCCAGGGGTGAAGGTGAGCGAAGCGCTCGCACTCGTGCGACGCCTCTACCGCCGGCCCGCGGACTTCGACACGACCGTCGAGCGTGCCGGCATCGGCGCGCTCCTGTGCCGTCAGACCAACCGGCTGTCAGGGGGTGAGGCCCAGCGGGTCCGCTTCGCCCTGGCGATCGCCGGCGACCCCGAGCTCGTGTTCTTGGACGAGCCGACGGTCGCCATGGACGTCGACGGCCGGCGCACCTTCTGGAAGATGATGCGCCAGTTCGGCGCCGAGGGCCGCACCATCGTCTTTGCCACCCACCATCTCGAAGAGGCTGATCAAATCGCCGACCGGGTCGTCGTGATCAACCACGGCCAGGTGGTCGCCGACGGACCGGGCGCGACGCTGAAGGCTGCGGTGGCGGCACGCCACCTTCGCTTCGTCGTGCCCGAGCCCGATCCCGCCCGCTATGACCGCCTCGAGGGCGTCACCGATGTCGAGGTGCGCGGCACCGGGGTCACCCTGGTCAGCCTCGACGCCGACGCCACGCTCCGGGACCTCGTGCGCTCGAATCTCGCCTTCAGCGACCTCGAGGTCACCGGGGCATGCCTGGAGGACGCCTTCGTCGCGCTCACCGCCTGCGGGCGCAAGCTGCCGCCCGAGGTGGACGCATGAGCGCGCTGTTCGCCTTCATCCGCTTCGAGCTCGTGCGCCTGCTGCGCAGCTGGAAGTTCCTCGCCATCACCATCGGGTTCCCTGTCGTCTTCTACATGCTCTTCTTGGGCGAGCACACCGCGGGCGCAGTCGTCGATGGCACGGTGACGTGGCGCGTCTACCTGATGGTGTCGATGTGCACGTTCGGTGTCGTGGTGGCGGCCCTCAACGCGGGCGGGAGCCGGTTGGCGGGGGAGCGCTCGACCGGCTGGGCCCGCCAGCTGCGCGTCACCCCCATGCCGGCGTGGTCCTACGTGGTGACCAAGGTCACCGCCTCGATGCTCGTGGTGCTACCGGTCCTCGTGCTCGTCGAGGTCGTTGGGTACACCTTCGGCGGCGTCCGACTCGGCATCGGTGAGTGGTTCGCACTCACCGCGCTGATGTGGGTGACCGCCCTGCCCTTCGCCGTGCTCGGCGTCTTTGTGGGCTTCATGGTGCACGCCGAGACGGCCTATCCGGTGGTAACCGCCCTCATGTTCATCCTCGGCTACTTCGGTGGCCTCTTCAATCCGGTCAGCCAGATGCCGCACGCGCTCCAGTCGGCGGCCCAGGCGCTCCCGAGCTTCCACCACGCCTCGCTCGCCCTCGGCTTCCTCTCGGGCCAGACGCTCGGGGCCGCACACTGGTTGGTCCTGATCGGCTACACCGTCGTCCTCGGCCTCGCCCTCATGTGGAAGCACCGCGTGGAGGAGTCCCGGGGCCTCGCCTGATCGTCGGCGGCTCGACCGGCTCCTCGTCCTTGAGCGCCGTGCAACCCGACAGAACGGCACCAGCCCCCTCTCGCACTCCGCGGCCTCGATCCCGCTCGGGCCGAGCGCATGGGTGGCCTGGTGGCTGTCGGCGGCGTGTCCGAGCGGGTTTCGGCGTGCGGAGCGCCGGCCCGGCGAGCGCCCGGGACTTTCGCCTCTAGGTCGGGTGCCGTCGTGCGCGTATCGTCGCGCGCAGCGTTTGGGGGGTAACAGTGGTCACTGACGGCGATCGATTCATGCGCGAGACGGACGCGTTCTCCTGGTACATGGAGAAGGACCCGGCTCTCCGCTCGACCATCCTGGCGGTGGCGTGGCTTGAGCGTTCGCCCGACTTCGAGGTGCTCGCATCGCGACTCGAGCGAGCCACGAGGCTGATTCCTCGCTTCCGACAGCGCCCGGTGGACCCTCCGGGGCGCCTGGCCACGCCTCGATGGACCGACACGCACTTCGACCTCTCCCTCCATCTGCGCCGGGTCAACGCACCAACACCGGCCACCGACGCCACCGTGGTCGAGCTCGCCCGGCTCGAGGCGATGAGTGGCTTCGACCGTGCCCGGCCCTTGTGGCAGTTCACCCTGGTCGAGCAGCTGATCGGTGGGCGTGCCGCACTGATCATGAAGGTGCACCACTCGCTCACCGACGGCATCGGGGGCATGCAGCTCGCCCTCCTCTTGTTCGAGACGACCGCGGCCCTCGACCCGGGCGAGCAGGTCACCGTCCCGAGGGCCGAGCCCGATCCGAGCACGGTGCGTGTGGTGCGGGAGTCGCTGCTCTACGACGGCCGCCGGGCACTCGGGGTACTGCGCCGCGGCGTCACCGGAGCGGTGCCCGCCGCCGCACGAACGGTGCGCGATCCGGTTGGGGCGCTCGCCGACGTCCTGGCCACCGCCCGCTCCGTCGGACGGTTCGTCCAGCCGGTCTCGGGCACGCTCTCGAACCTGATGACCGGCCGGGGCCTCGACCGTCATCTCGACATGCTCGCCGTCGATCTCGAGGACATGCGGCGGGCAGCCCATTCGGTCGGGGGCACCCTGAACGACGTCTTCGTCGCCTCGGTGACGGGGGGGCTCCGCCGCTACCACGAGCTTCACCACGCCAAGGTGGAGGACCTGCGCATCACCTTGCCCATCTCCATCCGCAAGGATGACGACCCCACGGGGGGAAACCGCATCACGCTCGAGCGCTTCACCTTGCCGGTCGGGGTCGCCGACCCCGCAGCGCGTGTACGGCTGACCGGCGAGCGGTGCCGCTCCGCGCGCGACGAGCGGGCCATCCCCTTCTCCAACAGCATCGCCGGCACCCTCAACCTGCTGCCCTCGCGAGTGGTCGGCTCCATGTTGAAGAACGTGGACTTTGTTGCCTCCAACGTGCCGGGGGTGAACATGCCGATCTTCCTCGGCGGCGCGCCGGTGAGCAGCTATTACGCCTTCGGGCCGACGACCGGGTCCTCGCTCAACGTGACACTCCTCTCCTACAACGGCACGTGCTGCATCGGCTTCACCATCGACACCGCAGCCGCACCCGACTACGACGCGTTGATGGCCTGCTGCGTGGAGGGTTTCGAAGAGGTGCTCAGCCTCGGGGGCGACCACCTCCCAGTGGCACGCCCGCTTTGAGTTGGCCGGCGGTGCGGGCCGCCGGCTCCTTCCACGCCGTCCAGGTGTTTCGGCCGCGCCACCCCCCGAGCCACGTGACAAGGAGTATGAGCGTGGAGGAGGCAAAGACGACAAGCGAGGCCGTCTCCGGCGTGGAGGAGGGTGAGTAGGTGAAGGCCACCCCGAACACGGTTGCATCGGTGAAGGCGGCGGCAAGGAGCCACAACCAGCGACGCCGGGTGAGCCGGGCTCCAACGAGATAGACGAGCGGTGCGGCGATGCCCGCAGTGAACAGCGTCACGGGCCACGACCAGCCCGCCCACACGACGAGCACGTTGCGGCCGGGACGGACCGCGACGTCCACGTCGAACGCTCGCAGGCCCAGCTCGTCGTTGATGAACCGGGCGGTGTCGGTCGCCTCCTGGCGCGAGCAGGAGTGCAGGGCACTCGGGACCTGCAGGGGGCGCCCCGAGGCACGAGAGAGCCACAGCCCGGGCAGGCCACGGGGACCGGGCCCGAACTGGTTGAGATCCGACCATGCCAGGCGACGGCGGTGAAAGAGGAAGTGCCTGGTGAGACCGTCGGGCGTCACGGTCGTACCGGTGCGGCAGAGCCGAGCGAGCACGATCACGAAGGCGACGAGCAGACCGAGTCCCCACTCGACCTGCGCGCTGCGGGCCAGGTCCGATGCGCCGGCCAACGCCCCCCACGCCACCAGGAAACACGGCATGGCGAGCACCAGCGCGCTCAGCAGGATGAAGAACGGCCAGAAGCCCTCTGCCTGGGTGGCGCGACCGGCCACCGCAGCTTCGAGTTCGCCTCCCTGCAACGGGGGTGCGAATGCCCCGCGGTCAGCGCCCGGGCCGACGGCGTCCTGCACCGCCCAGACCGAAGCGTCAGCCGTCGTGGGTCGCGGTGGCGGGGCCCAACCCGGTGGGGGTTGCGCTGCGATCGTCGACGCCACCGGCGGCGGGTAGTCGGCAGCGCGGGAACGCTGGTGGTTCGCCGACCTCGGCCGAGGGTGGACCTTGATGGTGAGTGCGAAGGTGCCGCGGTACCCGGCGACGGCTGCGCCCGCCGCGCCGAGGAGCACGATGACGACCGCCCAGACGATCTGGGCTTGGCGCGCGCCGTCAGTCCTCCCGAAGAAGGCTGACCAGAGCACGAGGAGCACGGGCAGGCCCGCGAGCAGGGCGGCCCACGCCACGGCGGCGAGCCAGAATTGCGCGGCGGGCGGCCTGGATCGCTGGGGGGGATTCGGAGAGCCTGCTGCCACCTTGCTGGTCGCCAAGGCGCCGAGGCCGCCCGCGGTGACGACCGGCCACGCGCCCTGCGCATCTGTGGTTCCGCCCCATGCCGCTCGGCGCCAGTGCTCGACGAACTGCTCCACCTCTCGCACGTGGTAGCCCCGGATGCCCCTGGCAAAGAGGTGCCGGCCGCTTGGCGGCGGAGGGGGGCTCCCACCTTCGAGACCGTCGGCGTAGCGCGCAAGGGCGCGGTCGACGTCGTCCTGGCGGTAGCCGAAGAATGTCTGGCGGAACACGGCGGCGCGGACCCGGGCTGCCTCGAGCGTGCTGTCCGACATGGTCCCTACAGTGGGCCTGGCGACGTGTCGCCGGTTGCCAACGGCGGCGCCCACCGCAGCTCGGGCCTGTCCATAATGATGGCGTTCTCGAGGGCGCTGATTTCGGCGGACGGGACGGTCCCGTGCTCCTCGGCCAGGTTGAGCCGCAGCCGCTCGTAGGCGTTCATCGCCTCAGACAGTCGACCGGTCCGGTAGAGGGCGAGCATGAGCTGGGCCCACCGGCGTTCGCGCAGCGGCTGCTCTTCGACCGCTGCGCTCAAGTCGGCGATCACGCCCTGGTGATCGCCGAGCTGGAGGCGCCCCTCGAAGAGGTCCTCCTCCGCACTCGCCCGGCGTTCGCGCAATCGCACGATCTCGCCGGCGTACTCGGGCGCGTCCACCAGGTCGGGGAGCGGCTCGCCGCGCCAGAGCTCGAGGGCCCGAGTCGTCTCGGCCACCGCCGCCCCGGGGTGGCCCGAGGCGAGCAGCTCCCGACCTCGGTTCGTCCGCCGCTCAAAGCGGAACACGTCGACGACGTCCTTCGGGCCGACCAGGCGGTAGCCCTGCGGGGTGGTCTCGATCACATTGGCCGGCAGGGACTTGCGCAACGTCGAGATGTAGCCCTGCAGGGCCTTGCCGGCGGTCGGAGGCTCCTGGTCGCCCCACAGCGCCCACTCGAGGTCGCCGATTGACACGGCCGTGTTGATGCGGAGGGCCAAGATGGCGAGGACGCCACGTGCCTTGGGCGCGCCGATCGGCAGCTTCGATCCCGACACCGTCGCCTCGAGCGGTCCGAGCAGCGCGATGTCGAGCTCCCGGCGGGTGCGCGCCATACCGCGTGTGTCCTTGGAGGGGAGCTCCACTTCGGCCGAGTGGGTGTCGCTGGCGTCGACCCGCTCGATGGTGAGGGTCGTCCATGCGCCGATATGGATCTGGTCGCCATCGCGCAGTGGCACCCGCTCGTTGGCGGGCAGGGGGTCCTGCTCGGCGTTCAAGTAGGTCCCGTTGGTCGACCCCGCGTCGGTGAGGGCCCAGTTGCCGGCGGCCTGGCGCAGGAGGACGGCGTGGCGGTGCGAGACCCCGACATCCTCCAAGGAACCGGACAGGTCGATCTCGGGGAAGATGTCCTTGGTCTTGCTGCGGCGCCCGATGCGTATGTGGTCGCCGAGCAACGGGATGCGTCGGGACACCACCTCGTCGGGGAACTCGATGCCCTCGGGGTCGACCATGTCGAAGTACTGGCGGTCGTGGCGCGCCACCACGTCCCAGTGCTGCTCTTCCCACACCGCCACGCTGTCCGGTGCGTCGAAGCGGAAGCCACACTCCGCACACGTCGCCGAGTCGGCGACGACAGCCGCGCAGTTCGGGCACGAACGGGTGGACCGACTCTCGGGCCTGGCCCGTGGACCTTCGGAGGCGCCGATCGTGACGGAAGCACCGTCCGCCGGATCGCCTCGCATCGGGATCCCGCACTGGCCGCAATAGTCGAGCGTGGTCGAGCGGTGCCCGGCGGGGCAGGTGGCGGTCACTTCTTGTTCCTCGTGGTGCGTGTTGAGCGCGTCTCGAGGATCATCATGTCCACGTCGGCGACCTTGGCCTTGGGGCGGACCCGACCGGTGGGCCCGTCCTCGATGTCGACCAGGCCGGAGAGCCGGTCGAGGGCCTCGTCGTTCTCCTGCTCGGTGGCGAGCTGGACCGCCGCACCGAACTGGTCAGTCGAAGCTGCGACGTCACCCGAGCGCAGTGCGTCGATGCCGGCCTGGATGGCGTCGGCCAGCTGCCCTTCACCCTTCACTTCGGCCACCCGTTTGTTGATGCGCGTCGACATGGCGGCATCGTCGGTCCATACGGCGCGCACGAGTGCCTGGCCGCGTGGTTCGTCCCCCACCAGCACGGTGACCCGGGCGGCGAGCATCTCGTCGTTCACCGAGCCCATCGGAAGCCGGACGCTCAGGTGGTAGTCGCGCGACTCGTCTCCCCACGAGCCGGTGGCGTAGTCGCCCGAAAGCAGGACACTGGCCGTGCGGGCGCCGGACAGGTCGAGCATGACCGGTTCCATCTGCTTCAAGAGCGTGACCTCGGCGCCCTGGGGGGTCCAGACGCGCAAGGTGACCTCGGCGACCTGCTTGCTCAGTGCCTCGTTCATCATGTCGGCGAAGTCGGCGCTCAGGTCGGCCGGATCGGCGACGATGTCGTAGGTGCCGAGCAGGGTGGTGGCGACCGTGCGCAGGTCGTCCACGGACCAGTCGGCTCCCACGCCCCGGCAATCGCACTGGAAGGCGCCTTCGACGCTCGAAAGTGCCTCCTCGAAGACCTCTTTGGCTTCGGACTCGTTCTTGCCGTCAGTCAGCAAGATGGCGTGGCGGATGCCCGGCGAGTCGCCGAAGAGGTAGGCGGCAAGGTGGAGCCACCCGCCCATCGCCGTGCCGCCTGCTGCCTTCAGCTTCTTGACGGCCCGCTTGGCTTCTTCACGGGTGAAGAACGAGGCGACGGCCGCCGGGGGGCTGAGCGGGAAGACGACGCGGGCCTCGTGGTTCCCGGCGATGAGGGCGAAGTGCACCCCGTCGGGCAGGCAGTCGATGGCCGCCGCCGTCGCCGCTTGTGCTTCGCGTAGCTTCGTGCCGTACATCGACCCCGAGGTGTCGATGATGATCACCTCGGAGCGCTCGGCACCAGCCCGTGCGCTGTCGAGCCCCGCCACCGTCGAGGTGCCGGCGGCCGTCACCGTGATCACCGCGTCCATGACGTTGTGCCCTTCGGGCAGGTACTCGTTCTGGAACGCCTCGATGGTGAACTCGGCCATGGTCGCTCATTCCTCGCTGACGGAAGCGGTGGTCGGCAGCGGCGCCACTGGGATCACCGCGACGGTCACGTTGTCGTGGCCACCTTCGGCGAGTGCGGCGTCGACGAGGCGATGGGCGAGGATGAGTGACGAGGTGCCCTCGGTCAGTCCGAGCTGTGGAGCCAGGCGCTCGGCCTGCTCGAAGTAATTCCACAGCCCATCGCTGCAGAGCACGAGCAGCCCCGGTTCGAGGACCTCGAACGTCGTGATCGTGGGCTCGACCGAGGTGGCGTCGGGGCCGAGCCACCGGGTGATGGTGTGCGCCTCGGGATCGGCGTACGCCTCCTCGCGCGGTGTGCCTTCGGCCACGAGCTCCTCGGCCCACGAGTCGTCGACGGTGAGGCGGCGTTGGGCCGAGGCGCTCAGCCAATAGGCCCGACTGTCGCCGACGTTGCCCACCGCCACCGCGCCCGGCGAGGTGACGGCGGCCACCATGGTGGTCGACGGCGACAGCTCTCTTCCCGCCGCGTCATCGTCGCGGACGGTGCAGACCGCTTCCTGGGCGCTCCGGAACGCTGCGCCCAGCAGCTCGGGCACGCTCGAGCCCACCGCCGATGCCCCACGTTCGAGCGAGCGCAGCGCTGCGATGCTTGCTCGGTCGGAGGCATGGTGGGCGTTCGCGGTCGAAGCCACTCCATCGCACAGTGCCACCACCACGCCGTCACCGGCCACGGTCATGGCCACCGCGTCCTCGTTGCGGCGCCGTCGCAGTCCGAGGTCCGAGACCGCCGCCGCCGCTCCGGCGATGAACTCGGCCCTTGGCACCGCTGCCTGCGAGGGGGGGGCGGTGGGGCCGGTTCCCGCCAGCGGGGAGCCGCAGACCTCGCAGAACCGCTCGTGGACGAGCACCGCGGCGCCGCAATGCGGGCAGACGCCCTGCAACTGCTCGGTGGCCGTGCGGTGGGACGAGGGGGACGTCATGTGAACGTCCGGGATCG
Organism: Acidimicrobiaceae bacterium; assembly: GCA_003155135.1. Taxonomy (GTDB): domain Bacteria; phylum Actinomycetota; class Acidimicrobiia; order Acidimicrobiales; family RAAP-2; genus Bog-515. Next base: position 14,313 of record PMFN01000012.1, on the reverse strand, counting down.
GAAGTGGTTGGCCTGGTCCACGAGTTGACAGCGCTCCTTGTCCGTCGGTGCCAGCTTGGCGAGGCTGCGCAACGTCTGCTCCATCCCGTTGCGTTGGGCGACCTCGTCGAAGGGGTTGCCAGCCAGCACGATGCCGGCATCGGCGGCCACGTCGCCGTCCTCCAGCAGGCGCAGTGCCTGGCGGTGGAGGTCGCGCACGAGGGGTAGGCGCACCGACGGCTCGACGGCGAGCTTGCCGAGCACGGCGGAGGCGCCGGTGAGGTCGACGAGGGTCGGTGCACTGCCGTCGACATCCGCGCACTGGAGCTGGCACAAACCGATCTGAGCAGCCAGGTGCGAGCTCGAAAAGGTCGAGATCCGCCGCAGCGCCTCGACGGCTCCCGCCCGGTCCCCCAGGGCCAGCCGAACCCGGGAGAGGCCGAAGGCGGCGCTGGCGTAGCTCGGATCGGTGGCCGAGACGATGCCGTAGTAGTGCTCCGACTGTCGCAAGGTGAGCGTTGGTTCGGTGATGCCGCCGTGGCCGTCGTAGCCCGGGCCGGCGGCACTGAGTTCGAGGGCGACGGCGAGCGCCAACCGGGGTGCGAGCTCGCCGGGCAACTCGGCGGCCACGGCACCGAAGAAGGCGCACGCGCCCTCGGGCCGGTCATTGGCCAGGTGCAGGACCCCCCGCCACCACGCCACCCGCCACCCGCCGGCGTGCGCCTCGGGGGAATCGAGCTCGGCTTCGGCCTTGTCGAAGTCACCGGCATCGATCCACGAGCGGGCGAGCTGGTAGGCGAGCTCGGGTGAGCGTGGGGCCGACTCGAGCGCCGCCAGCATCTGCTCGGGGCCGGCCAGCGCGGCGGTGGTCAGCAGCGCGGCAGCGGGGTCAAAGGGGTCGACCACCGGGGTCGGCAAGTCCGCCCAGGCGGGCTCGGTGGTGGCGTGGCCGAGCTCGGCACTGAACAGGGTGCTCGGCGACGGCGGCGGGTTGCCCCCGTCGAGGGCGATGACCTGGCGGAGCACCCCCACCAGCTGCTCCGCCATTTCTCCGGCGGAGCGAAAGCGCGCCAGCGGATCTGCCCCGGTGGCCTTCAGCAGGAACTGGTGGAAGGGCTCGTAGCGCGCGAGCACCGGGACCTCCCGGGCCGGCGGAAGGGTGTGGGCGTAGCGCTTCTCGTCTTGGAACCCGGGGAAGTCGAAGCTCAAGATGGCGAGCGTGCGGGCCACCGTGTAGAGGTCCGAGGAGATCGACGCGCCCGAGTCGCCGACTTCGGGCGCCTGGTAGCCAACGGTGCCGTAGAGGTCGCTGTCCTGGTCATCGAGCGCGCGGACGCCGCCGAGGTCGATGAGCTTCAGCTGCTCTTCGGTCTGGATGATGTTGTCCGGCTTGAAGTCGCAGAAGAGGAGTCCGCGGCGGTGGAGGAAGCCGAAGGCAGGGAGGATCTCCAAGATGTAGGCGATGGCGCGCGCCAGAGGGAGCGGTGCGCCGAACTCCTCGCGGTGGCGGTTGCGCACCTCGCGCAAGGACTCGCCGCCGACGTACTCCATCACGATGTAGCCGGCGTCTTTGTGTTGGACGAAGTTGTAGATCTTGACAATGTTGGGATGCTCGACTTCGGCGAGGAACCGCCGTTCTGCGATGGCCGCCGACATTGCCGACTCGTCCTTCGAGTCGAGCAGGCCCTTTAGCACGACCCAGCGGTCCGAGACGTTCTTGTCCTGGGCGAGGTAGACCCAGCCGAGCCCGCCGTGGGCGATGCAGCCGGCCACGAGGTACTGGCCACCGACGAGGTCCCCCGGCCACAGCTTCGGCGTGAACGAATAGGGGGCGCCGCAGTGCGGGCACCACCCCTCCGAGCTCTCCGGGCGCCCTTCGTGGCTGCGCCCCACCGGATCGCCGCAGTCCGCGCAGTACCGCTTGCGCTCTGGGACCTTGGGGTCTTCGAGGACGACCGAGAGCGGGTCCCGGTACGGCACCGAGGGCATCTCGACCAGACCCGCACCAAGGTTGCCGCGGCTCGAGCGCGAGCCCCCCGAGTCGGTTCGGCTGGCGTCGCTCGCGTTGGAACCGACGCTCCATCGCACCGTCTCGCGCGACGGCGACGTGCCCGATGCGGAAGGGCCGCCGCTCGCGCTGTCGGACCCAATGCCGGCGGTTCGCAACGAAGCGCCCGAGGGCGCCATGCCACAGACGTTGCAGTAGCCGTCCTCGATGTGCCCCCCACACCCGTCCTGCTCACACCTCCCGCCAAGCCGCTCGATGTCGCCCGTCAGAAGAGGACCCGAGGCGACGGCGGCCGGGGCCGGCTGGCGCACCGGGGGCACCATGCCACAGACGTTGCAGTAGCCGTCCTCGATCTGCCCCGAACACCCGCCACGCTCGCAGGCGGGCGCCGTGCTGGCCGTGGGAGCGGGGGTCGCCACGGGGACACGGGGACTGGGAGCCGGTGCCGCGGGCGCCGGGACCTCCCGCTCGGCGAAGCCGCACTCGTTGCAGTAGCCCCCTTCGATGGTGCCGGTGCAGCCGGCACGCGTGCAGCTCGCCATCACCTCGCCTCCTTCGGCGCTACTCGGATGGCCGCCTGGTACGCGGCCACCCGATCCTCGGCTTCGAGCAGTGCGCACGGGGCGCTGTAGAGGATGTCGCGGGCGCTCATATAGAGCCCATCGAGGTCGAGGTCCTCGGCGGCGCCGACGGCCATGGCCTTCGCCCGGTAGGCCTCGAGCCGCCCGCGCAGCTCGTCACGGAGTGCCAGCAGGGTGGCCGGCAGCCGCTCGAGCTCGTCAGCCTCGTGCTGGAGCCGAGCGGCGCGCTGGACGAGTTGGACAACCCGCGTCCGTGTACCGCTCTGCCCTGGGACCCCGTTCGAGAGGTGCACGAGCTCGGCGCGCACCTCAGCCACCTCGGTCGCCAGTTGTTGCGCCGCCCGCCGAGCATCGTCGGGGAGCGTGACCCGGGTGGCGGCGCGCTCGAGCCCCTCGTTCGCCCGGCGAGTTGCCCGCTCGCACTCCTCGAAGCCCTTGGCCGCCACCGCCAGCTCTTCTTCGAGCTTCTGCTTGGCGCCTAGTGCCGCACGCAGGGCGCTCACCGACCTCTCCACGGTGGCGCGGAGGTTGACCAGTGCGTCGGAGGGGAGCGACAGCGGATCCGTACGGGCGGTGTCGATGGCGTCGGCGAGGGCGCGCCGGGTGGACGGGAGTTCGTTCGGCCGCCGTGCACCGGCGCGCTCGGCCGTTGCTTCGAGGTCGTCGAGCTCGCGGTGCAAGGCCTCCAACGCCGGCAGCGAGCTGCCCCACGCCTCGGCGACGGCGGCGACCAGGGTGGCTGCGGCCGCATAGTGCTCGCTCATGGCGGTGAGCACCTCGTCGACGGTTCGGGTCTCTGTCGGTGCCGGACCGGCCGTCAACGGGCGGGGACCCGCCGCGACGTCGGGCTGCGCCAAGGTGACCGACTCGCCGTCGAGGATGGCGAGCAGCTTTCCGACGAGGACCCGGTTGGCCACCCCTTTCGCCGAACGCGCACGGGTGAGTCGGTCGATGAGGTCATCGAGGGCCAGTTGGCCGGCCCAGAGCTCGAGGAGGTTGCCCGAGACGATCTGCCATTGCTGAGCGGTTGCCCCGGTGAGCGACGTGGACGCGGCCAGCGTCTGGCGGGTGACGTCGAGGTCGAGTTCAACCAGGTTCGCCCGCGTGCGCTCCAGGGTGGCGCCCAGTGCCTCGATGCGGCGGTCGAGATCGGCGAGCGAGGTCTCGGTCATGACGCTGCCCGGTAGGAGGCGACGGGCGGGGCTGGTGTGGGCTGCCCCGCCGTGGCGGCGCCGAGCCAGCGGTTGTAGATGGCAGCCCACGTGCCGTCGGCACGCTCGTTGGTCAGGACGCCGTTCACGAACGAGGTGAAATCGGGGTGGGCCTTGCTGATCGCCATGCCGTAGGGCTCCTGGGTGAAGGTCGGACCCACGATCTTCGTGTTCGGGTCCTGGGCGGCCAGGCCCTCCAAGATGGCGTTGTCCGTGCTGATGGCGTCGACCTGTCCCTGCTGGAGCATCACCAGACAGTCCGTTTCGTTCGCCACGGCCCAGATGGTGACGTGGGGGGCGACGGGCGGCACGACCAGATTGTTGAGTGACGTGGAGCCGTCGGTCGCACACACGCGCTTGCCGCCGAGGTCCTGGGGCCCGGTGATGCTCGAGTTGGACGGGACGAGGATCTGCTGGCCCGCTTCGAAGTAGACGCTCGAGAAGTCGACGTCCTTCTCCCGCTCACAGTTGATGGTCATCGTCTCGGCGACGATGTCCACCTCGCCCGACTCGACCGCCTGGACCCGGTCGGCGTTGGGGACGATGGTGTAGCGAATCCGGTCGGGTGAGCCGAAGATCGCCTGGCTCACCTGTCGCAGCATGTCGATGTCGAAGCCGCTGAGCGCGCCGGTGACCGGGTCGCGATAGCCCCACAGGTACGTGCTCTGGTCCACGCCAGCCCGCAGGTAGCCGCGAGCCTGGATCTCGGCCATGTACGAGCCCGACGGCATCGCACCGGGGGTGGGCAGGGTCGCCGGTGGGGCGATGCTCTGGGTCGGGTCACCGCAGGACGTCGCCGACGCCGTCGGTGGCGACGGGTGCACGATGTGGGCGCCGGCCGGGACGACCAGCGGTGGAGTGGCGGCAGTGGTCTGTGCGGCGGGGACGTTGTCGCAGGCCGCCAGGGTCACGGCTGCCACGACGAGTGCAGCGAGTAGGGCGAACCGGTGGCGGGGAGCGGGGGAGGGGTGCATCGACGCCTACTGGTACTCGGCGATCCGGGGCCGGAACCCGATGATGATGAGCGCGGCAGCGGCGACCGAGAGAATGCCGATGCCCCAGAGCAGGCCGTTCAGGTCCGACGCCGCTCCCGACATGGAGTCGTCGTAGGTCCCCTGGGATGCGCCGATGGCCGCCGAGATGGCGGAATCGAGCCGGGCTGATTCGGCAGGCAGGTCGTTGGCCGAGCTCCCCGATGCCAGGGCGACGGCGTCACTCAGATCACCGGAGCCGTCGAGCTGGCGTAGGTGATCGTGGGTGCTGCGGTAGGCGGCGAGCGCCGCCTTGGCGTCGGCGATGTCGGCGCGCGCTGGCTCGCTGCCGCTCGCCGACGAAGAGCCCAAGAGCTGCTCGAGGTCGGCCACCGCGACCTTGTAGTCCTGTTGGTACGAGGCGACCGAGTCCCGGGTGAGCAGCGTGAGTTCATCGTCGCCGCGCACCTGGAGGGCGCGGATCCGGGCCTGGGTGTCGGTGGACACCGGCCCTGACCCGCCGGTGGTTGCGGAATGCACGCCGGAGCCCTGCGCGGCGAGCGCCACGGTGAACCAGATGGCGAGGACCAGAATGACGGCGGTGGCGGCGACCAGTGGCACGTTGAGCGTGCGCCGGAAGTGCGTGCTCAGCCAGCGTTGCGCCACGACGAGCAGCACGAGGAGCAGGACGAAGAGCAGCGCCGCCAGCATGACCGGCCAGGTGCTCGACGAGCTCGACTCATTGGCGGTGAGCCGTTGGCCTTCGACCTCATAGAGGGATGCGGCAGCGGGCAGCAGCTCCGAGCGCATCAGGCTGTTTGCCTCGCCGAGGTAGGCAGCGGCGAGCGGATAGGAGGCCTGGCGCTCGTTGAACGTTGCCGTCTCGACGAGGCCGGTGTAGATCGGGAGTTCGACGGTGAGGGAACGGATCGACGCGTCGACGGCGGGGTCGGACCCCACCTGTTGTGCGGCCGACGCCAGCATGGCCGAGGCCTGGGCGAGGTCCGAGGAGTAGCGGGCTCGCAGAGCTGCCGGCTCGAGCCGGCCCTGGAGGAAGGATCCAGCGGCAGTGGTGTCGGCGTCCGACAGCGATGTGTCGATGGCTTGGGCGTCGACCACGAGCGGTTCCGCCTTCTGCCACGCGGCCACGGTGGCTGAATGGCGTTCTGAGGCAGCGAGGGCCGAGACCAGCCCGGCGAGCAGGGCCAGCGCCGAGAGAGCGACAGCAGCGAAGCGCAGACGCACCGGCGTGACGCGACCGCGCTCTACCGGGGGGAGGTCGCGGGGTCGGACCGATTGGGTCTGCGCCGCCGTCAGCGTCATCTCTCCCGTCCCTCCCCCCTGCGGATCGGGTATTTTGACTGCTTGGCGCCGTGCCCGGCTTGTGCCGAACGCGACGCTAGTTCCCCTCGGCCTGGGTAAGGCGCTGTCTGCCGGGCCCCAATGGCGTGGGCGTAGTTTTGCATCGAGAACGACTATGCGCCACCGCGGTAATGGGGCGGTAAGGGCACATCGGTCCACCGTCGCCGCACGAGGTCCGCCGCGCAACGCCGAGATGCCCGGCGGGCGTCTGGCCAGGGGGCCACGCTGCCGTGAAGCGTCCAAGGCCCTGGGGTCTCTCGGTGCGCGGGCGCCCCGCGTTGGCGGCCCGACCGGACATCGGCTCGAGCTCGTCGCGCCGGTGCATTTGGCACGTGGCGACAGCGTGAGTGGGCGTTTACCGGCCCCTCCATAGCGTCAGTGACAGTGCTTCGCAGCGCGGCGGACACTGCGCCGTGCCGGGCGTGTGCCCGTCGTGCATTGCCCTCTTTCGAGCTGATCCACGATGCAGCACTTCCTCGAGAGCGCCACGGCGGCACGGTTGGCCCCGCTCTCGTCCTCCCCGGCCCAGCTGCGCGGCCCGGATGGTGCCGAGACCGCCCGCGCCACGTCATGACGTCTTCGGTCCCGGCCGGCCGGCCGAATGGGCAGGCGTCAGATCGAGAAGTCCTCCCCGGCCCAGACGCCGAGCTCGGAGGGTCGCGCCGCCCCGTTCGATGCCCGGCCGTTGAGGGCAGTCTCGAGTTGGTCGACGCGACTGAGCAGCGATTGGAGGCTGGTCCCGAGGAGGTCGGGCATGAGCGCGTCGTCGAGGTCGAGTGGGCCATCGACCGGGCGCCGGCGGCTGCGAGCGATGACCTGTCCCGGCACACCGACCACCACCGAATTGGGTGGGACCGACTTGACCACCACCGCGTTGGCACCGATGCGCGTGTCGTCACCAATGGTGATGGGTCCGAGCACCTTGGCACCCGCACCGATGGTCACCCGGTCGCCGACGGTCGGGTGGCGCTTGCCTCGCTCGAGGCTCGTCCCGCCGAGCGTGACTCCTTGATAGAGCGTGACGTCGGCTCCCACTTCGGCGGTCTCGCCGATCACCACCCCGGTGGCGTGGTCGATGAACAGCCCCTCGCCCAGGGTGGCCGCTGGGTGGATCTCCACACCGGTGATCACGCGAGTGAGCGACGCCAGCACCCGGGCGGCCAGCTTCAGGTCCGAGCGCCAAAGGAGCCGGGCCACACGGTGACCCCAAATGGCATGGACGCCCGGGTAGGCGAGGGCGACTTCGATAGCCGAACGGGCGGCGGGGTCGCGCTCGCGCACGGCGCGCAGGTCACCGCGGAGGCTCGCGAACATCGTCAGTCGGTCAACCCGGCGAACAGCGGCGTCGAGAGGTAGCGCTCGCCGAAGGACGGGATGATGACGACGATCAACTTGCCGTCGTTCTCTGGACGGCGGGCCACTTCGAGTGCGGCCCAGATGGCCGCACCCGAGGAGATGCCGACCAAGAGGCCCTCTTCCCGGGCGGCGCGCCGGGCGTACTCGAAGGCGTCGTCGTTGGTGACCTGGATGATCTCGTCGATGACGGCGGTGTCGAGGATGGCCGGCACGAAGCCGGCGCCGATGCCCTGGATCGGGTGCGGGCCCTTCTGGCCGCCCGAGAGCACCGGGGACGCGGCCGGCTCGACGGCGATCATCTTGACTGAGGGCTTGCGCTCCTTCAGCGCCTCGCCGACACCGGTGATCGTGCCGCCGGTGCCGACGCCGGCGACGACGAAGTCAACCTGGCCGTCGGTGTCGTCCCAGATCTCGACGGCGGTGGTGGCGCGGTGGATGGCCGGGTTGGCCGGGTTCTCGAACTGCTGGGGGATGAAGTAGCGCTTGTCGGACTTCGCCAGCTCCTCGGCCTTGGCGATGGCACCCGACATGCCCTCGGGGCCCGGCGTGAGCACCAGCTCGGCCCCGTAGCCCCGCAGCAGCGCCCGACGCTCCTTGCTCATGGTCTCTGGCATCGTGAAGACGCACTTGTAGCCGCGCGCCGCGCACACCATGGCAAGGGCTATGCCCGTGTTGCCGCTGGTGGGTTCCAAGATGATCGTGTCGGGGCCGATCAGGCCCGCCTTCTCGGCAGCGTCGATCATGGCGACTCCGATGCGGTCCTTCACGCTGTGTGCCGGGTTGAAGTACTCGAGCTTGGCGACGACCTGGGCGCCGACGCCCTCGGTCAGTCGACGGAGCCGCACGAGCGGGGTATTCCCGACCAACTGGGTGACATCATCGGCGATCTTCATGGTTCCGCCTTTCTTTCGCCGTGAGGGACAGGCTAAGGGGCTAAATCCGACTGGACAAGTCAGGTTTTGATGCGAGCCTGGCGAGCCCGCTCTTTCGAGGGTACCGGCGTGTCCGGCGCGGTGGCGCAGATCAGAAGGTGAGGGGTTCGGGGTGGTCGAGGACGCACCTCGTGCCGCTGTAGATGCTGACCATGCACTTGTTGCAGTGGGTGCAGGTGCCCTGGTCGGCCGAGCCGTCACGCATCCTGGCGATGAGGTCGGGCTCTCGGAGCAGCGCCCTGCCCATCGCCACGAAACCGAACCCCTCCGCCATGGCCTGGTTGATGGACGCGAGGGTGTTGATGCCACCGAGCAGGATCACGGGCAGCGACAGCTGCTGGCGGAAGCGCCGGGCCATGGGGAGGAAGTAGGCCTCTTCGAACGGGTAGCGGCGGAAGAGCACGGGGGCGAGGGCCCTGAAGGCGAGGCGCTGGGAGCTGGGTAGCACCTCTTCGAATTCCTTTCTTGGTGCGTCCCCCCGGAACATGTACATCTGGTTGGCGCGTGAGCCGCCTGCGGTGAGCTCGATGGCATCGAGGACACCCACGTGCTCGAAGATCCGGGCGAACTCGATGCTCTCTGCGATCCCGAGCCCTCCGTGGACGCCGTCGACCATGTTGAGCTTGGCGGTGACCGCCATCTGCCCGGCGACCGCATCGCCGACCTCTCGCAGAATGCGCACAGCGAGGCGGGCGCGGTTCGCCACCGTCCCGCCGTACTCGTCGCGTCGCTTATTCCACCTCGGGCTCAAGAACGACGAGACGAGGTAGTGGTGCCCGAAGTGCAACTCGACGGCATCGAAGCCCGCGTCGCGCAGCATGCGCGCGCCTGCAGCGAACTGGGCGACCACTTCATCGATGCCCCCGGTCGAGATGGCAGCCACGCGCGCACCGGTGATCGTTCGCCCCTTGGATGGTCCGACGGCTCGCTTGTGCGGCAGCTCGCCCACCGCGCCGGCATGACCGAGTTGGGCGGCGATCGCTGCCCCTTCGCCATGGACCGCCGTCACAATCGCCCCCAGCCCGTCGGCCGCCTCCTCGTGGACGTAGATCTCCGCCGGGGCGCCCATGCCATCTCGAGACACGGCGATGTACGACACCGTCGTCATCGCCACGCCCCCGGCCGCCATGCGCCGATGGAAGTCGATGAGCTGGGGGGAGACGACGTTCTTCGGGCTCATGCCTTCGAAGGTCGCCGCCTTGAGGATGCGGTTGGACAGCTGCACCGGGCCGAGCTCGCACGGTGCAAAAGGGTCGACCGGCGGCACGCTCGGATCGTAGGTCGCCAAACGGGCGGAGGTGCGGTGGGACCGGCCGCACGGGCGCGTCTTGCTGTCGCGTTGCAGTTGTTGCCCGGGGTGGGTGCTGCGGCCCCGTCGGCTTAGGAGGCCCCCACCTTTGAGGCGGCGCTGTAGCCGGCCGAACAGCCCGCCAACCACTGCGAGCGATCGTCGCTCGCCTTGAACACGGGCGACTCGGCGGCCCGGGCGCAGACCGACGTGGCCGAGCCATGGGCCGCTGCCTCGCCGTCCCACACCTGTTGGCCGGCGGCGTAGCCGTCCTTCCAGGAAGGGGTGGCGCCGGTGCCGACGACGTCGACGACGAGCAAGACCACGACGACGAGCGCGACGAGCAAGGCCACCACGATCCATGTGCGGTAGCGGCTGAGCGCTCGCTGTTCGCTGTTCGCTGTCACGGTCACGGTCGCGGTCGACGTGGGGTGGGTTTGGCGGGTGGGCGTCTCGGCTGCCGGACCGAGCGCGGCGCCGCAGGTCGGGCAGTACGAGAACCCGGGCTCGACGCCATGGCCGTTGCGACACGAGAGCACGGCGGGGCGCGACTCGCGACCTTCACCCGGGGCCGGGTCCGAGCTCACTGGCGCCACGGGCCCGGCGCCAAGCACCCGGGCTGCGCACGTCGCCATGTGCGAGTGGAGGCAGCGCGAGAGCAGTGGCGCGCCACGATCGTCAACCTAGTGCCCGCCCACCAGGCACTTCTCCGTTGGTCGACGCCTTCACGGCAACGAGGAGCTCGACGAGTGCTTCACTCACCTCGGTCGGAAGCCCGGCGAGGCCAGGAGGAGGCCGCTCCAAGATCGCCTCTGCCCGCCGAGCGGCCTGGCGGCCCCGTGCGGTCGCCACGACGAGTTTCGCCCGGCGGTCGCTCGGGTGCGGGCGGCGCTCCACGAGGCCCTGGCGCTCCAGGTCGTCGACCACGAGCGTCATGTACGGGGGCTCGATGCCGAGCGACGTCGCGAGCTCGCCCATCGGGAGGGGGGACTCGGCGATGCGCCGGAGTGCCTTGATGCGGGCGAAGCTGAGCCCGAGCGCGCTCGAGGCCTCCTTGCGTCGCTCGTTGTCGAGCACCAACTCGCGCATCATCTGCCATGCCATCTCGGCTGGCGTCGGAGCGCCCGTGGCCGTCATGTGGGTTGGACCTCGAGCACCTCGGGGTTGAGCTCACGTGCGGTGCGCTGCGCGCTCTCGAGGGCGCGCCGGGTGGTCACGACGAAGGCGAGCACCAAGACGGCGACGCCGCATCCGGCCAGGGTCCACCAGCCGGCATGGCTGGCGGCTGCGAGGTCGGTATGGCCCGAGACGGCCATCTTCGAGGTGACGAGGGCCCCGACGACGGCCACACCGAGCGTCTGGCCGATCTGCCGGGACGTCGAGGCGATGCCCGCAGCGACCCCGGCCTGGGCCCGCGGCATGCCCGACACGGCAGCGTTGGTGATGGGTGCGTTCACGAAACCGAAGCCGATGCCGAAGATCACATAGGCGACGAAGAGCCACGAGAACGGGGTCGAGCCGCCGATGAAGGCCAGCATGGTGCAGCCGATGGTGAGGGCGATACCCGCGATGACGAGCGGGATGCGCGCGCCGCGCACCCCAACGATGCGCCCGGAGATCGGGGGCAGCAGCATGGCCATGGCCGCCATCGGCAACGTGTCGAGTCCGGCGCGCAGCGCCGAGAGGCCACGGACCTCTTGGAGGTAGAGGGTGTTCAAGAACAAGAAGCCGCCAAGTGCAGCGAAGGCGGCCACCGCGATGAGCGTCGCGCCGGAGAAGGGGATGGACCGGAAGAAGCGCAACTCGATGAGCGGTTCTGTGCGGCGCGGCTCGTAGAGCAAGATGCCGATCAGGCACGCCCCGGCGAGCGCAAAGGCGCCGACGATCAGCCCTGATGTCCACCCGTGCTCTGGGGCCTCGATGATGCCGTAGGTGAGCGACACCAACAGGACGAAGACCAGAACCTGTCCAACCACGTCGACCCGCCGCGCCCTGGGTGCTTTGGATTCGGGGATGTAGCGCAGTGCCAAGACGACGGCCACGAGGCCGACAGGGATGTTGATCCAGAAGATGGAGCGCCATCCCACCGTGGTCACCAGCAGGCCCCCGACCACTGGGCCGAGGGCCATGCTGACGCCGATGACCGCGCCCCAGACCCCGATTGCCTGGGCGCGCTCGCGTGGCTCGGTGAAGGTGTTGGTGATGATCGACATGGCCACCGGGTTCAGCATCGAGCCCCCGATCGCCTGGACCATCCGAAAGGCCACGAGGAGACCGAGGCTCGGGGCGAGGCTGCACAGCATCGAGCCGGCGACGAACACCAACAGGCCAATGACGAAGGTCCGCCGACGCCCGAAGCGGTCAGCCGTCGAGCCCGAGAGCATCAGCAGGCTGGCCAGCACCAGCGTGTAGGCGTCGACGGTCCACTGGAGCCCCGAGACCGAGGCGTGCAGGTCGGTGCCGATCGACGGCAGCGCGATGTTCACGATGGTGGCGTCGAGCCCGACGATGAGCAGGCTCATCGAGCAGATCATGAGGATGCCGATGCGCCGAGCGCGACCCAGCTCGTTGATGGCGGGTGCCCCTGGGAGAGATGCTTCTACAGCCATAACTATGTCGATCCTAGAAGGACCCGACCACCGTTCGTCCTGTACGTCCGCAGGGGGTTCAAGCGTGATCATTACGACACCCTTACGGTTCCCCGCTCCGACCACTCTTCCCCTGTGTGCGGTCTTATGCTCGGCCGGTGACGAGCGACCCTGCACTTCCTGCGGCCAGTGGCCCTGCCGCCAGGTCGCCGGTCGGGCGGCGGGTGTTCCTCGGCTTGGCGGGGCTCGGCGCCCTCGGCATCGCCTTCGGCGCCAGGGCGCAAGCGATCATTGGTGATGTCGCAGGCTCGGGGCTCGGCGGTCTGCTGCCGGGCGGCGACCGCTTCCGGATCTACTCGATCACCGGCACCTACCCGGCAATCGCCCCGACCGCCTACCGCCTCAAGGTGAGCGGCCTGGTCGAGCGCCCCGCCACCTTCACGCTGGCCGACCTCGAAGCAATGCCGCGCACGAAGCTGGCGCGCGACTTCCAGTGCGTCACCGGATGGCGGGTTCCCGACGTGCACTGGGAAGGGGTCAGGCTCTCGGATTTGCTCGACTCGGTTGGCCTCCGCCCAGAGGCGTCAGCCCTCTCGTTCGAGTCCTACGACGGTGCCGATACCGAGAGCCTCACCTTGGACCAGGCGCGCCTGCCCGACGTGCTGGTCGCCTACCGCATGCTCGGCGCACCGGTGACCACCGAACACGGCGGGCCGGTGCGCCTCTACGTGGCGCCGATGTTCGGCTACAAGTCCCTCAAGTGGCTCTCGGCCATCCGCGTCGTGGACCAGGTCGAACCGGGCTTCTGGGAGCAGAACGGCTACCCGGTGAACGGCTGGGCCGACGGCTCGACGGGCCTGACCGACCCCCGGGCGTCCTGAGGTCCGTGGCCGTCACACGGGCCCGCCGCCGTGTTGTACGCCTCGTCCGCTTCGACGCGGTGCAGCGCGGCGCGCACTGGGCGAACGCTCTGTTGTTCGCCATCTTGATGGCCACCGCGCTCCCGCTCTACTTCGGCTCGCTGGCCGGCCTGGTGGGACGGCGTCATCTCATCGCCGAGATCCACCTCTGGACCGGCGTCGCCGTGCCCGTGCCGATCATCATCTCCCTGCTCGGCCCCTGGGGGGCCCGGATGCGCCGGGACGTGCGGCGCGTCAACCTGTGGTCGGGTGAGGAGGTCCGATGGTTGAAGAGGCTGGGCCGGGCCCCGATGCCGATGCTCGACAAGTTCAATCCGGGCCAGAAGCTGAACGCTGCATTCACCGGGGCGGCGATCGTCGTCATGCTCGCCACCGGTTCGGTCATGCAGTGGTTCGGGCACTTCCCCGTCTCGTGGCGTACCGGGGCAACCTTCGTCCACGACGTGTTCGCCTTCGCCGTCTTCATCGTCGTGATCGGCCACGTCGCGTTCGCCCTCACCCATCGAGACGCGATGCGCTCGATGATCAAGGGCTGGGTCACCGAGAGCTGGGCGGCTCGGCACGCGCCGGCGTGGCTGGAGGAGCAACGAGGGGCGATCGCCGCGTCGCTGGATCGCCACGCCCACCCCGGCGCCTGAGCCGATGATCGCCCACCTCGGGGGGGGGTCCGCCGCTTCGAGACGAGGGCCGAGCAGACTGCCTCCATCGAGTGTCGGCTCTCGAGAGGTGGACGTGTGCTGTCGGGTCGCGGTCTGCGGGGCGCAACGAGAGGAACAGGCGCGAGCTTCGCCCGCCAGTTGGCGGTCGCACTGCTCGCCCCATTGTTGCTCGCCCTCGCCGCCTCCCCGTCGGGTGCGGCGTGGTTGCGCCGGATCCCCACGCTGCACGCCTCGGGCCGGACGGTCGCCGCGACGACATCGACGGCCAGCGCTACCCAAGCCGGCTACCTGCTCGTGGCGAGTGACGGCGGGATCTTCTCGTTCGGTGCGGCGCAGTTCCGTGGCTCGATCGCTGCAACCCCTCTGAACGCCCCGATCGTCGGCATGGCGGCCACCCCTGATGGTGGGGGCTACTGGCTGGTCGCCGCCGACGGGGGGATCTTCGCCTACGGCGACGC